>JAGVJJ010000008.1 GCA_020051175.1 Bacteroidia bacterium | reverse complement strand
TTCTACTGGAACAACTGGTGCAACAGGTGATACAGGAAGCACGGGTTCGACCGGCAGCACAGGAGCGACTGGTTCTACCGGTTCTACTGGAAGTACTGGAGCGACTGGTTCTACTGGAACTACCGGTGCAACAGGTTATACAGGAAGCACGGGTTCGACCGGCAGCACGGGTGCTACCGGCTCTACTGGAAGTACTGGAGCTACTGGCTCTACTGGTGCAACAGGAACTACCGGTGCAACTGGCGATACGGGAAGTACAGGTTCTACAGGCAGCACAGGAGCGACTGGCTCTACTGGTGCAACTGGAACTACTGGGGCTACCGGTTCAACTGGAGCTACTGGAGCTACTGGTTCGACTGGCGATACTGGAAGTACAGGTTCTACCGGTGCTACAGGAAGTACAGGTGCTACGGGTTCAACTGGAAGCACTGGCGCTAGCGGCTCAACTGGAAGCACTGGGGCTAGCGGTTCAACGGGAAGCACTGGCGATACAGGTTCAACGGGAAGTACAGGGGCTACAGGTTCAACAGGAAGCACTGGTAACACTGGTTCAACAGGAAGCACGGGAGCAACAGGTGATACTGGAAGTACTGGTGCTACAGGTGATACAGGAAGTACTGGCTCAACTGGAAGTACTGGGGCTAGCGGATCAACAGGCAGTACAGGAGCTACTGGTTCAACTGGAAGCACTGGCGCTACAGGTGATACTGGAAGTACAGGATCGACCGGCAGCACTGGAACTACTGGGACTACCGGTTCAACTGGAGCTACTGGAGCTACTGGAGCTACTGGTTCGACTGGTGATACTGGAAGTACAGGTTCGACCGGGAGCACTGGGGCAACTGGCTCTACTGGGGCTACAGGAAGCACTGGAGCGAGCGGCTCTACTGGAAGTACTGGAGCTACAGGATCGACCGGAAGTACTGGTTCGACAGGTGATACTGGAAGTACAGGTTCGACCGGTGCTACAGGAAGTACGGGTGCTACTGGCTCAACTGGAAGTACAGGCTCGACCGGCAGCACCGGAACTACTGGGGCTACCGGTTCGACTGGCGATACTGGAAGTACAGGTTCTACCGGTGCTACAGGAAGTACAGGTTCAACTGGAAGCACAGGAAGTACTGGCTCAACTGGAAGTACTGGAGCTACTGGTTCAACAGGCAGTACAGGAGCTACAGGCTCAACTGGAAGCACTGGGGCTACTGGTGCAACAGGAAGCACGGGTGCTACAGGCTCAACTGGAAGCACTGGTAACACTGGTTCAACAGGAACCACGGGAGCAACAGGTGATACTGGAAGTACTGGCTCAACTGGAAGTACAGGAGCTACGGGTTCAACAGGAAGCACTGGTGCTACAGGCTCAACTGGAAGCACTGGCGCTACAGGTTCAACTGGAAGCACGGGTAACACTGGTTCAACAGGAAGCACGGGAGCAACAGGTGATACTGGAAGTACTGGTGCTACTGGTTCAACAGGAAGCACAGGAGCTACGGGTTCGACTGGAAGCACTGGCGATACAGGCTCAACTGGAAGCACAGGAGCTACAGGCTCAACTGGAAGTACTGGCGCTACGGGCTCTACAGGTGATACTGGAAGTACAGGCTCGACCGGCAGCACCGGAACTACTGGGGCTACCGGTTCGACTGGTGATACTGGAAGTACCGGAGCTACAGGTTCGACTGGAACTACCGGTGCGACTGGTGATACCGGAAGTACAGGAGCTACTGGCAGCACAGGAAGTACCGGTGCCACTGGTGATACCGGAAGTACGGGTTCAACTGGAAGCACTGGAGCGAGCGGCTCTACTGGAAGTACTGGCGCTACAGGTTCAACAGGAAGTACAGGAGCTACAGGCTCAACTGGAAGTACTGGCGCTACTGGTGATACCGGAAGTACAGGAGCTACAGGTTCAACAGGAAGCACGGGTAACACCGGTTCAACAGGAAGCACGGGAGCAACAGGTGATACTGGAAGTACGGGTGCTACTGGTTCAACAGGAAGCACAGGAGCTACGGGTTCGACTGGAAGCACTGGAGCTACTGGTTCAACAGGAAGCACTGGGGCTACTGGTTCAACAGGAAACACTGGGGCTAGTGGGTCGACAGGAGCTACCGGAAGTACAGGTTCAACTGGAAGTACAGGTTCTACAGGAAGCACTGGGGCTACTGGCTCAACTGGAAGTACGGGTGCTACAGGCTCGACTGGAAGCACAGGTGCTACTGGTTCAACTGGAAGCACTGGAGCTACAGGATCGACTGGAAGCACAGGTGCTACTGGTTCAACTGGAAGTACTGGAGCTACAGGCTCAACCGGAAGTACGGGTTCAACTGGAAGTACAGGCTCAACGGGAAGCACCGGAAGTACAGGTTCAACGGGAAGCACTGGGGCTAGTGGATCAACAGGAGCTACCGGAAGTACTGGCTCAACTGGAAGTACAGGTGCTACTGGTTCAACAGGGGCCACTGGCAGTACTGGTTCGACAGGAAGCACAGGAACTACAGGCGCAACAGGGGCAACAGGCAGTACAGGTTCGACCGGCAACACTGGAGCTACTGGAAGTACCGGCTCTACTGGTAGCACTGGTTCTACCGGCAGCACTGGCTCTACAGGAAGTACCGGTTCTACTGGCAGAACTGGAAATACTGGTATAACTGGAACAACGGGGGCTACTGGAGATACAGGAAGTACTGGTTCCACTGGCTCTACAGGAAGTACTGGTTCTACTGGCAGAACTGGAAATACTGGTATAACTGGAACAACGGGGGCCACAGGAGACACGGGAAGTACAGGCTCGACCGGCTCTACTGGAAGTACTGGTTCTACTGGTAGTACAGGTGCAACGGGTTCTACAGGAACTACTGGTGCAACAGGTGATACCGGAAGTACTGGCTCAACAGGAAGCACAGGTTCGACCGGAAGCACAGGTGCTACGGGAAGTACAGGCTCAACAGGAAGCACGGGTTCGACCGGTGTAATGTCCTTATCTGCTATTGGCTCCAGCCCAAATGCAAATGGAGCAACATTAGACGTTTCTACGGCCACATTAAATCTTGAACCTGCCAGTGCCACGTTTGGTGGTGTTGTAACCACAGGAGCTCAAACAATGGCAGGTGCTAAAACATGGAGCAACCTGGCAACATTTAACGAAGGAATAACATCTACCGGAGGTACTGTTAATCTGAATGCCACAACTGCTAACGCTACCAATATAGGTAATGGAACCAATAATGTGATTGTCCTGGGAACAGTTGATATCAACCAATCCGGAACTGCAAACACGCAAATTGGTAATACCACTGGTAATTTAACTCTTGAAGGTGCAAACATTCAGGTAGGCAATGGCGCCACCGCTCATAATATCCAGATTGGAACAGGCGGTGCAGTTCAAACAATAACACTTGGCTCTACAAATACAACAAGTACAACAACTATTAATTCAGGCAGTGGAGCAGTTAATATAAATGCCAGCAATAACCAGGTGACAAATATCAACACGGGAACCTCAACAGGAGTTGTAAATATTGGCTCCACAAATGGGGCTGCTGGTACAGTTCACAGAGTTGGCACAGGCAATTATAGCCTCGATGGTGTTGGAGCTTCTACGTACAATATTGGAGCCTCAACCACCACCGGAACAATTACCATTGGTGGTACTGCTCAAACAGGAACCATAAGCCTTGGAGAATCATCAGGTGCTGAAACAGTGAATATTGCGACAGGTGCATCGGGTGTTAAAACAGTACATATTGCCGATGGCTCTTCAGCTAACGTGATTACAATAGGAACAACAAATGGAGCTGCATCGTTAACAGAGAGAGTTGGTACCGGAAATTACAGCCTGGATGGAGTTGGCGGTTCTACTTATACAATAGGTGCTTCAACAACAACAGGTACAATTACTATTGGCGGCACTGCGCAAACGGGTACTATAAGTCTTGGAAATTCATCTGGTGCGCAGACTATTGATATTGGCACGGGAGCTGCTGTTAAAACAATCAACGTTGCTACAGGCAATGCAGCACACACTATACTTATAGGAAACGGTACAGCAGGTACAGCAGGAACCACAACACTACATGCCGGAACAGGAGGCCTGAATTTAGGTACTACCGCAGATGCACGAACTATTAATTTGGGTACTGGTGCAGCTGCCCAAACTATAAATATTGGTACAGGAGCTGCTGCAAATACAATTACTATTGGTAATACGACCGGGGCTACTGCAGTAACTATTCAGGCAGGAACAGGCAAAGTAAATATTCCTGACGCAGTAATGTTGGACATGTCTGCTATTGACAACAATGCAACAACCGAGGGTTTGAAATTACCACAATCTACCAATAATGTAACTCAAACTACCGAAGGTGCAATACAATGGGATACCGATGATGATTTATTACAGGTAGGAACAGGAACGGCAGTACTCACTATTGGACCTGTTACTGTTAAAAAGCAAATTTTTACAGCAAATGGAACTTATACCCCTACCACTGGTATGAGATTTTGCCAGGTTATTTGCGTTGGTGGTGGAGGTGCTGGTGGAAGTGTAACTGCTACTGATGATGCCGGTGGTGGTGGTGGTGGTGGTGGTACTGCTATCAGGTTGTTCACTGCTACGGAAATTGGTGCTTCTCAATCTGTGACTGTTGCAGCTTCTTCTGCAGGAGCCGGAAATTCATCTTCGTTCGGTGCATATCTGACAGCTACTGGTGGTGCTCAAGGTTCAGTTATTGGGGGTAGCACAACAGTTGGTGCAAATGCTGCGGGAGGGCAAGGTGGCTCTGGATCGGGAGGTGATATAAATATTGATGGTGACGATGGAGGCAGAGGAATACAGTTTAGTACAACTTTTGGTATTGGTGGAAATGGCGGAAATTCTTATTTTGGAGGAGGGGCTTCAGGAGGATCAAATTCAAATGGAACTAATGCAGTGACTTACGGGTCTGGTGGTGGGGGAGCACAAACGCCATCCACTACAAACAGGACAGGAGGAAGTGGTGCACAGGGGGTGGTGTATATTATTGAATATTTTTAAGAGTTAGCTATAACAATTAATTCATTAATCATTTCTAAATTATACCTATTATAAAATTCCCTCTAATAAAGGTGTTTTCCAACAAGATAATTCTGTACATAATCCATTACACCTTCCTCCAACGTATGAAACGGTTTTGAATACCCAATCGCTTTTAGCTTATTCATATTTGCCTCTGTAAAATACTGGTATTTATCACGAATATCAACAGGGGTATCTATAAACTCAATTTTCTCTTTTTTATTCAAAGCAGCAAAAGTATTTTTTGCCAAATCAAGAAAGGTGCGTGCTTTCCCAGATCCCAGATTATATATACCTGAATTTTTACGATGATGTAAAAGAAAATAACAAACCTCCACAACATCCTTTACATATACAAAATCACGCAACTGTCCGCCATCGGCATATTCAGGGTTGTGAGAACGGAACAGCTTTACCATTCCCTTTTCCTGTATCTGGTTAAAAGCATGGAATATAACGGAAGCCATACGGCCTTTGTGATATTCATTCGGTCCGTAAACATTAAAAAACTTTAAACCCGCCCAGAAATAAGGCTTTTTCTCCTGCTTCAGGACCCACTTATCAAAATCATTTTTTGAATCACCATAGGGGTTTAAAGGCTTTAACTTTTCAATGTTATTTTCATTATCGTCATATCCGAATTCCCCTAATCCATAGGTTGCAGCGGAGGACGCGTATACTAATGGCAGGCCAAATTCCACGCAGATGTTCCATACGTCTTTGGAATAATTAAGGTTGAGCCTATCAAAAATTTCTTTATTAAATTCTGTAGTATCGGTACGTGCACCCAGGTGAAAAACAAACTGTACAAGACGCTGATTTGCTTTTAACCATTGAATAAACTCATCACGATGAATTTTCTGAGAATACTTTTTTCCTGCGAGATTTTTATTTTTTTCGGTGTTCGAAAAATCATCTACCAGAATTAAATCTGTGAAACCCTCCTCATTTAACTTACTTACCAAACAACTGCCAATAAAGCCAGCTGCGCCTGTTACTACAATCATATTATCAGATTTGAGATTTGAGATTTGAGATTTGAGATTGAGACCATGTCTAAAGCCCAAACTCAATATTTATATAAATAATTGTTCATTAATTTTATTTATGACGCCTGTTTGCTGTGCTTTATCAAACAACAATTGTACCGCCTCTCTTCCACTCTTCCCCAAGTCAACGGAATAATTGTTGACATATAAATTGATGTGTTTATACATCACCTCTTCACTCATGGCCTGAGCATGCTCCTTCACAAAACCAAGACTGGACTTGGGATTTGCAAAGGCGTACTCCACACTTCTCCGAATCACCCTGTTCACCTTATTTTTCAATTCATCCGGCAAGGACCGCTTTATTACAATGCCCCCTAACGGAATCGGCATTTGTGTTTGCTTTTCCCAATATTCTCCTAAATCTATTACTTTTTTTAATCCCTTTTGCTCGTATGTAAAACGATTTTCATGGATAATGAGTCCGGCATCCACTTTCCCATTGAGCACAGCATTTTCAATATCAGAAAACACCATCTCCTGTTTATTTTTTGCACCGGGAAAAGCCAGAGACAATAGAAAGTTCGCTGTTGTGTACTTTCCGGGAATTCCAATTTTTAGTTCGGAGTTCGGACTTTGTAGTTCGGAGAGTATTGTTTCGGGGCTTTTAATTGTAATTAATAAGGGACCACAATTGTTACCCAGGGCGCTGCCGGCATTTAACAACTGATACTCTTTAGTAAGATATGCATACGCGTGGTAGCTAAGCTTTGTAATATCCAACTTGCTTTGAAATGCTTTCTGGTTGAGCGTTTCAACATCTTCCATCAACACATCAAACCTCAAACCCTCCGTATCAATTTTATTATGAATCATTGCATCAAAAATAAAACAGTCGTTCGGGCAAGGACTAAAACCTATTGTTAGTGATGAATTAAGAGTTTGGAGTGCGGGGTTCGGAGACATCGGCTTTAGCGTTCGTTCAAAATGCATCAATTGCATCTAATAGTTTTTTATTCAGGTTTTCTATTGCCAGAGGGATGTTCCAGGTGCTTTTATTTCTTCGTTCAACATAATTGGAAACACTTCGAATTTGAGCATGTGGTATACCCGACTCTTTGCATGCAAACATAAATGCCCCACCCTCCATGCTTTCTACTATGGGGTGAAATTTGACCGCAACCTTATCAATACTGCTCTCATTACCATGTACTTTGTTGACTGTAATTCCATTTACTTTCGGCAGCACATCCAACACAGCATTTTTAAAAGGCGAACCCGGATTTTTAACAGTTATACAGCCTGGCAAATTCAAATCACTCAGGCTTAAAAAACTATCCCCATCTTCTGCGCCTAATTCGGAAAAAGAATCCTCGACAATATCTACTACCGTTCCTATATCCAGGTTACGATTAAAGCTCCCGCAAATACCGGCATTAATAGCAAAATCATACTTGCTTCCTATATTTTTACCAACGTAATACGCAGTAGCTACCATTCCCACACCAGTTATTAAAATTACAATCTCATGCTGCTTATACGTGTGTGCGGATAATACACCTTCTGAAACGGAAGTTGCTCCAATATAATTTAACAAAGGCGCAATTTCAAACTGAGTGGCAGCAACCAGAAGGATTTTCATTGTACAAATATACGGCTTACAGATAAACGAATGATTACGAATTTACGAAACTCCCTGCACCGAATTACGAATTTGTCTGAATATCGAATGTGTATCTGCTAACTGCTTCTATTTAAAAACAATATCAAATTTTAATACCTGCTTCGATTTTGTCCTCTTTTATAATTTTAAATCTCGTCAACATTCGATATTCGGGCAAATTCGTAATTCGTTTAGTATATTTGCAGAATGATATATATAACCCGCAGAGAACACTTTAACGCTGCCCACAAGCTCTATAATCCGAAATGGAGTGAAGAGCAGAACAATGAAATATTTGGCAAATGCTCCAACCCTAACTGGCACGGGCATAATTATAATTTATTTGTAACAGTAAAAGGAGAAGTAAACCCGGATACAGGTTATTCGGTTAATCTGAAGGACCTGAGTGTCATTATCCGCAAATACATTACCGATAAGCTGGATCATAAAAACCTGAATCTCGATGTTGATTTTATAAAGGATGTGATGCCTTCGACCGAAAATGTTGCTATTGCTATCTGGAACGAACTAGAGCCACACGTAAATGCGCTCAACTGCAAATTGCATTGTATTAAGCTGTATGAAACAGAGAACAATTACGTGGAGTATTTTGGTTGATTGGTTCACTTGTTCATTGGTTCATTGGTTTATTTGGAATATTGTGTATAACATGCAACGATAAAGTTAACCCAATAACTAATAACCGTTAACTGATAACTGATAAGTAACTCAACAACCATTAACTAATAAGACATAAAAATATGGGACATGACGAGTTTGACGATGTACAAGGCTATACCAAAATAGACAGGTATAACCTTAAACTGATCGATAATATAGCTACTAAATACAAAACCATTTTAACAGACATTGGTGAGAACCCCGGCAGAGAAGGGCTTTTAAAAACACCTGAGCGCGTAGCCAAAGCCATACAGTTTTTAACGCACGGTTATGATTTAAACCCTGAAGAAATCCTTAAAAGTGCCATGTTTGAAGAAGATTACAAGCAAATGGTAATTGTAAAGGATATAGAGGTTTACAGCATGTGCGAGCATCACTTGTTGCCGTTTTTTGGAAAAGCTCACGTTGCTTATATTCCGAACGGCCACATAGTTGGCTTAAGCAAGATTCCACGCGTTGTTGATGCATTTGCCCGCAGGTTGCAAGTGCAGGAGCGACTTACAACCGAAATACGCGATTGTATTGAAAACACCCTAAAACCACTTGGAGTGGCAGTAGTTATTGAGTGTTCACACCTGTGCATGCAGATGCGTGGTATACAAAAACAAAATTCGGTAACTACCACCTCGGCATTTACGGGGGAATTTTTAAAAGATACCACCCGTTCAGAATTTATTAACCTGATAGGCTCTAAGTTGCATTAAAGATGTTAAAAAACGTCAAAAACTGACATTTTTGCAGAATAAGGTAAACCGGTATTATCTTTGTAGAACTAAAAATAAAAAAAATAAATTTATATATGGAAACTTCAAATTTTAACTACGTTCAAACGGATCAAACCAAAGCTTTGTCCAAAACATTTATGTCGAGTGTGTTCTCATGGATGTTTGCTGCTTTGGCTATAACATCAATAGTATCTTATTATTTTGGTAACAATGCAGAGCTTTTTTCTCTGCTGAGAAATGAGTTTGGCCGAATTACGGGACTAGGCTATATTGTAATGTTCTCACCATTAGCTTTTGTACTGATTATGTCGTTTGGAATAAACCGTATCTCTTACCCGATATTATTATTTTTATTCCTTTCATTCTCCGCAGTAATGGGAATGAGCCTCAGCTTTATATTCCTTAGATATACAGAAAGCTCCATTTATGGTACATTCCTTGCCGCTTCAGGCATGTTTGGAACAATGGCGCTTGTAGGATATACTACAAAAACCGACCTTACTAAATTTGGTTCCATTATGATGATGGGCCTTGTAGGGATTGTTATTGCCAGTCTTATAAACCTTTTTCTTCAAAGTGATGGTATGTCATACATTATCAGCTTTATTGGCGTATTGGTATTTACAGGGTTAACAGCGTACGATGTACAAAAGTTAAAAAATATAGGTGCTGGTGTAGAATTAGGTACTGCATCTGCAGGAAAACTTGTGATTATGGGAGCTTTAAATCTTTACCTGGATTTCATCAATCTATTCCTGATGATGCTACGTTTGTTTGGCGACAGGAAGTAAGATCATTTTAACACTTAAAAAAAACGGGGTAGTTCTTTCGAATAACCCCGTTTTTTATTTTGCGGGAATTTATTTACTATTGGTGCCTGAACATCACTTTATAAGTCTATGAAAAAATCCGTCTCTTTTCTGTTTTGCATTTTTATGCACACATTCTTGTTCTCACAAAAACCAGCCGTTCAGGATGTTTACTTTAACAGATGTACAAGCTTTTCGGTTTCAGAACCGTTGAAAGAGCTCGCTAAAAAACATCCCGCCTATCATAAAAGAGAAAGAAAACCAACGGAGAGGAAAAGCCGCACCCGCAATAAAAAAAAGGACTCCCCATTTACTCCGGATCCGGTAATACAAAAGCAGCATGGCAACAGGGTTTCTGCCGGAACACTGGTAAACTGGCAGGGACAGGGTAATATTGCAGATGGAATAGGAGGTCCGTACGATCCATCTGGTGCAGCAGGACCAAACCATTTTGTTCAGGCCATCAATTTCTCTTATCGTGTTTATGACAAAAACGGCACCCCTCTAATTGCAGAAATGGATTTAAGCAGCATGTGGGCAGGAAGTAATGGAAATGGCGATCCTGTAGTGTTGTACGATAGATTTGCCGACAGATGGCTCATCAGCCAGATACAAGTTGATACACGGGAAATCTTTATGGCTGTTTCAACCACTCCGGACCCTACCGGAACATTCTATAAATATTCATTTATCCCAAGCAGTATTGATTTTGTTGACTATCCACGGCTTTCTATCTGGCCTGACGGATACTATTTGAGCTACAATGCACAGGACAAAAAGCTTGTTGTTTTCGACAGGAACAAAATGATTGCGGGGGATAGCACAGCCGGCATGATCGTAAAAAGCATTCCGAGCTTTGCTGACAATGGTTTCTTTTCGCCCTTAGGAGCCGATGCTGAAGGCCAGCTGCCACCCAACGGAACACCGGCCTATTTCTTCATTATGGAAGATGATAGCTGGGGCAATGCTGACAGAATACATATTTTATCGATGACGACAGACTGGGTAACACCATCCAACACTTCCATTGCCCTCGACACCTTGGACACAGCCCCTTTCAACTCTCATTTTTCTTTTATTTACCAGGACATACCGCAAAAGAATGAAACACAGCTATTGGATGGCATTACAGGGACATTTATGCAACGCGCACCATACAGAATATGGCCCGGGTATAATTCTGTGCTTCTTTGCTGTGCTGTAAATATTGCAGAACCGGACTCAGCAAACCATGCGGCTATCAGGTGGTATGAATTGAGACAAAGCACTACAAGCGGTGACTGGACCATTTATCAGCAAGGGACATACGCACCTGACACAGAAAGCAGGTGGGTAGCAAGCATGGCTATGGATGATGATGGGAACATAGGAATTGCTTACTCCATATCCGGCATAAATACCTACCCAAGTATTGGGTATACAGGAAGGCTGGCCAGCGATCCACCGGGTGTTTTTACTTTTAACGAACAGATTGCCATAGCAGGCCAAAGTTCACAACCCTATATTGAACGTTGGGGCGATTATTCCCAAACAAGCCTTGATCCCGATGGACACACATTCTGGCACACCGGCATGTACAGGGATGCAACCAAAACAAGAACAAGGATTTTTGCATTTGACATGACTTCTTTTTCAGGGATTAAAGAGCAAAAACCACATGGAATTTTTTCGGTTTACCAGGTTGAAAACCAGTTGACAATTACAGGCTCCAACCTTGCTGTTGATGGTTATATTACCATAGACCTGTTTGATATTGCGGGAAAACATATTACGGGCAAGCAAATAGCTTCAACGGCACTCACATTCAACACCACAATGGACATATTCAATTATCCAAAGGGCGCTTACCTGGTAAGAGTTGGAAATTCTTCGTTTCAGAAAGTGATAAAAACCGTCATAAAGTAGAAACGTTTTTCATTTCAAAATCTCTTTTTCTGCTGTGTTTTTTTACCAGGTTGCTGTGGATAAAAAGAGCATTTAAACAGCCTTTCTTTTTCAATATTTTAGTAATATTGAGTTTGTATTCATATTAAAACTTATATCACATGAAAGCATATGTATTTCCAGGTCAGGGTTCCCAATTTTCAGGAATGGGGAAAGATTTATACGAGAACTCGGCCATAGCAAAAGAACTATTTGAGAAAGCCAATGATATACTTGGTTTTCGTATAACAGATACCATGTTTACAGGTACAGATGAAGCGCTAAAGCAAACCAATGTTACACAACCCGCTATATTTTTACACTCCGTAATACTTGCCAAAACCCTAGGCAGCAGCCTGCAGCCGGATATGGTTGCCGGTCACAGCCTGGGTGAATTTTCGGCATTGGTTGCCAACCAAACACTTTCATTTGAGGATGCACTTGTATTGGTATCAAAACGCGCTATGGCCATGCAAAAGGCCTGCGAACGGAATCCTTCCACCATGGCGGCTATATTAAACCTTGATGATAAAATCATTGAAGATATTTGTGCAGAAGTCACCCAAAGCGGTGAAGTGGTAGTAGCGGCAAACTATAACAGTCCGGGCCAACTCGTGATTTCGGGTTCCATCAACGGTATAAATACCGCTTGTGAAAAATTAAAAGCCGCAGGCGCAAAAAGAGCACTTGTATTGCCGGTGGGTGGTGCATTTCATTCCCCGCTAATGGAGCCGGCACGTATAGAACTGGAAGCTGCAATTAACGCCACAACTTTCAACCAACCTATTTGTCCGGTATATCAAAATGTAACAGCAAAAGCGGTTTCAAACCCATCAGAAATCAAAGCCAACCTGATATCACAGCTTACAGCACCTGTAAAATGGACGCAAACAGTACAGCAAATGGTAGCTGACGGAGCAACTAACTTTATAGAGGTGGGACCAGGAAAGGTATTGCAGGGATTGGTGAAGAAAATCAGTCCAGCCGTTGAAGCATCAAGCGCAGTGTTACCGCAAAACAATATGGCATAGTCTTTATACGTTTAGAGAGTATGAAAAAAGCACTATTTTTATTCCTGTTCATTTTAGCCGCTTTTCAATCTGAGGCGCAATTCCTGAACAGTATAGGTATAACGGCAGGTGGCTCTTTGGGGAACCAAAAATTCTACTTCACAGATCCCCTTTCCGTTTCCCGTAAAAACTACATCATTGGCCCCAACGGAAGCATATTCTTTGAGTTCTTCAGTGGTAATTATGCCCGCTGGGTAAGCGAAATCCAATACAATGAAAAAGGCTCCCGTGATAAGCAGCCGGAGGCCAATTATTACAACAAACTGCAATACCTTTGCTGGAACAATTACCTGAAACTGCGTTACGAGATGTACCGCATTATCCCTTATGTATTGATTGGACCAAGGCTGGAATACAATTTATCCCAGGGTACTGCTTCCCCTGCAATTACTGGGAAGTTTTTGCCACTGCATGTTAGCGCAGCAGGTGGAGGAGGTATTGAATTTGTGAGCTACAGCAATTTCAAATTTTTTACGGAAGCCTTTTATAACCCCGATATTATTATGCCTGCATACAAAACCTCGGGGCTGGAGGTAAGGAATAAAACAATTGAGCTCCGGATAGGGTTAAAATATGAATTTGTACCAAAGACAGAAACCTGCAACACCCCCACCTACGTAGAATAATACTGAAAATCAGACAAATAGAAGCAAAACATTTTTCGAATATATTGTTTTCAGAGCTTTTGTGTCAGGTTGCTGTCCCTCACCCCTCCTGACAATCATTTTTTGCATAAAATATAGAGGTTGTTTCCAACAATAGCGCTATCTTTGTACCCGCAAATTATACCCTGTTTTTGGTATTGCTATTTTACTACACAAACTCAAAAAATTAAAATTTTACTACTATGGCATTTGACATTGAAATGATTCAGGAGCTTTATGAAAAATTACCTGCGAAGGTACAAGCTGCACGTAAATTATTGAATCGTCCGTTAACGCTCACCGAAAAAATACTTTATGCACATCTTGCGGAAGCGCTTCCTGCGAAAGCATTTGAGCGTCAAAAATCATACGTAGACTTTAACCCGGATCGTGTTGCCATGCAGGATGCAACGGCACAGATGGCATTGCTGCAGTTTATGCAGGCTGGCCGGCCAAAAGTAGCTGTACCTTCTACGGTTCACTGCGACCACCTTATACAGGCAAAAACCGGGGCTGTAGCCGATTTGAATACTGCTCTTGATAAAAATAAAGAAGTGTATGATTTCCTTTCATCAGTATCCAACAAATATGGAATTGGTTTCTGGAAACCAGGTGCTGGTATCATCCACCAGGTATTGCTGGAAAACTATGCATTCCCGGGCGGAATGATGATTGGAACAGATTCTCATACAGTGAATGCAGGTGGCCTTGGCATGATTGCCATTGGTGTTGGTGGTGCTGATGCCTGTGATGTAATGGCAGGATTACCATGGGAGCTGAAATTCCCTAAACTGATTGGTGTAAAGCTTACAGGTAAACTAAGCGGCTGGACTTCGTCCAAAGACATTATCCTTAAAGTAGCTGGTATCCTTACTGTAAAAGGTGGAACAAATGCTATTCTTGAATATTTTGGCCCCGGGGCTGATTCATTATCCTGCACAGGCAAAGGAACTATCTGTAACATGGGAGCAGAAATCGGAGCTACCACTTCCCTATTCTGTTATGATGAGAAAATGGCTGAGTACCTGAAAGGCACTGAACGTGCAGATATTGCGGCAGCAGCAGATAAAGTTGCAGCACACCTGCGCGGTGACGAAGAAGTATACAACGACCCTGCAAAATATTTTGACGAGGTAATAGAAATCAATTTATCAGAGCTGGAACCGCACATCAATGGTCCGTTTACACCGGATTTGGCATGGCCGCTTTCTAAATTTGCACAAGCTGTTAAAGAAAACGGATGGCCTTCAAAACTGGAAGTTGGTTTGATTGGCTCCTGCACCAACTCCTCCTATGAAGATATTACAAGAGCTGCATCGGTGGCCAGACAAGCGGTAGATGCCGGTATTAAAGCTGCCGCGGAATATACCATTACACCGGGCTCTGAGCTGGTTCGTTATACTGTTGACCGCGATGGATACCTGAATACATTTGATAAAATGGGCGGTGTTGTAATGGCAAACGCATGCGGACCATGTATTGGTCAGTGGGCGCGCCATACAGATGACCCGAACCGAAAAAATTCTATCATTACATCGTTCAACAGGAACTTTGCAAAACGTAATGATGGTAACCCAAACACACATGCCTTTGTTGCGTCTCCAGAAATAGTTACTGCATTTGCAATTGCTGGCGATTTATCATTTAACCCTATAACAGACTATTTAACAACTCCCAAAGGTGAAAAAATAAAATTAAAAGAGCCTCAGGGTATTGAAATGCCTTTAAAAGGTTTTGCTGTGGAAGATGCCGGGTACCAGGCTCCGGCAAAAGACGGAAGTACGGTAAACATTATTGTATCACCTACATCAGACCGCTTGCAGTTACTTGATCCATTTGCAGCGTGGGAAGGTATTGATTTAAAGAACTTACGACTTCTTATCAAGGCAAAAGGAAAATGTACTACCGACCATATTTCTATGGCAGGTCCATGGCTGAAATACCGCGGGCACCTGGACAATATTTCCAACAACATGCTGATTGGTGCTATCAACTATTTCAATGACAAAACAGATTCTGTAAAAAACCAGCTTACTGGCGAGTATGGTGCGGTACCTGCTGTTCAGCGCGCATATAAAGCCAAAGGGATTGGCTCTATTGTAGTTGGTGATGAAAACTATGGCGAAGGCTCATCGCGTGAGCATGCAGCTATGGAGCCTCGTTTCCTTGGTGTACGTGCAGTACTTGTTAAATCATTTGCACGTATTCATGAAACCAACCTAAAAAAACAGGGAATGCTTGCGTTGACATTTGCTGACAAAGCAGACTATGATAAAATCCAGGAGGATGATTTGATTGACATTGTTGGATTGACCACCTTTGCTCCTAATACCCCATTAAAACTGGTATTACAGCATGCTGACGGAAGCAAAGATGAAATCAAAGTGAACCACACTTACAATGAGCAGCAGATCGAATGGTTTAAAGCGGGTGGCGCTTTAAATATTATCCGTGCTAATGTTAAGGCATAAAATGCCGTTCAACCTCAACAAAGGTGAGGAAAAGATACTTTATAAGAATGTCCCATGAATTTCACGGGACATTCTTATTTTAAAAACGCATTTGACATTATGAAAGCTTATAATCCTAAAGACTGGTTCACTCTGATATTTAATTTTCACAAGAGTGATACATTCAGGATGCTCATACCTGCAATGGCAGTACTTACAGGATTTACAGCACTCTTCTGCTATCTTGACGAAAAGGACATTGTGGTTTTAAAAAGCACAACAATCATGCATTCTCTTGTAGGTTTTGTTATTTCACTGCTACTTGTATTCAGGACCAACACAGCATACGACAGGTGGTGGGAAGGCCGAAGATTGTGGGGAGAGCTTGTAAACAACAGCCGAAACCTTATGCTTAAAATTGATGCTTTTGTGCCTGCCGCAAACAAAGAATCAAAAGTACATTTCAGGAAACTCATCGGCAATTATGCATTTGCTTTAAAAGAACATTTAAGAAATGGATTTGATGAGAACGAACTGGAAGAATACGAAGAGCTGAGAATAAGCGATCTTAAAAAAGCAAAGCATGTCCCCAACCGGATTGCATTACAGATGTATGTAGAAGCAGACAAGCTGGTGAGACAAGGCATTATTTCTGAAGATAAACTTATTGTTTTAAACGAAGAGCTTCGCTCTTTCACAAATGTGGCGGGTGCCTGCGAGCGTATCAAAAAAACCCCCATCCCATACTCTTACAGCACATTTATTAAACGGATTATTTTTATTTATATACTTACACTTCCACTTGGGCTGATTCATGATCTTCACTGGCTCAGTATTCCAATTGTGCTGTTTGTGTTCTATGCTTTTGCAAGCCTTGAGCTGCTTGCTGAAGAAATAGAAGATCCTTTTGGCACAGAAAGGAATGATTTACCAACCGATGAGCTGGCCGCAAAAATTAAAAAGAATGTTCAGGAGATCTGTCCGTAATGCTATAGCAGCATCCAACATATTACTCAGATAACAGAAAATTATTTCCTGTCAATGAATAATGAACTTATAGGTGAATGTTCGTTTAAACTTATTTGATCAGAGATATATTTCCTTTTTTAGTCAGCTTTTCTCCATTATTCAGTGTGGCATTGAGGTAATAAACAAACACCGCAGGATCCATTGCCTTTCCATTGAAAGTACCGTCCCATGACTGATTGCCATCGTTTGCCTGGAATACTTTTTCGCCCCAGCGGTCGAATATCATAAAGGAAAATTCTATAATACAACTGTTCCAGCCCTGCAAATAAAACTTATCGTTGTACCCGTCACCATTGGGTGAGAATGCGGTAGGAACTGTTAAATCACTGCAAGGAGTAACTACTTCAATGGTTATACAGGCGCTATCTATACAATTATTGCTATCAGCAACCTCTACACAATACAAAGTAGTTTGCTGGGGGCTTGCAACCGGACCATCACAATCAGCACAACTTAATGATGTTGCCGGGCTCCACTGAAAAGTGCTACCACCTGTTGCAGTAAGCTGTGTGCTGCTTCCTTTCTGTATAGTATATTCAGCTGCAGTAACCACAGCAATAGGTTTTGGGAACACAGTTATGTAGTCATCCATGATTATGGTAGTTGTGCAGCCGCTATCTGACGTAACTGCGAGAGAAACGGTATAGTCCGTAGGACCAGGTGATGTATTGTCATAACAATGTGCAGGGTTCTGTTGGTTGCTTCCACTTGTTCCATCACCAAAATCCCAATCCCACTGAACCGTTCCATTTGTAACCACAGATAGGAATGAGGTACACTGCGGGGTACAGCCCATTGTGTCCAAAGCTGTAAAATTAACTTCCGGCCTCGGGTTCAGCGTTATTGTTCTGCTGACAGAATCTTCACATCCGAATCCTGAAACCACATTCAGCTGCACATTGTAAGAGCCGCTTGCAGAGTACAAATGAGAGGTATTCTGATTATTCACTGTGGTACCATCTCCAAAATTCCATGACCATACTTGTATTACATCGGGAGAGGCAATTGTTGATTGGCTCGTAAATTGTACAAAGGCCCCTTCACAGGAGTTTGCTACGGAAAATTGCGCATCCGGCAGAGGATGTGCAACCACACTTTGGATAACGGTATCTCTACAACCATTATTATCAACAACAATTAGTGAAGCCTGATAAGTCCCTTCAATAGCATATATGTGATTTGGATTCTGAGTGGTATTTACAGGACTTGCATCTCCGAAATCCCAACTCCAGGACGCAATTGTCCCTGCTGTTAAATCATTAAAGGCAGTCGTCTGATTTAAGCATGCTTCAGAAGAAGCGAAACCCGCAGCCGGGTTTGAGTAAATACTAACTGCTGTAACTGAAGTATCAGCACACCCGTATGTTGAGTTTACTATCAGCGTAACCGTATAGCTGCCCGGGAAGCTATAAAGGTGGCCTGGCTCCCATGAAGTTGCATCAGGAATACTTCCATCCCCAAAATCCCATATCCAGGTTGCAATACCATTAATTGAAGGAGGGACTGTGGTATTTGTAAAATGTGTTGAATCATTCAGACATCCATTCAGTGCTGTAAACCCAGAAACAGGGGCATCGTAAACAGCAACCTGGCTAAGCATAGTATCCACACAATAAGCTGTTGCAGCAACAAGACTTATATTGAAGATACCAGCCGAAGCATAAGTATGAGAAGGGTTCTGAACACTGCTATACGCACTACCATCGCCAAAATCCCACTCGTATGATATAATTGAAGCAGGAGGAGCAACTGACGACAAATCTGTAAAATTAGTTACAGCCCCCAAACACACGTTGCTCTGAGTAAAGTTGGCTACAGGCATTGCGTTTACAATAACATTTATAGTAAGTGTGTCTGCACACCCCCCGTTATTTGTAGCAATCAGCGTATAGGTAGCTGTTGTAGCCGGACTAACAATAATTACGGAAGTAGTATCACCAGTATTCCATAAATAGGAAACCCCACCGGATGCGGTCAGCGTTGCATATTCACCATAACAAATAACAGTATCGCCAGTTAATGTTATTGTATCATAACTCCAGCTTATTTTTATAAATCCATCAGCACCGTCTTTAGCTAAAATATTATTGCTCCCGCCTCCGGCACCACCACCCGGAAAATTACCAGGCATATCAGGGCCACCGCCTAAACCGCCACCCGGTCCTCCGCCATTTCCACCGGTTCCCGGACAACATTGGGATGCGGGGGCTGAAGCACCATCACCACCATTAACATTAACAGTAGCCGTGCTGGTACCCCCCGCTGCTATCCCTGGTGCACTGCAAGGATTGCTATCACTCTTTTTTCCTCCCTGTCCACCAGTAGCTACAACCAAACCATTACCAAAATTACTCGCGCCTCCGGAACCAGCCCTACAGCTATCATTGTCCCCAACATTATGAACACCACCCTGTCCTACCACAACACTATATGTGTTACCAGGAATAACAGTAACCACATCTTTGCCATATCCACCACCGGCACCACCACCGCCACCACCGGAATACCCGCCACCACCGGCACCCCAAGCTTCAACCGTTATTGAGGTTATATTGGGAGGAACAGTAAAGGTTTGAGCAGAGCCGGTATAGTAATAAACAGCAGTATTCCAGGTTATCTGAACCAAACCATGCCCCTCATGTTCAGCAGAAGCATTGGATTGATTTGTACCATTATTATACGAACCACCGCCACCACCACCACCTTCAGTCCCATTGCTGCCGGCACCGGCACCGCCACCGCTGTATCCGCCTCCGCCTCCACCACCTCTGTCAGCAGCGCCAAAAGTAGCACCGCCACCACCAAAACCACCATCAGCATTTACTCCATTGCAAAAGCTGCAATTGGCTGTTCCACCGTTACCACCATTTACAAAACTCATACCGCCTCCCGGGGCACTAGTACAAGGACTTGAGCTCCCATTGCTTCCACCATTTGTCAATAGTCCGCCTCCAGACGCACATCCGGATGTTACACCTCCACCATTGCCAGCACACCCTCCTGTCGAAAAACCAGCGCCAGGATCTTGTCCGTCAAGTCCACAGGTATTTGTTGTTCCGCCTAATCCGACAGAACCTCTGGCCGAGCCACCGCCACCACCCGCTATTATTAATGGTGTATTGGAATTATCGGTAACGAAAGTACCGCCCCCGCCACCACCTTCAGTCCCGCACTGTGTACCCATCTGTCCGACAAGTATTCTTAAAACTTGTCCGGGAGTTACAGAAAAGTCGCCTTTCATTCTTGCACCTAAACCTCCAGGCCCGGCATTTCCACCACCTCCCTGAGCCCCCCAGGCTTCAATAGTAACGGTAGTTACACATGGAGGTACGGTCCAGGTCTGAATAGTACCGGTTGCACCGGTATTTGTATTATTAAAGGTTACTGATTGTGCTGAAAGGCAAACAGGGAAAAGAGAAAAAAAAATGAGACTATAAAATATATACCTTATGAGATAAATATTACACCTGTTACTCTTCATTATTCTGCTTTTTATCAAATATACAAAAACAGCTGAATAAAATAATAAAGGTAGGCCATTAACTTATCTTATGGAGCAAAAACGGGAAGAAACACAAGACGCTATATTTCACCTTTTTACAGTGTGATAAGCCCCTCAATATCTCCCATTTCCTGGTACTTTTCAATAATGGCATCGGCACTCAGCATCACTTCCTTAACGGTGATGCTAAAATATTTGCCATTGGAAGATTCTTTGTGAGAAATAATTGCTTCGTCCGAAAATTTAGATTCGATCAATGCTATTTTCTGGTTACTGGCGGGAACAATAAATTTAAACATATATACAATTGGCCAGGTATTCTCTTTATTTAAGAGTTCACGTAATTTATCGAACTTATCGTTATTATCCATACTGCAAAGATAGGCCTTTAAATACATTTAGTTTTATTAATTTTACAATATACGGAAACGCAATGGAAAAGTTTAAAATCAAAGATGAGTATATTCAGTTAAACCAGCTGATAAAGGCTATGGCCTGGGTAGCAAACGGTGCAGAGGCTAACACACTAATTGATAGTGGAATGGTTAAAGTAAATAATACGGTTGAATATAGAAAAAGAAACAAACTTAAGCCGGGAGATTACGTAGAATACAAGCAGTGGAAAGTTGAAATAGAATAAGCGTTAATGAGCAGCATAAGCTCTGCGTATATTTTTTGTATAAGATATAATGACGGAAGAAATTAAAAATAAGGAGAACATTTTTTCATTTTCAAATTGGGAAAAAGTTGTCAAAAGTATACTGGATGCGTACCAAGATGCACAACCTTATCCTCATATTGTGCTCGACAATTTTCTTGTTCCCGAAGCATTAAATAAAGCATTACGGGAGTTTCCGGCAGTGAATGACACAAGCTGGATAAACTACCTGCATTTAAATGAACGTAAACACGGGTTGAATAAAATTGCATCGTTCCCCTTAAGTATACAAGCCATTATCCAGGAATTGAACTCAGCCGGGTTTGTTGCATTTCTCTCAAAGCTCACCGGGATTGAAAATTTAGTTGCTGATACGGAGCTTGAAGGAGGAGGACTACACCAGTCTGAACGAGGAGGATTTCTAAACATTCATACTGATTTCACTGTGCATCCTCATCATAAAAACTGGAGAAGGCGCGTAAACCTCATTGTTTATCTTAACAAGGACTGGCAGGACAGTTATAATGGTCATCTGGAACTGTGGAGCAAAGACATGAAACAGTGCGTTCAGAAAATTGCCCCCCTATTTAACCGTTGTGTAATTTTTAATACCGATACCGGTTCATATCACGGACATCCGGACAAGCTTGAGTGTCCGCCCGATATGACCCGCAAGTCCATTGCATTGTATTATTACACGGTTGAACAAAATAAAATAAGTATACGCTCTACCAATTATAAAGGCCGTCCGGGCGATGGCATAAAAAAGCTGTGGATATACATGGATAAAATTGCCCTAAGACTATACACCTTTATTAAAAGTACTTTTGGATTAAGCGATACATTTGCAAGCACAGTTTTAAAATTTTTATCTATTCGTAAGCGAAAAGAAAAATAAGTATAAAACACTTTACAATCAGGTCGTTCAATGAAAGAGAAAAAACATACCATACAAAAACAACATCAAAAAAAGAGTGTTTCGAAACCAACATCCTTTAACAAGCTGCTTTTGCTGCCCCTCATCATTATTACAATGGTCATTTACATGAAATCAATGAACAACCAGTTTATAAATACCTGGGACGATCATGGTTATGTATCTGAAAACCCTGACATTACAACACTTCATGGTGACAGCGTTGGCTATACCATAAAAAAAACATTCAGCAGCTATGTACTTGGAAATTATCATCCAATTACAATGCTAAGCTATTGCATGGAATATGCAAAGTATAAGCTAAACCCCAAACCTTACCATGTCACGAACCTGGTAATCCACATATTGAATACCCTTCTTGTTTTCTTTTTTATATGGCTATTGACAGGCCAGCAATGGGTAGCATTTATAACCGCACTTCTCTTTGGAATACATCCAATGCACGTAGAATCGGTATCCTGGATATCCGAACGCAAGGATGTGTTGTATACGTTTTTTTCATTGGGCGCATTATGCACTTACATCTTTTACCTGAAAAAAGAAAGCCGCAAACGGTTGTATTACATACTTACAATTGCCCTTTTTCTGCTCGCACTGCTTTCCAAAGCAATGGCAGTGAGTGTGGCCATCCTGTTCTTTGCGGTAGACTATTTTTTAGAAAGAAAAATAAATATGAAAGTTATTTTAGAAAAGGCTCCTTTTATTCTACTGTCCCTTATTTTTGGTATTGTTGCCATTGGTGCACAAAAATCAGCGGGTGCGGTAGAAGGTATAGCGAATTACAATTTCGGAGATCGCATCCTGTTCAGCTGCTATGCCTTAATGACCTATCTCTGGAAAGTATTTTTACCAATAAACATGTCGTGCTATTACAATTATCCTGTAAAGGGTGCCAACGGCATGTATCCTATCGGATACTACATTGCACCGGTGGTTATTGCTGTTCTGGGCTATCTTATTTTTAAATCCCTGAAAGCGGGAAGGGATATTGTATTTGGATTTGGTTTTTTCCTTATCTCCATTGCTTTGGTTTTACAGATACTCCCGGTGGGTGATGCAATTATAGCCGACCGTTTTTCATACATTCCTTACATCGGTATATTTTTTATTATGGCACGCTGGATAAACGATATCATTGAAGGAAAAAACGAAAAGTTGACATCCTTAAAACTCCCGTTAACCGGTGCGTTGATTGTATTCTCTATTGTATGCTGTTACCTGACCGTAAAGCGGACTATGGTTTGGAAAGACAGCATTTCCTTATGGAGCGATGCGATAGAAAAATACAACAAAGCTCCAAAGTCATTTAATAACAGGGGGCTTACATACTTTGAACGTCAGCAATATGACAAGGCTTTGTCGGACTTTAACCGTACCATACAACTTGAAGACACCTATCCCGATGCCCATTACAATCGGGGTGTAGTTTACTTTACCATTAAACAGTACGATAAGGCACTCGAGGATTACAACACTGCCCTGCAGCAAACACCCAAGTTTGCTAAAGCCTATAATAACCGGGGTAATATTTACCACCTGCAGGGCAAATACGCTCAGGCAATTGCCGACTACAATGCCGCCTTGGAATACAACCCAAAGTTTGGAAAAGTGTATTGTGACAGGGCGGGAACTTATTTCACAATTGGAAATTATCAGTCTGCACTGGCTGATGTAACAAAAGCGCAACAATTAGGATATAAAGTAGACCCACGCTTTGTAGAAGCAATACAGACAGGGCTGAACAGCTCAGCCCAAAAGCAGTAAAATGCTGTTTGTGTAACTTACTAACCGTGATAAACGCGTGAAGCAATAATAATCCCGTTTTCGACCTCGAGCACTTCTGCAACAAGCATATCCGGCTCACCATCTACTTTACGGGTATATTCCATAAACACGCGGCTGGTATTTCCTGTAAGGGTAGTCACCTCATACTTTAATGATGGCAGGCGGTCAAAGGCATCCTTCCACCATTCCCGTAAGGCATCTTTCCCAACCACAAGCCCATCTGTTTCCGGTCTGCGGATTTTCAGCTTTGGGCTATAATGCCGGGCATTGGGATGGTATAGGTCCAATAGGTTTTCGAGATGATGTTCATTAAAGGCTTTGAACCATTTTAAAGCAATAGTTTCCAATTCAGACATATACCTTATTTTTCAACAAAAATACCTGAAATAGTTAATATAAAAATAGATTCTTATTCAATTGGACTGAATCTATTTGTTATTTTTATCAACCAATATTTTAATAATACAAAATGCGAACAAGATTTTTGCTGCTCTCCTTTTGTCTGTTTTGTTCGGTTTGCTTCTCGCAAATTAATCCAGATAAGATTACCATAGCAAGAGACACTTTTGGTGTACCTCACATATTTGCTGCCACCGATGCAGAAGTTGCCTACGGCCTTGCCTGGGCACACTGCGAAGATGATTTTGAACACATGCAGTTGATCCTTATTGCAACCAAAGCACGCTTGGGCGAAATAAACGGAAAAGATGGAGCTGCCACAGATTATTTCGTTCAGTTTACCAAAGTCCATGGAATAGTAGAGCGTTACTTCGAAAGAGATGTTACAGCCAATTTTAAAATTACATTACAAGCATACGTTGATGGACTTAATGCTTATGCCGCTGCCCATCCTAAGGAAATAAAATTAAAAGGCATTTTTCCGATAACATCCAAAGATATACTTGCCGGCTACCAGCTGATATTAACCAGCATGATAGGCGTACCCAGGGCACTTGAATGTATTATAAAAGAACAGCCGGATGATTATATTTTTAATGCCAATGCCGGTTCGAATGAAATTGCAATGAGTTCAGCAATTACCGCTGACAGTTCCGCATACCTGGTGATTAACCCGCATGTTCCGCTTGAAGGGCAAGCATCCTGGTATGAAGCACATGTTTGCAGTGAACAAGGATGGAATGTATACGGGGCACTTGTACCTGGTATGATATCGCCAGCTATGGGTTGTAACACAAAACTCGGATGGGCCATTACCTTCAACTGGCCGGATTATGTTGATATTTATGAGATGGAAATAAATCCTAAAAATAAAAACCAGTATAAATTTGATGGTGACTGGTATGACTTTGAGGTACGCAATATCCCTTTAAAAGTAAAAACAAAATTAGGTTCAATTACAATAAAAAAAGAAGCGCTCTGGTGCCTCTATGGGCCCGCATACCGCACAAAAAAAGGTGTTTATGCACTGCGCTACAACACAATGTTTAATGTAAAAGCAGCCGAACACTGGTTTAACCTGGGCAAAACGACCGATTTCGTAAGCTTCAACAATGTGATGCAGATGCAGGGTATACCACTGTTCAATTTTATGTATGCCGATGAAACAGATTGTATTTCATACCATTTCAACGCTCTGCTTCCACGCAGGAACCCTGAATACAACTGGCAAAAGGTAGTTCCAGGTAACACATCAAAAACGTACTGGGATAAATTTTATGCACCAGGAGATTTACCGCATAAGCACCGGCCTGCATGCGGATACCTTTATAACACAAACAACACACCATTCCGTTGCACTGCCCCTAGTGAGAACCTGCGCGAGGCAAACTACAACAAAGAATCAGCCTTTAACTGGAACCGCACCAACAACCGCGATTTGCGAATTAACGAGCTGATGCAGGGAAAAACAAAAATCACGTTTGAAGAGTTCAAAAAAATAAAATACGATTGCACTTACCCTAAGGATGGCGGGGTATACAAAACCTTCAAGCCTATTTATGATTTAAAGGAACAGGATTATCCGGATATTGCAGATGCCATTGCAAAACTAAAAAAATGGGATTTCTCAGGAAGTATAGACAATAAAGAAGCTGCAATGGCGGTACTTACATTTAACTATTTATATACTAAAAAGAATGCAGGATATAATGAGCTCGAAACCGGCATTACATACGAAACCTCGCTTCTTGTGGAAGCAATACGACATGCAAAAAAGCAACTGATAAAATACCATAAAACAATTGATGTTCCTTTTGGGGAAGTGCAGAAACTGATTCGTAAAGACAAAAAACTACCAGTACCAGGATTGCCGGAATGCCTTATGACAATTGCAAGTGAAGAAACGAAAGATGGTCACCTGCAGGCAAAAAACGGAGATTCGTTTATCATGTTTGCTAAATTTTCAAAAAAAGGAAATACCTACGAATCGGTTGTTCCGTTTGGTGCTTCGCGCAGGAGCAGCAGTCCGCACCTGATGGATCAGATGGAGCTTTATACCAAACAACAAACAAAACCAGTGCTGCTTGAAAAATCAAAAGTACTTCAATCAGCAGCACGCATTTATCATCCCAAATAACAGTATGACTTTAAAGAATGATTTGATTTTAAGGGCCGCAAGAGGCGAAAAAACAGAAAGGACACCGGTTTGGTTAATGCGCCAGGCAGGAAGGGTTTTACCGGAGTACCGTGAAGTGCGCTCTAAGATGGGAGGATTTAAGGAACTTGTAGAAACACCAGAATTTGCCTGCGAAGTTACCATTCAGCCTGTTGATATACTTGGAGTAGATGCTGCAATTATTTTTTCAGACATACTCGTTATACCAGAGGCAATGGGCTTACCATACCAGATGATTGAAGCCAAAGGCCCATGGTTTGAAAAAACGGTAAAAACCACTGAAGATATACAAAAACTGAGGGTAGCTGAGGCAAACGATTTGAAGTATGTAATGGAAGCACTCCAGCTTACTAAAAAAGAGCTCAATGGCCGGGTACCGCTCATTGGGTTTGCTGGTGCGCCCTGGACTATATTTGCCTACATGATTGAAGGAAGCGGAAGCAAAACATTCTCAAAAGCAAAAAAGTTTTTGTACACACAACCAGCCCTTGCCCATCAACTGTTACAAAAAATCACAGACAGTACAATCAACTACCTGAAAGGGCAAGTGATAGCAGGAGCTGATATGCTTCAGCTGTTTGACAGTTGGGCAGGCGTTTTATCTCCTGAGCAATATAGTGAATTTGCATTGCACTATATTTCACAGATCTGCAGTGCCCTAAAGGAAGTACCCCTTACGGTATTCGCAAAGGATGCTCATTTTGCACGCAGGGCAATGGGACAACTCAACTGCAATACAATTGGATTGGACTGGACAATGGATATTGTGGAATCGAGGGAACTGATAGGAAATTCAAAAACGCTTCAGGGCAATATGGATCCATGCCTGCTATATGCAGATTATACGACTATTAAAAGTGAAACCATTAAAATGCTGAAAACATTTGGTCCACAGAGGCACATTGCTAATTTAGGCCACGGCTTGTACCCTGATATTGAAAAAGACAAAGTGAAGTGCTTTGTAGACACTATAAAGGAGTTTAGATTTTAACAAGAGTAAGTTTGATAACTTTTAAGGCAATAGAATCCTGAACAAACATAAAAATATTATCTTGGCATAGGTAAAAGGCTGCTTTCGGGTAATCTTTTATTTATATTAAAAACAAATCAACTTATAGGGCCAATGAGCAATCTTATAAAAGGAGATAAAAAACTAATAAATGCCTGGACATTTTATGATTTTGCCAACTCATCTTATCCACTGGTAATAACATCTGCAATATTTCCTATTTTTTATGTTAATGAAACTGCACCTAAAAATCCCGACACGGGAGAAGTTGCTACTGACGTAGTAACGTTGCTTGGCTGTAATTTTAAAAACACAGAAATCTATGATTACGTAGTTGCCTTGTCATTTATCATTGTTTCCCTATCTTCCCCTATTTTATCCGGTATTGCCGACTACAGCGGGAACAAAAAGCGCTTCATGCAGTTTTTTTGCTATTTGGGCTCATTATCCTGTGCATCACTTTATTTTTTCAGCAAAGACTTTTTATTCTGGGGCATGCTCTCCATACTGTTTGCCAGTGTTGGGTATTGGGGCAGCGTTGTATTTTACAATGCTTACCTTCCGGAAATAGCGGAACCAGAAGATCACGACAAGGTGAGTGCAAAAGGCTTTTCAATGGGATACTTAGGCAGCGCGCTGCTTCTTATAATTAATTTATTAATTATATCCAATTATGATCTTTTTGGATTTGTAGATAAAAAGAGTGCATCCCGTTTCTCTTTTCTAACTGTTGCTATATGGTGGATATGCTTTGCACAAATTGCATTCTTAAAACTTCCAAAGGGCACTAAAAACCACTCCGATGGCGGGAACGTTATTTTTAAAGGATTTAAGGAGCTGGCAAAAGTATGGAATGAATTAAAGCACATTAAACGCCTGAAAAGGTACTTACTTGCTTTTTTCACTTACAGTATGGGAGTACAAACGGTAATGCTGGTGGCAGTAATGTTTGCAAAAAAGGAAATTGTGGGCATTGAGGACAGCAACCTTATTATTAGTGTACTTTTAATACAGTTTGTAGGAATGGGGGGCTCTTTCCTGTTTTCAAGGCTCTCAAAAAAAATCGGCAATATAAAGGCGCTTGGGGTCTCACTTTTTATATGGATAGGTATTTGTATTGGTACCTATGGCTTTGTTTTTACGCCCAATGCATTTTATGTAGTTGCCTGTTTTGTAGGATTGGTAATGGGTGGGGTTCAATCACTATCCCGCTCCACCTATTCAAAACTACTGCCAGAAACCGAAGACCATGCTTCTTACTTCAGCTTTTTTGACGTATGCGAAAAAATAGGGATTGTAATTGGCATGTTCTCATTTGGCCTTATTGAAGGGCTTACAGGAGGAATGCGCAATTCCATTTTGGCATTGATATTCTTTTTTATAACCGGATTTTTAATTCTGCTTACAATACCAAAGACCAAGAATGTGAGCTAGGTGATGTAAGTATAATAATTGCAGCAGAATGATTGTAGATATTTTTATTCCTTGTTTTATTGACCAGATTTATCCCGATACAGGATTGAATATGGTGAAAATCTTAGAAAAGGTAGGTTGTGGTGTAAACTATAATCCAGAACAAACCTGTTGCGGACAGCCCGCTTTTAATATGGGCTACTGGAACGATTGCAAAGAAGTGGGGGAAAAATTCATCCGAGAGTTTCAGAATGACCGTTATATTATTTGTCCTTCGGCTTCCTGTGTGGGCATGATAAAAAATTATTATCCGGACATGTTTCACAACAGTGTTTTGCACAACGAATACAAGCAGGTGCAAAAAAACATTTATGAATTTTCTGATTTTCTGGTAAATGTTTTAAAAATCACTGATTTAGGCGCTACTCTTAACGGTGTTGCCACCTACCACGATTCATGCGCTGCCTTGCGTGAATATGGAATAAAACGCGAACCACGCGTATTGCTTCAAAAAGTACGTGGCCTTGAACTAAGGGAAATGAAAGACACAGAGGTATGTTGTGGTTTTGGGGGAAGCTTTGCCACTAAATTTGAACCTATCTCTGTGGGCATGGGTGAACAAAAGCTTGAAAATGCAATGGAAACCGGTGCGGAATATCTTATATCAACAGATGCATCCTGCCTTATGCACATCGAAGGTTATGCAAAAAAGAAAAACCAGAGTATAAAAATGATGCACTTATGTGATGTTTTAGCATCGGGATGGGACTAAAGAACATTTTACAACGCAAAAATACCTGCTATTTAGCCGGTATTTTTTTTAACAGTTCATTGAACTCTGCAGTGTTTTTAAATGTATTAAAAACTGCATCTCCCTGTAAGCGCGCGCCATCTGTGAAGCCGCTATTAATAGCCTTTTGAAGCGATACATTTGCCTCTTTAACATCACCCTTAATTGCGGCCACACTTGCCTTCAGATAATGCGATTCGCTATTATCAGGGTCCACAAGTACATACACTTCACTAAAATGTTCGGCCGCATCATACACACGCTGGTTCAAAGCATTGCTTGTTTGCATATAAGCCACCAAGCTTAAAAAACTACGCACCCGCTTATATACCAATACTTTTTCTTTATCCTTACCAGTTTTAATTTTTTGATTCAGCGCAGCAATATCCTGCTTCCACCACTTCAAATCCTTTGTCTGGATAGCATTTACATATTCCTGCTTCAGACGCTCCTCATCTTTCCATGCCTGTTGTTCTGCGTTTAGAAAAGCATCCACCTCTTTACTATTCTGAACAGTTTTTAAAATTTCATAACACCTGGTCAGGTCTATCAACCCATCGTAAAAATTAATGATCTTCCTTGAAAGAAAATAAGCCTCAATCGTATTCTTATTGGTGTAATACGTTTCCAATTCCTTCATAAGAGGAGATGTATGCTCTTCTATTCGTTTGCTATCCTTTTTTGACGAATCTTTCCTCATCTCGTTCAGCTCAAACCACCAAAAGCCTTCATCCATAATACTCTGATCCGGCCATTCGTGTTTGCCATTAAATGTAATCAGTGAGTGCTTTACATTATGGCCAGCCAACCCTACCATATCGTACCGCTTCATTTCTATATAATTAAAATCTTCATTTCCTGCAATACCCAGGTAGCAGTAATTGTTACGCGGATTTGTAATTGTAGCAACAGGTGAAGCTGCCCCACAGCAGATTACGCTGTTTATGCCGCCATTAAATATGGTCAATGTATTGGCCACACGTGCTCCTCCTGAAAAACCTATCAGATAAACACGTTGAAGATCGATTGAAAGCCGTGTGCTTACATCGGCAAAAAGCTTACCTGCTATCATCTGACTTTCCTCCCAAGAAGTGCCATTTTTTGAATTATTTGAACCTACTATAATGTAATTGTATTTTTCTGCAAGCCTCTCATAACGCGATACAGGCTCTAGTCCGGATGCATGGGGGTCAAAAGCATAAATAACAGGATATTTTTCTTTAGAAGAATAATTCGCGGGAAGGTATAGCGCATAGCTTTGCGTGGTGTCTGCCTTGCAAACAGTCCTGGTCAATACTTTTCCTTTTTCAAAATTATCAGCTTCATGAATAACAGATTCTCCATCTGCAGAATGTTCAGTTGAATTGTTTGAGCAGGAAAGAAAAACAACTATTCCTACCAGAACCAAAACCAGTGTACGAAACCACATAACTTATACAATTTTATAATTTTTATACTCCCCAATCCGCCAGCCCGTGCTACTCTCAATCCACCCCAAAAATCGCTGTTTAAAAGATAGCCTACGCTTTGTCGGGTCGAAAGAAAAGCACCAGTTCATCCTGTTTATCCTTTCTTTCATCACCTGCGGGTGCTGACCTTTAAAATGCGCAAGTGAATCAATTGCGGAATAGTCAAACTCTTCCACTTCCGGAATATGTTCTTTCATCCAGGTATCATCGTGCCACAACTTATGAAAGCTCTGCTGCTTTGCCTGCTGCGCTGCGGGTGGTTTCACCCAACCATAATGGAAAATGGATGCATCTACAGGTTTAACATTTAGTTTTCTCCCATTTTTTCTAAATCCTTGTGCATCTTTATAGGAAGAAATGAATTTATCATTTTTTATGATCCGTATTTCCTTTCGGTACCATTGTCTTGAATCTCCTATATAATCATAGGAACCATAAAAATGGGTGTAATTAAAAAGTAAACCTTCAACTTCCGGAGCATTCTTATACTTAAGCATTGTTTCCCTGATGGCGGGTAAAAATTGCTCATGAATTATTTCATCACCTTGTATGTAGAATGCCCAATCGCTGTCATCAGATATGGCAGTAAACGCTTTATTTGTTTCATCTGCAAGCACAGCACCACCAACACGCAAGGAATCATCCCAAACCGTTTCAACAATTTTTATTTTGTCGGACTGGATATTTTTAATCAGCTCAAGCGTTCCGTCATCAGAATTTCCAACTGCAACAACAACTTCATCACAAACCGGAAGAATGGATTGGATTGCTTCCACTATTGGATAATCATACTTAATAGCATTTCTTACAATTGTAAAACCACTCACCTTCATTTCAGTACCTTGAGAAATATATTTCAAATTTACTTGTTTATTACCTCAAGCCATAAATTTATTTTATAATTATTGTCTTACAGACAAATAAAATACCTCCGGTTGCATGTTTAAAAAATTAATTTTCACTATTATTGTAACAAGGGTTAAGCATGAATTTTAGAGCATTTTATTACTATAAAAGATAATAGCAACAGAATATCAGAAACATGAAAAAAATTGTGTGCTACATTCTTTTGTTTATTACAATACCATCTGCTGTTACTCCCGTTTTGGCTCAGCAAAACAAGGTTCAAAACGAGCTAGATTCCTTACTTACGGTAACCAGTAAGAGCTCTCAAACAGATTCGTTGCAAACTTTAGCTTTCCTAAGAATATCTGACATATACACCTTTTTTGTATTTGATTACAAACTGGCCGTAGAATATGCAGGTGAAGCAAGCCAATATGCACAAAAAGCCAATAACAAAGTATTGGAGTCGACAGCCCTGAGAAAACTAGGCAATATCTATTACCTGCGATACATTTATGACAAGGCCGTTGAATATTACCTGTCTGCACTAAAAGTTGCAGAAGAGTCTGGGAACAAACAAATAGTTGCGCATAGTTTAAACAATCTGGGAAATGTATATGCTCGTATGGCAGAAATATCAAATCCAAAGAAAAATTATAGTAAAGCGCTCGAATATCATTTGCGTGCTCTCGAAATAAGAAAAAACGATTCAGAAAACAGGGTGCATTCGCTTTTAAATATTAATAACGCTTACCGGGGCCTAAAGCAGTATCCACAAGCAATAAGATATCTTGAAGAAGCCTATGACGAATATGTTGCAAGAAAGGATAATAACGGAATAGATCTTACCCAAACCAGTCTTGGTGAGATATACCTTCAATGGGCCAAAGAAACAGGCAAAACCGAATATTTGAATACTGCAGAAAAATATTTTAAAGAACGAGCACTTGGCGAACGCCATTCTTCACGCACCTCATCCGTATTGGTTTACATGGGGGAAATACGTTTTCTTCAAAAGCAGTGGGAGGAAGCAATTCATTTTTATAAAAAAGGTATAGAGCTGGCGAAAGCAACAAACGAACTTGAAACTATCAAAAGAGGTTCATTTCAGATTTCCAGCACCTATAAAGAAACAGGACAATACAAAGAAGCACTGGAATATTATAAACTTTACCGTACCTATAAAGACAGCCTGCTCAGTGAAAAATCAAACAATCAGATCACCGAATTGAATACAAAATATGAAACAAAAAAGAAAGAAAAAGACATTGAGCTCCTTACCAAAGACAATAAGCTCCAACAAGCCGACATGAGCAAACAACAGTTAATAATCAACGTATTTATCGGAATACTTGTATTGGTTATTATTGTAGCACTTATTCTTTATAACCGGTTTATAATTAAAAAGCGATTGAATATTAAGCTCGACAATACCAATAAACTACTTCTTCAAAAAAATGAACTTATTGAAAAACAGAAAGAAAATATTGTAAATAGTATTGATTATGCAAAAACCATGCAGCAGGTAATTATTGTTCAGGAAAATGACATTCAGAAAATTTTTCCTGATTCTTTAATTTTTTACAAACCGAAAGACATTGTAAGTGGCGATTTTTACTGGAGCCACAAGACTGATGATGGCAAAGCAATTATTGCCGTTATCGACTGCACAGGCCACGGGGTTCCGGGAGCTTTTATGAGTATTATTGCCAATACGCTTTTAAACCAGATTATCCGACAAACAAATATAACTACACCATCTGAAATATTAAGCCAGCTTAATTATGCAGTTTATAATGCATTGCATCAAAACAAAGAACGCTCGCTTTCAGATGATGGACTGGACATCGCCTTGTGCTGCATTGATTATAAAAACAAAACTCTTGAGTATGCCGGGGCTCAACACCCCTTATATATTTTAACGAATGGTGAATTAAAAATTGTTAAGGCAGACATTTATACCATTGGCGGTGGTAATTTCCCAAGCAAAAAAGGTGATCCTAAAAGCATTAAATATACCAATCACACTTTGGCACTGGAAGCCGGAATGCGGCTATTCCTCTTTACAGATGGTTATATCGATCAGTTTGGGGGACCGGAAAAAAGGAAGTTTGGATCGGGAAACCTTCAACGATTGTTACTTGACAATAAAGATAAAAGTATTAGCGAGTTAAACCAGATTGTGTCAAAAACCCATGAAGGCTGGAAAGGGACAGTAGCTCAGACGGATGATATACTGTTTATTGGCGTTACCATAGATTTGTAGAGCAATATTTTAAATGGCAAAAATTCTCAAATATTATTTTCTGTTTTTGATGCTCATTGCATTGCACTCCACCTATAGTCAAACTGTTGTAAATGACACCTCCCGTAAAACACTCGATTCGCTTTTTACCTTATTAAAAAACACCTCCGCAAACACAAAAACAATACAAATACAAAACACAGCAAGAACTTTGGCTGAAATAGGATGGGAATACAGAAAGTTAGGTGAATATGAACCCGCTATTACCTATTTAAAAAAAGCCGAAAAGCTATTGAAAGGAAAAGATTCCGAAACGTTAAAAATCCTTCGACAGGTTTATATTTATTGGGGCGAAGTATATGAAAAGAAAAACGATTACAAAACTGCACTGGAACAATACAAAAAAGCGCTTAACATAAACATACAACTACAGGACCCAAAAGAGCTGGAAAAATTATATAGTCTGATAGGAAGCAATTATTACTATCTGGACCAGTATGAAAATGCACTCGATTATATGGAAAAATCCCTTCATTTATGCCAACAGATCGGAAATAAAAATGCTGAGGGTGAACGCTACAACGAAATTGGGAACGTATACTGGTTCCAGGGGGATTATGAAAATGCATTAAAAAATTTTCTGAAAGCGCTTACAATCTGTGAAGCGCTCAACAATTTTGAAGGGGTATCCAACTCCTACTTTAATATAGGTTACATATATCTGTACCAGGAAAATACCAAGAAGGCATTTGAAGTATTTAACAAAGGACTTGAAATAAGTCAAAAACATCAAATTAAAAACGAAATTGCGAATGCCTATAACGGACTAGGCGATGCGTATGACAAAATCGGTGATTACGAAAATGCAATAAAAAGCCATATAAAATTCCGTGAGGTATCCGAAGAAATAAAAGACAGCTTTGGAATTTCCAGAGCTTATGGAAATATAGGCATTGCCTATGCACATAAAAAAGATTATAAAAATGCGCTGGAGAACTATTTCAGCCTGCTTAAAATAAGCTCCCAGATTGAGGACAACCTTGGAGTAGCCGATGCTAACCATTATATAGGCGATGCTTACTTAAATCAGATGAACTATAACAAAGCGTTCCCCTACCTGGAACAGGCGCTTAAAAAGTATAAAGAAATGGGATATAAAGAAGGCATTAAAGACTCTTATAGCTCGCTTTCCCAGCTTTACGAAAAAACAGGTAACTATAAACAAGCATACGAAAGTTATACCCAGTTCTCGGAAATGAAAGATTCAATGTTCAATGAACAATCCAGTAAGCAGATAATGGAGATGAGCACCAAATATGAATCTGAAAAAAAAGGAAAGGATATTGAGTCGCTCACTAAAGACAAGGCCTTGCAGGAGTCACAGCTAAATCAGCAAAAATTCGTCCGGAACAGCTTTATTATTGGTCTTTTGATAGCAATTGTTATTGCCCTGGTAACATATAACAGGTATCTTGTTAAACAAAAACTGAATGAAACCTTAAGCTATAAAAACACCGAGCTTGTTGAAAAAAATTCACTCATTGAAAAGCAAAAGGAAAGAATACTGGATAGCATCAACTATGCTCAGCGTATTCAACAAAGTATACTGGTAGATGAAAATGAAATAAAAAAACTCCTGCCAGACTCGTTTGTCCTCTTCCTCCCCAAAGATATTGTAAGTGGTGACTTTTATTGGTTTACACAAACAGCAAACAAAATTATAATTGCAGCTATCGACTGTACGGGCCACGGGGTTCCTGGTGCTTTCATGAGCATGATTGGCAATGCATTGCTAAACCAGATTATCAATGAAAAGCACATTACAAAGCCATCAGAAATCCTTTATCACCTGAACCGTGGCGTTTTTGAATCCTTGCACCAGGAAAAAGAAAGCCCTCTTGCACGCGATGGAATGGACATTGCACTGTGCACAATTGATATGGACCAAAAGACAATCGAATACGCTGGTGCACGTAATCCGTTGTATTTTATTACAAGCAACACACTTCAGGAAATAAAAGCCAACAAACAAACTATTGGCAGTGCCGGACATATTTCAACCCAGTCTGAAATATATAAAACCGAATTCACAAATCATACACTTTCAATAACCGATGATTTGTGTATCTATATTTTCTCAGATGGATATAAAGATCAGTTCAATACTACAGAAAAGAAAAAATTCGGGGCACAACGGTTTAAAGAATTATTATTACAGATACATTCTCAGCCAATGGTAGAACAAAAACAATTACTTGACAAAACAATGCAGGACTGGCAGGGAGACATGGCTCAGATAGATGACATGCTGGTAATTGGAATAAAATTCAAATGCTGAACTCTAATGAAGAATATATTCCATTAAAAAACACCCGGTAATCACATGCCTTATACTGTCTGCTTTCTTTTCGCATACCGCTTCTTGCCAATCAAAACAGAAATACACCTTTTTTTAATACGTCCGAACATCGAAAGGCACCTCTACCATTTCTTTCATTTCCAGACCTTTGCTTTTTATCAATTCATCGTCTTTGCTATAATACCATCGGATAAGAACTTCATTTTTTGTTTCAACCAGCATTTCCATCAGCGACACAATTTCATAAATCTTTTTGGTGGAAGCTGAATTAAAGTAGTCCAGCTTAAAATCAAAGCAGGTTTTTGCATTAGGCGATGCCACATATTCTTCAAGCCACCTTAATACAGGAGTATAAAATTTTATTGCATTTTCGGGAAGGGAACGGCCCGAAATCTCAAAAACACCACTTGCCTTATCAAAAAACACTCTGGGAGTATCCTGGGTTTCTTCTATAACTAAACGGTTTTCCATAACTCTGTTTGATGTTATTTCTGTATCGTACTGGTTTATATACTTATGTTCAATGAAAAGAAAATATTGTTTCCTTCCGGCTGAAGGTCAAACACAATTTTGTCACTGCTTTCTTTTGCGATATCAATAATACCTAGTCCTGCTCCCTTTTCTGATGCTATGCCCTCTTTCAGCGTTTTTCTATAATATGCTGCCAGCTCCTCTTTACTGTAACTGTTTACTCTGTTAATCTTCTCTTCAAGCCTTTTAGCAGCTACGTCATCAACAATGTTTCCGGTACACACACTGTATTTTTGTCCCCTCTTTCCTATCATAAAAATGGCATCCCTTCTACCCTTCTGCTCAGCAGCATGTTTGGAAACATTCTGCAACACCTCAACAAGAATCAGATACAGTTTTTTCTTGATGCCAAACTCTTCCTGGTGCTTGTTCAGGTTATCCTCAATCATTTTAAGTATCGGGAGGATGGTTTCCTGCGAGAAATCGCCTTTATAAACAAGCAGGATATTCTCTTTACGCATCACATCGTGCATTTGCTTTACACTATCCAGCGAAATATTTTCATCCATCCCTGTCATCTCCTTCTCCTTCATCTTCAGCATCAGGTAAAACAAGGAAAGCTTATCGTTTTCATTTTCAAAACCATATTCCAACGGGTTACCAGATTTCCGCGCCATCTCCACCAAACCAAGCCCCGCACCACCTTTGCCCGACATCTGGTTGTTGGTAAGGATTTCCAGATACATGGCTTTCATGGCCTCTTTATCCAGGTTGTTGAGCTTTTCAAGCTTTTCCTTCAGCAAGGGAATCTGTTTGTTTTCAATCAGGTTGGCCGAGGTGATATAAACACAGTCATTTGTGCTTCTTGCAGAAAACAAGCTTGGTAAAGTTATTGTCCGGTTAATATCATTAGGGCCGTTACCACCATGACGAACAATATTCTGAAAGCATTCAACAATAAGAAAAGAAATTTTGCTCTTCATTTTTAACATTACCTGGTTGCTGTTTTGAATGGAATATTCACTCAAACTAACTATTTTGTCGGTAATACCATCGCTGAAATCCCCCTGATAAATAAAACAGAGGTTTTCTTTACGCAGAATATTGTAAAACTGAAGTATATGATCCGTTTTCATAGAAGCTAATATAAGAATATTTTTGTAGCTCACTATGAAATTATCCCGGACGTAACACAGGATGTAAAAAATCAATCATCCCTCAAAAAAGAATGCTTGACCGGTATTGTATTCTTTCAAAAATGATATTATTACACATAAAAGGGAAAAACAACTACCGGAAACTACTCAAACCTGCCAGTGAAAACAGTGAACGCCTTTGTGGATAATTTAACGTATCGCCTTCATCATAATTAATATTCATTCCGAGTGTTCCCTTAAAGCGCTTAATACGATCTTCGCGCTCAACAAGTGACACAAAATCATCCACACAGGCGGCAGAAGGATCTATTTCGGGCCACGGAGCTGCAATCAAATTTATCTTTTTAAATTCTATGAGTATCAGCTTAACATCCGGGCAATTTTTATCCATGAATTTTTTTATTATAATTGCCTGATAATGATCTGTTGCAACAGCAACCTTCCTGAACCCCATTTGCCTGGCCATAAGCAAAGAATAATAAATATTCTCTGTACTATGCTCGGCCTGCACCTCAGAAAATGTATGTGCAGGAGGTATGCCAAGAGAATCGGCATACGTCTTCATTATAATACCCTCCACATAAGGGTTGTAAACGGCCCCTCCGGAAAAAATTATATTATCCGCAACCCCGTTATCAAACAGGTATTTTGCCCAAAGAATACGAGCTTTGAAGATAATTTCCAGTGCAGGATCCTTGTATGGTATTCCCGGTACAATAATAGCATCAAAGTGTTCGGTTGCTTTTGCAAACTGTACCGTATTCTGAGCCCGGGATATGTTGTGTGATCCCTGTAAAAAAAACAAAACAGCACAGAAAACAAAAAAGAAGAAAGCGGCTCGCTGATTCATAGATAGACATTTTAAGCTTACAATTTTTAAGTATTGGGCACCAAAAAAAGTAAAAGTCTATGCCATGTAAATTGTATTGTTTAGATAGGAAACGTTGCTTAAGCAGAATTTATTGCAGATTACCCAACAAGCAGATTGCAGCCGCGCAAATCACTGTTATCAAAGCGCCCCAGCACTTCAAAGCTTCCATCAGCATGGTTCCTGCCCAAATCCTGTGTTGCAATAAATGAGCAGGAATGAACATTCGCAAGATCTATCACATTAATACCTCCGGTACGGTTGTAGGCCAGGTAAGAAAAGGGATCGTTGGTATCTCTTATCATTACCGTCATCCATGGCGGACAATAAAACACACCTTTACCATTTGAATAAGCCTGCGACAGGAGTTCCGTCATACCATATTCGCTATGTATTGCATCTACACCAAACCTTCCGTACAGTACAGCATGTAGTTCTTCCCTCACCATTTCCGTACGTCTGCCTTTCATGCCGCCAGTTTCCATTATAATTGTATGGTTAAGGCTAAATTGATGTCTTTCCGCCAGGTCGAGTAAAGCATAAGTAACACCCAGCAGCAACACCTTTTGCCCTTGAGAATCCAGCATTCCTAACTTTTTTATTAAATCCTCATAGTTATGAAGGTAAAAACCGCTATGCCTGTGCCCGCTTCGTTTTATCAAATCATCAGCCATATAAATAAGCGAAGATCCTTCACGCTCCAGATAGGAAGGCAATAGCGCAAGCACACAATAATTTTCTATAGGGCCATAAAAATGTGTAAACCCCTTACGGTAACTTTTTTCATAAACCGCGGCATCTTTTACATAATGCCTGCTTTGAACAGCACCGCTGCTGGTAAAAACCTGCTCACTCTCCTCTGCATTCCAGGAACCGGAAATCAGTTTATGCGTTTTAAAAAACTCTATGGGTAAAAAAGGAATTGTTTCAAGTGATGTAACATTGGAGGGATCCACCTTTAAGCTTCTGACAAAATCGCGGTACACACTATTTTCCCTCACCTGAACGTTAAAAATTGTTAAAGCCAGTTGCTCAAATTCCTTTTTGGAGCTTATGCCCAATAGTGTATCAATTGATGGTGTAGAGTTCAATCTGCTTTTATATGCGAATCTGTCAGGCACATGCTTTTACTGTTAGATTCAGGTGGATAAGTAGTTTAAATCTTGTTTTCCTCAAAAATAATTAATAATTTTATGTATTGTAAATAGCACAATGAAACAATTTCGGCATATACATTTTCTTTTTATAACAGTAACCCTGCTTTTATTGGGCTCCTGCATCAAAGAAAAACAATTTCCACCTCAACCTGTTATCAAATTCGACCGGTTCAATACTTTCGGGAATGATTCCGCGGACTGCTACATCACGTTCCAGGATGGCGATGGCGATATCGGAATCCCGGAAAGCGACAACACATCACCTGATGACCTTAGAATGAAGTATTTATATAAAGATCAAGCCGGCAATTTTGTCCCGGTCGATTCATCCTTCGGAACCCCGCAATTCGACACGTTGTTCTATAGCTACCGTGTACCAAACATTACCCCTGATGGCCAGTACAAGGCACTGGATGGAGAAATTAAAATCAAGCTCCGTGCTGCTCCTATATTCGGTCCGCATGATGTTGTGAAATTTGAAATTACCTTAACCGACCGTGCGGGAAATAAAAGTAATATCGTTTCTACAAACGAAATAACTGTTCCTTAAACAAAACTTTCCCCTGTTGCACTACTTTCATATTTGAGCTTGATTTTCCGGGTTCCGTTCTTACAAAAAAATTGCGATATTTGTAAGCTATGGCAGAAAAGGAGGACCAGAAAAAAAGAAAACTCATTGAGCGCTTGCGCCACCGTTACAGGCTGGTAGTAATGAATGATGACACCTTTGAAGAGAAGCTATCGTTGACGCTCACTCCTCTTGGACTTGCTATATTATTGGGTACCGTAACCATTATTATGACCATGCTGGTTACGTCCCTGATTGCTTTTACCCCCTTGCGCGAATATATTCCCGGCTATTCAGATGCTGGTGTACGCAAAAATCTTATAAAGCTTACCTTTAAAAGCGATTCGCTTGAGCAGACACTTATCGCCCAGAATGCATTTATTGCCAATATAGGAAACGTTTTAAGCGGTAAAATTAAATCAGACAGCACACAAAACAGGCCGGATAAAAACAAGGAGTACAACAAGCTTTCAATCAGTCCTTCTAAAAGTGAGGCCGAATTGCGCAAAGCAATTGAAGAGCAGGACAAATACAGCCTCACTTACGAAACAGAAGCCGCCAAAAATGCAATTACCAATTTTTCCTTTTTTACTCCGCTGAAGGGTATTGTATCCAGCTCTTTCAAAGCCAGCGAACAGCATTTTGGATTGGATATTGTGGGACCGGAAAACGAAGCCATAAAAAGCACACTTGACGGAACAGTTATCCTTGCCACCTGGTCGTCAGAAACCGGCTATACCATTACAGTACAGCATACAAATAACCTTATTTCCGTTTATAAGCACAATTCAGTTCTATTGAAAAAAATTGGGGATTATGTAAAGGCTGGCGACCCTATAGCCATTATTGGCAACTCGGGCGAACAAACTACCGGCCCTCACCTTCATTTTGAGCTGTGGTACAATGGAAACCCTATTGACCCTCAGGATTATATGGTATTTTAACTGACCGCAAACACAAAACACTTGAACGAAAAAAAAAACATAGCAATACTTGGCTCTACAGGCTCAATAGGTACCCAGGCCCTGGATGTTATCAGGGCCAATACCGATAAGTTTTCCGTAGAAGTTCTTACAGGAAGCGGCAATGCCGATTTACTTATAAAACAGGCTATTGAGTTTAATCCAAATACTGTTGTAATTGCAGATGAAAGCAAATATAAATATGTGAAAGATGCTTTGCTGCCACATGATATAAAAGTATTTGCCGGAAATGCTTCTATTGCCGATGTGGTAAAAATGGACAGTATTGATACTGTTATTGCTGCCATAGTAGGATATGCGGGACTGGAGTCCACGCTCTCGGCCATCAAAGCCGGAAAACAGATTGCGCTGGCCAACAAAGAAACGCTTGTTGTTGCAGGGGACCTGGTAACAAAACTGGCCAAAGAAAACGGGGTGAACCTGTACCCGGTTGATTCGGAGCATTCAGCAATTTTCCAGTGCCTTGCAGGCGAATTTCACAACCCGGTGGAAAAAATATACCTGACGGCCTCCGGAGGCCCATTCCGGGGGAAGACCAGAGATTTTCTTCAAAATGTAAGAAAGGAACAGGCTTTGAAGCATCCTAACTGGGAAATGGGGGCAAAAATCACGATTGATTCGGCTTCACTTATGAACAAAGGGCTGGAGGTGATTGAAGCAAAATGGCTGTTTGGGCTGGAAACCGATCAGATCGATGTTATTGTTCATCCGCAAAGTATTATTCACTCCATTGTTCAGTTTGCTGATGGAAGCATGAAAGCTCAGATGGGACTGCCGGACATGAAACTGCCAATACAGTATGCTATGGCTTACCCGCAACGCATAAAATCGGATTTCCCGCGTTTTAATTTTATGAACTATCCTCAGCTCACCTTTGAACCTGCCGATACGAATACATTCCGTAACCTGTCGCTGGCTTACGAAGCCCTTAAAAAAGGTGGAAATGCCCCTTGTGTTCTAAATGCAGCCAACGAAGTAGCCGTAGATGCATTCCTGAAAGACAAAATAGGTTTCCTTCAAATGAGTGATGTAGTTGAAAAATGCCTTCAGACTGCCACACATATCAGCAAACCCGGCTATGAAGATTACATAAACACCGACAAAGAAACCAGGATGGCAGCTGCAGCGTTAATTTTGAAAATAGAACCAATAAAATCTATTTAACAGGCAATACACCAATCCTCAAAAGATTGCGTAACTTCGTGGCAAAGTCGGGAAGTCAGAAAAAAAGGAGATTAGTAAAGATTTGTAATTAGTAGATAACTCAGTTAGTAAATAACTCAGTTTCGTAAATTCGTAAAAATTCGTTTATCCGTAACTATGGAAGTATTCACACAAATAGTACAATTTATATTAAGCCTTTCTATACTTATTGTTTTACATGAGTTGGGGCACTTTATACCGGCACGCCTTTTCAAAACACGCGTTGAGAAGTTCTACCTGTTTTTTGACCCATGGTTTTCGCTTTTCAAAGTTCAGAAAGGCGGTACAGAATACGGTATTGGCTGGCTACCCCTTGGAGGCTATGTTAAAATATCCGGTATGATTGATGAATCTATGGACAAGGAGCAGATGAAACTTCCGCCCCAGCCATGGGAGTTCCGCGCAAAACCAGCCTGGCAGCGCCTTATTATTATGATTGGTGGTGTTACAGTAAATGTTATTCTCGGAGTGCTTATCTACGCAATGGTTTTATTTGCATGGGGCGAAGAGTACCTTCCAACCCAAAATGCCACGTATGGTGTTGCTCCTGACAGTATTGCCATGGAAATAGGTATCAAAAATGGCGACCAGATTGTAAGTGTAAATAACAAAGAAGTTGAAAATTTCAGGAAAATTGCAAAAGAAGTAATTATTGATCATGCTACTTCTATCCAGGTAATGAGAGATGGTCAAAAGATAGACCTGCCTGTAACAGAGGAGCAGCACAGCAAAATCATTGCAAAAAAATCAATGCTTGTTACACCTCGATTTCCTGCAATTGTGGATTCTGTGCTTCCCGGAAATGCTGCAGCCAAAGCGGGTTTTAAAAAAGGCGACCAGTTAATTTCCATCAACAATAAACCAACCCCTTATTTTAATGATGTTACCGAGTTTCTGAAAAGCCACAGAGTGTCACTGGCAGATATACGCGTTAAAAGAAACAACGACACGGTACTTCTGCGAACACCGGTAAGCAGTGAAGGCACCATAGGATTTATGCCCACGCCATACACCAGGCTGTTGAGCATTGATACCATTAACTATTCCTTTGCAGAATCGTTTCCGGCAGGGATAAACAAAGCCACAGAAACATTTGAAGATTATATCAAACAGATGAAGGTGTTGTTTACAGTTAAAGATGCCCACAAACAAATTGGTGGTTTTGGCGCCATTGCAGGAGCCTACAGCACAACCTGGGACTGGCCAAGCTTCTGGGCTTTTACAGCTTTCCTGAGCATTGTTCTGGCTATTATGAACATATTGCCTATACCGGCTTTGGATGGCGGACATGTGATGTTCCTGTTATATGAAGTGATTACCCGCAGAAAGCCGAATGAAAAGGTGCTTGAATATGCCCAATATGCTGGTATGATGCTGTTATTGGCATTGTTGTTGTATGCTAATGGCAATGATGTGGTAAGATGGATTAGCGGAAGCTAAATCATTTGTAAACACTTCTACCGTAATTCGTTTTCCGATGACCGGATTAAAAAAAAATAGTGTATTCATTTTCTTTAACTTTCTTGTGCTTTTTTCAATAGCACAGGAAGGAACCCGTACCACCCAAACCACAGTTCCCGGAACTGTCGGCAAGATTATGATTGTTCCTTTCGAGCCAAAGCTTTACATGAGTGAGATTGACATGAAAGTGAACCAGCAAACGAAATGGGAATTCGAAAAAATACGTGAAAATTTTCGCAGGCAGCTCAACAACCAACTGAAATCAAAGCTTCAGAGCACAGCTCCTGTTGTTTCATTTTATTCTGATTCAGCCAAAATGTCGAAAGACTTAATGTATATCTATCAGTCTACAGACCTTTCTTATGATCTGGTATCAAACCCTAATCCAAACTCACAGCCTGTAAAAAAAAGCGGGATTAAAAATGGCCAGATTGCCGTTGAAATCAATACAGATAAGAAATTCATGAACATCAAAATGAATGATCCCAAAGCATTGGATTACCTGTATAAAAAGTATAAAACCGATTATTTTGTATTCATTAACCAGCTGGATATTGTAAACAATCCCGAATCCTACAACCTTGCCACAGATACATACATGAGAGATGTAACAGTACATTACACCATACTCGACAAAACAGGAAAATACATAGCGGCAGGGGCTGCTACCTCACAATTTTCATCCAAAGAGAATGATCCTAAAAAAATTGTCTCAACAAGCTTTGCTCCTATTGCAACATACATATCCGGGAAACTGGCGAATGTTGTGAAGCCAGAAAAAACTACTGCTCCAAAAAACAAATAAGCACTTTAAGAAATATAGATTTAGTATCTGTTTAAATTTTATTTTAAAAAAGTATTATAGCCCTCGCAAAGTCTTCGACCAGCTCAGACTGACCCGCGCGCGGTCATATTGAGCCTGTCGAAATATCGGGGAAAGCATCACAAGTATAATTTTTAAATGAAATTTAAACAGTCTCTTAATATTTCAAAGAATTTCTATTCAGTGAACTTATAGCCCACACCCCGTATGGAATGGAAGTGCTCAGGCTCCTTCTGTTTTTTCTCGAAATATTTCCGGAAGGCAAGGATATAGTTATCAATAGTACGTGACGATGGATAAACATCTGTTCCCCACACGGTATCCAGTATCTCTTCACGGGAAACAACCTTCCCAGCCTTGTCTATCAATAACTTCAACAATGCTATTTCACGTTTTGTTATTTCTGTCCGTTGTCCGTCAACGCCTTTGATTTCGTATGTCTTGAAATTTATTTCATTATCACCAAAAGTATACACTTCCATGCTTTGCGCGGCAGGTGCGACATTACCGCGTTTTAAAAGAATCTGCACGCGCAGTAACAGCTCTTCAAGATTGAAAGGCTTGGTAAGATAATCATCAGCTCCGAGTTTCAATCCCTGCACCCGATCGCTGCCGGAAGATTTTGCGGTAAGGAAAAGAATGGCAACCCGGGTATTTTCCTTGCGTATTTCCTCACACACATCAAAGCCGTGCATCTCCGGCAACATTACATCCAGTATTACCAGGTCGAAATGAGCTTTTCTGAATTCCTTAAGTGCTTCTATACCATTTATCGCAGAAGTAACGGTATATCCCTCCAGTTCCAGGTTGAGCTGAATGGTTTTCAGCAGGTGTTCTTCGTCTTCAACTAAAAGGATGCGTTTGGCGCTCATTTGTAAAGTCCCTCAAAATTTGTATGAATTTAGCTATTTCTTTTGAGAAAATTAGCTTACTTTTAAAGAGTAAATAAGCCTAGCAAAATAAATATGTTGAGATATAAAAACAGTCTGTTTATTTTGATTGCCTGCATTTTCATATTCGGTTGCAAAAAACAGGAATCTGTCAATCCTGATGATACTATTGTGTATACCCATATTTATAAAACACGAAGCGACTCATTAGACACATTATTTTCGGTATATATCCCAAATGCCTTTACCCCTAATTGGGATGGCATAAACGATTACTTCCAAATAAAGGGTTATTTTAATTTAAACAGCCTTAAAATATTAAACAAATACAACAACCTTATTTACGAAACTGATTATAAAGATTTTTCATGGGATGGGAAACAGGCTGGTTATAGTACAATGCAAGGGAGCTATGTTTATAAATTAAATATTTCCGATGCGATTAACCGGCAATACGAGTATACCGGAACTTTTATGCTTTACAAGTAATTAAATAAGAAAAATCGCTTTTGCAGTGTTTCTTTTCTTGTAGTGCAAAAAGCAGGAGAGCTGAAGCTCATGTGAACCACCTGTATTCTGTTGAGTTAATTTAGAAGTTGTATAATCAAACGTGTAACTTACTCTTAAATACTTGTTCTGAAAGCCAAACAGGGCAATAGCAGCATCATCAAACCTGTAGCTTATACCAAACAGCAACATTTTATACCGTGCATTCAATCCGGCTATATACATTTGAAAATCCTGCTGTTTTTGATACAAAACTGTCGGAAAAAAAGTAAGGTTTTCTGTGTCTTTGAAGTTCAGGTTTGCTCCAGCATTCATGATAATTCTCATAGGCAATTTTGAGGGACCTCTAAAGCCCTGATCTGGCTCGGTCAAATGGTATACTGCAGCACCCATATGAAAGTGAGCACCATATACAAGCACACCTGCTGAAAAGTCGATATTGGATTTTGAACTAAGGGGCTGCATTTCATTAGCATTATATACGAAACCTCTTCGGGCGTCTATCATATCACCAAAAGTCAGTTTGCTCCAATCTAGTGTATTTTTAAAGTATCCAGCCTGAATAGCTGGTCTTATTATCAATTTTTTTCCTGCCAAAGGAATTTCTGGCGAGTACATAATATCAAAGGAAGTATGAGTGAAGGCACCATTCATTTGGTCATCGTACATAAAATTGACACCTAAACCTCCCTTTAGAAAACCGATGTATTGATCAGCTGAAAAATTAAATGTTTTGTATGATCCGCCTATTTTCGGCCACTGGATGCGGTATGCGGAGGAAACGACCAAAGCGCTGTCGGTTCCGGCAAATGCAGGATTCGTATGCAAACGTGTAGAATTGTATTGGGAAAAGTGAGCATCCTGTGAGAAGGCAGGGGTACCGACCACTGCAACAAACACAAAAATCAGAAATGGCTTCATTGTTTTTTTTAATAAAAATACACTATTTAATTTAAAACTGAAAAACATCCCCTAATTTAGGGGGGCCACTAGATACACCAGGTAGTTCCACGTACTCCCTTACACTAATAGTTCCATAGCGGTATAATGTACAAAACAATTGGTTGTCCGCGAATTATAGCTTTTTTTATTGATTATTGACGCTACAAAAGCGTAACTTTGTATGTATAAATACACCCATCATGAATACCCCAAAAATTGAATCCATTCTGCTGGATTCGGCTATTTCGCCTGAGCTTAAAAACATTGCTGAAAAAGTATATAACCAGGAACGGATAACTTCATCAGAAGGCATTTTACTTTATGAAAAAGGCGAACTGGGCTACCTTGGGAGCCTTGCCAATTATATCCGTGAAAAGAAGCATGGCAGCAAAGTATTTTTTAACCGGAACTTTCATATTGAACCAACCAACATTTGTGTATTCGACTGCAAATTTTGCTCTTATTCCCGCCTGCTGAAGCAGAAAGAAGATGGCGCATGGCAGCTGTCGGAAGAAGAAATCCTGAACATTGTCCGTTCGTATGACGGCAAACCGGTAACGGAAGTTCATATTGTAGGTGGTGTCCACCCCAAAATGGGTTTACACTATTTTGCAGAGCTGATAAAAAAAATAAAAGCCATTCGTCCTGAAATACATGTAAAAGCTTTTACGGCTGTTGAGCTTGAATACATGTGCCGCAAAGCCAAAGTAAGCTATGAAGAAGGATTACGCATTTTAAAAGAGCATGGCCAGGACTCATTACCGGGCGGAGGCGCTGAAATATTTGATGAAACCATACGTCAGCAGATTTGTGAGGACAAATGTACTTCAGCGCAGTGGCTGGAAATCCATGAAACGGCACACAGGTTGGGGATGCCATCCAATGCGACCATGCTGTATGGACATATTGAAAAATTTGAGCACCGTATTGATCACATGAACCGCCTGCGTACGTTACAGGACAGATCCAAGGGCTTTAATACGTTTATACCATTAAAGTTCCGTAACAAAGGCAACCAGATGAGCCATATAAAGGAAGTGGATGTGATTGAAGATTTACGCAACTATGCCGTTTCGCGCATTTATATGGACAATTTCGGTCATCTAAAAGCCTACTGGCCTATGATAGGGCGTACCACAGCACAACTCTCCCTTTCCTTTGGGGTGGATGATATTGATGGAACCATTGATGATTCCACCAAAATATACACCATGGCCGGTTCAGAAGAGCAAAACCCGGCATTAACCACTCAACAACTGGTAGAAATGATTAAGCAGGTAAACAAAACCCCTATTGAAAGGGATACTTTGTATAATGTAATTACGGATTACAGCAACTACGATTTCAGTAAAGAAGCACAAACGGCATAAAAGAAGAGAGAGAGAGATAAAATGGATTCGGAACTCGAAAAGAACTTTAAGGAAGTATTAAAAAACCTGGCGCCACAATTTGGGGAAGACATTGATATTCAGGGAGTTTTATTCCTGATTGGTGTGCAGGAACTTGGAAAAGGAAAAGTTAAATTATCCAAAAATGCCAAACTGGATGTAATGCACATTGCAATATGCACTTTACTTACACCTTATGGTTTTTATGAATATGAAGGACTTGATAAAGATGGCTGGCCACACTGGAAAGTAAATTCGCAACTACCACCATTAAAGCCAGGACAACAACTTCAGCTAATGAAGCAGGCCATTGTTGATTATTTCAAAAATAAGGAAATTGCCAATTAAGGCTTAAGAGTAACCGTAACTTCAGCCGTTTTACCAGGCTCATCCAGTCGTAAAATCCCTTTACCCAACATTCCGGGATAAGAGCTGCTTGCCGCAGTAATATTAAGAATTGCAGGCAATTTCAAATCAATAAAAGCAACACCAGAACCGTCTGTAACGCTTGAAAAACGTGTTGAGCCATACTCTGCTATCACGTTTGCACCCGGCACTACAGCACCTGCAGTATCAATAACTGTAATTTTACCATGAGACATTTTATCCTTTTTACAGGATGTGGTAGAAACAGCTGTCATCAACAGTAACGCTACACATGCAAAAGCCGATGTCTTCAGGATAAAATTTTTCATTGTATCAGTTTTAAATAATTGCCTCTATTAAATTGTATTAATAATTAGTCATTATCTTTACAATTAGCAAATCTAATAATTTATTAATGAAATACAAAAAACTTTTCCCCGCTTTTTTATTTGCCTTTCTTATAATAAACTCAAAATCATACAGTTATATAAACGACAGCCTTAAACAAACGAAGGTGATGGTTATTACAGAGTTTGGCAACATTAAAATACGGTTGTACAATGAAACTCCTTTGCATCGTGATAACTTTATTAAACTGGTAAAAACCGGGTATTTTGACAGCCTGATGTTTCACAGGGTTATTAAAAACTTTGTGATCCAGGGTGGAGACCCGGATTCAAAATATGCGGCACCCAATATAGAGTTGGGAAATGGCGGTCCCGGGTACACGATTCCGGCTGAATTTAATCCAAAGCTCTTTCATAAAAAAGGCGTACTGGCAGCCGCCCGCGACAGCGATTTGGAAAATCCGTCACAAGCCTCGGCTGGTTCTCAGTTTTACATCGTACACGGAAAAATTCACAACGACTCTACGCTTAATGTACAAACGCAGCGCATTACCAAACTCAAGCTGTTTAATGTTATTGTTAACCGAAAGGAGAACAAATACTGGATAGCAAAATGCCCCTCATTTGCTAAAAACAACCAGACCGACAGCATGAAATATGTGAACGACCTTATCAGCAAACAGGTTGAGTCAGAATTATCAACGGTGCCGGTATATAAATTTACCGAAGAACAAATCAAAACCTATAAAACCACAGGCGGCACACCGCACCTGGATCAAAGCTATACTATATTTGGAGAAGTATATGAAGGTTTGGAGGTAGTGGATGAAATTGCTAACAGCAAAACAGGTGAAAACGACAGGCCGGTAAAGGATGTGAGGATGAAAGTGGTGGTAATTCAGTAGGCAGTTTGTTCCAGTTGGCAGTGGGCAATTTAGCAGTAGGCAATTTGTTAAAATGATAACATTCGTAAATTCGTAAACCATTCGTTATCCGTAACCAGGTGCATAAGCTTGTGCGGCCAGTATAAAAACAGATTTAGTACATTTGTATAAACAATCATTACAATGAAAAATAAAATTGAAGAGTTGCTGAATGAAATAGAAACTTTTGCTGCGGAGAGCAAAGAGCATGTGGAGGAGTTTCGTATTAAAATACTGAGCAAAAAAGGAAAGCTTACTGAATTGTTTGATGAGTTTAAAACAGTGGCTCCGGAGCTAAAAAAGGAGATCGGGCAAAAATTAAATGAACTCCGGAATAAGGCGCAGGAAAAAGTTCAGGAACTGAAAGAAAAGTATGAAAGTTCAGATGAAATAAACATTGAACAGGATTTAACGTTGCCTGCTGAAAGCATAGCTATTGGCTCACGCCATCCACTATCACTTGTACGCAACCAGATAATTGATATTTTTTCACGCATTGGGTTTACCGTATCTGATGGTCCGGAAATAGAGGATGACTGGCATAATTTTACGGCACTTAATACGCCTGCTGATCACCCGGCACGCGATATGCAGGACACATTTTACATCAGCGAAAACCCGGATATTGTATTGCGTACACAAACATCCTCCGTGCAGGTGCATATCATGGAAAACAGCAAACCTCCTATCCGCACTATTTCCCCGGGACGAGTATACAGAAATGAAGCAATTTCGGCACGTGCACACTGCCAGTTTCACCAGGTAGAGGGCTTGTACATTGACAAGGGTGTTTCGTTTGCAGACTTAAAACAAGCCTTGTTATATTTTTCAAAAGAGATGTTTGGTGAAGAAACAAAAATAAGGCTGCGCCCTTCTTTTTTCCCCTTCACTGAAATAAGTGCGGAGATGGACATCTCTTGCCCTTTCTGCAAAGGAGATGGATGTAATATATGTAAAGGTGCAGGCTGGGTGGAGATCCTAGGCTGCGGCATGGTAGACCCTGCGGTGCTTGAAAACTGTAAAATAGACAGTAAGGTATATAGTGGCTTTGCCTTTGGGATGGGCATTGAGCGCATTACCATGCTTAAGTATCAGGTAAAGGATTTACGCTTGTTTTTTGAGAACGATGTTCGCTTTTTGAAGCAGTTTAAACCCGTTATTTAATTTTTTCCTAAAACTTTGTGTTTTTTAAGCACTAAGCACAAAGACGCTAAGGTTCAGTACTAATGATGACTTCACGTATTCTGTCTATCCAGGAAATGCTGGAAAAAGAACCCGGAGATTCTTTTCTGCGTTATGCTCTTGCTTTAGAATATTCCAAAGAGGACATAAGCAAAGCCATTGAATTACTGGAAGAGCTGCTGGCAAAGGACCCGAACTATCTGGGAGCTTATTACCAGCTTGGGAAATACTACGAGCAAAACGGAAATACCAGCAAGGCTGCAGATTGTTACACCAAAGGCATAACCATCGCTAAAGCACAAAACAACCGTAAAACACTGGGCGAGCTGAATGAAGCTTTGCTAATGCTTGACGAAGATTAGGCTCAAATTAATTACTCGCCTTTATAGTACTATACATTTCTGATATTTTCTGCTGCTGGATTTTATCGCTGGCGAGCTGCTTCTCAATATCTCCAATCTCTGGGCTGTTTGGGGTTTTCGATTTAAGAGTTTTTAATTTTTGTGTATTATCGGCAATTCTTACCTCATACATCGTTATCAGCTCTTTTATTGTTTTGCGGGTATAGTAAGTTACCCACTTGTTTTCTGCATCGCTCTGTGCAATCGTTTTAAGGATATCAACCCCTGAAATAACCGTTTCATTACGGACATTGCTGCGTTGCAAGAACAAGCCGTACAGGCTTACATATCCAATCCTGGAAAAGCCGGTAAACTTATCTTTTACATTAATAAAATACTTATTGTTATCATCACTACCATAATTGGCATACAAGTCAGCAATGGTAAAAAGAATGTCGGTATTTTTTTCTTCTTCGTATTTTTTAGCCAGCTTTAGTGCCTCTTCCGGATTTGTTTTGGCGTAAGCTACCAGCCCGGCCCCCATTACACTATAAGCCCTGTCATTAAGTGCATTTTCATAGATTGGTTTCAGATCAGGATCTTTGTATTCTTCCGACAGAAAATAAATAGCAGTTGCCCTTACCGATGCTTTTGAATCGTTTTTTGCAATTCTAACCAATAGTTCCTTAGCTTCTTTACGGTAACGGCCCATTGCAATTTTTAATTTGACAATTGCATCTTCACGGATTTTCCAAAAAGGGTCATTCAGCGCAGCAATAAGCACTTCTGCTGCCAGTGAGTCTTCTTCGTATTGCGCTATCAGGTTCAAAGCTTCGCTGCGGTCGCGGTACAGCGGTGCATTTTTAAACTGGAATGCCAGTTCGGGAACACTCTTCTCCTCATACTTAACGCACAGTAATGTTTTTTCAGCATCCACATTCACCAAATCAGGGTGTACGGCATCAAATTCAAAAGTTTCATCCACTTTACTTACTACAATGCGATGCCGGTCTTTCTTACCATTGTAGTAAATATCCACATACATAGGTATTCTGAACAAAGGCGTTGTTTTCAGATCCTGCGTTTGAATTATCTGTACTTTCTGCTTTTTGTTGATTGTATCATACGGAGTTTTTATCACAAGGACCGGATGGCCGGAAGATAAAAACCACTGGTTAAAGAACCAGTTTAAATCTTCGCCCGTTACCTGCTCAAATGTCATGCGCAGGTTATGTATTTCTACAGAAGTAAATTTATTTGTTTCCAGGTACAGCTTGAGCGAAGCAAAAAAAGCTTCGTCACCAACGTACTTACGAAGCATGTGAAGCACCTGTCCGCCTTTGTTATAGCTATGTGCATCAAACATATCTTCTTTATCATTGTAATGATAACGCACAAGATCCACCTGCTTGCGTCCAGATTCATCCAGGTAACCCTGCCTGGAATCTTCGCTCAGATAATCAGCTTCATCAGCCCCATATTTGTACTCTTTCCAAAGGTACTCGCCATACGTAGCAAATGACTCGTTTAAAGGCAAATTGCTCCATGACTCGCAGGTTACAAGGTCGCCAAACCACTGGTGGAAAAGCTCATGAGAAATAACATCTTCGAAATTCTGATCAAGCAATTCCCGATCCGTACGTTGAAGAAACTCACCGTGCAACGTAGCAGTTGTATTTTCCATTGCACCTGAAACATAATCACGCACCACTACCTGGGAATATTTGTTCCATACATATTCCACACCCAATTTAGTAGAGAAAAACTCCAGCATTTCCGGGGTATTCCCAAATATTTCCTTTGAATAAGGCGCATATTCCTTCTCCAGGTAATAGCTCACTTCTTTATCATGCCAGCGGTCTTTTATTACTGCAAAATCACCAATGGCCATCATTACCAGATATGGAGCATGGGGCAGCTCCATACGCCAGCAATCGGTACGGGTGCTGTCGCCATTGTCGCTGGAAAACATGAGTTCACCATTGGAAAGCGTAACGTATTTTTTATTTACAGTAATGCAGAGCTCATTTGTCATGCGTTCATTCGGGCGGTCGATTGTCGGGAACCATGCTGAACTGGCTTGTGTTTCGCCTTGTGTCCATATCTGCTGTGGTTTGTCCTTCTCTTTACCCAAAGGGTTTATAAAATAAAGCCCTTTATCATCGGTGATGGCAGCGCTACCTCCCCCTTTTTTCAATTCGTTTGGCTTGGATACATAGTCAATGAAAACGGTATATTCTTCCGTTTTCTTATATTCCTTATCGAGCTTTATTTTAATCACATCGTTCTCATACGTATAATTTAATGGTACTTTCACGGTTACCTTGCTCACATTTGCTTCATAGTTTCCCTGTGGATCTTTTTTACTGTCGTATCCGTTCTTTTCATACTCCTCCTTCACCAGTGATACTTCTTTGATATCCATACCACGGGCATCCAATTCCAATGTAGATGTGGGGTAGAAATAAGGTTTTATTGTAATTGTTGCTTTTCCATACAGGTATTGCCTTTCCCAATTAAAGCTTACATCGAGCTTGGTATGAATTATATCGTTGACACGCGTTGCTGCGGCCTGGTACTCTCCTTCAGACGCATTGGCTTCAACTTCAAGGGTATCAAGGTTAATCGCGTTAAACGTATTATCCGAAGTATTATTTTTTTTAAATAAGTTACAGGAACTGATAAGGAGGGCAGCTAAAAAAAGCGCAGAATATTTTGAAATCATCTTGAAGTTTTTGGAAATGTAAAGGTTGTGAAAATATTACGGATTTCAAATTTTATGAAGAAATATGCGGGATTAATTGAAGAGCAAATGCAGAATTATCAAAAAAATTCATAATTTTATATACAATGGCGATTTCAGAAAAGAAATGGGTGATAGCTAAGCGCCTTTTAAACTTTAAAATATGAAAACGCAGTTTACCCAGTAAAAAAATTACCTTTGTATTCATGCTGAAAGTAAAAGTAAACAACAAAAATGAGCACCAGGTGGTGCTTGACAGTTCAACAGGTGGAACTATTGATGGCACGGAATTTTCATGGGATATTGCCGAAGTTAAAAACGGCAGTTTTCACGTGATAAAAGATGCCAAATCGTACACATTGGAAGTAATTAAGGCTGACCATGCGGAAAAAAGCTTTCTGGTAAGTGTAAATGGCAACAAATACCAGTTGCAGGTAAAAGATAAATACGATGAACTGTTGAAGAGCCTGGGGCTGGACAATATGAACGCCAGCAAGGTAAATGAAATAAAAGCCCCAATGCCTGGCCTGGTTCTTGATTTGCGTGTTTCAGAAGGTGATAAAGTACAGAAAGGCGATCCTGTTTTAGTGTTGGAGGCCATGAAAATGGAAAATATTATTAAATCGCCTACAGATGGGACAATCAAAAAAATCAATGTAAAAAAAGGCGTTGCAGTCGAAAAGAACCAGGTACTTGTAAATTTCGCTTAATGTGTTTAATGTAATTTTACAATGAAAAAAAATGAGACAAGAAGGGATTTCCTGAAGCAATCGGCAACGCTTGCACTAGGTACCATTGCTGCAACAAGCTTAAGCAATATTGCTTTGGCTGGAAGTACAGTTGTTCCTCCCAATTATTTTTTACCTGACGGTGATAAGTTTACACTTTCCGTATTGCCATACAATTATGATGCGTTAGAGCCCCATATTGATAAGCTGACGATGGAAATACATCATGGCAAACATCACCAGGCCTACGTTACCAATCTTAACAAAGCACTTGAAACAGTTGACAGCAGCGTATTGGGAGGGACATATACATTTGAATCTATTTTTGAAAAGGTAGAAAAGCTGCCGGCTGCGGTTCGCAACAATGCAGGCGGGCATTATAACCATTCCCTGTTCTGGATATTAATGAAACCCAATGGTGGAGGGCAACCCAAAGGCAAACTAGCAACTGCAATCAATGCATCATTTGGTTCTTTTGATGAATTCAAAAAGAAATTCACAGAAAGTGCCATGACTCGCTTTGGCTCCGGGTGGGCCTGGCTGGTATATAACAACGGAAAACTGGCCATTACTTCTACCCCCAACCAGGATAACCCTTTGATGAACCTCAGCACGATTGAAACAAAAGGAAAGCCTGTTTTGGCACTGGATGTATGGGAACACGCCTACTATTTAAAAAACCAGAATAAACGTGCCGATTATATTACTTCCTGGTGGAACGTTGTGAACTGGGATACTGCGGAATCTTTGTTTACAGCGGCTTCTAAATAATATTGTTTTTCTAAGCAGAGCACACAGAGCTTTCAGAGTTTCAACCTGAACCAGCTCTGTGTTTGACTTTAAACCAGACCTGGACCCATATACAGCTCTAATAAACAACAATCCGTTTTACCAACTCTTTTCCCTGCCCACGCAATGTCATGAGGTAAAAACCCTTTCCAAAGGAGCTTATATCAATTTGCTTTTTATTATTGCCATTGCGGGCATTTAATATACCACTGTAAATGTGCTGGCCAAGCGCATTTTTAATATCTATATCAAACTCCTCTTTAAAATCTATATTACTTAACAAAGTAAAGCGGCCTTCATTCGGGTTTGGATAAAGCAATACGGAAGCATCGGCAAACAATTCTTCCACACTAATATTTACGACATCAAACGGAGCTGATACAGAAGAACAGCCATTAACCGTTACAACCACTGTATACGAACCATTCTCTGCTGCCGTATAAGCCGAACCAAAAGCATCAGGAAGCGGACTGCCATCCAGAAACCACTGATTTCCACTTCCTGCACTTGAGGACAACAACGTTCCGCTCTGGGTAATAACAGGCACAGGAGGCGCTGCATTTACAGTCATTGTAATCGAATTGGACATAGCCGGGTTGCCGGCAACAGCAGGCATATTTGAGATGAGCATACATGTAATTACATCACCTGTTGCCAAAGCAGAAGAACTATACGCAGCAGTATTGGTACCCACATTTGCACCATTGAGCTGCCACTGATACCCCGGAACAGTTCCACCATTCACAGGAGTTGCTGTGAATGTAAGTGTATCACCGGAACATGCAGGGTTAGAACCTGTAGTCAATGCTATTGTAACACTTGCTACAAATGAACTGTTATCTACCAACGTAGCGGAAGCAGCAGAGGCACAACCGTTCACGGTTGAAATTACGGTATAAGATCCATTCTGTGTGATCGTATACGTTTGGCTGGTTGCGCCAGAAATAATATTCCCATTCAAGTACCACTGGTTACCGGTGGTTGCACTGGAGGTAAGCACAAGCCCACTTTGCGTAATTGTTGGTGTTGGAGTATTGCTGATAGTAATAGTAATGGCATTGGAAGTAGCCGGATTATTGGTGACACCCAGCATATTGGACGTAACAACGCAGGTTACAATTTGTCCGTTTGTTAACGATGACGTAGTATACGTAGCACTATTTGTACCTGTATTTACACCATCTACCTGCCATTGGTATACAGGGTTTGTACCACCATTGGTTGCTGTTGCAGTAAACGTTAACGAAGAACCTGCACAGGTAGGATTGGCGCCCGAAGTAATTGCAATTGTTACACCAACACTAACAAGATTACTGACTGTAACAGGAGAAGATGCAGCAGAAGTACAGCCATTGCTTGTAACGGCTACTGTATATGTTCCGTTTTGAGTGGCGGTATAAATCTGTGCCGTTGCACCAGGAATCAGGTTGCCATTTAAATACCATTGATTTCCACTGGATACACTGGAGGTAAGTGTTGCTCCGCTCTGGGCAATAGTAGGTGCAGAAGGCGTAGTATTAACAGTTACAAAAAGGTCATTAGAGGTTGCTGGATTACCCGAAACACCCATCATACTGGATGTCAAAAGGCAGGAAACGATATCACCGGAAACAATTGTCGTGGTGCTGTACGTAGGGCTGTCCGTCCCAACTGGCGAACCATTCAGCAACCACAAATAAGAAGGTGAAGAGCCACCGTTAACAGGCGTTGCCGTAAAAGTTACAGATTGCCCGGCACAGGTAGGATTGGTACCTCCTGTTTGCGCAATGGAAACACCTGCAGTGAATGCAGTGTTTATTATAAGTACTGCGGATGTGTCGGAAGAACAGCCCCCAACAGTAGTAATCACAGTATAGTTCCCGTTCTGATTGATTGTATAATTCTGGTTTGTTGCCCCGGCAATTATCACACCATTCAGATACCATTGGTTGCCGCTGGCTGAGCTTGATGTAAGCGTTGTACCATTCTGCGATATAGTTGGAGTTGGTGGTGCAGGAATTACTAAAACCGTTATTGCATTTGAGGTTGCAGGACTGTTGTATATACCCGGAAGATTGGAAGTCATAACACAGGTAACCACTTGTCCGTTGGTAAGTGATGAAGTGGTGTATACGGATGTGTCCGAGCCTACGTTATTGCCATTCACTTTCCATTGGTAGCTTGCCGGGCAACCACCGCAATAAGGCGTAGCAGTAAACACAACTTCAGCATTTTCGCAGGTTGGGTTTGAACCGGTTGTTTGTGCAATAGTTACATCTGCACGCATAATTTCGCTCAGAGGTCGTTTAAAAACCGCTCCACCGTGTGTTGCAGCAAACACATTGGAATCGGCAATGGCCACAGATTTTACGGCATAGTTGAACATTCCATCATTTATCGCTGTCCAGGTATTGCCTGTATCGCAGGAAAAGAAAACGCCACCGCCATCGGTACCGGCAAATATATATGCATCAGAAACGGCCAACGACATAACAGATATGCTTGTAAGGCCATTATTTATTGGCGACCAGTTCGCGCCATTGTCGGCAGAAACGAAAATCCCACCAAAAGTTGCCGCAAAAATTTTATTTCCAAATTCAGCGAAAGCCTGCACATTGGAATTTGTCAATCCATTGCTTGAAGCTGTCCAGTTATTCCCATTGTCCGTTGATTTAAATATCCCGCCATAGAATGTGCCTGCATACAGATCCGTTCCATGCACAAGCAATGACTGAACGGATGTATTGGTCAAACCATTACTGACAGCAGTCCATAAACCACCATTATTCGTTGAAAGAAACACACCACCTCCAAATGTGCCGGCAAATGTTTGTGTACCGTTAACTGCAAAAGAAGTAACATTATTGTTTGTGAGCCCATTCGTTACTAAGTTCCAACTGCTCCCATTGTTAGTGGATGAAAACACACCACCTGCAGAACCATTTGTACCTGCAAAAATATGAGTATTGTTTGCAGCCAGCGCCTGAACAGCAATATTGGTAAGCCCGGAGTTCATTTGTGCCCAGCTACCGCCATTGTTTGTTGTTTTAAATACACCACCTAAAAAAGCGCCTGCATAAATATCAGAACCAGTTGACAAAAGGATGGTTGGCGTATTTATATTATTAATACCCACACTTGTTTGTGTCCAAGAAACACCACTATTGGAAGAAGAATAAACACCATCGCCATTTGTTCCGGCATATAGTATGCCTCCACCTAAAGCCACTGCCCACACCTCTTTCCCACTATGAGGGGTAGTCCAGCTGCCACCATTGTTAGTAGACATGTCTACTCCCCCACTGCCAATGGTACCCCAGCTTGTATAAATACTGGACCCATTAACAACAATAGATGTTACAAGAGAACTGGCATGCAATAAGGACCAGGTGCCACCACCATTTACAGACTTAAAAAGCCCTGAGTTTGTTCCCGCATACAACGTTGTTCCACTGGCATGAACAGAATTCACATAAAGATTTGAAAGCCCTGTATTTATTGCGGCCCAACTGCTGCCATTATCTGTTGATTTAAATACGCCATCTCCTGTCCCGGCATAAACGGCAGAACCATCAACTGTAATAGACAGGATATACACGTTTGTCGGAAAACCATTGACTGATAATGACCAGCTCGCACCACCGTCTGTCGATACGAACATACCGCCATTGGTAGCGGAAGTACCAGCATATATAGTAGTTCCACTGATTGCGACAGCATTTATGGCAGTGTTAGTAATTCCATTGTTGATTGCGGTCCAGTTCAGTCCATTATCTGTAGACTTAAAAACACCACCACCATACGTTCCGGCAACCATGACAGAACCATTGTGAGCCAATGCATAAACCTGCAAATTTGTAAGGCCAGAACTGGAACCAGACCAGCTGGAACCATTATTCGTTGATTTCAGAACGCCTGCACCATCAGAGCCGGCAAAGATTGTAGCCCCAACAGTATCAAAGCAGCGAACAATACCACCATAAGGACCAACAGATTGCCATTGTGCCTCGACCGAAGCAATCGCCAGAATAAGAAGCGTGATAGCTAGTAGGATTTTTTTCATTCGTTAAATGTTTAATGAGTTTGAACCGGTGTATATAGTTCCTTATGCTAATATATAAAAAATTTCGGGTTTTCGAAAGGCAACAGACCCAATACAAGCATTTAAGCCCTGGCTCCCAATTCAATCACTTCCAAATCCTTTATTTTATCAGCATCAATAGTAAACCTTACCATTGTTTTTACCTTGTGAAAGCCATGCACTCCAGCCGCACCGGGATTGATATGAAGCAGTTTAAACTCCTGATCAAACATTACCTTTAGAATATGTGAATGTCCGCAAATAAAAAGCTGTGGACGCTCCCGCTTAATTTCATTTAATGCATCAAGGGAATAACGCTTGGGATACCCACCAATGTGTGTTATAAATACTTTCACCTGCTCACACATGAAATGTTGATTCTTAGGATACACATTCCTCACATCCCCACCATCAATATTTCCATAAACCGCAACCACGGGCTTTATTTTTGCCAGCTCATCCATAATTGAAACAGTCCCTATATCACCGGCATGCCATATCTGATCACAACTGTCAAAATACTTGAGCATTTTAGGTTCCAGGTAATTATGTGTGTCTGAAAGAAGTGCGATGCGTTGCATGAAAGCAAAGGTAAAGTATTCCGGAAGTATAAACAAAAGGCTACCGGAAGCACAATTGCTTTCGGCAGCCTCTCCATAAAAGGTTCCGTAAATAAGTAAATACTATTCGTTGGTTTTAATCATTTTGTGAGAATATGTCTTTCCATTCACAGTTACGTTCAGGAAATAAATTCCCGGAAGCTCAATACGTAACGTATGAGTATGAATTCCTTTCGTTTGTTGCGCATTAAAAAGCGTTTCAACTATTCCACCAAGCATGTTATAAACTTCTATCTTAACATCTGCTGTGCCTTTAAGTGCGTATGAAACTTTCGCTTCTCCTGAAAAAGGATTAGGATATACTTTAAATGAGATCTCATCTGCCTTATTTTCTTTTATTGCTGAAGGGTCAAGTGATGCCCCCTCGGTATACTGGAACCCCATTACCATCATTTCATCCTGCGATGTCATTCCAAAATAAACAGGTGCATTCGTATAGTTATAATAGCTTGCTTTATGCAACAATCCATCTTTCGGGTTTATTTCCAGAAACGGATCAAAATGGCGTTGTGGGGCCTCCACACCCCAGGCATAATAACCCTGATCGAAGGTATATTCAAAATTGTAAAAACCTTCATATACCTGCTGTCCCTCAGAACCATCCGGGTTCCGCTTCCAGACATCGTAATCCACTCCGAAACGGTGCGTATGTGTATACAATATCCAGATATCCCACATATTGGTTTCTGCTGTATCCGCTGCAATGCTTGTAAAAGAAGCAGAATCGTTTGCCGGAATTACTATTGAAAAATTGGGGAAGAACTTGGAGTACATGTATTTCTGTGCAGTACCCTTTGGTTGTGTATAAACATTAAAATAGATTTCGGCAGCCAGAATTGAATCGGGACTTGAGTTTACAAGGTGGTAATTCAAATCCCATATTTCATTTTGAGGGACCAGGTAAGCCGTTCCTGTTGGCAGAACATGATCTGTAGTCTGAGGAGAAAAAGCAGTGAGGATATTTGTGCTTCCATGCCCGTTCATCGTTGTGTCCCTTAAACCTTCAGGAAAATTAACAGCGTGGCCTTCAAAATATTTGTAAATCACAAAATGATGCGACTGAGGAGACTGAGAAAGCTCAATACGATTGATTTCAAGCGTATCGGCCAGCTTTAAATCATACTTAATAAAAATTTCTGTTTCGGTTGATGGCGCAAGAAATATCTTTCCCAGATGCACCTGGAAACCTGCTGATGGTGAAGGCGGTGTTAATGGTACAGGAACACTGTTAATGCCACCGGTTGTATAAAAAGTATTGATTAGCGCTGTATCTACCACAGTTCCTGTTTCAGGGGCACCATGCAATACCCACTGACGGATGAGCTCAATTTCATAATTTGTTAATGACGGATTGGGTGGAGAAGGCATTATTCCACCTTCAGCATTTGTAATGTTATTATCCGGATCCAGGCCGTTGTTTACCTTACGCAATAAAAAACTACGGTGGGGATAGCCTGGAGTGATGCGTTTAAAACCTTTGCTGACAGCTGCCGGGTTTACAGGTGCGTGATTAACAAGTGCGGCATATACTGCAGATGGAGCTGCTGTCAGATTAAGCAATCCGGAATTAGTGGATGAATTGTGGCATCCGGAGCATTTCGCCTGGAATATGGAATATATCTGCTGATAAGTGCTTTGCGCCAGCATCATCTGGGTAGAAAAGCATACAACAAGAAAGAGTAATTTTTTAGGGTTCATGATTCAACGGATTTAATTTAATGAGCATACAATTAATCGGAAAAGCCTCAAATTACAAGGGTGCTTGTACAAAGTAAAACCAATTTTACATAAAAAACAAACCGCAACAGACCGCTACTCAGAGCAAAAATTAATGTAACTGTAGGAGTCTGAGACGATAAAAACACTTTGAAATCCAAAAAAACAATAACCAAAAACACTGACAAACAACTAGTTATAAGCCAACCATTTTTTCATCACCCAAAAACACATCGCCAATTTCACCTTGATCCGTACATCCCGGTTTTAATATATTTGCTTCGATTAACTTAAATAAACAGACATATGAAAAACATTTTTACTCTACTATCGTTCCTTTTGATTTCAATTACTGGGGTTTGGGCGCAGGCAACACCAAATGCGGGCTTTGAAACATGGACATCCTCAGGTGGATTTACTCCTTACGAATCTGCAACCGGATGGGACAGTCCGAACTCACAAACAGCTATTACACAAATTTTTGTTTGTATTAAAACAACTGATATGCACAACGGAAGCTATGCCATGAAGCTTATTTCAAAATCCGTTCTTGGGCAGATTGCACCGGGAGTAGCTACTACAGGAACTCTACCAAGTTCAAACGGTGGCTCAATAACAGGTGGGATACCATATACATTACGTCCTGACAGTATTGTTGGATGGTATAAATACACCCCAGGCGCGGCAGGCGATAATGGCTTTGCGGGTTTCAGGCTATACGGAGCAGGGGGAGACAACGACTCTATTGCCAGCGCGACCTTCAATACTCCTAGCGCTACAATAAGTTCTTATATGCGCTTCTCTGCACCATTGACTTATTTCTCGTCAAATGCAGTTGCAAATTCAAGATGGCTTTTGTGCTCAACCAAAGACGGAGCTAACGCAGTTTTAAACAGTACGGTTTTCTTTGATGACCTTGACCTAATCTTTGTTGTAAAAGACAGTATTGGAATAACAAGCGGAACAAACCCAGCGTGTGAAGGGCAATCTTTAACATTTACATCTTACCCTCACAATGGTGGTACAAACCCCACATACCAGTGGAAAGTGGATGGAGTAAATGTTGGTACCAACAGCCCTACTTATACGACATCAACATTAACAAATGGTCAGGTTGTTACTTGTGAATTGACTTCAAACTTATCTGGTGTAACAATATCAGGTGGCACAACAGTAACTTCCAATGCCATTACAGTAAATATAACCTCCGTTCCAACGCCCACTATCACTCAAAATGGACCAGTGCTGACATCAAGCTCTGCTACGGGCAACCAATGGTACTTAAATGGCAACATCATTTCAGGCGCAACAAGTCAGACATATACAACCACACAGTCAGGAAGCTATACAGTAGTTGTAACCAGCAATGGCTGTACTTCTGCAGCATCAGCTGCAGTAACAGTTAGTTCAACATTTACAGCCGGAGTAAGCATTTCTGGTGACAACGCAGCATGTGTTGGTGAGTCGCTTACATTTACAGCAACTCCTACCAATGGCGGAACAACACCTTCTTACCAGTGGAAAGTGGATGGTACAAATGTTGGTACAGATAGTCCAACCTATACTACTTCAACTCTAACATCTGGACAGGTTGTAACCTGCGTTATGACGTCCAATTTATCTGGTGTTCAGGGCAACCCCGCTACTTCCAATGCTATTACAGTAACTTTAAGCACAGCACCTGCAACACCTGTAATCACACAAAACGGGGCAACACTTACCTCTGATGCATCTGCAGGTAACCAGTGGTACTTGAATGGGAATATTATTTCCGGTGCAACTGGTCAAACCTATACCGCTACCCAAAACGGTTCTTATACCGTTGTTGTAACAGTTGCCGGTTGCTCTTCTGCTGCATCAACAGCTGTAAGTGTTATTAATGCGGGAATCGACCAATTGGCAAACAACAGCTTCTTTACAATTTATCCAAACCCGAACGAAGGAAATTTCAATATCGACTTCCGTACATCGGTAAAGGCTACTTACACATTAGAACTTAAAAACACCCTTGGCCAGGTAGTGTACAAAGAGATGCTTAACGACTTCAATGGTCAATATCAAAAGCAAATTGATGTTAACCAGTTTGGAAAAGGCCTATACATGATTAGTGTACGCAATTCTCACTCCGGAATAATAAAAAAGGTGGTAGTGTATTAATCGTATAGTGACAGTTGAAAAGCAAAAACATTCTTGATCAAGAATGTTTTTGCTTTTCAACTTATTGCTAACCTCAAAAGAATATTCATCGGTTTACAAATTATATTATAAACATGAGATTCAAATTTTTGTACCCCTGTTTAACTGTATCATTTATAGTTTCATTTGTTTCTTTCTCCTACGCTCAAAACCAGGGAATCCTGAAAGGTATAGTAACAGACGCAACCAATAAAGAGCTTATAGTTGGTGCCAACATTTATGATCTGAATGACTTGTCGCATGGTGCTGTCACCGACATTGACGGTAAATACCAACTGCGTCTGAATCCCGGCAAAAGAACAATTGTATGTTCGTTTATAAGCATGAAACCCGACACACTTATTGTTATGGGTGATTCCTTAAAAACCACGGAACACAACTTTAATTTAAAGCCTGTTGCCACACAGCTGGAAACAATGGTGGTAGTGGCCGGTAAATACGAGCAGAAGCTAAGCGAGATTACTGTTTCCATGGAAGTAATAAAACCTAGCCTTATTGAAAACAAAAATTCTGCAAATATTAAGGGGGCCTTGGAACAAGCGCCAGGCTTGAACATATTGGATGGCGAACCTCAGATTCGCGGAGGCAGTGGGTTTAATTTTGGAATTGGCAGCAGGGTAGCAATTTTAATTGATGGATTACCAGCACTGGCAGGCGATGGCGGTCGGCCGGAATGGAATTTCATCCCTCTTGAAAATGTAGAACAAATCGAAATTATAAAAGGAGCATCCTCTGTAACATACGGCTCATCGGCTTTGAGTGGCAGTATCAATATCCGTACTGCATATCCAACAGATAAACCAATAACAAAGGTTTCTTTATCAGCGGGTATGTACGATGCACCCTCGGTAAAGGATGCAAAATGGTGGAATGGCATGGCTAACTTTGGAAATGCCAACTTTTTACATTCAGAAAAAATAGGTCAGTTAGACCTTGTTGTTGGAGGTATGGGAATATACGACCATGGCTTTATTGGACCGCCAAGTTATCATCCGGGCTTTGGCGCATTTAACGATACAACTATTAGGAATAACCAGGTAGGGGAAAAAACCGGCAGGTTAAACTTCAATCTTCGTTACCGCCCAAAAAACATCACTCAATTAAACTATGGTATCAATGGCAACTTTATGCGTTCAACCAATAACCTTTCATTGATTTGGGACAATGACACGACTGGTTTATATAGAGCCTTTCCACATACAATGACCTTGCAGAACCAGACTATTTTTTACATTGATCCATTTGTGAATTTTTATGGCAAAAATGGTTTCAAACAAAGTTTAAGAGCGCGTTATTTTTACACCGAAAATAAATTCGGTCAGAGTGGTGACGGAGCAAATACAACAACAAACAATTCAAACGTCATCTATTGCGATTACCAGCTTATCAAACAACTTAAAAACGGCCTGAATATTACAGGGGGCTTTGTAATGAATCAAACATATGCGCATTCCGGAACACCTTACAAGGGTATTTTACCCGAAAATCACCTTCAGAACTTCGCCTATTATGCCCAGCTTGACCGTAAGTTCTGGAAAATTCTCAACTTATCAGCAGGATTTAGGAATGAAACATTTATTATGAACGATGAAAAACCGGTTTCTAAATCCATTTTCCGTTCCGGGCTAAACCTACAGATAACAGAAGCCACTTTCCTTCGTGCTTCATACGGACAGGGCTACCGGTTTCCTACAATTACCGAAAAATATATGCGCTCTGATATTGCGGGCCTCTCCATTTACCCAAACCCAATCCTGAAAGCAGAATCCAGCTGGAACACAGAAATTGGTATAAAGCAGGCATTTAAAATAAATAATTTTATTGGTGCATTAGACGTAGCAGTTTTCTGGCAGGAATTCACCAACACCATCGAATTTACCTATGGAGTGTGGGACAGAGACAAAGATCAATTTGGTGATGATAGCCTTTCAGCAGGTTTTAAATATATAAATACTGGTGCTACCCGTGTACGCGGCTTTGAAGTATCATTACCTGCTGAGGGAAAAATAACTAAAGATTTGAAAATTGGTATTTTAGCGGATTATACGTATGTTCTTCCACAAGCCATCAATCCAAACAAGGTGTTTATTACAGACAGCACTTATACCGAGATGACTTATGTTTACAGTAGTACAGACAGTACAAACAATGTATTAAAATATCGCTTTCAGCACATTGCAAAAATAGATTTCCAGGTAACGTATAAAAAGTTCTCCATCGGGGGCGATTTTCGTTATTACAGCAATGTTCAAAACATCGATAAAATATTTTATGTATTTGAGCCCCAAATGCACAGCGGTATAGAAAAATACCGGAATACACACAATACCGGTGTAAGAGTGATCGATGCCCGTATAGGTGTGGATGTGACTAAAAATTTCAAAATAGCTTTCATTGTAAACAATGCCTTAAACCTGAGCTATTCGCTACGCCCGCTTAAAATTGAATCGCCAAGAACATTTGCGGTACGTCTTTCCTGCAGCTTTTAAACACCCGGCTTTATTTTGTTTGAGAAAGCACCGGATCACAACAATTACGTTGTAAAAATCCGGTGCTTTTCACCGTAATATAAAACCTGAACCCAATCAGGCACGTTGTACCAAAGATTTTTATAATTTTGCCAACCTATGGCAAATCAAGAAGATATTTTTAAAGATATTATTTCCCACTCAAAAGAGTACGGATTTATATTTCAGAGCAGTGAAATTTATGATGGGTTAAGTGCAGTGTATGACTATGGTCAGATGGGCGCTGAACTAAAGAAAAACCTGCGCGAGTACTGGTGGAAAGCAATGGTGCAGATGCATGAGAACATTGTTGGCATTGATGCTGCAATATTCATGCACCCTACTACCTGGAAAGCTTCAGGGCACGTAGATGCATTTAACGATCCTTTAATTGATAATAAAGACAGTAAAAAGCGTTACCGTGCAGACGTTCTGATTGAAGACCACCTTGCAAAAATTGAAGCTAAGATTCAGAAAGAGGTTGATAAAGCAAAGGAACGTTTTGCTGATAAGTTTGAGGAAGCTCAATTCCGTGCTACCAATGCACGTGTTTTAGAGAACCAGGCCAAAATTGACGCTATAAACAAGCGTTTTAAGGATGCATTGGAAAGCAACAACCTAACTGAGGTGCGTCAAATCATTGTTGACTGCGAAATTGTATGTCCGATTTCAGGTTCTAAAAACTGGACAGATGTGCGCCAGTTCAACCTGATGTTCAGCACAGCAATGGGTTCAGTGAGCGAAGATGCCAATATTATTTACCTTCGCCCGGAAACAGCACAGGGTATTTTTGTGAATTTCCTGAATGTACAGAAATCCGGAAGGATGAAAATCCCTTTTGGTATTGCACAAACCGGAAAAGCTTTCCGTAATGAGATTGTTGCCCGCCAGTTTATTTTCCGCATGCGCGAATTTGAACAGATGGAAATGCAATTTTTCGTACGCCCGGGAACTGAAATGGAGTGGTACAATTACTGGAAAGAAACACGTATGAAATGGCACCAGTCATTGGGATTTGGTGAAGCCAATTACCGCTTCCATGACCATTTAAAGCTGGCACACTATGCCAATGCCGCCTGTGACATTGAGTTTGGCTTCCCATTTGGATTTAAAGAGCTGGAAGGCATTCACAGCCGAACTGATTTCGACCTGAAAGCACATGAACAACATTCCGGTAAAAAGCTGCAATATTTTGATCCGGAGCTAAATCAGAATTATGTTCCGTATGTGGTGGAAACATCCGTTGGTTTGGATCGATTGTTTTTAGCTGTACTTTCAAAAGCGTATACTGAGGAGAAACTTGAAGATGGAACAAGCCGTGTTGTGCTTAACATTCCGGCATTTCTTGCGCCTATTAAAGTAGCTATTTTACCTCTTTTGAAACGGGATGGACTCCCTGAAAAAGCACGTGAAATCATAAACACCCTGAAATTTGATCATGCGTGCGCATACGATGAAAAAGATGCTATTGGAAAACGTTACCGCAGACAGGATGCAATAGGAACCCCTTTCTGTATCACAGTTGATCACCAATCGCTGGAAGATAATACCGTTACTATCCGCTACCGTGATACCATGCAGCAGGAGCGTGTTTCAATTGATGCATTGCCACAACTAATCGATGATAAGGTAAGCTTTAAGAAAGCACTCAGAAGCCTTGCATAATTAACTGACAAACAGCCGGTTCCAATTCCAGAACCGGCTGTTTTGTTTTACTACCAGGGAGAGATTGTATTTTCCTGTAAAGCTATTCAAGCAGTTTAACTTTTATTGCTATTTTTATACTATTGGGATTTGAAGGGCGGGTAAGTTTTGTAACCATAAATAGCTTTATGAAAAGATTTATCATCTTTTTTATATATTCATTATTATTCCTTCCGGCAACAATTTGTTATTCTCAATCAACCGGCAAAAGTGCATCCTCCCACATTATTGACTCCCTTCTGATTGTTTTAAAAAGGTCTGCAGAGGACACTAATAAAGTAAATGTTCTTAATTCCCTAAGCAGGCAACATGCAAATATTTCCAATTATGACAAAGCGCTTCAATATGCCGAACAGGCAAAGCAGAATGCCGAAAAAATCAATTTTAAGAAAGGCCTTGCCCACTCTTACCTGAATGTGGGTGTGGCTTACTGGAACCAGGCCGATTTCGATGCAGCCGAGCGCGAATTTCGTGCTGCATTAAAAATATATGAGAATATCAAAAACAAAAAAGGCATTGCCACCTGCTATAACAATATAGGATTAATATACTGGAACCGAGGCGATTTCGACAAAGCCATCGACAATATTTTAAAAGGAATGAAGCTATGGCAAGCCATTAATGACAAACCGGGTATTGCTATGGGTTATTTGAATATTGGCAATATTTATTTGAACCAGGAAAATCTTGATAAAGCTCTTGAATATTATGAGAAATCATTAAAAATAAGTGAAGAGCTTGGTGAGAAGCAATCTCAGGCAACAACCCTTAATAACTTAGGGGTTATATATGAACAAAAGAAGGATATTGAAAAAGCCCTGAAATACCATTTGAAGGCTTTAAAAATAAATGAAGAAATAGGGAATAGAAGTTCAGTTGGGATGTCCTATAATAATATTGGCGTTATTTATGAAAACCAGGGAAAGCATGAAGAAGCCCTCAAGTACCAGCTTAAATCCGTTGAAATAAATAACGAAATAGGGAATCCGCAGGGAGCTGCCCGTTCCTATAATAATATTGGTAATATTTATTATCAGCTGGGAAAGTACAAGACTGCACTTGAATATAACACAAAATCCCTGGAATTGTGTAAAAAAATAGGGTTTAGCCCCGGTATGCAAGATGCTTACTTTTCACTATCAAAACTGGCCGAAACACAAAACAATTATAAATCAGCACTTGAATATTATAAACTGTATACCGAAATAAAGGACTCCATATACGATGAAGAGTCGAACAAGCAGGTTACAGACATGAACACCAAATATGATTCTGAACAAAAGGATAAAGAAATAAAGCTGTTGAACAGTGAGAAGGAAGCTCAAGCCAATCTTGCTGCTTCAGAAAAGAAACGCCAACAAATAATTTTAATTTCTGTATCCATTGTATTGCTTTTGGTGCTTGTATTTGCGTTTTTTATATACCGGAATTCGCGTTACAAACAGCGACTAAACAAAGAGCTAGAAAAGCTATCCATTGTTGCCAGTGAAACCGATAATGGAGTACTAATCTGCGGACCCAAAGGAGAAATAGAATGGTCGAACTCGGGTTTAACCCGGCTATTGGGTTACACTTTTGAAGAACTGAAAAAGAAAGGAAACACCATTGAGGAACTCAGCTCCAACCCTGACATAAAGAAAGTAATTCACGAGAGTATTGCCAAAAAAAAGACCTCGACCTACGAAGTATTGAACATTACCAAAAATGGTGAAGAGCGGTGGACACAAAGTACCCTCACTCCCATCCTCAATGAAAATGGCAGTATTAAAAAGCTGGTGGTAATTGATACCGATATCAGTGACAGAAAAAAGATTGAGGCGAAGCTGAACGAACAAAATAAAGAACTTGAACAGTCTCACAAAGATATTCTGGTTCTTAGTGAGATCGGTCAGTGGATCACCTCTACCCTTTCGGTAGAAAAAATAGTGGAAAAAACATACGGCAACATCAACAAGCTGATGGATGCTGATGTTTTTTGTATTGGTATACACAACAAGGCAAACAACAGTATTGATTTTCCGGGGTTCATAGAAAAGGGAATAAAATATGATAGCTCTTACGATTTAAATGATAACACCCGTCTTCCGGTGTTGTGCTTCAAAAACCGCCAGGAGATCTTGATCAACGATCTTCAGAAAGACCACACACAATTCATTCCGTTTATACCGCCACCGATTGCAGGCGAGCACCCTGAATCACTTATTTATCTGCCATTATTGCTGAACGATAAAATTGTTGGTGTTATTAATGTAGAGAGCTTCCGCAAAAATGCCTACACGGCATATCATCTGAATATCCTCAAGAATCTTGCGGTGTATGTTGCAATTGCAATTGAGAATGCAAAACTCTATGAAAACCTGGAAAGTAAAGTTGAGGAGAGAACTGTTGAGCTTGTTAAACGCAACGAAGAGGTTGAGAAAATGTATCACAACATTCAGGTGATGAGCGAAGTGGGCCAGCAGCTTACGTCAACACTTGATATTGAAACGGTTTTCAGCAAGCTGCATGAACACATAAACAGGCTGATGCATGCAGAAGTTTTTGGCATACGCATATATCACCCCGAAACGGAAACAGTTGAAGTGAAGTACGAATACGAAAAAGGAGAACGAATGGACTCCATGTCGTTCACTATGGACAATGAAAGTAATTTTTCTGTCTGGAGTATAAAGAACCGGAAAGACATATTTATAAATGACAATGTAAATGAGTATAAAAAATACGTAGATGAAATAGTTGTAATTGACGGTGAGCTTACGCATTCCCTCATGTTTTGTCCGATGATCCTAAAGGACAAGGTGATTGGCGTGGTAACAGTCCAGAGCTATGAAAAGCACCGCTATACCAAACAGCACCTGGATATTTTACGGACACTGGCCAATTACGCAGCTATTGCAATTGAAAATGCACGTTTGTATAACAACATCCAGGTGTTGAACGAAATTGGCCAGGAAATAACCTCTACACAGGATTTGGGTGAAGTACTTGATACTGTTTATGCAAAGGTAAATTCACTGATGGATGCAACAGAGTTTGGTTTTGGTATTTTTAATGCCGAAAATCAGGCCATCGACTTCAGCAATTATTATTATGAAGGCAAAAGAATGGCGGCCGACCTGGACACCTGGGTATCCATGAGCGATGATAACCGTTTATCAGTCTGGTGCGTGAAAAACAAAAAGCCGGTATTCATCAATGATATGCGCCAGGAATATTCAAACTATATCACTAACCTTAATTCCTACAAAGGCGAAGGCAAACTGCTTCTTGAATCGGTCATGTGCCTACCATTAGCCATTAAAGAAAAATTGGTTGGAGTCATTAGTGTTCAAAGCCCTAAAAAAAATGCATACACCCGTAACCAACTGGAAATACTCCAAACACTTGCATCCTATATTGCAATTGCGCTTGACAATGCCCATTTGTATAACAATATGGAAGAAGAAATAAAATCACGCACAAAAGAAATTGAAAAACAAAAAATACTTGTTGAAGATAAAAATCTGAAAATCACGGACAGCATCAACTATGCACTTCGCATTCAACAGGCAATTCTTCCTTCACAGCAAATGCTAAGCAGCATACTGCCTGATTCATTTATTTTCTTTAAACCCAAAGATATTGTAAGTGGCGATTTTTACTGGGCACATGCTGTTGACCAGCACCAAATCTTATTTGCCGCTGTAGACTGTACCGGACATGGAGTTCCGGGTGCCTTTATGAGCATAATGGGTTATAACCTGCTGGAACAGATCGTGAAGGAACAAAAAATATACGAGCCGGCATCCATTCTAAATGAGCTGAGCAAATCCGTTGTCAGAACCCTGAAACAAACGGACGAGATAGGTTCAGTAAAAGAAGGAATGGACATCGCCTTGTGTAAAATTGATTACAGAAGTTTCGAACTGGAATATTCAGGAGCCCATAATTCACTGAACATAGTTCGCCAGGGTGTTTTAACGGAAACAAAGGCAAGCAGCCGTTCTATTGGCATATCGCTCGCAAACTCTACCCCATTTGTGAACCACCGGCTTAAACTTGAAAAAGGAGATTGTATCTATATTTTTTCGGATGGCTTTGCCGACCAGAAGGGCGGGCCCGAGAATAAAAAGTTTTTTTACCAGCCTTTCCGCGAACTGCTTGTAAGCATTCACCAGCAGAATATGGCCGAACAAGGAAATATGCTGGAACAGGTGATGAACAACTGGAAAAAAAATAAAGACCAAATTGATGACATGCTCGTGATTGGCGTTAGGATATAAAAACAGTCCTCATTTTTCTAAATCCTGATATTTTATACGCTTTTTTTCATTACTTTCATTACCAGATGAGGAAGGGCTATTTCTTATACCGAAGCTTTTATTAAATATCAATTGCTCTTTCCCGAAGTCTGTTTGGTGCTGTTAAAACTGCGCCAGGCAGTGTGCTGTTGACAACCGGAAAAGTCAGAAATAAAAATGGGTAACCCAGAACACAGAATTTACAGCAGCCGATCCATCTCCTTTACCAAAGGACGACCAGACATTTGCTTTGTGTTCCTGCTCAGCTTTTTCTCCTTTTACCTTCAAAGCCAAACTTATTTAAGACCACCTGTTATAATTCCGGCAGGAGAACCGGAAGTGATACATGTACCCGTAAAATCCAATTCAAATCATAACTTTCTTGATAAAAACGGGCATGTAATTACCATAACACTTACACCTCCCCAAAAAATTTCATTTGCTGCATTAAAAAAAGACAACGGTGAGGTAATTAAAGACAGAACGGGCAAGCCCTTTATTTTGGGTGAAGGTGGACTTTCGAATTTCACAAATTACACAACAGACGATGGCCTTGCACTTGACGTGACACTTTCTTCATATATGGATCACTGGGGCAATTTATGGTTTGGGACCTCCGGAGGAGGGGTAAGCAGGTATGATGGTAAATCATTTACGAATTTCACCACAGCACACGGATTAGGAAACAATTCAATATGGGCTATTATTGAGGACCGTAAAGGAAATATGTGGTTTGGCACGAACTCCGGTCTGAGCAAATACAATGGAAAACGCTTTACAAATTACAGCGCTCAACAGGGCCTTACCAACAGCAGTGTATGGAGCATTGCTGAAGACAGGAAAGGCAATCTATGGATTGGGACCAACGGAGGTGGAATATTTCGGTTCGATGGCAAATCATTTATTAACTATACCACCAAACAAGGATTGCCACACGATGTTGTTTCCAGTATCATTGAAGACAAATCAGGCACATTGTGGTTCGGAACTATGGGGGGCCTGGCACGCTTTGACCCGGTTCAAAATTCATTTGAGAACTATACCGAAAAGAACGGCCTGATAAATGATATGGTTTGGGACCTATTTGAGGACAAGGCCGGAAATATATGGATTGCATCGGACGGTGATGGAGTGAGTTGCTATAATCCCCAAAATTCTGACGGGAAAATATCCGTCTCAAATTATACAACTGCTGATGGTATAGCAAATAACAGCGTGTGGAAAATCCGTGGAGATAAAAATGGAAATATATGGATGGGAACCAGTAACGGAGTGAGCCTTTATGATGGAAAAAAATTTGTTAGCTATACCAAACAGCTTGGATTAGCAGGAAAAAATGTATGGAATATAGTTGAAGACAGAGAAGGCAATATGTGGTTTGGTACCGATGACAGTGGTATAAGCCGTTATAATGGAAAAGCATTCACCAGCTACACCACCGACCAGGGACTTCTAAGTAATACGATATGGAGTATTTGCGAAGACAAGAAAGACGGTCTTTGGTTTGCGACAAATAGTGGCCTGAGCCAATATAGCAGCAAATCAAATGCACTTCACAATCCCGGCTTCACCAATTACACTGCTTACCAGGGATTGCCCGACAACCAGGTTTGGACTGTGCTCGAAGACAAAAAAGGAAACATCTGGATAGGCACATATGTAGGCTTAAGCTGCTTTAATGGCGAGTCATTTACCAATTACTATACAGAACAAGGGCTTGTAAACAACGTTGTGACCGCAATACTTGAAGACGAAAATAATGTATTGTGGATAGGCACAAACGGAGGATTAAGCAGGTTCGACAAGCACACTTTTACCAACTATACCGAACAGCAGGGATTGATTAACAATACAATCAAATCCATTCATAAAGATAAAAAGGGAAATATCTGGCTGGGTACTGAGAAAGGTCTGAGCCAGCTCATTCTGCCATCAGGGCAAGGCTTACCTAAGAACAATACCGAAAAAATTGAAATAAGGAATTATACAATGCAACAGGGGCTCGCGGGAAATTCAGTAACAGCAATTGCAGAGGATAAAACAGGAAATATCTGGTTTGCCACCGACAATGGTTTAAGCCGTTTTGACGGTAAATCGTTCCTGAATTTTAATAAATCACAGGGATTGCATGACAACATTGTGATACAGGTAGACCTGCTGCCTTGCGCAAAGGACAACCAAAAACAGGAACAATGCCTAGTGTTGGGAACCAATCTTGGCATTGCAATACTTACCGGCTGGAAAGATAAAGAAGGAACTTTTTATCCGGGCATCAATATAAACACTTCAGGCATTTCTAACGATGATCTGAAAAATTATACGCCCAATTTTGAAATTTATAATTCCGAAACAGGTTATCCGGTAAAAGATGTGAATATAGGGCAGCATGCAATGTTTGTTGATTCGAAAGGTATTATCTGGATCGCTACCGGTGCAGCTAAAACGGCATTGGTACGCTTTGACCCGTCAGCATTGAACCGCAACACTCAACCACTTACTTTAAATATCCAGTCCATCAAAATAAATGAGGAAAACATCAGTTGGAATTATTTAAAAAACAGCAAAGACAGCATCCTGGATCCTGCCCGTGTCGCTGAAGAGATAAGCACTTTTGATGCGTTACTTACAAAGGTGCAGCACGAATCAATGCTTGAAAAATTTTCAGGCATAGAATTCGACAGCATAGCACAGTTCTATCCCGTACCTGTAAACCTGGTGCTGCCTTATGCGAATAACAATATAACCTTTGATTTTTCGGCTATTAAACCCGCACGTGCACACCTTGTGAAATACCAATACATACTTGAGGGTTACAGCAATGAGTGGAGCCCGCTTACAAATAAAACAAGCGCCACTTTTGGAAATATCAGTGAAGGTAATTACACATTCAGGCTCAAAGCCTTAAGCCCAGAAGGTATCTGGAGTTCGCCTGTTTCATATTCTTTTAGAGTTTTACCACCATTATACCGCACCTGGTGGGCTTATACCCTGTATGCAATAGCCGTATCCGGACTCCTTTTCGCAACATACAGGTGGCGTACCGTATCATTAAGACGCGATAAAGAGCAGCTTGAACAAACTGTAAAAATGCGTACCGAAGAAATCGTAAAACAAAACATGGAGCTGGAAAAGCTGTCCATTGTTGCGAGTGAAACTGATAACGGAGTACTTATATGCGGACCCGGAGGCGAGATAGAATGGGCAAACGAAGGGCTCACTAAACTTCTTGGCTACACGTTTGAAGAATTAAAACAAAAAGGAAAGACCATTGAAGAACTTAGCTCTAACCCTGATATAAAAGACGTAATCAAGCAAAGTATTAAAAACAAAAAAACTTCTACTTACCAGGCACTGAACCATACAAAAGATGGCCATGAAAGGTGGACCCAAAGTACCCTCACCCCTATATTGGATGAAAAAGGTGAGATAAAAAAACTGGTAGTAATTGATACTGACATAAGTGAAAGAAAAAAGATAGAAGAGCAGTTGAATAAAAAAAATCACGAACTGGAGCAATCCAACAAGACCATCGTAATTCTAAGTGAAATAGGGCAAAAAATCACTTCCACACTCTCTATTGAAAAAATAGTGGAAAAAACTTACGGCAGCATCAACAGACTGATGGATGCTGATATATTTTGTATTGGCATACCAAACAGAATGAACAACACTATTGAGTTCCCCGGATTCCTGGAAAAAGGGGAAAAGTTTGACAGCGAATACGATCTCAATGATGATACACGGCTGCCAGTACTTTGCTTCAAACACAAGTATGAAATATGCATCAATGACTTTGAAAAAGAGTATCAGCAGTACATACCATTCATCCCTCCTCCCATAGCTGGAGAGCAGCCGGAATCCATCATTTATCTGCCCCTGTTATTTAACAATAAAGTAATTGGAGTGGTAAACGTGTCCAGCTTTCGCAAAAATGCTTATACAGCGCAGCACCTGAACATCCTTAAAAATCTTGCGGTATATATTGCCATTGGTATCCAGAATGCCGAACTATATGAAAACCTTGAAGAAATGGTAAGGGTGCGTACTGCAGAACTGATGAATAAAAAAGAAGAAATTGAAAGAACATACAACAATATCCAGATTTTAAGTGAGATTGGACAGGAAATAACCTCCACCCTCAATCTTGAAAAAATATTGGACACAGTATATAAAAAGGTAAATTCTCTCATGGATGCCACTATATTTGGTATCGGGATATACGATGAGGCAAGACAATGTATTGAATACAAACTGGCGGTTGAAAATGGCAAAAAGTATGAAGTATACCTCAGGGACATGAACAACAAAAATCAGTTTCCGGTTTGGTGCATTGATAATCAGAAAGCGGTATTTATCAATAATGTATATGAAGAATACAGCAACTACATCAGCTCTTACGAGGTTCATATAAAAAAGCTGGAAGATGGTAACAATGAGGCCGGCCATCCTCAATCAATGATTTATCTGCCAATACAGCTGAAAGAAAGGGTAATTGGTGTTATAGCCGTGCAAAGCCCTAAAAAAGATGCATACACCCACAATCATCTTGAAATCCTTCAGACACTTGCTTCTTACATTGCAATCGCGCTTGACAATGCGCACCTCTACGACAATATGGAAGAAGAAATAAAAGCACGAACAAAAGAAATTGAGAAACAAAAAGTACTGGTAGAAGAAAAGAACCTGAAAATTACAGATAGTATCAGCTACGCGCTGCGCATCCAGCAGGCAATTTTACCATCGCAGCAAATGATGAGCAGTGTACTGCCGGACTCATTTATTTTCTTTAAACCAAAGGATATAGTAAGCGGTGATTTTTACTGGGCACACGCAATCGATCAGCATGAAGTACTATTTGCGGCAGTGGACTGTACGGGCCATGGAGTACCAGGGGCATTTATGAGCATTATGGGATACAACCTCCTCGAACAAATTGTGAAGGAACAGCAAATACATGAGCCTGGCAAAATCCTGGACGAGCTGAGCAGCTCCGTGGTAAGGGCTTTAAAACAAACGGGCCAGCTTGGTTCCATAAAAGAAGGAATGGACATTGCATTGTGCAAACTAAATTATCGGTCAAACGAACTTGAATATGCAGGAGCCCATAACCCTTTGACGATGATAAGGAACAATACAATAACTGAAATAAAAGCAAACCGCAGATCCATTGGCATTTCATCTGCCAGTCCTGCACCTTTCATTAACCACAAAGTACAATTGCAAAAAGGCGATTGTATCTATATTTTCTCAGATGGTTTTGCCGACCAGAAAGGCGGGCCTGCCAACCAGAAGTTTTTTTACCAGCCATTCAGGGATTTGCTTGTAAGTATCCACCAGCAAAATATGCAGACACAGGAAAACCTGCTGGAACAAACAATGAATGATTGGAAAAACGGCCAAGAGCAGATTGACGACATGTTGGTAATTGGAGTGAGGGTATGATTTATATACAAAATGCTCTGACAACACCTCATCTCAAATTTGCTCTTATTTGTGTAGCTTTGTAGCCGGACATGAACAAAAATGTAACAGATAAAAAGATGCATGTAGGAAACAGAAGTACGGTGAATGCAAATCTTTCATTCTCTTCGTTTTTGGCTGTTGAGACGGTAATTCTTTTTTTGTTCATTTTTTTTCACCCTGCGAATCCTCTCATTGCCCAGCAACAAAACAAACCTCCTAAAACAGTTGTTGCAAAACCACCTCAGCAAGTATCTCTGCCTGTATTAAAAAATAAAAATGGAGAAACAATACGCAACAGTCATGGACAGCCCTTTATTCTTGGTGATGGCGGCACAGCCAATTTTACACATTATACATCCGACAATGGGCTTGCACTGGATGTTGTTATTTCATCCTACAGCGACCACTATGGAAACCTTTGGTTTGGAACGGCAGGAGGCGGTATCAGCAGATACGATGGCAAAACATTCACCAATTACACCACCGCTCACGGACTTGCCAAAAATACCGTATGGTGCATTTTTGAGGACAGCAAAGCAAACATCTGGATAGGTTCCGGTGGTGGAGGGATAAATAAATTTGACGGCACACGATTTATTAATTACACCGTATCTAGCGGACTAGTTAGTAATGTAGTAAGAGGTATTACCGAAGACAATTCAGGCAACATCTGGTTTGCGACCGATGGCGGACTAAGTGTTTTAAAAGCAAAAGAAATTGGTAAAAACAAACCTGAATTTATCAATTACACTACCGAACAAGGCTTAAGTAACAACAGTATAAGGAGTATTGTTCAGGACAAAAACGGCACTATTTGGATTGCAACATTCGGAGGGGGCATCAACATCCTGCATCCACAAAATGGACCAGTTTCATTCAAAACGTTTACAAAGCGCGATGGTTTGTTAAGCGACAACTTATTATGCCTGTTCCTGGATAGGTCTGGCACAATATGGGCGGGAACCGACAATGGCGCAAGCCATATTTTAACTACAGGGAACAAACTGGCAGCAGAAAACTTTACCAGATCTCAGGGCCTTATCAACAATTCAGTCTGGAGTATTTTGCAGGACAAACAAAATGAGTTGTGGTTTGGAACACAAGGTGGTGTTAGCCGTTTGCAGCTAATAGAAAACAACCGGATGGAACCAGAACTTATATTTACCAGCTACACCGTTGATCAGGGGCTCTCAAGCAATAACATCAAAACACTGGTAGAAGACAAAGATGGCAGCATCTGGATATGTACTTATGGTGGTGGATTAAACAGATACGATGGCAAAGCTTTTACCAATTACAACACCCGCCAGGGCCTGCCGGGCAATATTATCTGGAGTATACTGGAAGATCAAAAAGGAAATATATGGTTTGGTACAAATAATAATGGCGTAAGCTGTTATGACGGCAATGTTTTTAAAAACTATTCTACTGCACAGGGCCTGCCCGATAGCACCGTATGGAGTATGTATACGGATAAAGGAGGGAACATCTGGTTTGGAACGGACGGCAAAGGGCTTTGCATTTTTAATGGTAACACATTTACGACATATACTACGGAACAAGGCCTTTCCAATAACACAGTACGTTGTATATACGAGGATAGCCATGGTACAATATGGCTGGGCACCCTTGGGGGAATAAGCCGTTTTAACCCACACCCCACTCCTGGCACCAATTCATATTTCACAAACTATACAACAGCAGATGGATTGGCTGCTAACACCATATGGAAAATTTTTGAAGACAGTAAAAACAATCTCTGGATTGGAACATTCGGTGGCGGTTTAAGCTTGCTTAACCGCGACATAAAAAGAACATCACAAAAATTATTTACGAATTTTACTACAAAAGATGGTTTGCCCAACAATACAATTTGCAGCATTGTTGAAGACAAAGACGGGATTTTATGGATTGGGACTGCCGGTGGCGGACTGAGCAGGTTTGATGGTGACTCGTTTTTAAATTTCAACAAACCCCAGGGACTTCCCAACGCGGTGGTAACCCAGTTATTAATACGGCCCAACACATATACTATAAAAACACAAAGTGTGCAATCTCTTATTGCAGGGACCAATCAGGGCCTTGCTGTGCTTACAGGCTGGAAAGATGCCAACGATCAATTTTATCCCGGCCTTTCACCAGACGGCTTGGTAAAAGCAAACGAAAAACTTACGAATAAAATATTAAAAAACTACACCCCGGTTTTTGAGGTTTACAATTCAGAAACAGGCTACCCGGTGAAAGATGTGAATGGCGGACAGGATGCCATGTACCAGGACAGCAAAGGAAACATATGGATTGCAACGGGAGCCGACAAAACCGGACTGGTACGGTTTAATCCATCTGAACTGAACAGGAACAAGAAAGCACCGGTGCTGCTTATCCAAAGCATTAAGGTGAATGAGGAAACCGTTTGCTGGCATTGTATTACGAAAGCACCAAATGATTCTGCGATACTAGCTGCCGCTTCACAGATAGAAGAAGTAAGCAGCCTGGGTAGTGCCTTAACACAAGAGCAACGCGAAGCAATGAGAAAAAAATTTGCAAAAATTAATTTTGACGCTGTTACTCCGTTTTATCCTTTACCTCAGCATCTTGTATTACCTTATGAAAACAATAGCCTCAGTTTTGAATTTGGAGCGGTGGAGCCTGTTAAATTCAAACAGATAAGATACCAGTATATACTGGAAGGCTATAGCAATCAATGGAGTCCGCTTAGCAGCAAAACAACTGCCACCTTTGGCAATATGTATGAAGGCGACTACACTTTTCGGCTAAAAGCGCTGAGCTCTGAAGGAGTATGGAGCACACCTGTAACCTATAGCTTTACAGTACTTCCGCCATTTTACCGCACCTGGTGGGCCTATTCAATTTACGCAGTTGTTGTTTCGGCTATACTGTTTATACTTTACCGGTGGAGAACAGCCAGCCTGCGCAAAGACAAAGAACTGCTTGAATCCACAGTAAAAGAACGCACCTCTGAAATTATAAAGCAAAAAAAACTGGTTGAAGAAAAAAACAGTTTAATAACCGATAGTATTGAGTATGCACAAAATATTCAGCAGGCAATACTTCCATCTGAAGAGGAATTAAAAAAATGCCTTCCGGAATATTTTGTACTGTATAAACCAAAAGACATTGTCAGCGGTGATTTTTACTGGGTGCATGAAGACAAAGAACGTATATTTATTGCAGTTGCCGATTGTACCGGACATGGGGTTCCAGGTGCTTTCATGTCGCTGCTGGGAAGCAATTTTTTAAACGATATTATTAAAATAAAGGCACAGCATACTCCGTCCGAAATCCTGGAAGAACTAAACATACAGGTTTTGACATCATTGAAGCAAAACTCTAATAATACTTCTGTAAAATACGGTATGGATATAGCGCTTATCTGCTTTGATAAAGCAATGACCACACTTCAATACGCAGGGGCACACAGTCCTTTATTAATTTTCAGAAAACAGGACAACAACTCACAAGAGCCAGAATTTTTCCAGCTTAAAGCCGATAAGCGTTCTATCGGTTCTATAAAAAAAGCACCTGAACAAGGATTTACCAATCATACTTTCCAGCTTGTGAAAGGTGATGTGATGTACCTCTTTTCCGATGGCTTTGCCGACCAATTAGGTGGGCCGGAAAGGAAAAAATTCTTTTCCCAGACATTTAAAGCCCTTCTTCAAAGCAACTGTCATCTTGGAATGGACCAACAACAGCAAATATTGGAAAAAACAATATTTGACTGGAAAGGTGACCTGAACCAGACCGATGATATATTGGTTGTGGGAATAAAAATATAAACACAGGTTTCTTTCCTGCTTCCTTATTAATTAATTTGTAATTTCGCACGTGTTTATTCTTAAAAGCAGCTTGCAGCGTAATACAACTTGAAAAATGACTGAAGAAAAAATTATTGTAGGAATTTCGCAGGGCGACATTAACGGCATAGGCCTCGAAGTGATCATTAAAACATTTCTTGACCCCCAGATGTTCGATCTGTGCACACCTGTTATTTTTGGCTCCAACAAAACTGCCACTTTTCACCGGAAAGCGCTTAATATTGAAGATTTCAGCTTTAACCATATCAAAGACCTTTCTGAAATAAACCACAAACGGGCAAATATCATTAATGTATATGAGGACGAAGCCCATGTTGAGCTCGGAAAACAAACCGAGGCCGGTGGAAAATATGCACTGAAGTCTCTTGAAGCTGCTGCAAACGCGCTTGCAGCAAAAAAAATAAATGTGCTTGTAACAGCACCTATCAACAAAGAAAATATACAATCGCCCGATTTTAAATTTCCAGGACATACGGAGTACCTTGAAGCAAAATTCGGCAACGGAAAAAGCCTTATGTTCCTGGTTAGCGATTCATTGCGCGTTGCGGTTGTTACCGGTCATATTCCAGTGGCACAGGTGGCACAGCAACTGTCAACCGAGAAAATTTTAGATAAAATCCGTACCCTTAACCGATCTTTGATTCAGGATTTTGTCATCCGGAAGCCCCGCATTGCTGTTTTAGGGCTAAACCCACATGCGGGCGACAATGGAGTAATCGGGAACGAAGAAAAAACCATTATAAAACCTGCCATTGATAAAGCACACCTGGAAGATATAATGGCCTATGGCCCCTTCCCTGCCGATGGATTTTTCGGAAACAATACCTACCAGCAGTACGATGCCGTATTGGCAATGTACCACGACCAGGGGCTTATTCCTTTCAAATCCATTGCCTTTAACTCGGGAGTAAATTTCACAGCCGGCTTACCGGTAGTCAGAACCTCTCCTGACCATGGTACTGCCTACGATATTGCCGGTAAAAATCTGGCTTCTGAAGAGTCTTTCCGTAAAGCTGTTTATACGGCTATTGATGTTTTCAGGGCGCGTTCGCAATATACAGAGCTTACTGAGAACCCGCTGGTTATCACCCCTAAAAAACGCGATCGGTAATCTGCTTTAAGTTATTGGTTACCAGTTATCAGTTATTAGCTTAGGCAGCATGCCTTTGCCTTAATAATCAATAACCGTTAACAGATAACTAAAATGTTTGGTAATATGGCAGAATTTGTTACCTTTGTCCTCCTTTTAAAAAAACGTAGAAATGCAGAACCGGAGAGAATATATCATTCAGTTTGTGGGTTTAGCGATTGGGGAGCATTTATATGAGTATGTTATTACTGATAAGTTCTTTGAGGATCGGGAATATTCCGAAATACAAAAAAGCAATATAAACCTGAAAATCAACCTGTTAAAACAATCAACAATGATGGTTTTACACTTTGATATCAGTGGAACTGTGAAAGCCGATTGTGACCGCTGTACAGAGGAGTTTGACTTACCGATTACAGGTAATTACAAGCTAATTGTAAAAGTGGGCGGCAGCCTTACCGGTGATGAGGATGATGATATTATCACTATTCCTGCAAATGAGCATGAATTGGATTTATCACAGCATATATATGAATATATTGCACTTTCATTACCTATAAAGAGGGTTCACCCGGATAATAAAAAAGGAGAACCTACATGTAATAAGGAAATGCTTGAAAAACTGAGTTCTTTTTTAACCGAAGAAGAAAAAAGCGAGGAAGAAGAACCTACTGACCCACGTTGGGACGGGCTGAAAAACATTACGCTAAACTAAACTCTTGTTTCCCAAAGAGTTAAATAAAAAAAGAAGGGAAAAAACACGAATAAAAAACAATTAAAAACAACACAAAATGCCACATCCAAAGCGAAAATTGTCGAAATCCAGAAGAGATAGCCGTAGAGGTCATGACAAAGCTGTAGCATCTACACTTACAACATGCTCAAACTGCTCAGCACCAATACTTTACCACCGTGTATGCCCTGAGTGCGGATACTACAAAGGCAAGCTTGCAATTGAGAAAAAAGTTTCTGCATAATTTATAAACAATACGAATTCGTATTCCAAAATGAATAAATTTGCCCCCAAATTGTTCATTTTTTACCCGCTTATGCCATTTTTTTTAAGCGGAACGTTAAAATTCATATAAATTCGTAAGAAACTTATGAAAATTGGTATCGATATTATGGGTGGTGATTATGCTCCGGACGCTACCGTTGCAGGATCAATCTTAGCCTATAATGAATTACCCAAAGATGTTCGTCTTGTCCTTATCGGTGATGAGGAACAAATCCGTGCTGGCCTTGCTAAAGGCGGAGCAGATCCTAATAACTTTGATATTGTTCACACAACAGAAGTTATCAGTATGGGCGAGCACCCTACAAAAGCATTCACCCAGAAGCCCAATTCTAGCATTAGTGTTGGGTTTCATCTTTTAAAAGAAGGTGAAATTTCAGGCTTCGCCAGCAATGGTAATACCGGTGCAATGCTGGTAGGTTCCATGTTCAGCGTAAAGGCCATTTCAGGCGTTATGCGCCCAAGCATTACCTCTTTATTGCCTAAAGAAAACGGAGGCGTTGGACTCATCCTTGATATAGGAATGAATGCCGACTGCAAACCGGATGTATTGAATCAGTTCGCGGTGCTGGGCTCTATTTATGTGGAGCACGTTTATGGTATAAAGAACCCTAAAGTGGGCCTATTGAACCTGGGGGAAGAACCCGAAAAAGGAAACCTTATCACCCAGGCTGCTCATGTGCTGATGAAAGAAAATAAAGACATTAATTTCATTGGTAATGTGGAGGGACGTGATTTGTATAAAGATAAAGCCGATGTAATTGTGTGCGATGGCTTTACCGGAAACGCAATATTAAAACAAGCTGAAACATTTTACTGGATGATCAAAAAACGGGGCTGGAAAGATCCTTATTTTGACCGTTTTAACTATGAAAATTACGGAGGTACTCCTGTTTTGGGAATAAACTCAACAGTAATGATCGGGCACGGTATTTCCAATGATATTGCAGTGAAAAACATGCTTCTTTTAACAAAAGACGTTATTGAAGCAGGCCTTTCCGACAAAATAAAATCTGCTTTGAATAATGACTAAAATAACTGCCGCCATTACTGCTGTAGAAGGGTATGTACCTGACTTTGTTCTTTCAAATGAAAAGCTGGAACAACTCGTGCCGACAACTTCTGAATGGATTGAAACCCGCACCGGCATAAAAGAACGCAGAATCCTTAAGGGTGAAGGCCTTGGAACATCCGATATGTGTGTACCGGCCATTCAAAAGCTGCTTGAGAAAAGAGGCATCAGCGCACTGGAGATCGACCTGGTAATTGTGGCTACAGTTACACCAGATTATGTTTTTCCTGCAACCTCCAACGTGCTTTGCGATAAAATAGGCGCAACCAACGCATGGGGATATGACCTTGGAGCAGCCTGCTCGGGATTTTTGTTTGCTTTAGCTACCGGCTCACAGTTCATAGAAACAGGAAAATGCAAAAAAGTACTTGTTGTGGGTGCCGACAAAATGTCGTCAATCCTTGATTATACAGACCGTAGCACCTGCATTATTTTTGGCGATGGTGCGGGAGTTGTTTTACTTGAACCGAATACCGAAGGCTATGGCGTTATTGATTCCATTCTGAAGGTAGATGGTTCCGGCCGTAAATACCTTCATCAGAAAGCGGGAGGATCAGTAAAACCTCCTACCCACGAAACCGTTGATGCTCGCGAGCACTTTGTTTTCCAGGACGGGCAGCCGGTATTTAAACGTGCAGTGGCTGGTATGGCCGATGTTTCGGCTGAAATAGTGGAAAAAAACAACCTGAAACCCGAAGACATTGCATGGCTTACACCACACCAGGCAAATAAACGAATTATTGATGCTACAGCGGAGCGTTTGGGGCTGGCGCCAGAAAAGGTAATGCTTAATATTGAGCGTTACGGCAATACAACAGCAGCAACGCTGCCACTCTGCCTCTGGGACTATGAAAAAAAATTAAAAAAAGGAGATAACATTATCCTGGCTACATTTGGCGCAGGGTTTACATGGGGAGCAATTTATTTAAAATGGGCATATAATAGTTAATCGTTAACTGTTAACCGTTAACTGTTAACCGATAACCAATAACTGATAACTAAATTAAAATCAAGAGAAATGAAATTAACTGAAATTCAGGATTTAATAAAGTTTGTAGCAAAATCGGGTGTAAGTGAAGTGGAGCTGGAAACCAAAGATGTGAAAATCATCATCAAAACACCTGCAAGCAAAAGTAAAGAACAGGTGCTTGTTCAGCCGTTACAACAACCAGTAATCCAGGTAGCACCTGCTGTTCACCAGCTTCATGATGCAGCTCCTGCAGTAGCTGCAGAAACAAAAACACCGGAAGTAAAAGCTGCTGCCGCTGATAATACCGGCAACGAAGCAAAATATGTTACTGTAAAATCCCCTATGATTGGTACTTTCTACCGTTCATCATCACCAGACAAACCACCGTTTGTGAATGTGGGCGATGAAATTGCTCCGGGCAAAGTAACCTGCATCATTGAAGCCATGAAGCTGTTCAATGAAATTGAATCCGAAATTAAAGGTAAAATTGTAAAAGTATTGGTGAACGATGCTACTCCTGTAGAGTACGACCAGCCATTATTTTTAGTTGACCCAGCTTAACCTACGAATATCGAATCTACCCGAATAACGAATACAGCGATTTGCATGTGCGATCGCAATTCGTTTCGATTCGTAGTTTGTAGATTAGTAAAATTCGTAATCCGTAGATTAGTAAAGATTCGTAATTCGTAGTAAAATGTTCAAAAAAATACTTATAGCAAACAGGGGAGAAATTGCATTGCGTGTAATACGTACCTGCAAAGAGATGGGCATTAAAACAGTAGCTGTTTATTCTACTGCCGATAAAGACTCATTGCACGTTAAATTTGCTGATGAAGCCGTTTGTATCGGTCCACCAGCAAGTAAGGACTCTTACCTGAACATACCAAATATTATTTCTGCAGCAGAAATAACCGATGCAGATGCTATCCATCCGGGATATGGCTTCTTATCTGAAAATGCAAAATTTTCAAAAATCTGCCAGGAACACAATATTAAATTCATTGGCGCTTCACCAGAGATGATCAATGCCATGGGCGATAAAGCTTCTGCAAAAGCTACCATGATTGCAGCCGGTGTACCCTGTGTACCGGGCTCTGACGGGCTCCTGGAAAGTGTGGAACAAGCCAAAGAGCTTGCACCGAAAGTGGGTTACCCGGTAATCATTAAAGCTACTGCCGGTGGTGGTGGCCGTGGAATGCGTATCATCTGGAAAGAAGAAGAGCTGGAAGCACATTACAATTCCGCATACAAAGAAGCAGAAGCCGCATTTGGCAACGGTGCAATGTATATGGAAAAATACATTGAAGAACCTCGCCATATTGAAATACAGGTAGTAGGTGACCAATACGGTAAGGCCTGCCATTTATCGGAAAGGGATTGCTCCATTCAAAGACGCCACCAGAAGCTGGTAGAAGAAACCCCTTCCCCCTTTATGACGGATGAATTGCGTGATGCCATGGGCGAAGCTGCTATCAAAGCTGCGAAAGCTGTGAATTACGAAGGTGTAGGTACGGTTGAGTTCCTGGTTGACAAGCACCGCAATTTCTATTTCATGGAAATGAATACTCGTATACAGGTGGAGCATCCGATTACTGAAGAAGTAATTGACTACGACCTTATACGCGAGCAAATATTGGTTGCTGCAGGTGTGCCTATTTCAGGAAAAAATTATTTCCCACAATTACATGCCATTGAATGCCGCATCAATGCTGAAGATCCTTTCAATGGTTTCCGTCCATCACCAGGAAAAATCATTAACCTTCACACTCCGGGCGGGCACGGTGTACGTGTAGATTCGCATATTTACGCAGGCTATACCATTCCGCCAAATTACGACAGCATGGTGGCAAAATTGATCACCGTTGCGCAAACACGTGAGGAGGCCATTGCGAAGATGCACCGCGCACTAAGCGAGTATGTGATTGAAGGAGTAAAAACCACTATTCCTTTCCATTTGAAATTAATGAAAGATGAGAATTTCATTAATGGAAATTATACTACGAAGTTTTTGGAGGGGTTTGATTTGACTGAAGGATAAACTATAATGTCTTTAAAATAAAAACGGTGCTGAATTTAATTTCAGCACCGTTTTTTGTTTACAGAAGGCGCCCATAACGTCATTGCAAACGAGGAAGGAGAGAAGCAATCCTACACCAGTATAAGCGCCATGAGATTGCTTTGCAATTCAACGCATATGAAGATATACCGGCAGAGTATATACAACCGGCACCTTTTTCCCATTCTGTTCACCTGGAATCCATTTGGGCATTTTATCAAGTGCCCGCAAAAAGTTGCTCTCCACTATCGTTAACCTATTCGAATAATAAGGCTTTTCAATACATTTATTAATTACGTTCCCAGATGTGTCAACAACAAAGCTTATAACTATTTTGTACTGCATCTCCGTCTGAGCAGTGTAAATAATATCTTCCGAATTATCTTTTAAAGATTTCAGCATAACTACTGGCCCCCCAGGGTATTCTGGCATTTTCTCAGCAATCGTCAATACCTCTCCTTCTTTAAAATAATGAAACCTGCCAGAACAATTATAATAACTGGATAAAGTATCGTTTACTTCCTGGCCACTTAAACCGGACTTTGTAAATAGTATTAAAACAAACAAAAAGACATTTATCAATTTACAAGTCATTATTGCTGCTGTTTGCAAATTCAAAACTTACCTCTTCGTCCTCTCTTCCATACTCAAATCATTGTCAAACGGGCTCTTTGTAAAGGGATGTACCATTTGTTTTAAATATCCCTTCGGATAATTTCCCTCATGAACTCCGGTACCCTCCGGCCATACATTACCAGGCAAGTAGTAGGTGCCAAACATACGATCAATAAAGGGAAAGATAGTAGCAAAGTTCTTCCCGTAGTACTTGGGATCTTCACAATGATGCCAATGATGATATTGCGGAGTTGCAAAAATATATTTCAGGAAACCAAAATTAATCCGCGTATTGGCATGTATCATTACAGCATGCACTGCCATAAACAGGATGTAAATATTGAATACCAAAGGAGAAAAACCAAAAATATAAAGTGGTAAAAATGCTGCACAACGTGTTACACAAATGTCAACAAAGTGTGTTCTGCTTCCCGCCAGCCAGTCCATATTTTGCGTGGAATGGTGAATGGAATGAAAGCGCCACAAGTACACATGTGAATGGAAGAAACGATGTGCCCAATACTGGCAAAAATCCGTTACAAAAAAAGCAAGAAATAATTCTATTCCAAACGGCAAGTTCTGAACCCATGCATGAATCCCTGAAAGACCTAAGCCACCAAAAATAGCAATAACAGGCGCATTGATAATTATACCAAAGAACTGAATAAACAAATGACTCACCACAAAATATACCAAATCAGTTCTCCACTCTTCATGAAACCGGGGTTGATCAGGATTTTTAGGCCATACCAACTCTATCGGAATAAAAATAACTGCCATCAGCAACAGATCCAAGAGCAACCAATCAAGTCCCAGGTGCCATTTACTTTCACCTACTACCGAAGCTTCAACTCTGAAACCGCCCAGCAATACCGTAATTACGATAATCATCAAACCAATAAGCGCATATTTCTTTTTCTTACTCAGCAGAAAGCTAAGAACAGCAAAAAAGAAAGAAGCAATAATAACAGAAGCCAACAAAACCTCCATTTGCTCACCGGTATACACTTCCCTGAATTCAGGTGTAGTCAACCATTCAGGAAATTTAAAACAGAATACTGCCAGGAAAGAAAGTATTGCTAAAAAGATGGATACATATCCGCTTATTTTTCCTTCACCGATTTTTAAACGTTTTGGTTTTGAGTTCATAATGATTTGCAATATATAGCACAAAGCAAATTTAACAAATCAATTACTCCACAAAAGGAATTCTTCTTATAATTTCACCTGCACCGTCACATAAAAATTTCTTCCGTCAGAAGGGAGGATACCCGGGCCGGGGTAACCTTCAGAACGCCTCGTAAAGTAGATGTTATTGCTCAGATTATTAATTCCGCCTGCAAGCGTGAACCAGCGGTAAGTATACTCAAGTGAAAGATCCATCACGTAATATGCTGGGATAAGCCCGTTTACAGCATTGGATGTAAATTCTGCATTGGTAGCATCGGTATATTGTTCGGCAGTATAAGCGTATTGATAGGTCGCTTTAAAATTTTCTTTTCTTACACTTATCCCTGCTTTTGCAATAATTGAAGGCGCAAGCTCCACTTTCTTATTTTCATAGGCTGCTTCTTTACTGTTCACATAACGGGCATCCAGCAAGGCAAGATTTGTAAACAGGGAAATACCCATTTTTGCTTTTTCACCTCTAATCAGCCTGTAAACGTCAAGTTCCATAAAAGATTCCAGTCCATAGTTCCTTGAATCGGAAATATTGGTACGATAACGGTAGGTATTGAACAAAGCACTGTCCACCTTAATTACCGAGCCTATCCTATCGTTATAGCTCATGTAAAAAACACTTATATCATAATTAAACACCTGCTTTATATTCCCTCGCAGACCCATATCTGCGCTGTAACCGTTTTCATCCTTTAAGTTTGGATCCACCTTTGAATTAGGGTTGACAATTCGCATATCATTAAAATTAATGGAACGGTAATTCTGAGAAATGTTTCCATACACTTCCAGTTTATCAGACCCTTTGTAGCTCAATCCCAATCCGGCCAGCACAAAGGCTCTCGTAGAAGAGCGGTTATCTTCCAGCGTTTGCTGATAGATAATATTCCCCGCCATATCGCGGTATTCCTCTTTATAATAACCTTCCGAAGCCGTATGAATGTATTCATAACGGAGACCAGGAACAATACTGAATTTAGGGAAGGGATAAAAAATATTTTCCGTAAACACTGATACGTTTTTACTGGGAAAATCATAATCAGAATGTTCCAGGTTATCGGGGTTAAGGTAGTAAAAATCGGGACCATTGCCGCTATTGGCGTTCCCCTGTTTCCTGTCCGTAAGACCTTGGTAGTAACGTGTACCAATAAGAAATACAGCATTCTTATTCAATACCGTGTATCGATGAAGCAGGCGTGTTTCATTACCGAAATTTTTAAATTTATCGTGCAGCAAATTTCGTTCCTGCATTGGATCTGCACGGTTTATTGCACTTAAAATCCCCAGTGCATCGCGACTTGCAAGTAAACCGAAGCTCCGAGTATTCAACGTGGTTTTAGCGCTCAGCTTATAATCAATGATAAATGCACCCAGGTTCCAGTTGACTTTGAACCAGTTCCTGTTTCTTACCGATTGCTGCGGGTCCTGCTCAAACAGCTGATCGGTAAGCCCCCCGGCCTGCTGAGCCAGGTAATCCATAAATGTGTATTCCAGTGTAAACTTCAGCTTTTCAGTAGCAGAATACGTAACAGCAGCATAGGCAGTATGAGAATCAAAAGATGAATTTTTGCGCCAGCCATCTCCCTTCTTGTATTGATGGAACACATAATAGTTCCACTTTTTTACTGTTCCGCCAATACTGTTGAAGGTATTGTAAAAATTAAATGAACCAGCTGTTTGTCTTGAAACCAGCTGTATCTTTTTGTCTTCAGCTCCTTTTTTCAGCTTAAAATTTACAATACCCCCAAACTGCGTTCCATACTGAAGGGAAGCTGCACCTCGCACAATCTCAATACGTTCAATGGCCTCTGTTGTTGGAGAGTAGTAGCTTTCAGGATAACCCAATGCATCTGCACTGATATCATAACCGTTCTGACGGGTATTAAAATTTGAAGTACGGTTAGGGCTTAGTCCTCTCCCCCCTATTCCAAGCTGGATACCGGCTCCATCACTCTCCCAAATATTTAAGCCCGGAACTTTTGAATATATCTGACGACTGTTATTGGTTGCAAGGTTTGCAGCAATATCATCCATTCTTATGATCTCACTTTTTTTACCGGCATAAATGGAAGTACCTTCTACAGACTTTAAGCGGGAGATACCAAAGGCATTATCATCGCCTTGTGTAATGGTGATTTCGTTCAGCAGGATAACATCGGCAGTCAGAGAAAAACTAAATTCAGTTTTGGTGCTATCCGCAACTATATTTTCATAAGCCGTCTTATAACCTGTGGACACAAGGGTTACCTGGTAACTGCCGGGTTTAATTTTTACAAATTTAAATTCACCCTTTTTATTTGTTACAGCAACGGATGCACCCGGGTTAAGCATCAACTCTGCCCCTTCTATAGGTTTGCGCGTAGAAGCATCTGTAACAGTACCATAAACCGTAATTTTCTGGGCCTGAAGTACAAAACCAGCAAGCAACAACAGTGCAATTAATATATGTCGGTATAAATAAATCAATTTAACTTTTTAATCATTTTTAATCCGCTAAATCATAAAAATCAGCGTTCCAATAAAATACTAAAACAGGAACACTGATTCCTATGTTCTTTGATGATTACTTTGATTTTTTTTCTTCAAAAGGCAAAATCCACGCTTTAGGCAATAACGATTCTCTCTCTTTTGTAAGGTCTACCGAGCTGTCCAAAAACATACGGCTGCCACTGCCATTCAGTGTAACATAACTTTCAACACGCACCTGCGGATTCTTAATCCCCTGGGCTTCGTACTTCTCCTTCAGCAAATGTGCATACTGCAAAATCATATCCGGTTGTGTGGCCATCATCTTTTCCTGATTTTTTGTAAGAAACTGATCGTTCATTACTTCTGCCTCAAAACCTTTTTTAGGATCTTTCACATAAAAAAAGGCAGTGCCGGCTTTCTCCATTAGCATTACACGCCACGAGAAGCGGTAACCCTGCTCCGTCCAGAAAAGGTTTCCCGGGTAAAGCAAAAAGCGCCATGGCAGGAGTATTTGCAAAAAAAAGAAAATGCCGAGCATCCACATCACCACATGTGATTTGCGTTTATTCAAAAATAAATTGTGCCCTGCAGGCTGGTCAACCTTTGCAAACAATTTAAGAACACCGGGGTTAAAGCCTTTCAGCTTTTCGATTACTTTTTTATGGAACGGTTCAGAGAAAAAAATGAGTGTACAAAAAATCATTACATAAGGGAACATTCCTATAGGGAACAACCACTTTGTCATCAGGTGAAACAGGATTACAAAAGCATAAGCTACGGGCCGTGTACGGCTGTTCATTAAAAAAAACACAATAAACAAATCATATACCGCTCCAAACCAGCTGAAAAAGTAAGCCACCCACTCATAATCCAGGAAGCCACCGATTAATGGTAAATGAGCATTTGCAGGAAGCCATATTTTTAAAGGCATTGCCCTATACAACCAGTCATAGTTGAGTTTTGCAATACCCGCAAAAATATATACGATTGCAAGTTGTAGTTTAATTGCACTTATTGTATACCGCGGAACCTCTGTTGTGCCTATAGCTGGTTTCCGAACCGCATCCAGTGAAAAGTACTTGTGTGCAGGCAAAAAAATCAGAAGAAAACAGACCACACTAACAAAATAATAGTGGTTCAGGTAATTGGATTTATCAATTAATTCCACATAAGTAAAAGTCAGGAAGGCCGTAACAGCGGCTAATCTGTAATAATAACCGAATATGATAAGCAAAAAGCTAAGCGCCATCAATGCAAACACGATATACATGCCTGCAGCCCCCATTGGCTTTACCCATTCAAAGCCATAATAAGAAAAGTAAAATTCAGGTTTAATGTAAAGCTCGTATACCCAGCCTTTCAGTAGGAAACGGATAACCGCACCCAACATTACAGCTCCGAAAATAATCCGGAACACAACCAGTGGTGCAATGTGTACGGGCTCAGAAAGTTTTTCCTTCAGGAATGAAATCTTCAGGTATTTACTAATCTCCATCGTTATCCTGGTACGTAATTAATACACCCAGCGCAGAGGGCATATCCGTTTTAAACAAAACAACCTGCTTCTGTAATTCCATATATGCAGCATCTACCACAGCAGCGTTGTTCAGAATTGTTTCTGAAAGCGGATCAGGAACTGCATCAAGCTTTGTAGCAGCTGTTGAAAGCTGGTTTTTAATAGCATCGGAAAGAAGTCCGCTGTTGTATTGCGATTTCAGGTATACGAGGTACTCATCGAGACCGGCACCGTCCGTTTCATCATATTTCCTACCCAGGTAAATACCTTCAATTGCCTTCAGATGAGCGCTTGCAAGCTGCACGGAAATGCCGGAATAGTGTGCTTCCGTTTTTTCAGGCAATGGAGTACCTAATGTTTTTTTGCCCAACGGAATACCAATTTTATAATTTTTCAATGACTCGAAATCATAGTTTAACTGGTTAACAAGATACCCTATTGAGCTGCCAACATCCGTACCCATTGCAGAAACAAAGGTCGAAATATAATTTCCCCCACTTGCTTTCCAGCCGTTATATACATTATTTACATTTAATTTTATTTCATTTACAACATCATGCAGATATGTCTTGCGTTCAGCAGCACCCGCATCCGCAACATACTTATTCAATATAGCCACATTGTCAGAGCCAATACCAAAAAGCAGATAGTCAATTGCAGGGAAACCTTTCGCGTCAATATTGCTTACCAAAGAAAGGTTATAGCTCCCCGAATTTACATTTGTGATAATCTGTGCAGTATCCGTAGGAAATGTATTGGTATTCGTCCGCAGCAAAGCCTGTTCAGCCGGACCAAACTCGAATACTGAAACCTTTTGCCATGCCATGTATGCACCTTTAAAAGCATTTTGCAGAGCAGAAAGATTGCTTAAGTCCGGAGAAGCATTAAAAACAACCACAGCAGAATCCAGCTGAACAACTTTATTGTTCAGGTTCTCATAGCCGGGAATAATGATCATATTACCGATATTCTCCAGCATTGCTTTTCTATCGAAATCTGATTCAGGCTCCGGCTCCTTGTCTTTCTCCTTTTTACAGGATAAAAAGGCAAGCATTAGTACACTTGCCAAAACTGTAATTGATATAAAACTTCTGTTCAACATCCTGCTTCTCTATTGCACGGAAAGCAACGGGGATACCGTTGCTTCCTGTATATTATGAAAATGAAATAATTTCTTATAATGCATCTTTAACACTATCCAGGCCATATACAGTGCTCAGGAGGTTCTTGGCATTATCAAGGTTTGCAACCGTAACATTGTAAAGGTTATTGCCCACATATCCCTGAACCTGCAACAATTGTGCATCGCTTATTTTTTTAACTGAGCTATATTTAAGTGACATGATGAATCCAAGACACTCAGAAAGCTCATGGTTGCGCAATGCATCATCCGTTAAATGTGTTTTTGCAGCATTGATATAATGAATGGCAGAGCCAGCGCATATTTTCTCCCAGTTGTCGCGGATAACCGTTTTAGCTTCATCACGTGATGTATAATCCTGGTTAGAAATTGCTGCGCGTCCTTTTAAAAAGGCATTCATAAGTGTTGCATTTGTTGTAAGCACACCGTTGCGTTGATTACTGTATGAACCCCAATATTTTAAGCCTGTAAGGGTTGTCGGGAAATCCACCGGTACTCCAAAGTAACCAAAGGCTTCATCCCAGTTATGCTCCATGGTAGTTCCTTGTCCTGCAGTAACAGTAACATTATCAGCTGTTGCAATATTTTCAAGATATACGGATGCAGCCTGATAATAAAACACAGCCCCCATAAGTCCTTTGGTAATCAACTGATTATATTCAATTCCATTTGCAGAGCAGAGGTATTTCTTTGTTGCATCGCTGCTACTCACAACTACACCTGCAACACCATTGGAACCTGCTCCTGTTGCCTGGCTCGCCTGCGCGATACTATCAAAGAAAGACTCAAATAAGCTTTGGTCAAGTGAAAAAGTTTTGCTTTTCAATTGTTTACCACTTGCATTCAGCGTTGAATCGGCAAAAGGATTTCCAGAATTGGAATACATATCCTTCAGCTTTTGTGCGTCCAATACCGTTCCCATTGTATGCCGGTTCTCATATAAGTAGAAATTTCGTCCATCATGGCAATACGCTGTGTTTGTCCTGTATAACTTACATTGGTAAAATTATAGGTAGTAGGTACCGTATAGGATGGGGTAGGTGCAGGTGTTGGCTCAGGAGTCTCCTCTTTTTTACAAGAAGCTGCAGTAACAACCAGTATACTTAAAAGAATCGGTAGTCGCAATGTTTTCATAAATGTATAGTTTGTTTAACGGATTAAAATTTCTGCGACAAAACTATACGCTTACGAGGAAAGGGACAATACCTAAAAAAAGGTATTTAAAATGATTCTAAATAAGACAAAAGGCAAGAACCCCCTCACTATCAATTACATATAAAAAAACAAAATGGTTAAGCCTTTTTAGACTTAACCATCAAATTGCTGTGCCCAAGACGAGATTCGAACTCGTACGTCTTACGACATACGCCCCTCAAGCGTACATGTCTACCAATTTCATCACCTGGGCAGTGGTACAAAGTTAAAGCTATTTTTAATTCCCCTGCAAGCCACCAGTAATTATTTACGCTTTCCCGAAATTTCCTATGTGTTTTAATGCATCCTTCACCTCTGTTTCCGGCCGGCTACACGTTTTATTGGAACAAACATAAATAGTAGTTTGGGGAGCCACCAGCCTGTTTGCCAGGAGAGGAAGCGCGCTCTCTTTTTTACTCCCTGAAAACAAAGCGTTAGGTATATAGTGCTTACCAAAATCCATACGCTTTTCAAGCATGGCTTCACCTGCAATTGCAATTTCATAAAAAGGCTGTACATAATTCAACAGCAGCATTGCCCAATTGCTGTAACCGGAGCCATAACCTGCAATTTCGCCTACTACATTGTTCAGCATTTTACGGCTCATCTGGATGTATTTTTCACTTTCAAAATGATGTCCAAGTGCAAACAACGACTTGGCAATGCTGGAGTTGGAAGCAGGTATAACATTATCATTCAGCTCCATTTTTCTGCTGATTAAGGCTTTATCTTCATCAGAAGTAAAATAGAACATGCCACTTGTTTGGTCCTGAAAATGTTGAACACAATATTTCATTAAGTTTTCAGCTGTCAAAAGGTATTCCTCCTCAAAAGTAGCTTCATATAAGGCAATGAGTGCTTCTATTGTAAAACAATAATCTTCAAGGTATCCATTGATGGTTGATTTTCCGTTCTTGTAATTATGGTTCAGGCCGCCATCAGGGCGCAACTGCTTAGAAATAATAAAGGCTGCATTCTTTATGGCTGCATTCAAAAATTGTGGTTCTCTAAATACATTATAGGCATCTGTATATCCTTTTAACATCAATGCATTCCAGGATGTTAAAATTTTATCGTCCAATCCCGGTCGCACACGCTGCCCACGCAGCTCCAGTAAAAGCAGCTTACTATTCTGAATGATTGCTTTCAGTTCTTCTACCGTTATATTATGCTTTGCGGCAATATGTTCATCCGATTCATTCCGCAACAAAATATAATTGTCATGCTCCCACAATCCCAACTCTTCGTTCACATTGAAATAGTCTGCAAACAAATCAAAATCTTCTTTCAGGATCTCCTGCAATTCCTCCTTTTTCCACACATAGTATTTACCTTCTTCACCCTCCGAATCTGCATCCAAAGCAGAATAAAAAGCGCCTTCAGGTGAAGTAAACTCACGCTCCACAAATGCAAGTGTTTCGTATACCACCTGTTTGTAAAGCGGATTACTTGTGGCCTGGTATGCTTCAGAATAAAGTGTTACCAGCTGTGCATTGTCATAAAGCATTTTTTCAAAGTGTGGAACTTTCCAGTAACTGTCCACCGAATACCGTGAAAAGCCACCACCCATCTGGTCATAAATGCCTCCAAAGGCCATTTTGGTTAGGGTAAGGTGTACGTGAGCAAGAAGTGCGGCTCTTTCTTTTTCCGGCAAAATAGTGGAGAATGCATAACGAAGCAAAAACTGATAATTGTTGGGAAGTGGAAACTTAGGCGCCTTATTCGGTCCGCCCTCTGTAGTATCAAAACGATGCTTCCAGTTATCATAACACTGCCTTAACTGTTCTGCGGTAAACACTTCGGGCTCATTATTCACTTTAACCAGTTCCGCTAATCGCACCCCCTCAGTAAGCTTCTCCGCATATTCCAGCATCCTGCCACGCTCATTTTTATATAAATCTGCAAGGTTCAACAGTACATTTTTCCATTGGTGTTTCTGAAAATAAGTTCCGCCATAAACCGGCCGGCCATCAGGCAGGGCAAAGCAGTTCAGCGGCCAGCCTCCCTGTCCTGTCATCAGCTGTACGGAAAGCATATACACCTGGTCAATATCAGGCCGTTCTTCCCTATCCACCTTAATACACACAAAATGGTCATTCATAATAGCTGCAACACCATCATCTTCAAAACTTTCATGTTCCATTACATGGCACCAATGGCAGGCGGAGTAACCAACGCTTATAAGCAAAAGTTTGTCCTCACTCTTAGCTTTTTCCAGGGCCTCATTGTTCCAGGCATACCAGTTTACCGGGTTATGTGCATGCTGTAAAAGATATGGACTTGTTTCATGAACAAGTGAATTACTGTATTTATGCTGCTTTGTATCCATGCTTTTTTATTTTTTGTAAATATAAGGGATGAAAGCTATACCGTTAAATTTTTATGCCCTGCTTGCGAAACAGGCTGCCAACTTTTAAACAAAGCAGCTATTTTAGTATCTTTGAATAAGATATTCAAGGGTAATGTTGCAAACAATTCTTAATCAACACAATTCGTACTATTCCAATTTATCGGGCGAAGGCAAAAAGAAGTTTGAATTCCGAGTGCTTGAATTTCTTCGTTCTAAATCATTTGTTGGCAGGCAGGATTTGGTTGTAACAGACGAAATGCGTGTCCTTATTTCTGCATCTGCGATACAACTCAGCTTTGGTCTTGACGATTTTAAATTTTCCAATCTTCACACAATAAATATTTTTCCGGGAATATTTCATTCAAAGCTCTACAATGCTTCATTTAAAGGGCTTACAACTCGCGATGGAGTTTTATCACTGTCGTGGGAAAATTTTAAAAGCGGTTATGCCAACGATACAGACAAGTTGAATTTAGGTCTTCACGAGATGGCTCATGCTTTGCACATTGATTTAAATGACAAAAAAAGGTATTCAAACCACTTTTCAAATTACGCTCCAAAATGGAAACGTGGTGTCCTGAATGATTTTTACAGGTTAAAGGCCGGAAAGGTGCCCTTTTTAAGAACTTATGGCAGTAGCAACCTGTATGAATTTTTTGCGGTATGCGTTGAGCATTTTTTTGAATTGCCGGAAGAGTTTAAGGCACGGCTGCCGGATCTGTATGGGTACACCGCACTTTTGCTGAACCAGGACCCATCCAACGCTTCAGATGATTATAAATTACGGAAAGACTATACTTATGTGATGCCCCAGGTAAAAGAAACGCCCCTTTTACTTACAGATGGTACGAATTCAGAACAATTTAATGATGAGCCTACAGGAAAATTTCAGCTTTTCGTGCGGCACAAAGGAGTTTATGTAGCCATGGCAATGACCGTGTGCGGATTTCTCGGAATACCGGTATTGTTCTGGTTTGCCTCTGTTACGGTAATCAATACAGGCGTATTGCTGACAATACTTTTTGGCTGTGGTATCCTGGGACTGCTGCAATGGAATTTTGTGAAGGAATATATCGACATGGCTTATCACCAGTTTACCATGTACGCGTTTGTTGGCTTCGGGATAACACTTTTAAACCTTTTACTGCTTTTAAATTACTCTATTAATGTAAACAGCTATTCACAAACCTATACCGTTGCAAGAAAGGGTTACTATAACGCTGTGATTATAATGGATGGCAAACCCAATCACGCGCTGGAAAGAAACCTGAACAATTATATAAACAATTATGCAGAAGAAATGCTCATCGAATCCTTCAAACCAATTCAGGCTGAAATTACTTTTGATGTAGGCCTGCTTGGATTCGACAAGATCAGGGAATGCAGATTTTACTGATTCTGGCTGCCGTAATAGGTATAATCCTGAACAACAGTAGCAAGAAATTGTACATGAGGCATGTTTACCGTTACACCCATCGTTTCTTTTGTTTTTAAAGCCAGCTTTTCTACCGCTTCATAATTATTGGTCCTGAGGCAAACCTTCATAACATCTTTAATAATTGCGATATCCGAATCGGAAAGCCTTGAAACCTGAGGAAATACAAGTGTATAATCAGGTGCAATTTTATTCAGAATGGTATCCCGCAAATGCACTTTTTGCTTCAATTTAATCACCGTGGTTCCTGCTGCCATATCTCCTATACGCTGTCCCTTACCATTTATTAGAACGGCAACCAGAGCCACAACACCGCTGAACAATCTCATGTCTATTATTCTCAACAGCCATCGTATAAGGTAAGCTCCAAAATTAGCCTGGGTCCCGTCAAGCTTCACAACTTTTATATTCATTATCATTTTGCCAAATGATTTGCCTTGGAAAAATACTTCACAGCACAAATCATAAAGCAAAATAGGCAATGAGCAAACTGTTATTACAACCCAGGTATTCTTCCCATAACCATTCTCCAAAGCAAGAAAAATGAGAATAAGCACACTGTACGCAAGAAAAAATAAATAATCAAGCAGCGTTGCAAGGATGCGGTCGCCAATACTTGCTACTTCGTATTGTATATCTACATTCTGTGTGGTTTCAACCCGGATATTGGCCATTTGTGGAAGTAAAAAACTGTTTTATTTTTTGTACCTGCTTAAAAGCATCTTTAAAATTAAACTTTTTAGCCTTAAGCTCAAAACTATTTTAGTTTTTTTATACATTTACAAATGTACAATATACCAAACTGTGAAAGAAATATCCTTTCTCAATCAAAATGCTGAAAAATGGCAGCAATTTGAAACTCTTATTTCAACCAAAGGAAATTCCGACCCGGATGTGATGGCTGATCTGTTCATACAGATAACAGACGATTTATCTTACTCCAAAACTCATTTTCCAAAATCAAAAACAACACAATACCTGAATGCCGTTGCGGCACGTGTACACCAGGAAATATATAAAAACAAAAAGGAGAAAAAAAGCCGCATCATTACGTTTTGGAAATATGAGCTGCCGTATTTGTTTAAAAAATCCCACAAAGAGCTGCTCTATTCATTTCTTATTTTTTTTATAGCAATGCTTATAGGAATTGTTTCATCTGCCTATGACGATTCCTTTGTACGGCTTATCCTCGGTGACAGCTATGTAAATATGACCCTTGAAAATATTGAAAATGGAGAACCCACAGCCGTTTATAAAAGCATGAACCAGGTCCATATGTTTTTGGGCATTACGCTTAACAATATCCGGGTGGCATTTGTTTGCTTCGTTCTGGGTTTGATATTTTCATTTGGAACAGGCGTGGTGCTTTTTTACAATGGGGTTATGCTGGGTGCCTTTCAATACCTGTTCTATTCCAAAGGAGTTTTATTGCCTGCTATGCTTGTAATATGGATTCATGGTACGCTGGAAATTGCAGCAATCGTCATTTCCGGCTGTGCCGGACTGGTAATGGGCAACAGCATTCTTTTCCCCGGCACCTATTCGCGGGGAGTTTCTTTTATACAGGGTGCAAAGCAAGGCGTTAAAATTGTTATCGGTCTCGTACCCATATTTATTGCTGCAGGATTCCTGGAAAGCTTCGTGACACGATATGCACAAATGCCATTATGGCTAAGTTTATTTATCATCATTGGTTCATTGGCTTTTTTAATATGGTATTTCGTTATTTATCCAATTTTATTAAACAGAAAACAAGATTCTTAAATAATTAACCCGATAATAAATGCTTACAGAGGAAAAAATAAACTTCAGACAAGATCGTGATTTTGGCGAAACATTTAATGTGACCGTGAAATTCATCCGTCAGAATTTTAAACATTTTTTCGGCACATTAATTTTAATTGCCGGCCCTTTCATATTAATAAGCGCCATTGCTGCAGGGGTAAACCAGGCTTATACGCTTGGAATGCTAAGAAGCCTTTCAATAGAAGATTTTGGTTATGGACGTTATGGAATCATTTTTTTTATTTATATAGCATTTGCTATTCTCGCAACTATTGTTTCTGCCAGCACGTGTTTTGCATATATGATACTGTATTCAGAGCGCGGCCCTGGAAATTTTAAAACCAGTGAGGTGGGGAACCTAGTGTTTAAAAACATAGGCAAACTTTTTATTACACTTATTGTATTGCTACTGATGTTTGCCCCCATCATCGCTATATTTGCCGGAATTAGCTATGTAGTAATCTCAAGCAAACTGCTTGTATTGATTATTGGTTATTACCTCATGCTCCTGGCTGGTATTGCTATCTTATTGCCCAACCTGGTCTGGCTTTCCTCTGCCGTTTATCTCGCAGCCATGCTTGAAAAGAAAACCGGGGTTTCAGCTATCAAAAGGTCGCTGGAGCTGATGCGTGGCAACTATTGGTGGACCTGGCTAATCATGTTCTGTGCTGTTATCGCACTTTATGTATTGGTAATCATCTTTTCACTACCACAGATAGTTTACCAGCTTGTAATTACTTTTAGTCATGTGAGAGGTAATTTGGAAGATCCGGGAAGCTCAGCCCCTTTTGTTATAATAACAGCTGTGTGTACATTTCTTGCAACCATTGTATTCTCAATCATACATATATTGAGTGGTTTTCATTATTATAGCCTTGCTGAACGTAAGGACGGAGCAGGATTACTTTCAAGAATTGACGAAATAGGAAATACAGCAGATACCAATGTGGAACAGCAATATTAAGCGCTATTTTCTATTTACACTTTCTGTTTTTCTTTTGCATTTTACCGATGTATACTGCACGGATTCTGCGAAAGTTTTTACGGCAGTAGCGATTGATTCATCTGCAATTGAAGTAAGAAAACCCGATGCCGGCACACAGAAGGATTTGTTAAACGACCCTGATTACAAATACGATCGTAAGGAATTGCCTTCCCCAAACTGGTGGGATCGTTTCTGGGCCTGGGTTGCAAGCCTTTTTGATGATGTATCTTCCACTGAAGGCGGTCGGTTGACCATTAACGTTTCTTATTACATATTTGTTGGCGCAGCAATTGTAATTGTTGTTCTGCTACTTCTAAAAAACAATATACGCGCGCTCTTTTATGGCAAAAGTGCATCGTTATCCGTTAACTTTCAGGAACTGGAAGAAGATATCCATAAAATAAACTTTAATGATTTGATTGCCTCTGCAATTACTGAAAAAGATTACAGGAAAGCAGTAAGACTCAATTTTTTAAAACTGTTAAAAGAGCTTGCGGACAAAAACCTGATTACCTGGAAGATTGACAAAACAAACAACGATTATTTTATAGAACTCTCCAATTCAAGCTACAGCAAAAGCTTCAAAGAGCTTGCATTTTTGTATGAACATATCTGGTATGGGAATTTCGATATAGATGAAACCAATTTTAATACCGTTTTGGCCAAATTCAATACCCTGAAAGTATAATGCTGAAAGGAAATAAAATATACATTTTTTTTCTCACCCTTTGTTTTACGGTGCTTGTCCTGATCCAGGTGTATACCCCAAAACCGATTGACTGGACACAGACGTATGGCAAAAAGGACAAGATCCCTTTCGGAACGTCTGCAATATATTCAATGTTGCCCGAAATTTTCCCAGGCCAAATAATCAGGACTTGTGAAACACCCATTTACAACACATTAAAAAACACCTCTTACAAAGGCTATAATTATATTATTATTAATGATGAATTTGCACCGGATTCATTGGACACACGTGAATTATTCAAATTCGTAAGCCGGGGCAACACTTTGTTTGTTGCTGCAAATGCTTTTTCCGGAAAATTTGAAGACAGTTTAAAAATCAATATTGACAAGCATTTTGCGCTCTTCGACTTTGATGTTAAAGACACAGCTTTTACTGGGCTCAATTACAAACGCGATACTGTGACTGTAAACTTCATGAATCCTAAATTAAAAGAACCTGGTGGTTATTCTTATACAAAAGGAGTTGATGGCGCCTGGTTCAAGTCGTTCGACACGGCCCAAACAACAGCCATCGGTAATGACCATAAAAATCAAATAAACTTTATTAAGATTACAATGGGCAAAGGAACCATTTTCATCAGCACATTGCCGGAAGTGTTTACCAATTACCACTTTGTAGGAAGCAACTATAATTATGTATATAAAGCTTTGTCACACCTGCCGGCACAACCCATATTATGGGATGAATTTTACAAGGCCGGAAATGTTAAAAATGAAAGCCCTTTAAGGGTTATATTTAATAACAGCAGCTTATTACGTGCATATTACCTTCTCATTTTATCTCTCATCCTGTTTATGATCTTTGGCGCAAAACGTAAGCAACGTATTATACCAGTTATTGAGCCCTTTAAAAATACCAGCTTACAATTTGTTGATACAGTGGGTACTTTATATTACCAGACCGGTGATCATAAAAATGTTGCCGATAAAAAAATTACTTATTTCCTGGAATATATCCGCACGGCTTTTCAAACAAAAACAATTCTTTTTGACGATCCGTTCATTGAACGCATATCCAACCTTTCAGGTATAAAACAGGAAACCATTCACCAATTGTTTTATTATATTTCTGAAATTAGTGCCAGGGCATCAGTTACCCAGGAAGAATTGCTTAAACTAAACAGGCTGATAGAAGATTTTCACAAACAAAACAAACGATAACAACTTCAATATTGCTAAAGAATTCATATAATATTTGTAACCCGCAAATTAAAAACCATGGAAGAACAACTTTTCAGAAACCGGCTTGACCTGGGCAATCTCCAACAGGCTGTAGTAAACATAAAAACTGAAATCAACAAAATTATTGTTGGCCAGGATGAAATGATAGAGCTGCTTATTGCAGCCATACTAGCCGATGGCCATGTACTTATAGAGGGTGTTCCCGGAGTTGCTAAAACACTGACTGCGAAATTGCTTTCCAGAACAATGTCAGTAAATTTTTCCAGGATACAGTTTACACCCGATCTCATGCCTTCAGACATTATTGGCACAAGTATTTTTAACCTCAAAACATCAGAGTTTGAGTTTAAAAAAGGACCACTGTTCTCCAACATTGTTCTGATTGACGAGATCAACCGTGCACCGGCAAAAACACAATCCGCGTTATTTGAGGCGATGGAAGAGCGGCAGATAACTGCTGATGGTAAAACCTATACGCTTACAGCACCCTTTATTGTTCTTGCCACACAAAACCCCATAGAACAGGAAGGGACATACAGGCTTCCCGAAGCACAGCTCGACAGGTTCATCTTTAAGATAGAAGTAAATTATCCAACAATAGAGGAAGAGACAAAGATCCTTACTGAATATCATTCGCGAAAAAATACGGTTGATTTAAGCAGCGTATTATCCGTAATCAACGCTTCCGATATAAAGAGTTTCCGGTCCAATGTGAGTGAACTTCATATCGACAGCAATCTTATTGCCTACATCGCTAAAATTGTGAACCAGACACGCAACAATTCGGCCTTATACCTTGGGGCTTCACCAAGGGCTTCACTGGCAATACTTTCAACATCTAAAGCAATAGCAGCTATTCGGGGTAGGGATTTTGTGCTGCCTGATGATGTTAAATTTGTTGCACCACATGTGCTCAAACACAGGGTATTACTTACCCCGGAAAAAGAAATGGAAGGCATAGCAACAACAGACATTATAAAGCAGATTGTTGAACAGATTGAAATACCCAGATAGTCGGTGGCCCGGAGATAGCGTTCCTGATCAACATTTGGCAATTGAACGATTACGCCAGCTGCAATAGGCAGTAAGCAAAAACACAATTTGATAATTGAATAAACACAGATTCGTAAATTCGCAACCATTCGTTTATCCGTAACTAAATGAAAGCCTTCTTTAAAACATTCTACTTCAATAACCTGCTCTACTATGTAGTTGCAGCAGAAGTGATTTTGCTTGTAACAGGCTTTTTCTTTACATCTTTTGAACCTATTGGCGAATACGGCTTATTATTGATTGTGGTACTCCTCTTTATTGACACAATCATACTCTACGCCAATAAAAATGGTATTTTCGGAAGACGCGACACGTTTGACAAACTATCCAATGGTGATGACAATCCCATACAGATATTTATTGAGAACCGCTATCTCTTTCCTGTACGCCTCAATGTAATTGATGAGCTTCCGTTCCAGTTCCAGGCCCGCGATACCGAATTTCAATTGAATATAGCCCCTGGAAAAAACAAAACCCTGGAATACAATGTACATCCGCTAAAACGTGGAGAATATAGTTTCGGGGCCTTAAATATATTTGTAAAAAGTCCGATTGGTTTTGTACAAAGGCGCTATTCCTTTTCCCAGGATGCACTTGTACCGGTATATCCGTCTTTCTTACAAATGCGTAAATACGAGTTGTTGGCCATTTCCAACTACCTTACAAATGCAGGAATAAAAAAAATACGTAGAATCGGTAACAACGCTGAGTTTGACCAGATAAAAGAATATGTACCCGGTGATGAATTCAGGACAATAAACTGGAAAGCCACAGCGCGCAGGAACCGCCTGATGACCAATCAGTACCAGGATGAAAAGTCACAGCAGGTTTATTCTGTTATTGATATGGGAAGGGTCATGAGAATGCCTTTTGAGGGACTAAGTCTACTGGATTATGCAATTAACGCCAGTCTTGTCATCTCCAACATTGCTATGATAAAGCAGGATAAGGCGGGAATAATTACCTTTTCGCATAAGGTACAATCCATATTGCCTGCCGACAGGAAAGCTGCACAGTTGCAGAAAATACTTGAACTTTTGTATAACCAGAAAACCGGGTACCTTGAAACTGATTTTGAAAAGCTGTATGCCAATGTAAAATCCAAAATTACTCAGCGTAGCCTTTTGCTGCTGTATACAAACTTTGAAAGCCTTTCTGGTCTGCACCGCCAGCTCAAATATCTACGCAGGCTTGCCAAGGATCATTTGCTGGTAGTTATATTCTTTGAGAATACGGAATTGAAGGCCTTTCTGGAACAACCGGCCATAACTACGGAAGATGTTTATAATAAAATCATTGCCGAAAAACTTTCCTATGAAAAAAAGCTGATTGTAAAAGAGCTTGAAAAATACGGTATTCACAGTGTGCTCACAGCCCCAAAAAACCTTTCGGTAAATACCATCAACAAGTACCTTGAACTGAAGGCAAGAGGGATGATTTGATGAATAGCAGCAAAAATTCCGTTTTATAAGATATGGAATACGAAAACAAACCAAAAAAAAAGCTTACACCTCAACAAGCCCTCATAAAAGCGCAGCAGACCTGCGCTTACCAGGAGCGTTGTCAGCAGGAAATGCGCGACAAATTGTATGAATGGGGGCTTTATCCCAACGAGGTGGAAAACATTATTGCAGATTTGATATCGGAAAATTTCCTTAATGAAGAACGTTTTGCAAAAGCCTATGCCGGAGGCAAATTCAGGATTAAAAAGTGGGGAAAAGTAAAAATAAAAATAGAACTAAAAAAAAGAAAAATCTCTGATTACTGCATACGAAAGGCAATGGAAGAAATACCGGATAAGGAATACATTGCAGCGCTTAAACAGCTTATCGAAAAAAAAATCAAAAGAAGTAAAAGAGAAAAAAGCAGAAGTAAGAAATTATAAAATTGCCCAATACATTGTCTCCAGAGGTTTTGAACCAGATTTGGTTTGGGATGCATTACGCACCGGACAGAATTATTGAATTCGACACTTTGATGATAAAAATGAGTAAGATAGTGCATTCTGACATATCAATTATGGCAAAAGATTTGAAAGCCTTACCATATTCGATTCTCAAGCCCAGCTATCCTAACCATAAAGGCATTTTGGACGAGTGGTTTTATAAGCCCATAATGGAGCAGTACAAGCATTTTAAAAGCGATAAAGAACATAACCGACAGTGTACAAAATGTAATTTAGTCACACCTCAAAAAGTTCGCTTCACTTTTGAGGGAAAAATGACAAATTACAGATACTCAATTTTTACAAGTCTGGTTTAAAAAAAAATTATATTTTTGTTTTGTAAGTTTTACACAATATCAGTTTATATTGTGTATATAAACAATTTTAATTTTTTATAGATGGCTAGTTGTAAAATATGAAAAAAGTAATTGTTTTTTTATTAATTAATTCAAGTTGCTAGTTAGTTATCTTATTAATTTGTAATCCAAACACGAATAAAATCAGCTTAATCAAGAATCCGTTCAATGTAACAGCGTGTA
>JAGVJJ010000049.1 GCA_020051175.1 Bacteroidia bacterium | reverse complement strand
CTGGTTAGAAGCATTGGTTTGTTTGGTTCTATAAGTACTGATACTGTTAAATATTCTCCAGACAATCCAGGCTATCAATATAGTATAAAATAGGTCTCTCATCTGTCCGTAAAGGTAAGAGTTTTGATTAAATAGAATTATATTTGTGTTTCAATAAAACTTTTAGGCCATGCGCTATAAACTGTTTTTTTTATTCCTGCCTGTTTTTATTTATTCCTGTTCACCTGTTAAGTATGTAAAACCACTTGCTCGGAAAGAGCATGCGGCCAATGTTTCTTTTGGTGGTCCTCTGATTGGTTTTGCAAATGCAACAATACCAATTCCTTTTATTACAGCAAATTATGGCTATGGAGTGGATAGCTCCTTAACAGTATTTTCCGGAATCAATATTACCTCTGCGCTTTACGGAAATGTGCAGGCGGAATTGGGACTTACAAGGCAGCTGTTGTTCCAAAGAAAGTACATTCCTGCCATAAGCGTTACACCCGTAGCCAATATTATTTACAGAAATAAAAATGCTTTTAAGTTCTATCCGCAGGTTGCTGCCAACCTTTTCTGGGAATATGGTAAACGCAAAAATTTTGTATACCTGGGTTGTGATAACTGGTTTGAACTTTCACAAAAAAAAGCTTTTGGGCTGGAGCAGAAGAATCACTGGATAGCAATGCCGTTTGTTGGACATACACTTACCGGAGGCCAATGGAACCTCACAGCAGAGGCAAAGATAATTGCGCCTGACATTTCGAATGAGAAACTTGTTGTAGATTATAAAACACCTTTGAAGAATAAGGGTGCGCTCGGGGTCTATGTCAGCTATACCTATAAATTTAAAAAGAAATGAAACAGGTTGTTGTTATTATTGTTATCCTGCTTGGTTTTACAGGGTGTTTAAGGCTTGATGATAATTTGTTCAACCCCAATACAACTAAAATTACGGAATATAAACTGGATAATTATACAGGTGAAACGGATTTTGTGCTGGATGCCTCTTTTAAAATTGCGGATAGCCTCATCCACTTGTTCGAGTTGGCATCGCAAGGACCTGATGAAGCAGTATCTACACGTATACAGGCAATTTATATCGGGGATATAAACCGAATAGCTACGGACACTGTAATTATGTATTGTCATGGTAATGCTGAACACATGGATTTTTACTGGCCCCGGGCAAAATTATTGGCAAACACACAATCAAAGAACAGGTTTGGCGTTTTGATGATTGACTATAGGGGTTACGGTTTGTCAGAGGGAAAGCCCACCGAAGATGGGCTGTATGCAGATGTAGATGCCGCTTTAAAATGGCTGAAAAATAAAGGTCTTGTGGATAGCAGGTTGGTAATGTATGGGTTTAGTATGGGTTCTGCACCAGCCACAAAACTAAGTGCGGGTGGTTACAGTATGCTACCTTCAAAATTGTTGCTCGAAGCGCCTTTTGCCTCTGCAGAGGTAATGGTTCAGGATGCTTCACTTGCAATGCCAGGTGCTTTTTTTACTGATTTAAAAATTAATAATGCAGAACAGATAAAAAATGTGCAACAGCCTTTTTTCTGGATTCACGGTGAAAATGATCATTTTTTGAATATTAATACTCATGGTGCAGTAGTTTATAATAACTATAATGGAACTAATAAAGAAGCGCATCGTATAACAGGAGCAGAACACAGTACAATACCTCAAACTGTGGGATTTCGAGAATACCTGACCTGGGTTGGGGAATTTATTACACAGCATTAAATTTCTAAAGGCCATGAATTGCATAATTGTAGATGATGATGTAATGTCGGGGAATGCAGTGAAGCATTTGGTTGCCCAAATACCTTATTTAAATCTTGTTGGCATCGGAAAAACCCCTCAGGAGGCTATTTTATTATTAAGCAACAATAAAGTTGACCTTATGTTATTGGATATTGAAATGCCTGGAATGAGCGGCCTTGATCTGATTAAAAGCCTGAAAAACCTTCCATTTGTAGTTTTAATAACTTCCAAAAAGGAGTATGCCCTGGAGGCATTTGAATACAATGTAGTAGATTATTTGCTGAAACCCATCGCACTTGACCGTTTTTTTAAGGCTATTGCCAGGGTGAAGGAAATGAGCGACAATAGCCCGGCTATGGATAAGACAAATACCAGTTTTTTTGTTAAAAACAACGGTACCCTGGTTAAAATACACTCTAAGGACATACTTTGGATTGAAGCTTTGGGAGATTATATTACTATACACACCATTGATAATAAGAAGTTTACAATCCACTCAACGATGAAAATGGTTGAAAATAAGCTTTCTTCCGACCGTTTTGTACGTGTCCATCGCTCCTTCATTATCGCGGTGGACCATATATCTTCCATTGATGATAATGTTGTAGTCATTGGAAAGCAACTAATACCAGTAGGTGCCGTTTATCGCGAGAACCTTGGACGTCACCTTAATTTGCTTTAATTTATTGCAAACTTACTGGTATTGCTTCCCCGATAGATTTTTATGGTTCTGCTGGTAGTTCTTCGAGTTTAACTAAAATTTAACCCGTTTCACCGAAAAACGGTAAATCTACTGGAAACTTCCTCGTAGAATTGTTATAAAATTCTACCGCCCCATGAAAACAATACTGGTTCCTACAGACTTTTCAGAGGCTGCTGCAAACGCGACCGATTACGCAGCAACCCTTGCCAGTTATTGCAATGCTTCATTAATTTTGTTTCATGCCTATCACGTTCCTGTTACTGTTTCGGAAGTTCCGTTTACAACTACACTCGAAGACATTCAGCTTGAAGAAACGGCACGCGCACAGCTTGAATTAGTCAGAACAAATATCAAAAGTAAATACCAGAATAAAATTAACGTAGAGTTATTGTTATCTCCCGGCTTATTGGCCGATGAATTTCCATCAGTAGTGGATACTACAAAAAGCGATCTTATAGTAATAAGCACACATAGTTTGGATGCTAACCGAAGGTTTTGGGGAGGAAGTACTCAACGTGTTATAAAAAATGCAAGTTGTGATGTCTTGGTTGTGCCCGATACAATTAAGTTTCAGAAAATAGACAAAATTGTGCTTGCATTCGATTATTATACTGTAAAGAATATTACAACGTATAAAACATTAATTGAAATTGCGGAAGTGTTTGCTTCCCAGGTTTTGATTTTTAATATAGAAGATAGTCGTATTCATCCACCTAAGGAAAAGGAAAGCCAAGGTATTCAACTCGAATGCCTGCTCACGAACATTAACCATACTTATTGGTTTTCTGAAACACAGGATATTGTTGAAGCCTTGAATCACTTTACCGAAGATACACAAGCAGTGATGGTTGCCATGATAAGGCGTGAACATAGTCTTTTCAGGAGTTTGTTTGAAAAAAGCAATACAAAAAGAATGGCATTGCGAACCCATTTTCCCTTGTTAATATTACATGAAAAGAATGATTTTTAATCTGATACGTCAAGTTTAAGGATACTAACATTAAATTTCTATGTCATGAGCGCAGCATACGAATCTCAAAGTATCAATATTCTTCTGGTAGAAGACAATCCCGGGGACATACGCCTTACACAGGAGGTTTTAAAGGAAGGAAAGCTTCAGAATACGCTAAGTGTTGTTATGGACGGAGAAGAAGCTATGTTGTATTTAAAAAAGGAGGCACAATATAAAAATGCGATCACTCCTGACCTTATTTTACTTGATTTGAATTTGCCGAAAAGAGACGGTCGGGAAGTGCTATCCATGATCAAGAATGATCCGGCTCTTGTGTGTATCCCGGTTATTATTCTGACTACTTCTGCTGCCGAAGCAGATGTTCATGGAACTTATTCCAATCATGCAAACTGTTATATCACAAAACCTGTGGATTTTTCCCAATTTATATGTGTTATAAGAGCGATAGAGAATTTTTGGCTGACAATAGTCAAATTACCATACAGGGAAAAGTAATGCAGCTAATTGGTTCAACATATAAAATAGCAGGTAAAAGTAGTATCGAAGTTTGGGTAGAAGGCGGTATTGCGTACTGCAGCTTTGGTGATAACAGGAATGTAGATTTGGAGCTTGCAAAATACTGCGTTGAAAAGCGTTTATCGGTCTTTAAAGGATTTAGTTATCCAAGTCATATTGACATGCGGACAATAAAGACAATTTCGAAAGAAGCACGGAAATATTTTGCGGATGAAGGCAGCCGTGGTATTGTAGCTGGCGCATTAATTGTTGAATTTCCTTTCTCAGAAATGTTGGGAAATATTTTTCTCACAATAAACAAACCGAAGATTCCAACAAAACTATTTGTAAATAGTGAGAATGCACTTAACTGGTTAAGGGAATTTTAATTCAATGAAAACGGGAATTTCTACATATTATAATTTACGTACGCTCTTGCTTCTACTTACTTCGTTTGTAGTCCACTATCTTTCAGTCTTGTTTTTTTTGCCTTTTTTGTATGGCGATATTAATATAGTGCCAATATGGCCGGCTGTAGGTGTTGCATTTTCGGCTATTTTGCTGTTTGATATTAAAATATGGCCTGTTCTTCTTATAAGTGGTTTTACGGCAAATGCATCGTTTTTGCTGTTTAATGGTTCCTATGCTGGTCCGGCAACATTTCTTATTTCCGGTATTGCGGGTACAACGGACATATTGCAGGTATTGCTTGGTTTTTTTCTTCTTAAAAGAGTAGGACTGGAAGTATGCAAAATGGACAAGGTAAAATACATTTTTCATTTTACAGCCATTGTTCTGATATGTTGTCTTGCCGGTGCTGTTTTAAAAACATCGGCTCATATTATACTGGGTGTTATACCTTTTGATTCTTTTCTTATAAGTGGTTTTGGGACCTGGTTAGCTAATAGTATCGGAATTTTACTAATTGTTCCTATGTTGCTCGGTTGGACATTTTATACCGGTAAAACAGAGGAAAAAAGTAAAGAAGCCCTACGCACTGTATTTTTCGGTGCTTTAACATTTATTGTAAGTGGTGTTGTTTTCTGCAATTGGTTCAATGGTTTACAATTTATTAAACCATATATGGTTATACCATTGTTTATATGGGCAGCATTCTATTTCGAACTAAAAGCACTTACAATAATTATTGCGATTTCCTCTTTTGTGTCCATTTATGGTACACTCAGCGGACTTGGTTACTTTGTTTCCGGAAGTATTGCGGAATCTTATACATCCCTTCAGCTATATATTGCTATCATAACAGTAACAACACTTGTAATAAAAGCTACTTTAAACGAACGTAAATATTCTGCTGAGGCTTTGCAGGTTGCACATGATAAGCTGCTCGTAAATATGAAGCAGCGAAGTGAGGAATTGCATGATTACCAGGGAAGGATTAACGCAATTTTTAAAACACTTGTTAAGTATACAATTATGGACTTTTCTGAAAAGGTGCCTATTAGCGATCAATGTGATGAGATTGATGCGATTGGTACCGGTTTAAATACATTGGGTGAAGAATTGGCTGCATCAAACACAGCACAGTTGAAATATGCATCGGAGCTGGAACAAACCAATCTTCTCCTTATAGATAGTGAACATCAGGTACAAAGTATTTTTAACAATGCTCCCGATGGTGTAATTGTGATTGACACAAACGGAATTGTTCTGCGTTGGAACCCACAGGCGGAAGCATCTTTCGGTTGGAAGAAAGATGAGGTGATCGGAAAGTCAATATATGATTTCATTGTTGCAGAACATCACTCCGCTGTTAATTTTACCGGGATAAATAATTTTGATACAAATGGTGATGAAGGAGCTATAAATAAAAGTTTTGAGATTGATGCTCTTAATAAAGGAGGCGAAATGTTTCCGCTATCTTTAAGTGTTTCCCCGGTGATGATGGGTGGCCGGCATATGTTTATTTGCTTCGCGAGGAACGTTAATGAACAGAAAAAGGCTGAGAAGAAAATCAAACAGTTGGCAGCTATTGTGGAATCCTCAGATGATGCAATTATTTCTCAGGCCTTTGATGGCACCATCTTGAGCTGGAACAAAGCTGCTGAAACTATTTATGGCTACTCCGCAAAAGAAGTGGTAGGCCAGTTAATTTCAATAACCAGCCCACCTGAGCTGTTACCTGACTTAAAATCTATCCCATTCCGGCTTCAGCAGGGTGAACAGATAATTAATATTGAAACACAGAAACTCAGAAAGAATGGCGAACGGATATATGTTTCGCTTACAGCTTCAGCTATCCGCGACAATCAGGGCAATACAACTGCAATATCATTAATATCACGTGATATTACAGAAAATAAGAAAAATGCTCTTGAAATGTTACGTATTACAGAAGAACTGAAGCGTTCCAATGCGGAGTTGGAACAATTTGCTTATGTGGCATCTCACGATTTGCAGGAACCTTTAAGAATGGTAACGAGTTATCTGCAGCTTCTTGAAAAGCGTTACAAAGAACAGCTGGACAGCGATGCCTTTGAATTTATTGCTTTTGCCGTTGATGGAAGCAACAGAATGCGTAACCTTATTCACAGTCTTTTAGAGTATTCACGTATTAATAGGATAAAGCCGTTTGAGTGGATTGATACAAAAGAGCTTATAAATGACGTACTGTTAAACCTTCAGACTTCAATAGCAGAGAATAAAGCTGTTATTACAATCAGGGACATGCCGCAGATATATGGAGATTATGTGCTGATAAATCAGTTGTTCCAAAATCTTATAGCGAATGCTATAAAGTTCAGGAATGAAACGGTTCCTAAGATTGTTATATCTGCAAGTGAGACGGAGGAGGAGTATGTATTTTCAATTGCCGATAACGGTATTGGAATACAAGCGGAATATGTAGAAAAGATATTCGTTATTTTTAAACGATTGCATAGTAAAGAGAAGTATCCTGGAACAGGTATGGGGCTGGCAATTTGTAAAAAGATTGTAGAGCGTCACAATGGTAAAATCTGGGTGGAGTCTGTTCCGGAAAATGGAAGTGTTTTCTATTTTACGCTTAAGAAACGGAGGTAAACATGCGCTCTTCATTAATGAAATGGTTTGCAAATGTTTCTATAGCAAAAAAGTTATATTTTGTTATGGGTACCATGGCTTTGCTTATTGCATTGGAGCTTCTTACGCTATGGTTTTCATTAAATACCCTGTCCTCTGTAAGGGCTTTTGTTGCTGGAGAAGGCTTATGGTCAAAGGCGCAAAAGGATGCTATTTACCATCTCCAAAAATATGCCCACACTCATGAGCCAGCCGACTATAAACAGTATGAAATGTTCCTTGCTGTTCCCCTGGGGGATCACAAAACATTGCTGGAGCTGGTAAAAGCCGAGCCAGATATGGAGATGGCGCGTAAGGGCTTTATTGAAGGACGCAATCATCCGGATGACGTAGATGGAATGATTAAGCTTTTCCGGAGGTTTCACGATGTCTATTACATCAATAAAGCTATTTCTATATGGAGGGACGCGGATTCGACAATTATTAACGGTTTAATTCCAATCGGGAATGAGCTACGCGATGAAATAAGCTCAGATTCACATTCACCCGAAAAAATAGCACAGATAATTTCCAGGATAGAACCAATTAACTACGAGCTTACAAGGCTTGAAGATGAGTTTTCGTATACTTTAGGTGAAGGTGCGCGTTGGTTGGAAGATATAATTTTGCGCGTATTGTTTATCATAGTGCTAACGGTAGAGTCCTCAGGCTTGCTTCTCACTATTTCAATCAGTATAAGGATTTCGCGCGGAATTAAAGAAATAATGAGAATT
>JAGVJJ010000086.1 GCA_020051175.1 Bacteroidia bacterium | reverse complement strand
GTAACACCACTTTGCTGAATGCCAAACCACACATTCCCCTCGTAGTCTGTATATGTAGATAAAACTATATTTGAGGGCAATCCATTCTTCTCATTAAATAATGTAAAGTTGCCACCATCAAATTTCAAAGCTCCATGCTCAGTTGCAAACCAAACATTTCCATATAAATCCTGGGTTATTCCACCAATAAAATCCGAGCTAACTTCTTCAGGAATTTTAAACTCCTCAAATTTTTCACCATTATACTTTACCACACCAGCATTACTGGAACCAAACCATATATCACCATCACGATCACACAATATGGAAAAAAAACGTTTATTTAGAATTACTTTTTCTTTTTCGTAATTAGTAATTCGGGCTCCATCGAACTTGGCAACACCGCATTTAAGAGCGAACCAGAAATCACCCTTTTTATCCTGAGTAATTGCATATACCATATCACATGCAAGACCATCATGAATTGAAAGATTTTTAAATTTTTTTCCATCAAAAATTGAAATTCCCCCACCATCTGTCCCAAACCAAACATTATTTTTCTCATCGCAGTAGATAGAGTATATAGCATTATTAGCCAGGCCTTCCTTATCAGTATAATTTGTAAATTTCAATCCATCAAATTTAGATACACCTTCAGTTGTCGTACCAATCCATATATTTCCAACCCTATCTTCTGCGATACAGGTAATATCATTTGCAATTAGTCCATTGTTTTTAGTAAAATTTTTAAACTCTTTACCATTAAACCGACTAACTCCACCTCCTTGAGTGGCAAACCATAAATAACCTTTACTGTCCTGGAAAATATTATTTACAATAGAACCTGCAAGCCCATTCTGAGGAGTAAAAGTTTTAAAATTATATTGTTGAGAATAGACACAATTAATAAAAAAACCAACAATAAACAGAAGAGAATATTTCAACAATTTATGATTCATAAAAACGACATAGGAATATAAATTTCAATAAAAATGCCTGACTATTAATCATAGTCAGGCAAATTTAACCTTTTAAATTGACTTTCTTTTTAATTTATAACCAGCTTCTTTACTATATTTTTGCTAGCTGCATTAACAACAATGTAGTAAACCCCTTTAGGGAAACCATTAGTGTTTATTTGCCTTTTTATTGTAGCATGTGAGGCTGCCAATATTTCAGAATAAATAGTCTGTCCGAGCACATTAACCATTTTTAGCTGAATATTTTTGTCTAAAGCTAGCATCTCTATGGTAACATTATCCTTTGCAGGATTTGGATATACCTGAATATCAAAATCAAGAGCTGAAACTGAAGCTACATTGTTTACAGCAAATCCATGTTTTTTGTTTGAACGTGAAGTGTTAACAGGCGCCCTTGTCGCCTCACAAGATACACTCCAATCTGTTTTAACTCTCCAAACCGGATAAGTCAACAGGCTGTTTGTAGTAAAGTCAGGGTCAGCAGCAGTTGTTTGAGTACCAGCTACTGTAGCAACAGTAAACCAAGTATCGGTAAATGCTGTATCGCAGGTAAGTATATAGCTGTTTGCTATTACCTGTGAAGAGCCTTCAACCTCATACTGATTCCATGTAAACTGGCCACTACCTGCGTCAATTACATAAATTGTATTATGATAAGGGCTCATTGAGCTATAGTTTCCACAGGCATCACGGATTTGTAATTTGTAACGGTAAGTTCCTGCATTGGGATCACCATTTGCCGGTCCAATACTGCGTGTTGTATCTGTAAACATACTTAACTCACTGTTTGCAACGGCACCTATGCGCTTGTATAGATTCGTAGATACCTCGCGGTAAACAATAAATGAATCCACATTTACGTATGCTGTTTTATCCCAATAAATTTCATTATTTACAGAACCAGTATCCACAGTCACCAAACAAATGCTTGGAGTTGGAGTTGAAGTGGAAATGGTTGTAGTTCCGGTAGCATTACATCCTTTGCTATCTGTAACCGATACAGTATAGCTTCCAACGGCAAGGCTGTCAGCATCACCGGTCATCTGACCATCGCTCCATAAATATGTAAATGGCTGTGTTCCACCAGTTACAGTAGTCATGGCCATTCCATCGTCCACATTGCATGTTGCACCAGTTGTAGAAACCGAAACCATAAGCTGATCCGGCTCAGCAACCGTATAGCTTCTAACACTCATACATCCCTGTGCATCGTTCACAAAAATTAAATAATTACCAGCACTCAGGGTATTTATATCCTGGTTATTGGTTTGTGGTGGTGCGACATTCCACGTATACAGGTAAGGCGATGTACCACCCGTTACAGAAATATTGATTGCACCGTCTGTATCACCATTACAGCTGATATCAGTCACCACAGCAGTTATGTTCGGTGCGTTGGAATTACTTAAAGAAATTTCTTTAGCGGATGTACAGCCATTTGCGTCAGTCACAGTTACGGTATAAGTACCGGCCGGCAGACCTGTTGCAACAGCTGTTGTCTGGCTGCCCGCACCGGAATCCCATAAATAAGTATATGGTGCAGTTCCACCTGATGCAGATGCCGCAGCAGCACCATCAAAATTGCCACAAGTAGGTGCCACGGAAGTTGATGTAACTACATTCAAAGCTAATGCCTCAGCAACAGTAGCATTGAATATGGCATTACAGCCAGTGCTGCTTGTAACCTGAACTGAATAAGTACCAGCAAGCACACCTGTAATATCCTGAGTGGTAGCACCATTTGACCATAGGTAAGTAAATGTATTGCCCCCTGTCACGTTAATATCAATAGCACCATTATTTCCACCATGGCATGTAACATCGGTTACAGCTGTTAACGTTACAGTAGGAGCATTTGCTTCGCTCACATTTACATTAGCAGAAGCCAGGCACCCGTTAGAATCAGAAACAGTAACCGTATACAATCCATAGCTCAAATTGGATATTGACGTTGCAGTGCCTCCATTTGACCAACTGTAAGTATAAGGGTCGTTACCGCCACTTGATACACTTACACTGGCAACACCGGTTGACTGGGAACATGAGGATGCAGTAGAGGTTGTAGCTATAACCATTTGTGGTGCATCAGCAATAGAAACAGCAAAAGCGGAAGCACAACCAATATTATCTGTTACAGTTACATAATATAACCCGGCTGAAAGGTTGCCCGCAGCAGCTGTAGTTTGTGCATTGCCATCGTTCCATAGGTAAGTATAAGGTTCCTGCCCGCCTGTTGCAGCAACTTCAGCACTTGCATTGGAACCACCATAACATGTTGGTGAACTTGATGATGTTAATGTAACGGCAGGACCACCAACCCCTGTTACATTGACAGGTTTTGAATATGTAGCAGTATTCCCGCAACCGTTGGTTACCAATACACTCGCCACATAAACACCCTGACTGGCGTATGTGTGCGAAACTGTAGGTGAAGAAGATGTTAAAGTAACACCATCACCAAAGTTCCATGCATAAGTTGCCGCACCGAATGCAAGAAAATCAATAGGTGCACAGGTAGTAAACGGAGCCGGGGAAGTAGTCATATCACCATTCACCGCCTGGTTGCCACCAACATTTATCAGCATTGAGTCTGTTGTGCTTAAACCACAGCTGTTAGTAAGCGTCAAATGGATCATGTACTGCCCGTTGTTTGCAAATACGTGCTTTATAATTGTCACAGGGAACGAACCATCACCACCGTATACAAGCATGTTTTCCGTTGCAGTACCTGAGTTGCCATCACCAAAGTCCCAAACGTTATTTGCTGCTGAACCCATAAAGTAAAAAATGATTGCATCACCTGCACACCCGGCAGTAGAGTTATTGTTGCCATCGCTTCCAGGAAAGCCCCAGTTCTTTTTACCATCATCTCCTGTAAGGCTTGGAGCGTTGCCACCGCCAATAAGCTGTGTTAAGCTAAAACTCTTGCTCATTCCGCATGAGTTAATTGCCTGAACGGAAACTGTATATGTGTTATTTACAGTATAAATATGACTTGGGCCAGTACCAATTGTTGTATCTGTAGCAGAACCATCACCAAAGTTCCAGATGTATTTTGTAGTTGGCTGGCCATTCTCAATAATAAAAAATACTTCATCACCAGCACAAGCAGGGTTTGGATTGCTTACAATTGCCAAATCATCATTAATTGGGCTATTTGTTATTATCTGAACTGTTGTACTTATGGAAGCAGAGTTTCCACACCCATTTGTAACGGTGCATGTTACAGTATAATTACCTGTTGTATCAAAAGCATGCTGCACATTTTCACCTGTTGTTGAAATTGTGTCTCCATCACCAAAATCCCATACATAGTTATCAAAACCATTTGGGTTCAGCCTGAATGTTACAAGGTCGCCAGGACAAGAGCTTGAACCAGGACTTACATCTATGCTTAAATAATTTGCAAATGTACCAGCATTGCTTACTTGTGCTACACCTGTAAGGATGGTGTCGTTACCACAGGCATTTGTAATTTTAACTGTGTAGGTATAGCTGCCTGTATTAGCATACATGTGGCCTACCTGGTTGTTATTGCTTATTACACTGTCGCCATCACCAAAATGCCACTCATAGTGCATATAATTACCCGGGGCATTAAAATAAACCAAATCATTAGGACATGCCGGGTTTGGACCTGACTCTACTTTAAACCAGGAATCAGTTGGGAAACCAACATTGTTCATAATATGTATAGTAATGGACAATGTTGTATCTATTCCGCAACCATTGGTAATTTTTACTGTAGCCGTATAATTTGCAATCGCAGAGCCATAGAAGTGGTTGTAGCTCCTGTTGCTTGACGTAACAAGAGCTGTGCCGTCACCAAAATCCCATTCATATTTAGCATACCCACCCGGAGCTTCAAAATAAACATTTGAGTTAGGACATGTTATTTCCTCGTGGGCATGAAGCTGGAAATTTGATTCGGTATTGAATCCCACGTTACTACCAATTGTTACAATTGCATACAATGTGGTATCAAGGCCGCAGGTGTTGCTCACCTTTACGGAAACAGTATAGCTGGAGCTGTCTCCACTGTATTTATGATAGTTTTCATTATTGGAAGTAATAACCATAGGTGAACCATCACCAAAATTCCACTCATAATGAGAATATCCGCCAGGTGCCCTAAAACCAGCATAGTCATTCGGACAAATCGGGTCAGATGGATATTCCAGCGCAAACCATGACTGGTTAGGGAACCCTACACCATCCATAATCTGAATGGTTCTGCCAAGTGTTGTATCATTTCCGCAACCATTGGTAATAGTAACCGAAGCATTATATACCCCTGTATCAGCATAAAGGTGACTGGTTTGATTGTTGGTGGTAGTTGTGGAAGAGCTGCCATCGTCAAAACTCCAGGCATAGCTTGAATACCCCCAGGGAGCTTCAAAATAAACATTCGAATTAGGACAAGCAGGGTTTGGGTTTCCAGTCAGATTGAATGATGAATATGTTGGGAAAGGCGCATTTGCAACAATTGCCACGGTTGTCTGAATTGTTGTATCATTACCACAGGTATTTGTAAACTGAACCGTAACAGTATAAGAGGTAATTGCACTTCCGAAAGTATGGTTCGTATAATTTTGCGATGACGTAACAACCGGTGAGTTATCACCAAAATTCCATACATAATTCGAATATCCCTGCGGTGCATTGAACCATACGCTTGAATTTGGACAAGCAGGGGAACCGGACTGGATATTAAAATTATTATTGTTGTTGTTGTTCAAAAAAGGTGCATTGTTAGAAACCGTTACCGCTTGTGTCACGGTTGTATCATTTCCACACTCACCAATAATTTTTACGGAAGCCTGGTATGTTCCTAAAGTACTACCATAAGTATGAGACTTGTAGTAATTCGAAGTGGTATCAGCAGGTGAACCATCGCCATAGTTCCATATATAGGTAGAGTAACCACTCGGAGCATTGAAATTCACGGATGAATTTGGGCACACATTGCTTTGGCTTGCATCCAGTTTAAACCAATTCTGGTTAGGGAACGGTGGAGGTACATTGGTTATTGAAACTGTCATAGTTGTGACTCCTGACTGTCCACAGTTATTTATAACCGTTAAGGTTACCGTTTTATTACCAATACTTGTATAAGAATGTGTTGGATTTTGTAAGGTAGAAGTAGAACCATCACCAAAATTCCACAAATAGGTATTGTAACTATTTGTATTGAATGTAATTTGGGCACCCGGACAAGTGGAGTTGTTCTGAAGATTGGTCCAGCTCCACGGCTGGGGCACAACCATATTTGATATTTTTATTGTTTTGGTGATAGTAACAGGCTGTCCGCAACTACCGCCATTAGTTGTAAGCGTCACCGTTTTATACCCCAGCGAAGTGTAGGCGTGATTTACACATTGCTCAGTAGATGTTTGTCCATCGCCAAAACTCCACTGAACGGAGCTAAAAGGACCATTGTTGGCACAAAAGTTCACCTGGTCGCCAACACAAACAGAATCCGGGATGTTAAAACTAGGACCATTTACCTGAACGCTGTTTGAACAATATAGACTATTTAAAAAATTATTATTGGCATCATAAGCTTCGATGCGGATGTTGTTGTACCACCCGGTGTTCGCATACGTATGCGTTACAGTTGTTGCCAGCGGCATTGTATCATGCAATACAGGGCTTCCATCATCAAAATGCCATTCAATACGGTAAGGAGGATTAACCATGTTGTTAATCGTGAATGTTACCGTAAGAGGTGCACATCCCTGGTTTGGGGTAGCCGTTAAACTTACCTGAGCAAACAACTGCGCTCCGCTTATAAAAGCAAGCATCAACAATGCAAATAATTTAAAAGTAGTTTTTTTCATGTTCATATATATATTTCTAGGTTTTTGTGAGCTAAAATAACACAATTTATGAAACCACCAAATAAACCGCCCTCAAAATTGTTTTCAACTTTATGAGCAGTTTTTAACAATTCAGGGGTAAAATTTCTTATTTTTAAGTCTTCAAAACCATTTATGGAAGCGGTTGTTTTTTCTGACGAATACTTTATGCGGGAAGCTTTTAAGGAAGCCCAAAAAGCATTTGAGGCAGACGAGGTCCCTGTAGGAGTTGTTGTAGTTTGTAACAACAAAATAATTGCACGTGCACACAACCTTACTGAACGACTAACGGATGTAACCGCCCATGCAGAGATGCAGGCCATTACTTCGGCAGCGAACTATCTGAACGGAAAATACCTGAATGAATGCATTTTGTATGTTACCCTTGAACCCTGCCTGATGTGTGCAGGAGCCATTTCATGGGCACAACTTGGAAAGCTTGTGTATGGGGCAGCAGATAGTAAAAGAGGGTACAGCCTGTTGTTACAGGAACCAATACCACCCTCCGCTCATAGTATAACGTATAAACGCATTTTACACCCCAAAACGGTTGTAGTAAAAGGCATTCTGGAAGAAGAATGCTCAGAAATAATAAAACGGTTCTTTCAGCAAAAACGCTGAACGCACGTTTTTTGTGCAGGTTTTCCTGGAAAATCTGATATTACCTCACCTTATCGTCCTTAACAATTTTGGCCTTTTCCTTACCATGAAACTTTCCCGGAGGCGGAGGAACCGGCTTTTTCGGGGCTGGTTTATTGTCTACTTCATTCTTCTGAACAGGAGCCGCTGCCAAAGGGTTACCTTCCATATCCAGCTCTACCACTTCATATCCCAGCTTAACCAGACCATCGTATACTTTTGATTTGTCACCCACTACCAGAATTATCATTTTATCGTATGGCAGGTACTTTTTAGCCAGGGCATCTACTTCAGCCTTTGTAACAGATTTCAGTAGCTGATTCTGCTTATCAACAAATGTTTTATCCAAATCATAATCAAGAATCCGTTTGATAAAACCCGCTTTTTGCCATCCAGTCTCATATTTCAGTGCCTCACTTTGCACCAGTGAATTTCTTGTAAACGACAGCTCTTCCTCCTTTATTCCCTTATCAGCGTAGTTCTTGATTTCTTTCATGAACTCAATGATTGAGCTATCAGTAGCGTTTGCCCTCACTCCGGCATAAGCAACAAAAGGACCCCGGTATTGGTTACCTGAAAAGCCGGATTTTGCTCCATAAGTAAATCCATGCGTTTCGCGCAGGTTCTGGTTGACTCTGCTGTTAAAGCTCCCGCCCAGAGGATAATTCATGATGCCCGCTTTAAAAAATTCTCCGGTGGCATCAAATGGTATTGCCATATAACCTATGCGAATTTCAGACTGCGGGGCTTTTTCCTTATTCACAAGGTAAATGCGTGTTTTATCAATATTCACTGTTTCAGGCTCCGGAATACGTACCACTGGCTTGCCTTTCCAGGTGTTCAAAAAATTTATCTTTTTTAGGATATCTTCCTCCTTTATATCCCCCACCACAACAACTGATGAAACAGCCGGGGAAACAGCGTTTGCGTAATATTGCCTTATATCTTCAAGTGTAAGCTTTTCAAACGTAGCTGCTGTTCCCAAAGAAGGTATACCCATAATGTGGTTTTTACCATACATTAATCGCGAAAACACATTACCGGCAATGGTTGTGGCTTGTGTCACCTGGTTTTCTATCGCTTCCAGCTTTTGCTTTTTTATGCGCTCAAAATCCTCTTTATCAAATTTAGGATACAACAGCATTTCTTCGGCTATTGCAAGCGTGGAGTCTATATTCTTAGTCAATGATGAAACATTCAGCACAATTTCCTGTCCTGTATGAGTAAAATAAACACTGCTTCCTAAAAGCTCAAGACGTTCGGCAATTTCTTCAGCAGAATGCCTTGTTGTTGATTCATTCAGCAAACCGGTAAGTAAATCTGCCACCCCTGATTTATCTATAGGCTCGTAGCGGTGGCCGGATTCTATCGATAACTGGATATTAACAGTAGGAATTTCATCCGTTTGTGTTCCTATTAGTTTCAAACCGTTTCCGAAGCTCTTTTTCCAATATACAGGAGCTTTTACAAATGCTGCAGGCCCTCCTTCAGGCTTTACATTCCTATCAAATGTATCCCTGGCTTTGTTATAAACCAGGCTTTTATATTCAGATGCTTCCGGGTTGGATGTGTTCCGTTGGGGCAGTTTAAAATTATCAGGTTTAGCAGCCATTTCCGGTTTACCTTTCGGACAAACACTTAACACAACAGCGTTTTTATTCTTAATGTATGTGTTGTAAACCCTCATCACATCTTCTTTTGTGACATTGTTTAGACTTGCCATTTCTTTGGTAATGTAGTTTGGGTTACCTGTAAAAGTCTGATAGGAAGCCAAAATCCCGCCTTTACCCTGAACACTTGAAAGAGCATTCACTATCTGGCTTTCAGAGCTTGCTTTGTATCTTCTCAGATCCAGATCTGTAACTCCTCTTTTTTCAAACTCTGAAAGTGAGGCTCGTATCATTGAATCGGCAACACTAAGGCTTTTTCCGGGGAACGCCCGTACGGTAATGCTGAATTCGTCACCAAGCTCTTTGCTGGTATGGTATACACTGGCATACTGTGCAAATTGAGTTTTTTCAAAATTTTTATAAAAGATCGATGATTTATTACCAGCAAGCACATCTGCCAATATATCCAACGCAGCTTCATCCGGGTGGTAATGAGGTACAGTAGGATATGTAAAGCTTATTTGCGGCATACGAATATTGTCCTCATAAGAAATATACCTGTCCTTGTCCAGTTTCACAGGTGCCATTTTTTGCGCAACCACTTCGGGGCCGCGCGGAATAGTTCCAAAATATTTTTCGGCATATTTTAAAACTTCAGCTACCGATACATCACCGGAAACGGTTAGAGTAGCGTTATTGGGTCCGTACCAGCGAAGAAAAAAGTTCTTCAAATCCGTTACATTCACCCTGTTCAAATCCTCAATATAGCCAATAGTTGACCAGGAATACGGGTGATTAGAAGGATATAGAGCCTCCCCAATTTTTTCACGGACAAGGCCGTAAGGAAAATTGTCGTACCTCTGTCCGCGCTCATTTTTAACGGTTTCGCGCTGTACCTCAAATTTCTTTTGAGTTACCGCCTCCAGCAAAAAACCCATTCGGTCGGCCTCAAGCCATAGTGCTGTTTCCAGCTTGTTGGATGGTATTACTTCAAAATAGTTGGTACGATCCATATTGGTTGAGCCGTTCATAGTACCGCCTGATTCAGAAATTATCTTAAAATGCTCCTCATCTGCAACATGCTCCGAACCCTGAAACATCATGTGCTCAAAAAAATGCGCAAAGCCTGAACGCCCTTCCTGCTCCCTGGCTGAACCAACATGATAGGTAACATCTACATATACAATGGGATCAGAATGGTCCTCGTGAATAAGAACAGTAAGTCCATTGGAAAGCTCGTATTTTTCATACGGAATAAGCAGCTCGCTGCCTTGCCGGGATACTTTTTCAATAAATTTAACCTGTGCAGAAGTTTCAGCTGAAAGTAATAACATTACTGCCAGACATAAGACAAATATTCTTTTCATTCGATATAATTTAAATTGCAGAAATGCAAAGATAAGGAATTGAAAACTTTCGGCCCAGACGCGCATTATGTATCCAATGATTTATACCCAATTATTTGACAACAAATGTTAAAATTAATACAGGGTTCATAGAATGTTTCGTATTTTTGTACCTGGTAATTTTACTATTCATTCAATATTTAAAAATATGTATCCAGAAACTATTGTAAAACCGATGAAAGCAGAACTTACAACTGCCGGTTTTGAAGATTTAACAACACCAGATGCTGTAAATGAAGCAATAAACAGCAAAGGAACAGTGCTTGTTGTTGTAAACTCAGTATGCGGATGTGCTGCAGGCGCTGCACGCCCGGGAGTAAAAATGGCTGTTTCAGGAGCTAAACGTCCTGATAGGATCACAACCGTTTTTGCAGGATTCGATACAGAAGCTGTTGTTGAAGCACGCAAACATTTTGCACCTTACCCACCATCTTCACCAGCTGTAGCGCTGTTCAAAGATGGCAAGCTGGTTCACTTTGTGGAACGTCACCACATAGAAGGACGCTCAGCACAAATGATTGCTGAAAACCTTCAAATGGCTTTTAATGAATTTTGTTAATCCAGAAAACAAGCAACTCCTGTAAGATTTACAGGAGTTGCTTGTTTTAAAGCATTTTTAAATACTGTATTTGTACCACCTCAATTTATCCCGATATAACTACCGGATATTTCATTAGCAAAACCTTATAATCATGCAAAAGCACCTTTTTATCGCGGGCCTTATAGCAACAAGCTCCATATTCGCACAAAAAAAATTACCTGATAACTGGATCCTTATGGATCCACAGTCGGACAAGGTGTATGGAGCGGGAGTTGAAAAAGCCTATGAAAAGCTGAAAGACAAAAAAGGAAAAACTGTAATTGTTGCAGTGATTGACAGTGGCGTGGATACCGACCATGAAGATTTAAAAGATGTTATCTGGACAAATACAGGAGAAATCCCTGATAATGGCGTAGATGATGATAAAAATGGTTATGTTGATGATATTCACGGATGGAGCTTTCTGGGTGGTAAGAACGGGGATATAAACCATGAAGCAAGTGAACTTGCAAGGATGTACCACCGCATGAATAAAAAGTTTTCAACAGCCGACACAAATAATTTAAAAGGCAGTGATGCAACAGAGTTTGCGGAGTTTAAAACTATCCGCAACGAATATCTTACGGAGCTTGCAAAAGATGAGCAGGAGCTACAATCAATAGACATGATTTATGACTTTTTGATTAAAGTAAAAAGACAGAACAATGGTTCACTGACGAAAGCTACTGTAGCTAATTACGCCACTGAAGATAAAAGAGAAAAACAGCTGAAAAAGTTTATTAAGCTGGCTTCTGCTTTTGGTGTAAAGCCTGAAGAGCTGGAAGGACAGCTGAAAGAAGGCAAAGAATACCTCGAGAACAATGTAAAGTACAATAAGCTGAATACAGACTCTATTCGGCAGGTTGTTGTGGGTGATGATGTAAACAATGCAACTGAGCGTTATTATGGCTGCAACAGGGTGAAAGGTCCTGATGCACTTCATGGCACCCACGTTTCGGGAATCATTGCTGCAATGAGGAACAATAATGTTGGTATTAAAGGTATTGCTAATAATGTTAAAATAATGCCCGTAAGAGCTGTTCCTAATGGTGATGAAAGAGATAAGGACATTGCCAATGCAATACGATATGCTGTTGATAACGGAGCTACGATCATCAATATGAGTTTCGGAAAATATTATTCACCAGATAAAAAGATTGTTGATGAAGCCATTCAATATGCCTTGTCAAAGGATGTTTTGCTGATTCATGCTGCCGGCAATGAATCAAAAAATGTTGATTCGGCACTCTCCTATCCAAACCGTGAATTATCTGGCGGTATCACAGCACCTAATTGGATTGAAGTTGGGGCCAACGGTTACAAAAAAGGCAAAAATATAATCGGTACTTTTTCTAATTATGGCAGGCAGAGGGTTGATTTGTTTGCACCTGGTGTGGATATTTACTCCACTGTTCCGGACAATAAATACATCAATGAATCCGGCACGAGTATGGCATCGCCAAGTACAGCAGGGGTTGCAGCTATTATCCGAAGCTATTTTCCGGAGCTGAAAGCTGAAGAAGTAAAAGTATTATTGATGAAAACGGTTGTACCGTACAAAAAGAAAGTCCTTATTCCTGGAAGTACACGTAAAAAAACAAAAGTAACTGAACTTTGTATTTCCGGTGGTTTTGTAAATGCTGACAGGGCAGTATCAGAGCTTCTTAAAAAGAAATAATAAATTGAAGTTGATTTTGTGAAAAGAAGCTATCTCATTACGCTTGCATTGGTTATTGTTTCCGGGGCAATTGGATTTTTTTCAGGCAAGCATTTCAGCAAAAACAAGGAGCGGAAAAAAGCTGTAATAACAGAACCTGCAAATGCTACGCAGGAACTCCGTTTAAGCGAGTACAAGCTCATAAGCCCACTCCTCGAATGTGACACTTACCGTCCCGCCAACGAAGCAGGCATAGTTACCCTTGAAAACAGGGTAAAACAAGCGATTGACAGTGCCAAAAATTCAGGCAAAATTTCTCACGTTTCATTTTATTACCGCGATCTTAAGAACGGACCCTGGATCGGAATAGGGGAAAAGGATAACTTTTCACCGGCAAGCCTGCTTAAAGTACCAATAATGATTGCCGTTTTAAAAAAAGCAGAAAATGAACCAGCATTTTTAAAAACAAAGATAAAATACGACAAACCCTTTGATACCGGCCTGGTTCCCAATGTAAAAGATTCCACCATAAAAACCGGGAACACTTACTCTGTGGAAACACTCATTTACAAAATGATTGTACATTCCGATAATGAAGCCCGTATGCTGCTATTGCAGAATATTGAAGCTACTTTCCTCAACAAAGTGTATATGGACCTGGGAATTGACGTGAGCAATTTCGATGACCGGAAAGATTTTATGTCGGTAAAAACATATTCCTCCTTTTTCCGTTTGCTTTATAATGCCACGTACCTGAACAGGACCAATTCAGAAAAAGCACTTCAAATACTTACACACATTGATTTTCGTGATGGTTTGCCCGCAATGCTGCCTTCTAACACTATAGTCGCCCACAAATTCGGGGAACGAGGGTATCTCAATGCCAACATAAGGCAGCTGCACGATTGTGGGATAGTTTATAAGGACAACTCTCCTTACCTGATTTGCATTATGACACGCGGTACAGATATAAAAGAGCAAACCCGTCTGATTGCAGCTATTTCAGGCTTGGTTTATAACACTCACAAATAAATCTTTGGCATCCTCCCTTACAATATTTATATTTGGTTGTGTTTAACAATTTTAAGCAGCGTTCAAATAAATGTAAAACATACCTGAAACCAGCAAACCAATGATGAATAAGGAATGTCCGGAGTGCGGAGAAATCATTAAGGGCCGCGCAGATAAAAAATTCTGCTCTGATTTGTGCAGAAATGCCTACAACAATAAACTAAACAGTGATTCCACCAATTACGTAAGAAATGTAAATAACATCCTGCGAAAAAACCGGAGAATATTGGAGGAACTTATTCCGGAGGAAACAGCAAAATCCACAAAGGCAAAGCTGATACAGAAAGGTTTTAATTTTCAGTATTTCACCAATACCTATACCACTAAAAAAGGGGTAACGTATTTCTTCTGCTATGAATACGGCTACCTGCCAATAGAAAATGACTATTATTTCCTTGTAAAAAGGAAAGAAGATTCTAAACCTCAGCAGAATCTGTAATTGCAGGAGGGACTGCAATTGCTTCGGCCATTCGTTTTCGCCTTTTCTCAATATAATAAACAGCAAACAGGCAAAGTGCAACAATAATCGCACATACCACTACATACACCCACTCCCCGGGCTGAATACCAATTTTATCAGCGTCAGCACTTACAGCACCCCTGTCGGCCAGCCAAAACACGGTTACAGCTATTCCATTGTTTACAAAGTGCGCCAGGATAGCTGGCCACAATGAGCCGCTCCACACAAACAGGTAGCCTAAAAAAGCCCCCATAAGCATGCGCGGAACAAAACCATAAAACTGCAGGTGAAATGCACTAAAAATAATAGCTGCAAACCATACTCCAATGTGCTTATTTTTGGTAAACTCAATGGTTACTTTCTGCAATATCCCCCTGAAAAAAAATTCCTCGGTTAAAGCCGCCATAAACGCCATTACAAACAGGTTCAACAACAATACTCCAACAGTAGTACCTTTTGAATATACTTCGGTAAGTTCTGCCAGTCTCGCTTCGCTCTCCTGCATCCACATTTCAAGCCCTTTGAATGCTTCAGGCAGTGTCATTTTCTGATTTAATACTGCAAGCCAATTTATCAGAGGCATTGCAAACATCATCCCCAACCCGGCCAGCAACAGGGTTAACAGCAACGGACGTGTAAAAATACCCGTATAACGTGCCTTTGCTTTGGTCCAGAACAATGAAAAAAGTATTGCCGGACAAATAAAAATTACGAACACGCCAATTGCCTGTGAAATCTTCAATTTCATTACTCCATTGGGATCATCTGTATTTACGGGGATTTCTTTATCCGCACCATATATATTTAAGCCTACGAGCAAAAGTATATATCCCAGTATCACTATTAGCTTCAGTCCCGACTGACGTTCCTGTTCCGTATTTTGCATTACTACTATTTTTTGGGTAATTTTACAGCAAAATTATAAATTAAATCCTGTTTCGTTCACCTTTTGTTTCAAGGGTTTTCGGATTTGTGCATAAAGGGGTGGAATTTTTAAAGCATGCAATTAATTTTTTGAGATTTGGTTAAGATTGGTTCGATAGAATTAGGTGAATTCCCGTTATTGCTTGCTCCTATGGAGGATGTAAGCGATCCGCCTTTTCGTGCTGTGTGCAAAAAAAACGGTGCAGATCTGATGTATACCGAATTTATTTCATCAGAAGGATTGATACGGGATGCTGCCAAAAGTGTTCAGAAGCTCGATATTTTTGAGTATGAACGCCCGATAGGGATTCAGCTGTTTGGCTCAGACATAGACTCGATGCGTGAGGCCGGGATCATAGCAGACAATGCACATCCTGATTTGATTGACATAAATTACGGCTGCCCGGTAAAGCAGGTAGCCTGCAGGGGGGCCGGAGCTGCGCTGTTGCAGGATATTCCGAAAATGGTGAACATGACCTCCGAAATTGTTAAGATTGCGACCCGCCCTGTTACCGTTAAAACTCGCCTGGGTTGGGACGATACAACAAAAAATGTGGAAGAGGTTGCCGAAAGGCTTCAGGATATTGGCATCGCTGCACTTACCATTCACGGTCGTACACGTGCCCAGCTCTATAAGGGGGAAGCCGACTGGACACTGATTGGAAAAATAAGGAACAACCCACGTATACGCATACCTATTTTCGGCAATGGCGATATTGATTCCCCTGAAAAAGCGCTGGAAATGAAAAACCGTTACGGTGTGGACGGAATTATGATAGGCAGGGCAAGTATTGGCTATCCATGGATTTTTAACGAAATAAAACACTTCCTGAAAACCGGAGGTCACCTGCCCTCCCCTACCATTGCACAACGCGTGAGCGTTTGCAAAGAGCACCTCGACTTTTCAATTAAATGGAAAAGCAAACACGCTGGTATTGTGGAAATGCGGAGGCATTACACCAACTATTTCAAAGGATTAGCCCATTTCAAAGATTACAGGCTCAGGCTGGTTACAACTTATTCTTATGATGAGATTGTAAGTATCCTTGATGAAGTTGAAAAAAAGTATACTGAAATGGAACTTATATAGTTGCCTGCAGTTTCAAGTGCCTTTTAGTAAAAATCCTTACCGGGTACCAGGCCGCCAAAAAGCCAATAAACAATACTACCCCCAAAATAGCTGCAAAGTCCGTAAGCTCAAATTTAATCGGATAGGCATCCACCACGTAGCCTTCTGTAAATTTAATTACAGAAAACTGCATTTGGATCCAGCATATCAAAATGCCGAGCAAAAGTCCTAATATGGCTCCAATCAGGGTAATTAATATCCCTTCTACCAGAAAAATATTGCGGATCAACCCGATATCTGCACCAATATTATACAAGATTCCAATATCCTTCTGCTTTTCAATGATAAGCATTGTAAGTGAGCCAATCACATTGAAGGTCGCTATCAAAAGGATAAAAACCAGGATGATGAAAGTCCATAGTTTCTCTGATTTTAATGTTTTATATAAAAGCGCGTTCTGCTGCTGACGGTCCCTCACTTCAAAACCACTACCAAGCATTTTTTTAATCTGCCGTAAAACCTCACCTGCATTGGCGTTTGGAGCAAGTCCCAATTCTACAGCAGTGACTTCATTTTTATAATCAAACAGCCTGCGGGCATTTTCAATGTTCATAAGCACATACTTATCATCAAACTCATCGTTGATGGTAAAAATACCAGCAGGGTACACTTTCAACTCGTTCAGCCCACCTTCTTCATCAAATGTGCTGATGTTCCCACGTTTGGGGGCGTAAACGGACACCGGCATAAAGCCATCACCAGGACCGCTTTGCAGCCTGTAGCTTATACCTCTTCCAAAAACAATGTTGCTTTTCTGAATATTAAATGTGCCTTCATGTATAAGGGAATCAAAGCCGTTCATTCTACGAAATCCATCACTTACCCCTTTGATTGTGGCTACACATTGTTTATCCTCGAGCTTCAGCAGCGCGTTGCCCTCTACAACTTCCACAAAATAAGCCACCCCGTCAATATTTTTAAGTGCCAGAGTTTGCCCGCTTGTTAAAACAAATGTTTTGCCCTGTTTAGCTGTAATCTCAACATCTGCATCAAATGTATTGTACAAGGATTCCACCAGTTCTGACAAGCCATTAAAAGCCGAAAGTACAATAACAAGCGCCATTGTTCCGATACAGACTCCCGCCACTGAAATACCTGAAATGATATTTATGGCATTGTGTGATTTTTTTGAAACCAGGTAACGCTTTGCTATGAAAAAGGGTAGGTTCAATAGTTTACAGTTAGCAGTTGGCAATAAAAAGATATAATTATAAAAGCAGTTGGAACGCATTTTGCAAATTGCAAACTGTTAATTGCCAACTCGTTATTATTATTTCTTCAACAGTTCATCAATGCGCATGGCATAGTCAAGGGAATCGTCATGAAAAAATACAAGATTGGGAATTACACGCACCTGCTTTTTGATTCGTTCCGAAAGCTTTGCCCTTACTTCTTTTGTATGCTCCTGGATCAGTTTTAAAAGGACTTTGGTATCAGGAACGTTAAACAGGCTCACATACACTTTCGCTACTCCAAGATCAGGGCTTACGCGCACCTGAGTAACAGTTATAAGCGCATTTCCAAACAAAAGGCGGGTTTCGCGCTGAAATATTTCACCTAGTTCTTTCTGTATTAAACGAGATACTTTTAACTGACGTGTAGAATCCATTGTAATTGGGTATATTTAAGCTCAAATTTAGCAATTAATCCCGATAGAACAGCTGTAATAGCAGAATAAACTCCCTGTGAAAAACATACAATTAAACTGCCTCAGCCTAATCGGTCATAACGTATTGGTATAACAGCCACAAAGCTTATATTTGCAGAATGAAAAGTATTTTTGGGGTACTCCAATATATCAAAGGTTACTGGCACTACGCGTATTTAAATATTACTTTCAATATACTTTCTGCCATTTTTTCTTTTTTTTCCATCGCAATGCTATTCCCGTTTTTGCAGGTGCTGTTTTCAAAGGACAGCAAACAGATGGAAGTTATATTACATGCGGGACCACCGGAACTTCATTTTACATCAAAATCAGTTTTTAGTTATATTAACTATATTCTAGCCAGGGATATACAAACCAATGGACAAATCCATACACTTATTGGTATATGCCTCTTTATTATAGTTACTATATTTTTCAAAAATCTATTTCGTTACCTTGCAATGTTCTTCATTGCCCCTATCCGCAACGGGGTGGTGAAAGATATGCGCAACAACCTGTTTCAGAAAATACTTGTACTCCCCCTTAGTTATTATTCCGATGAGAGAAAAGGCTCCATCATGTCGCACATGACAGCTGATGTGCGTGAAGTGGAATGGAGCATCATGAACTCTCTCGAAATGGTGTTTCGCGAACCGATTGCAATTGTTATTTCATTGGTTTTTATGGTACTGATGAGCTGGCAGTTGACAGTACTTGCTTTTATACTACTACCCATTGCAGGTATTTTTATCGCCCAGGTTGGCAAATCCCTGAAACGTACATCCACTCAGGAAAAAGAAAAAACAGGATTGCTTCTTTCTATTATGGAAGAAACACTAGGGGGCCTACGTATTATCAAAGCTTTTAATGCCGAAAATAATGTGAAGCAGAAATTTGTCAACGAGAATAATGCATATACACAACTGATGGTAAAAGCATACAGGAAAGTAGATCTATCATCGCCTCTTAGTGAATTTATGGGGATTACGGTATTTGTTGTGATTCTTTATGTGGGTGGACAAATGGTTTTGGAATCTGATGCCGCGATGGATGGTGCGGTGTTTATCACTTATCTTGCCCTTTTCTCCCAGCTGATTGCACCCGCAAAAGCATTCACCACGGCTTATTACAACATCCAAAAAGGGTTGGCTTCTACAGAACGTATCAATAAAATACTGAATGCGGAAGTAACCATTAAAGATCCATCCCAACCAAAGCCCCTGAAAACCTTTGAAAAAGAGATTGAATACAAAGGTGTTTCCTTTGCTTACCGCGAAAGTGAGGTAGGTTGGGTGCTGAACAACATTAACCTGAAAATTGCAAAAGGAAAAACAATTGCACTTGTTGGACAGTCCGGCTCCGGTAAAACAACCATGGCAGACATGCTGCCGCGTTTTTATGACCCTTCGCATGGTGCTATAACGATTGATGGAACTGACATTAAAGACACGAAGCTTTCCAACCTTCGCTCATTGATGGGTATTGTTACGCAGGAATCTATTTTGTTCAACGATACGGTGTTTAACAACATTGCATTCGGTATTGAAAATGTAACTGAAGAGAAAGTGATTGAGGCTGCAAAAATTGCGAATGCACATGAGTTTATTTCACAAATGCCACAGGGCTATCACACAAATATAGGTGACAGGGGCAGCAAACTTTCTGGCGGCCAACGCCAGCGTTTAAGTATTGCACGTGCTGTTCTTAAAAACCCGCCAATACTTATTCTGGATGAAGCCACTTCAGCATTGGATACTGAAAGTGAACGACTGGTGCAGGATGCATTGAACAAACTGATGAAAAACCGTACTTCGGTAGTTATTGCTCACCGGCTTTCTACCATCCAGCATGCCGATGAAATTATTGTGATGCAAAAAGGCGAAATCATTGAACGTGGTACACATACAGAGCTGATTGCAAGAAATGGAGCATATCATAAATTACACGAGCTGCAATCGTTTGTATGAAACCTTAAAAAATTTATATCTTTAGCTTTTCGCGGCACCTTAAAAAAATCATTGTACCAATGAGATCAAAAAAACAATATTTTATCCTTGCTACTCTTGTTTGCATTGTATTTACTGGATTTTCGCAAAAGTCGCCTTATAATAATCAAGAGCTGTTTTTCAAAAAAATAGAAGAGCTTTATTCAAAAGGCAATTACAATACCGCCTTTAAAATGGTAGATACACTGAACCTTGAGAACAGCTTTTTCACCTGCGTTGACCGGAACTATTTGGTAGGTGCCATTTTTAAATATAGATTCAAAGTAACAAAAAGCACCGCAGACTACGATTCAAGTGTTTATTATTTTGCCAAGTCATTATCATGTTCAAAGGAATTTGATAACAATGTTGCTGCAAACCTTAAGTATATGGCAAATGCATATCACAATAGTGCTGCAGATGCTTTAACAAAAGGGCAGATAGATTCTGCAGAGTTCTTTTATTTTAAAAGCCGTAAAGCAATTGAGTTAATAGACCCTTCGCAACTTACGAAACGGGATGTTGAATTTTATCTGGCATGTGGCTCTTCCTGCCATGAAAAATATGATCACAATAGGGAACTGAATAAATCCTACCTTGAAAAAGGGCTTACGTATAATAAAAAAGTTCTCGAGTTGGACTCTAATAACTTCCACGCGAGTTATAATACAATGATTTTTTATTACAATGAAGCCATAGTTCATTTGCAAAAAGCCGAATATTGCAAGCAGGTTGATATTGCAAACACTGTTGAATGGGCAAATCCTAAAAAACCTGTTCCCAGCATCGAAAAGATGCTTGAGTGCATTAAACCGGAAGAGTACGAAAAATACAATTTCACGCCTGCTTTGAAAAAAGCACTTCCCTATGCATTAACAGCCTACAGAACTTCTCCAAAAAATAAAAACGTACTTCAGGTCCTGATGGGCATTTCCAATGCAATCGGAGACAAAAAAAGCCTTGCGAAATATAAAAATGAATTTAATAAAATATAGAGCTTTAGGCAATATAGTACGTTCAGAACTTAGACTTGTATGGAAGAAGAAATCAAAAATGCTTTGGAAGTGCTCCGTAAAGGAGGAACAATCCTGTATCCGACCGACACAGTATGGGGAATTGGCTGTGATGCACGCAACAAAGAGGCCGTGGCCAAAGTATTTAAAATAAAGGAACGTGCTGAATACAAAAGCATGGTTGTTCTGGTTTCTGACGAAACAATGGTAAACCGCTATGTGAAGGAAGTACCGGCCATTGCGTGGGAGCTGATTGAATCTGCTGAAGAACCGCTTACCATTATTTATCCGGATGGCCGTATGCTTGCCGATAAGCTGATTGCCGCTGATGGCAGTATAGGCATACGACTTGTAAAAGATGACTTTTGCAAAACGCTAATCCATAAATTCGGCAAACCGCTTGTTTCCACCTCTGCCAACATCAGCGGTGAACCAACACCAATGTCGTTCCGGGATATAAAGCTCGACATACTGAATAAGGTAGATTACATTGTAAATTTCAGGCAGCAGGAAACCAACAATACCAAACCTTCATCCATCATAAAAGTAGCGATGAACGGAGAAATTAAAATTATCCGCAAATAACCTTGTAACACTACTAATTACTAATCTATACTAATATACTAATCCGAAGAGAGAAAAACTTCCTTATTTTAAAATTAGTAAATTAGTAGTATTTAGTAGATTTGTATCCATTCGTTTATTCGTAACCTATATATGAAAAGCTTATTCAATAAAACCGACAACCAGGAAATAGTAAACCGCATTGTTGCTCTCACTCCTGCTTCACAGGCGCGCTGGGGAAAAATGAATGTTTCGCAAATGTTGACGCACTGTATTCAACCCTTGCGCGTTGCGTTTGGTGATTTGAAATTAAAACGAAGCTTTATTGCAAAGCTGCTGGGAGGCTATTACAAGAAAAAACTCACCCGCGATGAGCAGCCCTTTACCCGTAACCTTCCCACGGATGGTGCTTTTATTGTAGTGGAATCAAAAGAATTGGAAGAAGAAAAAAGTAAACTTATTGCTCTTGTTCAAAAATTTGTACAACTGGGCCCCCAGGGCATCACGAAAGATACTCATCCCTTTTTCGGAGAAATGACGCCACAGGAATGGGACATCATTCAATGGAAGCACCTCGATCACCACCTTAACCAATTTGGAGTATAATGCAGGCAGGATTATCCACAACTATAAAAAATGCGCTGCAATTGGAAACAAAACTAACGCACCCTTCTTTTAAGATCATTGCTGAATGTGCTGCTGAAATGAATGTTGAGGCATACGTTATTGGCGGTTGGGTGCGCGATCTTTTACTAAACAGGCCCAGTAAGGACATTGATATTGTGGCCGTTGGAAGCGGTATTGAACTGGCTGAGAGTGTTGCGCGAAAACTGGGTGATCAATATCATGTACATGTTTACAAAAACTTTGGCACTGCTCAGCTGGTATATGAAGATTACAACATAGAATTTGTTGGAGCCCGCAAAGAATCATACAGGCAGGAAAGCAGGAAACCTATTGTAGAAAACGGCACCCTTGAAGACGATCAGAACCGCAGGGATTTTACAATCAATGCACTCGCCATCTCACTAAATAAAAATGATTACGGGCGTTTGCTCGATCCGTTTAATGGGCTGAAAGATATGGAGAATAAAATTATCCGTACACCTTTGGATCCCGATATCACTTATTCCGATGATCCTTTGCGCATGATGCGCGCCATACGCTTTGCTACACAGCTCAATTACACTATTGAAGAAAAATCGCTGGACAGCATTGCAAAAAATAAAGAGCGCATTAAAATCATTTCAAAAGAACGTATCAGTGATGAGCTGAATAAAATTATTCTTGCCCAGGTACCTTCCATTGGCTTTAAGTTGCTTTTTGATACCGGCCTGTTGCATTATATTTTCCCTCAGATGGTGCTGCTTTACGGGGTGGAAACAAAAAACGGAAAATCGCACAAGGACAATTTTTACCATACGCTTGAAGTTCTGGACAATATCTGCAAAACCACCGATGATTTGTGGCTGCGCTGGGCGGCAATATTGCATGATATAGCCAAACCACAAACCAAGCGTTTTGAACCCGGCCACGGGTGGACGTTTCACGGGCATGAGGACAAAGGTGCCCGCATGGTGCCTCAGCTGTTTACAGAATTAAAACTTCCCCTGAACGAAAAAATGAAATACGTGCAAAAGCTCGTATTGCTTCATCTGAGACCAATTGTACTGGCTAAAAGTGAAGTAACGGATAGTGCCGTAAGAAGATTGCTGTTTGAAGCAGGAAATGATATTGACGATTTGATGAAACTCTGCCAGGCCGATATCACATCAAAAAACGAATATAAGGTTCAGAAATACCTCAAAAACTTTGAACTGGTACGTCAGAAACTCAAAGAAGTAGAAGATAAGGACAATATACGCAACTGGCAGCCGCCTATTGATGGTGAAACAATTATGAAGGCCTTTAATATTACAGCAGGCCGTGAAGTAGGCATTATCAAAAATGCAATCCGGGAAGCCATACTTGATGGCATTATTGCAAATGAGTATTCCGAAGCCTATCAATTCATGCTGAAAGAGGGAAAAAAACTGGGATTGAAACAGTCCTAACCAAAAAGCGAATACACTGAAATACAGAGCATTACATCAATTATTCCATTATACCTTTTAACATTTATAAAATTCGGTTATCCGCTAAAAAATCAACACATATTTTATTACATTTGTTCAGTATACAAAGAACAAACGTCCTGAAATAACGGTACGATAAGTTTAAACCGTAATAAAAACTGAACTGAATATGGCTGTTTATCGCTTTAGAGTAACGCTTGAAGACAACGAAGAAGTGTACCGCGAAATTGAAATACGCTCAACTCAAACGTACGAAGATTTTCATAAAAGTATCCTGGAATCCATCAACTTTGACAATACACACAATGCTTCTTTTTTTATAAGCGATGACATGTGGCGCAAAGGTGAAGAAATTGTTTTAAAACCAACCGAAACCCCTGAAAATAGCAGGAGAAATGCGGAAGTTGCAAAACGCCTCATGAGCAAGTGCAAAATGGCTGCGCTGATTGATGATCCGCACCAGAAATTTGTTTACATATATGATTACAAAGCGGGTTGGACATTTACTATTGAGCTTGTAAAAATTTTACTTGACGATGCCAACAAACGTTACCCTGATTGTGTGAAAAGTGTGGGAGAAGCACCTAAGCAATACAAAAAAACTGAGGCAGTTGTTCCTGTGGAAGATGAGGATGACTTTGATGATGACGAGCCACAAACGGATGATGAAGCTTATACAGTTGCAGCAAGCGCAGATGATGATATAGCCGAACTGGAAGGCGAAGAAGGTGAAGAAGAACTGGTGGAAGCCGAAGAGGAAGCTGAAGGCGGGGAAGAAGATGAATTTGGCTTTTCAGAATTCGAAAGTGGCCCTGAAGGTGGTGATGATGACTAAACACCAAATAAATAAGACTTACAAATAGAAAATCTCCTCTGATGCAGAGGAGATTTTTTTTACCAACCCATGCCCGCTAAACACCTTATAATTGTTGCCGGCCCCACAGCCATCGGTAAAACGGCCCTGAGCGTTGCTCTGGCCAAACATTACCATTGTCCTGTTTTATCAGCTGATTCGCGCCAGTTTTTTAAGGAAATGACCATTGGCACAGCCAAACCAACCGAAGAAGAAATGCAGGGCGTAAAACATTATTTTATTGATTCGCACAGCATCACAGAAGAGTACAACGTTGGTAAGTTTGAAACAGAAGCTCTCGCACTACTAGAGCAACTTTTCCAGAAACATGACAAAATAATTCTTACAGGAGGTTCAGGATTGTACATTGATGCTATTTGCAAAGGTTTTGATGAATTGCCCGAAGCAGATGCAGAGATCCGTGAACAAATTAGTACCCTTTATAAAAATGAAGGACTGCCAGGCCTGCAGAACCTGCTACAAAAACTCGATCCGGATTATTACAGTTCAGTTGATTTGCAAAACCCACAACGCATCAGCCGTGCGCTGGAAGTGTGCCTGGCGGCCGGAGCGCCCTACTCTACTCTTAGGAAAGGCAAAAGCAATGCACGCAATTTTAAAACCATTAAAATAGGTTTAAATACCGATCGTGAAATTTTATACAACCGTATTAATGCACGTGTGGATATAATGATGGAACAAGGTCTGTTGAAAGAAGCTGAAAACCTTTTACCCTACAGGCATTTAAACGCCCTGCAAACAGTAGGTTATAAAGAACTGTTTGATTTTTTCGATAAAAAAACAGATTTAAAAACTGCTGTTGAGCTGATCAAACAAAACACACGGAGGTTTGCAAAACGCCAGTTAACCTGGTTCAGAAGGGATGCCGAGATGAAATGGTTTGCCCCGGAGCAAGGAAACGCGATAATTGCTTACATTGATTCATCTGTCATACCTGGCGAAGCGGAGGGCTCTTTCGAATAGCATTTTTATTCCCAATCAAATACATCTTCTGCATGGCGCAACGGAAGAACAGCTCCAGAATACAGAACCAGTACTACATTATACTTAATTCGTTGACTTTCCCACTTTGAGCGGAGCGTCCCGCTCCGCTTTTATTAACAAGGCCTCCGACCAATTGGGTTGTTTAAAAAATAATTTTATAATGACCTTATGTTCATCTTAACAGGCAAATTGTTTGCGTACCTTCATACCTAAAAACCCGCCTTAAAAGACCGAGCTAATTTTCTAAGTTTATTTAATGATAATCAACTTGGAGCTTTTCACAATTTGTTCATTTATTTTAATTTTATACAGGTAAATTCCATTATTCAGTCCTTTATGACTTATAGAAAGCTGGTTGTCCGAAATATCTAATTCATATTTATACAGCAGTTTGCCTGCTATATCATAAATATCCAGTTCGGCCTTATCATTTTCATCTAATAACGAATAGTCAAATACCATATTTCCGTCATTTGGATTTGGATATAACGTAAAAAACAGGCTTCTGTTAATTTTAATAATATTTGTACTTATTTCCGATAAAGGCAAATACCACAACTGGTTCGCAGGAATTGAGGTGCTAAGTGCAATATAAATATTCGAACTACCAACAGCGATCGAACGCACCAGAGAAGTGGCGATCCCGGTCGAGTTCATATTTAAATTGTCCCATTGATTACCATTATCGGCCGAATAATAAATACCACTATCAGTTCCTGCCAATATATTTACACCAGCTGATGCTAAAGAGTGAATACTGTTACTTACCAACCCTGTGTTAGCAATATTCCAATTATTACCATTATCAGCAGAAGTGTAGACACCGTTATTTAACGTGCCAGCAAACAGAGTTGTACCAAGTATTTGAAGAGTAGTTATTCTTGAGTTCGGCAAACCACTATTTACCAAAGCCCAAGTACCATAATTTATAGATTTAAATACTTTGCCGCTATCACTTCCGGCAAAAAGAGTAATTCCATCTGAAGCCAAGGAGTATACTCTATTTGGTGCCAACCCTATATTTACAGCACTCCAGGTGCCGCTACCGCTAACATATCTAAACACTCCGCCATGGTTGGTTCCAACCAAAACATCTGTTCCACTTTTAGCCATTGAAAATATAATAGTGTCTAAAAGCCCAGAATTTGACTGAACCCATGAATTTCCATTATCCGAAGATATCCACACGCCACGAAAAGTACCTGCAAAAATTAGCGAGTCTGAAATGATTATATTATGTATGCTTATATTTTGCGGTAGACCGCTACCCGAAAGCGTCCACGTGGTTCCATTATTTAAGGACGTATATACCACATCGGACGAGCCAACACAAACCATAGAGTCCTTAGCGGCAACACAATATGCTTCTATCATACTTAAATTGCAGGATTGCCATTGGGCGTTGGCAGCAATTGTTGAATACAAAAACAACACAAAGAGCACTTTTTTCATTCTGTAAGAATTCTAATCGTTTAAAACAATAATCAG
>JAGVJJ010000019.1 GCA_020051175.1 Bacteroidia bacterium | reverse complement strand
TTTACATGCGCTTTTGCGGGCAATATTGCAGATGTATTGATGTTCTCAGGACACTCCGAATATGTGATTTGGTTTGCATTTATTCTGGGTTGCGATGCTTTTTCGGCCCTCCCATTTGCCAAACTAAGGGAGCAGAATAAAGCCAGGCGTTTTGCTATTGTCAAATCTTTGAACATTGGTATCAATATAGGGTTAAACCTTTTTTTTATAGGTTTTTGCAAAAGTGTGTACGATGCGCCAGAATCGGCTTTTAAGCCCTTTGTCGAACTTGTATACAGTCCTTCCATAGGAATAGGTTATATTTTTATTTCCAACCTTGCAGCAAGTCTTATTACCCTGCTGCTGCTGCTGCCGGAGATAAAATCAGTAAAATGGAAGCTCGATCCTGTTCTCTGGAAACGCATGATGAAATATGCACTGCCCCTCTTAGTGGCCGGGCTTGCAGGTATGACAAATGAAACGCTCGACAGGGTGCTGATACCTTATCTGATGCCCGAAGAAATTGCAAAGGCGCAGAACGGAATTTACGGTGCTTGCTATAAAATAGCCATCCTAATGACCATATTTATTCAGGCATTCCGCTTTGCCGCAGAACCTTTTTTCTTTCGCTATGCTAAAGAAAAAGATGCCAAAGAAATGTATGCTGCTATCATGAAATATTTTGTGATTGTTTGTTCTGTGCTTTTTCTTGGGACAATGATGAATATTGCATGGATACAGTATTTTGTGGGAGAGCAATACCGCGTAGGGCTGAATGTTGTTCCGGTTTTGTTGCTTGCTAACCTCTTCCTGGGAATTTTTATAAACCAGTCAAACTGGTATAAACTTACAGGCCAGACAGGGTATGGTGCAATGTTGACAATACTGGGCGCATTTATTACTATTACACTCAATATATATTGGATTCCCAGGATAGGATATATTGGAGCAGCCTGGGCAACCTTTATATGTTACGCCACTATGATGGTTGTTTCTTATTTCCTGGGTAATAAACACTATCCTGTTAATTATGATTTAAAACGTATTTGGGGTTACCTTGGTTTATCCGTAACTTTGTATCTGATAAGCTGTTTGGCCAAATTTGATTCTGTTGCGATAACTCTGGTAGTAAATAATTTATTCCTGCTTGGATTTGTTGCTTTTGTGTGGAAACTGGAAAAAAATAACCTCAAACAGCTCGTATAAATTATACATGATGAAAATCAGAATTATCAATAAGTCAAAACACCAGTTGCCAGAGTACGCTACCAGCGCTTCTGCCGGTGTAGACCTGCGCGCTAACCTGGATGCGCCAATTGTTTTGAAATCACTGGAACGGACTTTGGTGCCTACAGGTTTGTTTCTTGAGCTCCCGGTGGGATATGAGGCGCAGGTAAGACCACGAAGCGGGCTGGCCTTTAAAAACGGCCTTACGGTTCTTAATTCACCTGGCACAATTGATGCAGATTACCGGGGTGAGGTGAAAATTATTCTTGTTAACCTGTCGAAGGAGGATTTTATAATCAATGATGGGGAGCGGGTTGCACAAATGGTTATTGCAAGGCATGAACAGGCTGAGTGGGTACAGGTGGAGCAACTGGAGGAAACCAACCGTGGTGCGGGTGGTTTTGGAAGTACCGGAAAATAACACCTCTCCCCGGCCCTCTCCCAAAGAGTGGTCCGGGGAGAGGAAGCTGATATAATAGTAATAACAAAAACAAAGTCACCCTCTTCGAAGGAGAGGGCCGGGGAGAGGTCTATGAAAATAATAATTCCAATGGCAGGTATGGGCAAACGTATGCGCCCGCACACACTTACAACACCAAAACCATTAATTCCTATAGCAGGAAAACCAATGGTGCAGCGTATTGTAGAAGATATCATCAAGGTATGCGATGAAAAAGTTGATGAAATAGCGTTTGTTGTGGGACGTTTCGGAAAAGAAGCTGAAAATAACCTTGTTGCTATTGCCGAAAGTCTGGGTGCCAAGGGGCGCATCTGCTACCAGGATGAGCCTTTGGGAACCGCACATGCCATCATGTGTGCCAAAGAAAGCGTTACAGGTAAAGTGCTGGTGGCTTTTGCCGATACACTGTTTAAAGCTGATTTTAAAATGGATTCCTCACAGGAAGGTATTATATGGGTGCAAAAGGTTGCTGATCCAAAACCTTTTGGTGTGGTGAAGCTGGATGCAAACAATGTAATTACTGATTTTGTCGAAAAGCCCCAGGAATTTGTTTCTGACCTTGCTATTATTGGTATTTATTATTTTAAAGATGGCGATTACCTGAGAAACGAGCTGCAATACTTACTTGACAACGACATTAAGGAAAAAGGAGAGTACCAGCTTACCAACGCATTGGAAAATATGAAAGCAAAAGGGACGCGTTTTACCCCGGGTAAAGTAACCGAATGGCTCGATTGTGGAAATAAAGATGCTACTGTGTATACCAACCAGCGCGTTTTAGAGTTTAATAAGAACAATATCCGCAATTCCAGCTTTATCAGCCAGGGTTCAACTATTATTGAGCCGTGTTTTATTGGTAAAAATGTAAAGCTTGTTAATTCCACAATTGGCCCGCATACTTCAATTGGCGACAATTGCGTGGTTGAGAATTCGGTCATTAAAAACAGCATTATTCAAACCAATACAAAAATAAAGAACGCAGAGCTGAGCAATTCCATGATTGGTAATTTTTCGGAATTTACAGGGAAATCAGCAGATGCCAGTATTGGGGATTATAGCACTATACGATAAGAAAAAGAATGAAAGCGATAGCAGGCAATATTCATATAAGCCGCAGCGGTTTGCGCATGTACGCAAAAGGCTGGTGGCTGTATATGTTTATTTGTGCATTAAGCCTGGTTTTTGTATCCTGCAAATCTTCTAAGAACACAACTACAGCTTCAGCTTCCGGTAAAAGTTCCAAAACTACCGGGGACGGAGGGAGTAGCCTATCGGACAGACAGCGTATTGAATTTGAGCGTTATTTTTTTGATGCCAATCGTGAAAAAATACTGGGCAATTACAGTCAGGCTGAATCATTGCTAGTACAGGCACTGCATGTGTATCCTGGCAGCTCGGCAGCTACTTATGAGCTGGCTACTATATATGCTTTTCGCAATAACCGTAAGCAGGCGCTTGCATTCAGTAAAAAAGCGGCACAGATGGAGCCTAAAAACATCTGGTACCAGATGCTTTATATTGATTGCCTGAAAGAGAATAAAATGATGGACGATGCCATTGCTGTTTATCAGAAACTGATCAAAGAATATCCTGATCGCCTGGAACTGTACTATGAGCTAGCAAACCTGTATATTTATAAAAGCAAGGCTTCAGATGCAATAAAGGTATATGACAAGGTAGAAGCAATGATTGGTGTTTCCGAAGATGCCACATTACAGAAGTTTAAAATTTATAAGGCAATAAATAACTACGAAAAAGCACTTGTAGAAATACAGAAGCTTATAAAGGTATTCCCGAAAGAAGCAAAATACTATGGAATACTGGGTGAATTATACCTTGATAAAGGAGAAAATGAAAAAGCATATGCAGCATATACTGATTTGCAGAAAGTTGATCCGGAAAACCCTTATGTACACCTGTCCCTGGCTGATTACTACCGCAAACTAAAGCAGAACGACAAATCTTTTAACGAAATTAAAGCTGCTTTCAGAAGCAAAGACCTGGATATTGATACGAAAGTTAAAATTCTGTTGTCCTATTATAACATCACCGAATCCTACACCGAACTTAGGGCTGACGCTGAAGAACTGTGCAAAATACTGGTGGATGTGCACTCCGATGATGCCAAAGCTTTTTCTATTTATGGTGATTTTTTATACCGCGACAGGAACTTTGAGGAAGCACGGGTGCAGTTTAGAAAAGCCATTGCACTTGATAAAGAAAAATATGCTTTATGGGATGCACTGCTTCGCATTGAATCGGAGTTGAATGATTTTTCTGCAATGGAAAAAGAAAGCAAAGAAACCATAGAGCTCTTTCCCAACCAATATTTGCCATATTTTTTTAATGGTGTTTCAAATATCCAGCTGAAAAATTACCAGCAGGCGGTTGATGTCCTGAATGCCGGGTTAGAATACGTGTTTGGTAATGAACCTCTTCTGTCGCAATTTTATGCAAATATTGGCGATGCCCAAAATCAACTTAAAAATTACGCAGCTTCCGATTCGGCATACACCAAAGCTCTTGAGATTGATGGGGACAATACTTATGTGCTGAATAACTACGCTTATTACCTGTCGTTGCGTAATTCTGATTTGGCCAAGGCAGAAGCCATGTCAAAAAAGAGCAATGAGCTGGAGCCTAACAATAGCTCTTACCAGGATACTTACGGTTGGATTTTATACCAGATGAAAAAATACGATGATGCCAAGGTATGGATAGGGAAAGCCCTTGAAACCGGTGGCAAATCAAACGGAACATTACTGGAGCATTATGGTGATGTGCTTTACAAACTGGGTGAAACAGAAGAGGCTTTAAAATACTGGTCGGAAGCCAAAAAAGCGGGCAGCACAACAGAGTTAATTGATAAAAAAATTGCTGACAAAAAGCTGTATGAGTAAGTTTTCTGAATTTTTTATGTTTGTCATCAGAGGAAAACGCGCTATTTTCTGTTTCTTTTTGTTGCCCTTGTTATTGGCCTGCAAACAAAAAAAGGATATTGTCCAAACCCCAACACGCTGCAACCTGGATTATAAAAATGCAAGGGCTTTGACAGGTTACCTGAAAGCAAATGAGTTTGTTTTTGATAAGCTTAACGCAAAATTAAATGTAGATGCAACAATCGACAGCACTTCAAATACCTTTTCCATTTCATTACGAATCCGCAGGGACAGTATTATATGGATGTCCATTTCTAAGCTGGGGATTGAAGGTGCACGGGTTTTCATTACAAAAGATTCTGTGAAGTTCTTTAACCGTTTGAACAATACTTATTTTAAAGGTGATTTCAGCTACATAAGCAGGCTTTTAAATACACCTTTGGATTATGAAATATTGCAGTCCTTGCTGGTTGGTAACAGCGCTACTTTTTATAATGAAGACGAGAAGCTAAAGCCTGGTATTGATAACTGCCAGTATCTCCTAGGGACAATACGTAAATTCAAGCTGCGTAAAGTAATGGAAAAAGGAAAGGAGCTCAGGGAACCGGCACAGAGTATTTACATGCAGCCGGAAACGTTTAAAATATCCCGCATTCTTTTTTATGAATTTAATCCCGAACGTGTATTTGATGCCCGTTTTTCGGAATATACACAGGTTGATTCTGCTCAGTTGTTTCCTTTGAAAATGAATTACAGCATACGCACCCAGAAAAACATTACAATAGATATTAATTATGCGAAACCTCGTTTAGATGAGGAGCAGAGCTTCCCTTTTAAAATACCTGAAAATTATGAGCAGCTTGTCTATAAAGAACAGCAGTAGAATACTTTTGGCTGTTGTATGGATGTGGGCTTTGTTCGGCTCTGGGGACGCCTTTGCCCAAAAGCGAAAGGATCTTGAAAAAAAAAGGCAGCAAGCACTTCAGGAGATTGAAGAAACTAAAAAGCAACTTGCCGAAATCAAGGTAAATAAGAACCACTCTTTAACCCAGTTGCTGATGCTCAATAAAAAGATTGCTCAGCGCGAAGAATTGATAGGTGTGATAAACAGTGAAATCAGGGAACTGAACAAGGAAATTGCTGAGAACAATAGTTCCATAAAAGGCCTGCAGAATGATTTGGCCAAATTAAAGGCCGAGTACGCAAAAATGATTTATTACGCATACAAAAATCAGGATGCATACAACAGGTTAATGTTTGTATTTGCTTCCAAGGATTTTGAACAGGCCTTTATGCGTTTAAAATATTTGCAGCAGTATAATGTTTACCGGAAAAAGCAGGCAGATCAAATTCTTGAAACCAAGAAAAAGCTGGATGAAAGAGTGGCGCAGCTGGAGGCTAAGAAATCAGATCAGCGTCAGCTGCTGACAAGCGAACAATCGGAAAAGCAAAACCTTGCTTCTGAAAAGAAAGAAAAGGAACAGGTGTTTTCTGATCTTAAAACCCAGGAAAGTAAGCTGAAAAAAGATCTTGAAAAAAAGAAGAAGGATGCGGAAAAATTGCAAAAGGCCATCCAGAAGGTGATTCAGGATGAGTTGGATAAGTTGAATGTTGAACAAAAAAATACCGGAAAGCCTAAAACAGATCGGTTGGTTTTAACTCCGGAAGCGAAAGAGCTTTCCAACTCATTCGCAAGCAATAAAAATAAGCTGCCTTGGCCTGTTATAAAAGGTGATATTGTGGAACATTTTGGTGTTCATCCTCACCCGGTAATGCAGAATGTGGATGTGAATAACAATGGTATAGATATAGCAACAATCAAAGGGGCTATGGCAAGAGCTGTATTTGACGGGGAAGTAAAGGCAGTGGTAAGTATTCCTGGTTCAGGTCAGTTCATTCTTGTCCGACATGGAGAGTATTTAACCGTATATTCTAACCTCAAGGAGATATATGTGAACGTAGGCGATAAAGTAAAAACCAAGCAGAATATAGGCTCTGTCCTTTTTGATGAGGAAGATTCAAAAACAATCCTCCATTTTGAAATCTGGAAAGGTAAAGACAATAAACTTGATCCCGAAAGCTGGATCACACCGAGGAATTAATATTGTTTTTTTTTGCATACTCGCTGGTGCGATTTGTGACGATACCCCAAGCTAAGAATATAAATCCTGGTATTCTGCAATGCATGCAGTTATCACTTTTTCGCGGTATGCCAGCCACTAACACTAAAAACTGTAGTTTTTTTTGCTCATTTTTTCTGCGTTCAGGGCTATACTATCTTTAATTCCCCATCTAACAGCACATTAAATAACTCATTTAAATCAGGTATGAAATTATAGGTCGTTTTAATAAAAACAGACCTTATGGAAATTATAGATTTGAAAGTGCTGCGTGGCCCCAATTGCTGGTCTGCCACACATAAACAGCTAATAGATATGGTTGTGCGCATACCTGAATCAAATGCGGATATCGATAATAACAACAATAGTTTGCCGGAAAGGCTGGGAGCTGTGTTCCCTGCCTTTAGTGATACTTTAAACAATTTGATGCTTAAAGTCCAGCCAGGCTTTCCCTTGCACGAGATAACCGGCCATATTGCGAAAGAGTTGCAGGTAAAAGCAGATATGCAGGCTGAATTTATTACTGCTGAAAAATCATCGGCTACCGATGTGTACCACATTGTGTTCTTGTATACTGTGAAGCAGGCAGGAGTGTATGCAGGTACAACTGCTGTTAAAATAATAAAACTGCTGCTTGCTGGTGAGTCCTACTCTGAATTGCAAACCGATATAGATGAACTGCTGTATATTAAATCACGTTCAATAGGTCCTACAACGGGGTATTTGCTGAATGAAATAATAAAAAGGAACATACCGTTTAAGCGTTTTAATGAAAGTTCACTCGTTGTGCTGGGGCATGGTGTACGTCAGAAAAAAATGCGCACTGCTGTAACTGACAGTACCAGCGGTTTGGGAATGGAGCTGGCAAGCGATAAGGAAGAAACCAAGCAACTTCTGGCAAATGTGCACATTCCGGTTCCCAAAGGTATACTTATAGACAGTGAAGAAGAACTTGAGGAACGTATCAATGAGGTTCAGTTTCCTATTGTAGTAAAGCCTTTGAACGGAAATCACGGAAGGGGTGTAACTACTGATGTAAACACTCTTGAAGATGCGCGCTTTGGTTACCACCTGGCTAGCAGGATTTCGTCTACAGTAATTGTGGAAGAGTATATTAAAGGTGATGATTATCGTTTTCTGGTGGTGGATTATAAACTTGTGGCTGCCACAAAAAGAAGCCCGGCATCTGTTACGGGGGATGGTGTGCTTACAATAAAAGAGCTTATTGACAATGAGAATCAAAACCCACAACGGGGCTATGGTTCCCAATATGTACTGGCGCCCATAAAAATAGATGATGTTACAAACAAAATACTTGCTGCTAAAAAGCTTACGCCCGAATCTGTTCTTCCTGCTGGTGAATTGTTGGTGCTGAAAGAAACAGCTAACATAAGTGCAGGTGGCATTGCTACAGATGTTACAGACAGTGTTCACCCGGATAATGTATTCCTGGCTGAACGCGTAGCACGTATGTTCAACCTCAATATTTGCGGAATTGACATAATGGCCACAGCTGTAGATGTACCTTTGACACGGGATATAGGGGCCATTATTGAAGTGAATGCCGGCCCCGGTTTACGTATGCACTCCAATCCTCAGAAGGGTACACCTCGCAATGTGGCGGCTAAAATCACTGATATGCTTTTCCCTGATTTGAATGCTGCACTTATTCCGCTTATTGCGGTAGCCGATTATCCGGAGGCCGCTACTCTTGTCAAATTAATTGCACACATTGCAACCCATGCAGGCTTAAAGCCTGGTTACAATACTTCGGAAGGTATTTATATCCAGAACCATTTAAGTACGGAGGGCAATTGTACACATTTTGAGGATGTACAGGAAGTGTTGTTCGACCCCACAGTGGACATTGCTGTGTCCCAGTGTACGGATGAATGCATACAGGAAACCGGACTTGCATTCGATCATTGCACGATAAGTATTATTGCAGATATAAAAGAAAGGGCAGACAAACAGGAAAGGCCGGGAGTTTCCGGTGAAATGCTCAAAAAAGTAATCATGAAAAGTACGTTGCCTGAAGGATATTGTATCCTGAATGCAGACAACGATAGCGTATATGCTATGCTCCCTGAAGCCCAGTCTGTTTGTGGTGTCGCACTGTTCAGCACGGATAAAAGCAGTGAAAGGATAAAACAACACTGTAAAAATGGCGGTATGGCTGTAGTATTGGATAAAACTACTGTCATTGTTTGCGAAGGTGAGAAATGCATACCCCTGGTTGAAATGAAAAGTATAGATGCAGCCGTGGCTTCATATATACTTCCAGCGGTCCTTACAGCGGTATTGAGGAATATCCGTTTTGATGTGATCCAAAATGGTCTTGCATCTTTTATGGCTGATCCATCACAGGAGGTAAATGCAGAGCTGTTGAGCATTATCGCATCAGAAAATTATGTTTAGGTATGTAGATGCGAGATTGTTTTTCTTTCGGTTTAAGCAATGAAGGATCGCTGAAAAAAAATTAAAGGCAGAAAACACATTGTGTTTTCTGCCTTTAAAATGTCAAACTCTTACTGTTTTATAACTTTTACTGTTGACGTAGTCGTTTCCGTAATAAGATTTAAGAAGTAAATTCCTGGTGCAAGATTTGTGGTGATAGGCGTTATTCCTTTGCTATTCGCTGCTTTCATTGTAAATACAATCTTCCCTGTTACATCAGTTATATTTATTTCAACAGGCAGTACACTGTGAATGGATGAAACAGTTAGCACCTCCAGGAAAGGATTGGGATAGACTATAAAACCCGGTTGACTTGTATCTTCCATGCCAACACTATTCAACTGATAGCATTCAGAAGTGTCAGTACATCCGCTTTTGGTTACTACCAAAGAATAAGAGCCATTAACAACCGGAATGTACGTTGGGTTGGTGGCTCCGCCAATAGGTGTATTGTTGCTGCAATTCAGCCATTGATAAGTGTCGGCATCAATAATATTGCTTTGAAGGTGATTGCCCGACATGCCGATTACCGTGTTGAGGTTTATCACTGTAAGATTGGTTATTACAACACTATCATTCATGCTTGTATCCTGGAGCACATCAATATATGTTCCAGAGCTGGAGTAAACATTGTTCCCCACCATCATGCTGTCGCCCTGGCACAGAGTAATGTTCTGGCTGGTTACACCGGAATAAAATCCGAAAGTAAATATTCCAAAGTCCTGTACTTCGCTGCTGGAAACAATGTTTCCGTTTCCTGTACCGGAACAGGTTCCTGATGCTGTAGAAAGTACATTTTCCCAGGTTGTATTGTTCCAATGGGCTATGGAAAGGTTATTGCAATCAGTAATTGCACTTGCCGAAGCATCTTCCCAGTATAGTTTTACCCTTACTGTATCCGTTTCATTCTGCTGGCTTAGCTGCCAGTATTCAATGTTGCTGACACTGTTGAGCGGACTGCTGACCGGGCTTATTGACAAATAAGAGGTGTTGAAATACTCTGCTCTGAATGTACTGGTGGACGATGATGGTGCGCTCATTTCAACCCGTCTCCATACACTGTCCTTGCCAGTGGGGAATACAAATGCCTCATCCCCGGTTTTTTCAACCGGGCCGCTTACAAAGCTTCCGGGATTACCAGTGCTTGAAGTGGCATTGTTTTCTATACTTATTAAACTGTTCCCGGAAGTGTGAACAACACCATTATTCAGTTGCAGGTGGCCTGAAATATTAACGGGGAGCAATAAATCAACACCACCGGCTGCAGTGTTCTCGAGTGTCAAATTATGCAATTGTAGAGGATTGCTTCCTAAAATAGTCTGCTGCTGGCTGCCATTCAGCTCAAGGGTATTGGCGTTTGCATTAAAATTTCCATCCTTTGAAAAGTTACCGCTCACCTTTATTAACGGAGGGTTAAAGTGGTTAACTTGTGACAGGGAGTCGATACTGAGATTGTGGAGTTGGTAGCTGCCAGAACCATCTAAAATACTGCTTCCTGTAAAAATGGTAGTGGTATTGTCCGCAGCATGCACAACTCCCATGTTGTTGAACGTGTTTGTATTGCTGATAGTGAATGTAGAGTTATCTGTTTGCAAAATGCTATCTGTTGTATGCAACGTTTCAATAAGGGTACCTGAAAAATTAAGGCTTGAATTGCCTCCAATTTTAAGGTACAGGTCAACTGTGCTCAATGCGAGGTTTTGTATCAGTCCGCTAATGCTTGCAGAGCCGCCCTGGAGAATAAATCGTGGGGTGCCTGAACCGGGGCTCGTTCCAAACCAGGTAACATCTCCGTTGACAGAAAGGGTACCAGCAGTCATTAAAAAAGTGGGTTCAAAATTTCCTGCTTCATTCTCGAAGGCCATCTCACCTGTAATAGTAAGCGTGCCACCATTCATTTCATAGCCAGAGCCATTTCCTGCCGAACCATCTGTCATTGCAAATGTTTGTGCTACAGACACAGTTCCTCCATTTTGTATAATCTTTCCCCCAAGATCCATCACTATGCGTTCTCCGGAATTTGCTGTCCCGTTGTTTATGGTAACCACTGCATCTGCACCAACAATAAAACGTTCATCAACATAAGTAATACCACCGTTTATTGCCATGCTTCCGCCTAGATCAATGATCAACCTGCCTCCATTGGAGGGGTTTACATTAAATGTACCATTGTCAACACTGAGACTTGAGCCCGGGCCTGTAACTTCTACATCGTCCTGTGTTGTAAGGTTTGCTGAAATAGTTAATGACCCACCGTTTTCAATTAAAACAGATGCTGGACTAAAGGTTGAATTTGCCGAAATTACAGGCGCTACGGCATTGCCGCTATAAAAGCTGGGATTGATAACTATATCCTGTCCGTTTAAAGGCCATCCCGACCAGTTGGCGGAATTGTTCCAGTTGGCATCAGCTGCACCGGTCCAGTTTTGGGAAAATATGGTTTCAGTAAAAAGTAAGCAAATGGAAAAAATTAGAATTCTCATGGGTCAATCAATTTATTTTTTATTGTGGGTACTAAAAAATAATACCATGCTATTTTTCTTATAAATAAAAAAAGACGGTATTACCGCCTTTACTGAAAACTTTAAACCCGGAAATTCCGAAGCATGTATCATTTTTTATGTAAAGCATCATATTCGTCCCTGTACCTGGCTTCTTTATCCATATTTTCCAATGCGAAATGAATACCGCATAATCCCAAAAGCGCATTCTCATCTTTAGGGTTTAATTTATAAGCATTCTCCATATAGGGAAGGGCAAGTTTAAGTTCTTCAGTTGCCGAATGCTGGATAGTTTCAAGCTCTTTAAGCTCAATATATGAATCGCTCGTGCGGATGATTGCCACTGCTTTATTGTAATGTTCCACACCTTTGTTATAATTTTCGAGGAACTTGATGTCTTTATCTTTGAGGTAAGGCAGTGGTTCGTAAACGAAATGATTGCTTTTTTTCTGCGCCACTGCCAATATCGGTAGCAAGGCCACCAATGAAAGAACCAATAACTTTTTTCCGTATGTCATAATTAAGTTTCGGAGTTTTTAGTGCTGAATCCGCACTTTTTGGTTAAGTGAACCTGAAAAGAGAAATATAGTGAATTTACGTTTTTATTCAAAAAATGTTTCTTTGTGTAACCTGTTGTCTTTTAGCGGTTTGTGTTCTATTGCGGTTTGATTAACCTTTAATTAACAAACTGATAAACTTGGGGTAATCGTCCCCCGGCTTTCATTGAATAATTTTGTATCAGTAAAATTAGAAGTATGAAAAATTTTCTGACAATAGCTTTATTCCTTTGTTTCGCAGTGTCAGTGACCGCTAGTAACGGTGTTGCGGATAATGAAAAGCCTCAAACACGTTTGGTGTCTGGTAAAGTTATTGATAAGCTGAGCGGTGAAGAAATTGCCGGTGCAGAAATTAAAATTGCCGACAAAACCATTTATACCGATTTAAATGGTAATTTTTTGCTAAGCATTCCTGTTGTAACTATCTCTGCTACAGTGTCATCTGTGGCGTACAATCAGGCTTCAGTAACAATCGACCCCTATTCTTACGGTGAAGTACTTATTTCACTTGAATCCCGGTAATCGTTCGGAATAATTAATTCCTCAGCACAACCTTCCTTTGTTAACTTTACATTAAGTTAACATTAAAATAAATTTATGGCGATGTAAGAAACAAATGAATGGTTTTTGCAGTTTATTTGTATAAGTTTCATTTTTAATTCTACCGCTATGAAAAAAAGTATGTTCTTCCTCCTCATAAACCTAATGATGGTTGTTGGAGTTATGGCTCAGAATATTGTTCTGAAAGATGGTTTATATTATGCAGATAACGGTAATTTGTACACTGGTGCTTATACTGCATATTTCGATTCTGGTGCAAAGAAATCCACATTTGATATACAGGAAGGAAAAGTAAACGGCAACGTTACTTATTATTATGAAACCGGTACTGTTATGGAAACAGGTGCTTTTGTAAACAATGAAAAAAGCGGACAATGGCTGCGTTGGGATGAAGCCGGACAAAAAATTGCGGAGGCTTACTATGTTTCAGGAAAAAAGAATGGCACCTGGCTGGTATGGGATGCAAAAGGCACAAAAAGATATGAAATGACTTATGCTATGGGCGAAAAAAAAGGTATCTGGATTATGTGGGACGAAAACGGTAAAATCACCAGCCAGAAAAATTACGATACCCTTTAATATAATCAGTTTTGCACAGGTTTCAATTTGACACCTAAACCCCAACTAGACTTATCAGGTTATTGAATTAATAGGTTAATGCAAATGAGCGTACTGGATAAATTTCCTGATGTTCAATTGTTTCAATAGCCCAATTGTCCATTGCCTACTGCCAACTCTTTCACATCTCAAATCCCACATCCCACTTCACCCTTCCAAACAATACCCAACACCCTTAATTGTTTTCACATAACGTCCACCCAGTTTCTCTCTTATTTTAAGAATATGTACATCTATGGTCCTGTTCTTCGCTATAAATTCATAACCCCATATTAGCTGCGAAATCTCTTTGCGTGTAAACACTTTCCGTGGTGCTGCCGATAACAAAGCAAGCAACTCAAACTCTTTACGTGGGAATATGATTTCTTTTCCATCTAAAAATACCAGGTAGCGGTCGCGGTCAATGGTAAGGCCTATTGTATCGTTTTTTATAATTTTTTCCTGGTTAATGGGGTGCCGTTTTAAAAGTGCTTTTATGCGGGTCGATAAAACACGGTGTTTAACGGGTTTAATAATATAATCGTCTGCCCCAGCATTAAATGCTGCTATTTGCGAATAGTCCTCATCACGTCCCGTATAAAATACTATCAGAGAATTGATAAGATCGGGATTGGTGCGCAGTTCAATACAGATGTCAATCCCATCCAGTTCCGGCATCAGCATTTCTACAATAATAAGATGGGGCTTTGCGGCCTGTGCCAACTGAATAGCTTCCCTGGATTTTGTGGCGCTCAGCACTGAATAGCCTTCTGATTTCAGAAAATTTTGTACAGATTCAATTATCTCATTGTCTGTATCAATAATTAAAATTCTGTAATCGGTATTAGTCATAATCCTATGCGGTTGAAGGCGCTAAAGTAACAGAGCTGTCATGGTTTTACATTAAGGTAATATTACCTTTACTTTAGGAAATTTGGCGGAAAAGCCACAAGGGGTACTGTTTGGCCCAACAGACCAATAATCGTTGCGAAACTGCTTAAGTTCTCCCAAACTGGAATAAAAGTGTAAAGGTATATTGTTAAAAAACTTTAAAATGTTCAGAATGGTAGCCGTTGGCTTTAATTTTTTGCATATTTGCATCCATTACATATATATATTGTTTTGAGAAAAGTTATTACATATAGTTTACTGATTTTGTTTTCATTGGTCTTTAGCTATGAAACCATTACCTATTTCTCAAAAAAAATCTATGATACTTCCCATACAGCGAATGATTATGAGGCAGAAAATGATGCTGAGTCAGATGATGAGAATGAAAAGAAAGACCCCCTGGAAGACTGGTTTTTTCACAATAACGAGGATTTAGAAATTATTACGCAGCTGCGTAAAGCCGATTTTACCCATATTACAGTTTCTTCATCGGATTATAGCCAGACTATCTACTCTCCTCCGGAGGTTATTATCCTATAATGCTACTGCATAAAGCCATCTGCTTTATGTGTTTCCGTTTTTAAATAATTACACCAGTTAACAATTGATTTGTTACAGGCTTTGTTCTCAAAGAATCTGTATTACTCTTCATTATTTCATTTGCTATGACTCCTAAAAAGCCGAAAGCCTTAACCTTTGAATACCTTAAGAATGATTTGCCGGCCGGACTGGTCGTTTTTTTAGTTGCCCTGCCTTTGTGCCTTGGTATTGCGCTGGCATCGGGTGCCCCACTGTTTTCGGGTATTATAGCCGGTATGGTCGGAGGCATTGTGGTAGCCTCCGTTAGTGGTTCAGCGCTCAGTGTGAGCGGTCCGGCTGCCGGGTTAACAGTAATTGTGCTCAATGCCATCACCCAGCTGGGAAGCTTTGAAATATTTACCCTTGCAGTAATGATTGCAGGTCTTATTCAGATACTTCTTGGGTATCTGAAGGCTGGTATAATTGGGTATTATTTTCCTTCAAGCGTTATTAAAGGAATGCTGGCCGCTATTGGTATTATTTTAATACTTAAGCAAATCCCTCATGCGCTGGGGTATGATAAAGACAACGAAGGCGACTTTGACTTTTTGCAGGTGGACGGGCAAAATACATTTTCAGAAATATTTAACGCGTTAAACTTCATTCACCCGGGTGCAATAGTAATAAGCGTAATATCATTAATAATTCTGATTCTCTGGGAACGTCCGGTGCTTAAAAAATATGCTTTTTTTAAGTTTGTCCCTGGTGCCCTGGTAGCAGTAGTTGTAGGTGTTTTGCTCAATGAAGGTTACAAATTGTATTATCCTTCCTTTTTCCTTGAAGGGGAAGAGCTGGTGCAACTGCCTGTGGCGGGCTCTGCTATGGACTTTGTAAACCAGTTTTCGTTGCCTGATTTTACTGCGCTTGGTAATTACCACGTGTATGTAGTGGCTGTAACCATAGCTGTAATTGCCAGTCTGGAGTCCTTGCTCAGTGTTGAGGCTGCCGATAAACTTGACCCGTTTAAAAGAAGTACACCTACTAACCGTGAGCTGAAAGCGCAGGGTATAGGAAATTTTGTTTCCGGACTTATTGGTGGATTGCCATTAACGGCTGTAATTGTGCGTACTTCGGCCAATATCAATTCCGGTGGAAAAACCAAGCTTTCCTCCATGTTCCATGGCCTGCTTTTACTGGGCAGCGTAATAGGACTGGCTCCGCTTTTAAACCGAATCCCGTTAGCTTGCCTTGCGGCTGTGCTGTTGCTGGTTGGTTATAAGCTTGCTAAAGTATCCCTGTTTAAAAGCATGTTCAGGCTGGGTTGGGAGCAGTTTGTCCCATTTATTGTTACGGTAATTGCTATCCAGTTTTCGGATTTGTTAAAGGGAATTGCAGCAGGAATGGCTGTGTCGGCATTCATTATTTTGCGCAACAACTACAAGCTTGCTTATGTTTTCCAGGTGGAAGAAAAAAGCGATCATTCTGATAAAATAGTTATTCAGCTGGCCGAAGATGTTTCTTTCCTGAACAAAGGTAGCATTGCTTTTACACTTGACCAGCTTGAGGAAGGAACCCATGTAATTATTGACGGAAGCAAATCCCATAATATTGATATGGATGTAATTGAAATCATCCATGATTTTAAAAACAATACTGCTGCCTTAAAGAACATTAAGGTGGAATTAAAGGATATACCTGAATTTAAAGGAGCTTCGGCTCATTAATCACTTAAAGAAAAATTATAATGGAAAAATCATATAGATTATTATTAGACAATAATAGAAAATGGGTAGAGGGGCAGCTGCAACAAGACCCTCAGTACTTTAAAAAACTTGCTTCCGGTCAAAAGCCCGAATACCTGTGGATTGGCTGCTCGGACAGCCGTGTTCCGGCCAACCAGATTACAGGGACAGAACCCGGTGATATGTTTGTTCACCGCAACATAGCCAACATGGTGGTACACAGCGATATGAATATGCTTAGCGTATTGTCGTATGCTGTAGAGGTGCTGAAAGTGAAGCACATCATTGTTTGCGGACATTATGAGTGTGGTGGTGTGATTGCCGCCATGGGACATAAACAATTTGGCTTAATTGATAACTGGTTACGCCACATTAAAGATGTATACAAATTATATGCATCCGAGCTGGAAAGCATTGCTGATGAAAAGCTGCGTGCGAGGCGTTTTGTGGAACTCAATGTTACCGAGCAGGTGTATGATTTGTGTAAAACAACTATTGTGCAAAATGCCTGGAAAAATGGACAGCCTCTTGCTGTTCATGGCTGGGTTTATGGTGTGGATGACGGGATTATTAAAGACCTGGAAGTAAGCTTTACAAGCGAGAAAGATTTACACTCTGTTTACCAGGTGTGAGGTAAAATAAAAAAAGGCTGTAAAAAAGTCTCAAAGCCGGTGTGGTACCACTTTGGCAGACATCCGGATAAAACGGTGTATTAACCTAAATTCCGTTTTACATGGATTGTCCGCTTTGGTTCCCGCAATAGCTTGAGCTTTTTTACAGCCCTTTTGATTCGTCAGAAAGCGCCTTGCTTATGCTTTAGCGTATCTGGTTTCTTTCTCGTTTTCTTTCCACCAGTCGGTTGCCCACTCATTAAATTTATTCAGTCCCTGAGCCTGGATGCGTGAAAGTACTTCCACCTGTGTAGCTACATTTTCTGCAAACTTTTTATTGAAGTTTACAGCCAGGTTGGTGTGTTTATTATAAAAATCAATTATTTCCTTTGTGTTGCTGATGGTAAGCTGGCGCGATGCCTCAAAATTTTCGTAGATAAGATTCAACACTTTCTCCGGGTTCTTGCCATAATTCTCATTTAAGGCATCAATCAGCTTGGTGTTTAAATCAATGTTCCACTCTACCTGTTTTACATAGGTATTTACAATGGCATCAATCGCATTTTCAGAAAGCTCAACAGATTTCAAAAATGTATCCTTAACGTTGCTGGTAATGGAATCTTCTACGTCTTCCTGGTTAAGTTTTTTCTTAATGGACTCTACCACCTTTTTGTTCGTATCAAGGGCCGAATCAATGTATTTGCTATTGTTGCCAATGATTTCGCGGATGGTTTCTTTTGATTTTTCAGCTGTTTCTTTAATGCTGTTTTTAATTTTTTCTGACTTGGAATTTAGTGTGGTGCTCATGGTGTAGAAATTTTTTAAGTTTTTATGGTTATTCTGCCTATACAAAATTTGTTCCTGCATAGCGCGGATTTATGTTTAGTTAATAAGTTTTTCTGATTTTGTTTTTACTGAAGATTTGTTGTCCCAACAAACGGCTTCAAAAAAGTTGGATTATGCCCAAAGGCACATACAGCAACATACATGATGTAGCGCGTGGAAAGGCTTGCGATAATATGTATTCAAACGATTCATGCTGCTGTGTAAATTGTGTTTTTCAATTTTGCGGTACAAAGATATATATAATCTACCAACTAAATATACTTTTCAAGTAAATTTTTTTACTTTTTTTCTTTTGTATTGGAAATCAATGAATTGAGTTTGTGTTCGCGGTTCAAAATATCCTCCAATGTAGTTCCTGATAGAATTTTTAGGGTTGCTTCCCTTACTTCGGTCATTACATCACGGATGCCACATATGTTTTCATCCGGACAATCATCGCACTTTTCATAAAAGTTGATACTTACGCACGGGATCAAAGCAATAGGGCCTCCTGTGGAACGCAATACCTGGCTCAATTGCACTTCAGCAGGCTTTTTTAGCAGGTAATAGCCTCCACCGGCACCCATTTTGCTTGCCAGTATGCCTTGCTTCCTTAAATCTAATAAAATTGCTTCAAGAAATTTTTTTGGAATTTTTTCTTTCTGCGACAAAGTGCCAATAAGAATAGGGCCTCCACCATAGTTTTTAGCCAGGTGTACCAGCGCCTTTATTGCATATTTGGTTTTTTTCGAAAGCATTTATTTGTTCAGTTGTAATTCAAAAATACGAATTTTATTGCTGATACTTAAGTTATAAATAAATTTTCAAATAATGCAAATCTGGAAAGTTGATTGTGAACCCGCTGGGACTCGAACCAGGACTACAATCAAGCCATTATACTACTACCATTCAGTAACAAAAAAGCCCCGCACACAAAATGCAGGGCTTTCTCAAAAGCGTTGTTTATAGTTGAATTAGAATAGAAGTAAGATTTAGTCAACCACCTGTACCATTTTAAACGGCACATTGATGATAGCCTGGTAATCTTCACCTGCTTCCAACATATCCTCATCATCCTCCTCGTAATACCAGTTGATCATTACTTTGCTGCCATTTTTATTAATGCCTTCAAGCTTTTTGAAAACATCAAGTATACATTTTGAAGAGCTGGTGTTAAAATACTCCAACTGAATGTTTACGTTGGTTGCAGCCTGAGGTTTTGTGGCATACTTCTCTAACAAGTCTACAATTGGTTTGTAGAATTCAATAGAGTTTTCAGGTATTGAGCGCCCTTTAATTTCTAAAAAACCTTTATCTGTATCAAAATTAACAGTTGGTGTTTTTGGTGTTCCTTCAATTGAGATTGCTTCCATATGCTTTTACTATTTATTGAGAGACGTTAATATTTAGACTAAAAAATGAATATTTCTGATCAACAGGAGTAAAGTCAAAATTAAGCTTTCCACCGGTTTTGCGGGCAATGTCAATCATCCCTAATCCGCCACCGCCTTTTAATGACATTTCTCCGTTATTTAAAACTTCTTTGTAATATTCTTTTAATTCCTCTTTGCTTAGCTTGTTAATGCTGTCCAAAAGCCTTTTCAGGTTAGGAATATTTTCGTTTTTAATGTAATTGCCTGTGATGATGTTGTAATAAGTATCCATTTTACCTATCATAAAGATAGCTGAACGTACTTTCTCATCATTTCCTGCAGTAGAATCATCCATGTGGTGGTACAGGTTTTGCAAACATTCTACCAAAACATTGTACACCTTCTTCTTTATTTTGGGCTCCTCCTGGAAATTGTCCAGTTTAGCTTCCATTATTTGCAGAATAGAGGTCAGCAAGTCTGATGTAATGTCGCCTTTAAAAGAGAGCATGATATTATTCTGCTCCATTTTATCGTAGAAACCATAAATATCTAACACCATAAAAAGCCAATTAAATTGAAAAAACCTCTGGATTCCGAAAATTTAATACGCAAATATATGCATAAGTTTAATTAATCAAACAAATGCATCTGTTTTTTTAAGAGAATTTTAATAAAAAAGAGCAATTTTTAACAGAATTACCTACTTGTGCATGAGGACTTTACACGAATGGCCAGTTTTACCTGACATATTGTTTCCTGTTAAAAAGTGAGGGCCTTATTTTTTTCTCATAAAAATCTGTATTGGCACTCCTGAAAAATCGAACTGCTCGCGCAGCCTGTTTTCCAAAAAGCGGATATACGCCTCAGTAACATACTGTGGAAGGTTGCAATAAAACGCAAATGTAGGGGCATGCGTAGGCAGCTGGTTTACAAACTTGATTTTAACATGTTTGCCCTTGATAGCCGCTGGAGGGTGACGATCAATGATTTGAAGCATTACATCGTTAAGTTCCCTGGTTTTTATGGTTTTAATACGGTTCTCGTTTACCTTTTCAGCAATTTCAATCGCTTTCAGAACGCGCTGTTTGGTTAGGGCAGAGGTAAAAACTATAGGTACATCGCGGAAAGGTGCCAGCTTTTCACGTATTTTTTCTTCGTACTCTTTGGTTGTGTTGGTTTCCTTTTCGATAAGGTCCCACTTGTTCACAACAATTACAACACCCTTTCGATTGCTTTCCGCCAGCCTGAATATATTCAAATCCTGCGCTTCAAGCCCTAATTTTGCATCGATCAGTAAAAGGCAGACATCACAATTTTCAATGGCCCTGATAGAGCGCATTACCGAATAAAATTCCAGGTCTTCCTCCACTTTTGACTTTTTGCGGATACCAGCTGTGTCAATGAGCAGAAAATCGTGTCCGAAAGCCGTATACCGGGTGTTGATGGAGTCGCGCGTAGTGCCGGCAATGGGTGTAACAATATTGCGTTCCTTGCCAAGCAAAGCATTTATGAATGACGATTTGCCAACATTCGGTCGCCCTACAATAGCAAATTTGGGGATTTCAAGTTCCTCTATTACTGTCTTGGCATCCAATACTTCCACTACCGCATCCAGAAGCTCACCCGTTCCGCTTCCACTGATAGCAGAAATATTAAACGGATCACCCAGGCCGAGTGCATAAAACTCACCTGAAAGGCCCTGACGGACGAAATTATCCACCTTATTGGAAACAAGGAACACCTTCTTTTTGCTGCGTCTCAGTATATCTGCAACAACTTTGTCATCTTCCGTAATGCCTTCCGACACATCCACAACAAACAAAATTACATTTGCCTCATCAATAGCCAGCTTCACCTGTTTGCGTATTTCTTCTTCGAATACATCTTCTGAGCCTTTTACATACCCACCGGTGTCAATTACTGAAAAAGTAGTTCCGTTCCACTCCGACTTACCGTAATGGCGATCACGTGTTACTCCGGATACTGCATCCACTATAGCATGCCTGCTCTCCGTTAAACGATTAAAGATCGTTGATTTTCCTACATTCGGGCGTCCTACTATTGCTACTATATTTGACATATTATTTTAATTGGAGATTTTTTGATTTGAAGAATTGGAGATGGATTGCCTTCTCCAATTCTCCAAATCTCTATTTCACTAATTTGTGTATCCAAAACGTTTCAGCTGCTGATCGTTGTCCCGCCAGTCTTTGTTCACTTTTACAAACAATTCAAGAAATACCTGTTTCTGCAGGAATGTTTCCATGTCTTTGCGCGCTTCAGTACCTACTTTTTTTAGTGCTTTGCCCTGGTGACCAATGATTATCCCCTTTTGGGAGTCGCGTATTACAAGGATTTCCGCACGTATCTTTATTATTTTTTCTTCTTCTTTAAAGGATTCAATCACTACTTCTACCGAATACGGGATTTCCTTTTTGTAATTCATCAGGATCTTTTCACGGATAATCTCCGAAACAAAGAATTTTTCAGGTTTATCCGTTAATTCATCCTTGCCGTAAAAGCCTGGGCCTTCCGGCAACAGTGCCAGTATACGGTCGAAAATATAGTTGATATTAAATTTTTCTAAGGCTGAAACCGGGATCACTTCTGCATTGGGTACCTCCAGCTTCCAGTATTGCACTTTTTCTTCAAGCTTTTCCTGAACAGCCAGGTCTATTTTATTTACCAGCAGCAAAACAGGTACTTTGGCATTTTTTATACGGTTAAGTACCTTTTCTTCAATTTTAATATCTTCATAAATATCCGTCACAAAAAGGATAATATCAGCATCCACAATGGCTGTATTTACAAATTCCATCATGGATTCCTGCAATTTATAATTGGGCTTTAGTACCCCGGGAGTATCAGAATAAACGATCTGAAAATCTTCCCCGTTTACAATCCCCATAATGCGGTGGCGGGTGGTTTGGGCCTTGGATGTGATAATAGAAAGCCTTTCCCCTACAAGGGCATTCATAAGGGTAGATTTACCCACATTGGGACTCCCGATAATATTCACAAAACCTGCCTTGTGTGCCATTTAAATCTCTAATAATAAATAATTTGGACTGCAAAGGAACGAAAAATAAGTGGATTTAGGCCAATTTTTGGGTGTAGGGGGCGTATTATACCGGATTGAATGCAGTTTAGGAAGTCTTTTTGTATCTTAAGATTAAAATGAATGTCAGGATATTTATTACAAGAGAGAAGCCATTGGAAATGATTATGATCCAGTCCGTTTTTAAGAAACCATACCAAACCCAAAGTGAAAGTCCGGAAAAAAGTACAGCAAGCATTCCTATGGAAACGTTTTCTGCTTTTTTTTCTTTTAATAACTTAAAAAATTGGGGCAGCAGAGAAGTGCCGGTGCCAATGCTTGCAGCAATACCAATAATAGTTGTTGTATCCATAAAACAGATTTTCAATACTATGCTAATTTCATACCAACTAACAAATACTATCCTTTTGAGTTAAAAAAGATTAAAATCGGTTAATAAGCTTGTAAATTGTTAATAAGATTATTGAGAGTATATAAAACAAACTTTATCTTTGTATCCGCAAAAATGAATTAATCGCTTTTCAAAAGCATTTAAACATACATTGCGGGGTGGAGCAGTTGGCAGCTCGTTGGGCTCATAACCCAAAGGTCATCGGTTCGAGTCCGGTCCCCGCTACTTATTAAGTACCCCATTTAAGAAATTAAATGGGGTATTTTTATTTTAAATAGGGTATTTATTTTTTTGCTTTTTAAGAAAAATTGCAAGCTTATAAACAGCGATCAATCATCCTCAAATCGGTTAGATAGGCCGATTTCGCTTTCTACCAAAGGGGATTTTAGGTGAATTTTACCTAAGTCCCCTTCTTCTTTTTTGGCTATACCCCTTGCTATTTCAGCCATTGTGAACACTAACTCGTTTGTTTCGGGTGGGGCGATACACATTAATTTTTTCAGACATATTAAAAAAGGAAAAATTGGCGTTTTTTTACATGTTGAAGCCAAATAAAGTTAAGCACATCATATTGTGATTTAGCCAACAAAAAGTGTGGTATTAAGTGAGAAAATTGCTTGTAAACTTTATAAAGGGAATTATTATATAACACAATTAAAAAGGTATTTTTAGGACTACGTTTTTTGCTGTATTATATGAATTTAAAACTATTAATAAAGACATTTATACCGGCTCTCGGTTTGTTCCTTTCTTCCGCTTTAATTGCCCAGGTGACCGTTTCTGGTCGGGCGCTTGATACATTTAATGTTCCTCTGCCGTTTGTTAATTTAGCAATCCTAAAAGCGATAGATTCATCTTATGTAAACGGCAGTACGACCAACAACAATGGTGAGTTTGTTATAAATAACGTAATGCCTGGTGCCTACTTCTTGAGAATTACAGCAATTGGATATGCTTATCCAAAGGCTCTGGTTTTCACCGTAAAAGATACATCCCTGAACTTGCCTGATATGGTGCTGATACAAGCGAGCACCGAGTTGAATGAAGTGAGTGTTTCTGCTCTAAAGGAAATGGTTCAGTATAAAGACGGGATGATTGTAATGAATGTGGAAGACAGTCCGCTTACCACAGGTAATACGGTTCTTGACCTTTTGAAACGGTTGCCGGGAGTGTATATTGATAACCAGAATAGCATCATTCTTAATGGTAAAGGTGGTGTAAGAATTATGCTGGACGGCACTATTCAAAGGCTTTCAGGCCAGCAGTTGTTTGGGGTGCTTAGCAGCATGAATGCCGAGCAGGTATCAAAAATTGAGGTGATGAGTAATCCCCCTGTGAAATACGATGCCGATGGTAACGCGGGTATGATAAACATTGTTACAAAAAAAGTAAAGATTGTAGGAGTAAGCGGTAATATTGTTCTGGGGGGAAGTATGGGCCATGCCGCACGTGGCTTTGCAGATGGCACATTAAACTACAAAGGAAAGAACTTCGTTTTATTTGGTAACCTTGGGTTTGCGAAGCGTACATTTTATAACAGCTATGTTTTTGACCGAACATATGAGCAGGATGGAGGCGTTACTTACTTGGGCGAAGATGGTGAGCAAATTAACTATCAGGAAATCATGTGGTGGAAACTGGGAGGGGATTTTAATATATCTGATCAGACCGTGATTGGTTTTAGGTTAAACGGTGGCCCTTCATCGGCTCCTTTCAGCGATGAAGGGGTTAACAGAGTAGAAGGTTTTAATGATTTGGGCTTCGATTATTATAACTATTCTTCATATACAAAAGAAGCTTGGTCCAATCCCGGCATTAACCTAAATGCAGAACATAAATTTGATACTTTAGGAACGGCACTTAGTTTTTCAGGTGATTATTCCGCTTATAGCGGTACAAGACAGGCATTAAGTAAGAATAATTTTTTGGACAATAACAACCAGGAGGTATTACCCAGGAATTACTTTCAGAGTACACATATTACTTCAATAGATATACTCACTTTAAAACTCGACTTCAATAAGAAAATCCAGCCCTTCATTAATATGGAAACTGGCATTAAGGGTACCTATGTGAACAGCCGTAACGGCTATACTTTAGAAAGAGAAAACCACCAAACGGAAATAATGGAAATTGATAGTTTGTTCTCGAACCAATTTCGTTACAATGAAAAAATTCTGGCAGGCTATCTCAACTTCAAAAAAGAATTTAAAAAGGTATCTGTACAGGTGGGAGCAAGGGGTGAATCTACTATTGTGGATGCAAAAAATATTACATCAGGATTCATTATTGACCGTAACTATTTCAATCTTTTCCCTGCTGGTACAGTTACTTATACTCCTTCTGTTACCAATAGCTTCCAGTTTTCAGTATCTAGAAGAATTGACCGGCCCGGATATAGGGAGCAGAACCCTTTCAAATCCTATCAGGACAATTATTCATCCTCCATTGGTAACCCCCAATTAATACCTCAAACAAATTATACGGCAGAATTCACTTATTCTTGGAGAGGAATATTGCACAATACTATCTCCTATTCTCGCTTTTCCAATCGTATTATGCCCTATGATTACCAGGACGATTCTACAAAGGAAACTATATCCACATTAGGAAATATTAAGGCTAGTAATTACTATGCTTACAATATGTTCTTCCAAAAGAGTATGAAAACGTGGTTGAACCTACAGCTCTCAGGTTCATTTTTTTATGTTGAATTTAAGGGAATACTAAATGGGAGCACTGTAAACCGGTCATCACCGGGATACAATGCGAATATCAATAACGAATTCCTTTTACCAAAGAACTTCAAGCTACAATTGAGCGGATTCTATTCCGGCCCAAGTGTGAATGGTATTCAGCGTATTAACAGTAATTGGGGTATTGATATTGCTTGTCGCAAAACAATGTTCAAAGAGCAGCTTACAATCAATGTCTCGTTTTTCGATATCTTTCACACAAACGTTTTCAATATGTCAAGCAGGTTTCAAAACCAAGATTACATTTTTATCAGTACACCGGATACCCAGCGTGTTGGAGTTACAATTTCCTATAAACTGGGTAAGGTGAAGGTGCATAAGCGTGAGGTAGAAAGCAATGAACAGGAAAAAAGCAGGTTGGGTAAATGAGGCTTAAATCTGGTAGATTGTCAATCTCGGGTGGAATGTTAACCTACATTCTTATCCTACACGATATTTCAATAAATTGTTTTTCATTTTACCAATTTCAACGCACTGCCCTTATGTACTGCTATATGGTCCGTCTTGTCACTTTTTATTTCATATTGCGGCTCTTCACTGCTTGCATGGTGCGTATACCCTTTGTATTGAAAATCACGCTTGTGGATTTTTATAATTGTCCCTGAAACATGACCCGCTTCTGAATTCCAGCTTACATGATCGCCTTTTTTGAATTTATGTTTCATTTGTTTTAGCCGATAAAATTTTACTGATTCTCCCAATAATATAAGCCGGCACTTCCCAGGAAATGCCGGCTTTAAATGTATGCCAAGAAAAACTTTGGTTTTTTTATGCCAATGCCCTTTTTTTGACCTTCCTGCGCTGCCTTCCTAAATAAACGGGATTGCCATAGTCATCGAATCCTAAACCGTGCCTCCAGTCATTTAAATGAGCGTACGGGTGTTGTATTTCTTTCAGGCTTAAAAGCCACTGCTGTAGTTTTTGTATGAATTTCATAATACAGGAAGAATAAGGTTTTTTTAATTATTTATGTTCAACCGGCTCCTGTTGCTTAGCCATTTTATGAGCGGCTTTGCTGTCAGGGGTAACTGCATTCATTAATACCTGCGCTTTGTTTTTAAGACCGGAAACAATCATGTCTTTTCCTGACATCAATGCATCATAACCATCTTTGGCCACATCTGCCGGATCTGCCAATTCACCTTCTTGTACTACTTTTGAAGATTCCATGTGCGCCTTGCGGAAAAAGTCGGTATCTGTAGCTCCAGGAAGCAATGCGGTAATAGTAACGCCTTTGTCCTTTACCTCTTCGCGTATAGCTTCTGTAAAGGACTGAACGAATGCTTTGGTGCCGTGATATACGGATTGCCATGGGCCTGGCGTTTTACTGGCGATGGATGAAAGGTTCAGGATTTTGCCTTCACCTTTTGCAACCATGTCCTGTAAAAATAATTTAGTAAGTACCACCAGGCTTGAAATATTGAGCTGGATGATTGAAAGTTCCATCTGGAGATCGGTGTCTACAAACTCTCCGTAATGCCCGTGTCCGGCATTGTTTACAAGCACTTCCACTTCTATTCCCTGTCTTTTGATTTCATTGTATACGCCAAAAGCATTGTCCACAATAAAAAGATCTTTGGCAATAGTTATTACTTCTATTCCATATTCGTTTTTTAACTCTGATGATGAACCTTCCAGTTCCCGCTGGTCACGGGCCACAATAATCAAATTATACCCATCTTTTGCGAATAATTTGGCCAGTTCAAAACCAATACCCATGGTTCCTCCGGTTATAAGTGCATATTTTTTAGTTGTTGTCATTTGTTGGTGGTGGTTTTAAGTAAATGTTTTTTTACGTAAAACCCTAAAAACTCATACCAGATGCCGCTGACAAATGGGGCAGGCATATCGCCTGAAAACCAGGCCTCAGGTGAGGCGGGGGAAAGAAATGTGGAAAAAATGCAACTTTGAAAATATAAATATGCTATTGAAAAAGCGGGTGCTATCAGGCGATTTTCCGGTATACCTGGTGAAGCGGAACAGTATAAGCTGCTCCCTTGTTGTAAAAGGCGGTACATTGTAATTTATTCAAAAAGCTGTAAGGGCAGGGTCATTGATATAGTCCAGTGACGCAACATATATTTCAGCTCTTATGTTCTCATAGCATTCTTTTGGCGTTTTTGGTTTGGGGTTTTTCATGCATTTACTGCCAAAACCTTTACAAAGAATCCTTCTGGAATCTATTCCCTTTTCAGTAAGATATTCCCGGATAGCATAAGCTCTTTTTATAGAGAGTTCAGCTTCTGTGTAATAGGCTCCTTTGCGTGCGCACAATATTGATTTTTCCTTTGTTTTATTAACATGTCCCTGGATTTCTATTTGTATTGCAGGGTGTTGGATTAAGAATGTATACAGGCTGTCAAGCACAGTTTTGGTACCACGCATAAATTCATAGTCACTTTCTATAAATTTAATTTTTCCGAAAGGCAGCAGTAAACCCGGGTATAACTCTCCCTGGGCAAAGGTTTTGTAATGCAGATGAATGTAATGCCCGTTGCCATTATTTTTAACATTGTCCAGCAAAAGGTAAAATACATCGCCTTTTTTAGCGCGTACATATTTCACATAAGATGCTCCGGGGCCGGAATGAATGTATTTTTCTGAACTTTCTTTAGCCGATAGACCTGTTGCACTGTTCAGGTCTTTGTCATTCCTGCTGATGCAGGTACGTATGGGCTTTATTGTTTTGTTTGCAAGCCTTGATTTAAAGTCTTTTTCATTGTATTTATAAAGTATAAAATCATAATCGTCACAAAGTGCTACTGGAATAATATCAAAAGTGAGGTTGCCGCTGGCAGGGGCAGTAAATTTATACCACACGGTATTGTGCTCTGTTTCAAAGTACAGGGTGTCGTCAGGACGGGTGCTTTGTATTTCAGTGGCATGTCCAAAGCCTTTTGGTGAGGCCGGAGAGAAAATAATGGAATCTGTAATGATGATAGGAGCTGCGCAATCGGCATTCTCTTTGAGTATTTTCTCTACCTTCTGAATGCCTGCCATAGAATGAACAGAAGGTTTTTCCACAGGTTTTTTTTCGGCTTTTTCCCCGGAGTTGCTATTGGCTGTAGCCGGTTCCATTACTATAACTGCTGCCAGGCTGCAAACAAGTTTGGATATATTGGTGTTTATTGGCATAGTCCGGATTTTTGAGGGTTATTTGTAACTCATTTCTATGGTCATAATACACCTGGGATAATTAAGTCACATTTTATGAAAGAAATTTTTTTGTAATCCGTAATTTAGCTCAATGGAATCCTTCCTCGAAAAAATAGTAAAGCACCTGTGTGATAAGTATGGCGATGATATCAGCGATTTGTGCATTGTATTGCCAAACCGCAGGGCGGGACTGTTTTTAAAGACACATTTTTCCAAATACCTGAAAAAAACGTTCTGGAGCCCGGAAATCTATGCTACGGAAGATTTTGTTGGCCTGCTTGCCGGACTGGAAATGGCCGATACCACAACATTGATGTTCGAGCTGTATGAAACCATAAAAAAAGTCAGTAAAACAGAACCGGAAAATTTTGATGAATTCAGCAAATGGGGACAACTGCTGCTCAACGATATCAATGAGATTGACCGTTACCTTGTAGATGCTTCACAACTGTTTGGTAACCTCAAGGACATAAAAGAGCTGGAAACCTGGAGTCTGAACAATGAGGAGGCGCTGACCGATTTTCAGAAACAATACCTGGGATTCTGGCAGTCCCTGGGGGATTACTATTTTGATTTTAAAGAACGGCTGCTCAGCAAGCGTCTTGCATATCAGGGCTTAGCCTATAAAATGGTTGCTGCCAATGCAGATGAACGCACCGCGCAATACCCCTGGAAAAAAGTTGTATTTGCAGGTTTTAATGCGCTTAACAAAGCCGAAGAGCAAATCATTGAGAAGCTTCTGAGCGCTGGTAAGGCCGAAATAATATGGGATACTGACTCTTATTATGTAAATGACCCCAGGCAGGAGGCGGGTAAGTTCATCCGGAAATACATTAACTATCCTGGCTTTAAGAAGGCTGAAGGTTCAAACCTTGTCCTGGACGAAAAGAGCCTCGCTTCTGATAACAAGAACATCACGATAATTGGTGTAGCCAAAAATGTTGCACAAGCTAAAGTGGCAGGCAACCTGGCATCCGCTTTCCGTGATCAGAACCCAGATATGCAAAACACCGCGTTGGTGCTGGCTGATGAAAACCTGTTGTTCCCGGTTCTGCATTCACTTCCCGGAGGGCTTGAAGATATTAATGTTACAATGGGCTATCCTTTAAAAAATACGCCTGTTTCCGGATATTTCGATTTGATTTTCGACCTGCACCTGAATGCAATCAAGCTAAGCCAGGGTAAAACGAAATACAGTTTTTACCACAAAGACCTGTTGAAGACGCTGAATCATCCATATTCAGCGGTATTGATTTATAATGCGGAACAGGTATATTCTCTTCGCCCTGTCATCAATACGCTCCAGGACAAAAACATTGTATTTGCTGCTTATTCAACCATTGAAAAAATTGTCAATGAAAAGCAATCGGAGCTCATGCAGATTCTCGCTCCTGTGTTTAGTTACTGGAGCCAGCCTGCAGATGCCATAAACTGCATCTATTATCTTATAGATACGATTAAAAATGCCATTGTAGCCCAACAGAAAGGTGCTGGTAAAAATAGTGCAAACCTTGAGCTGGAATACCTTTTTGCGTTTACCAAAATTATTAAGCGTATTCAGGCTTTGATGCTGGATTATCCGGACAGTGTAACAGATCTTAAAACATTGCAAACATTACTAAAGCAGATGGTGCGGAGTACCACCCTGCCTTTTTATGGTGAGCCTCTGCTGGGGCTGCAGGTAATGGGCATGCTTGAAACCCGTACACTCGACTTTGAGAATATTATTCTGTTATCCTGCAACGAAGATATACTTCCTTCGGGCAAAACAGTCAATTCATTTATCCCTCACGAATTGAAGCGTTACTTTGGTTTGCCTACGTATACGGATAAAGACGCTGTTTTTGCTTACCATTTTTACCGTTTGCTGCAAAGGGCCAGAAATATTTACCTGGTTTACAATACAGAAAGCGATGCCCTGGGAAGTGGTGAAAGAAGTCGTTTCCTCACGCAGCTTGCTTATGAATTGCCAAAAGTAAATCCGAACATTAAAATTGAAGAACGTTTATTGAATATTCCTGTTGAAGTAAACAATACAGGAAGCAAAATAGAGGTTAAAAAGACGGAAGCAATAATGGAAAGGCTTAAAACAATTGCTGCCCGTGGATTTTCGCCTTCGCTGCTGAACAGGTACCGTAGCTGCTCTCTTCAGTTTTATTTTCATGCTATAGCCGGACTAAAAGAAACAGAGGAACTAGAGGAAACAATTGGTGCCGATGTGCTTGGTAATACCATACACGAGGTGCTGGAAATATTGTATACTCCTTTTATTGGAAAAAAAATTGCCTCCAGAGATATTAAGGAATTCAAAAAACAGGTGGAAACACTTACCGTTTCTGTGTTTGAAAAGGAGTACAATAGAGCAGAAATAAGTTATGGTAAAAATCTGCTTACTGTAAAAGTAGCAATAAAGTTTATCAATAATTTTCTGGATGCTGAAGTCAGGGCAGTTGAAGCGTTTGAGAAATCCGGTGCCCCGCTTATTATAAAGGCCCTGGAACAACCGCTCGAAATGCAGATGGATGTGGGCGGACAAATAGTGAAGTTGCAGGGTAAGTCCGACAGGATCGACAGTGTGGGCAGCCTTACCCGTATTATTGATTACAAAACCGGGATGGCAGAAAATAAAGAGCTTAAACTCGAGGATTGGAGCACCATTCAAACAGACGCTACACTAGCCAAAAGCTTTCAGCTGCTTATGTATGCATTGTTATATCAACGCATGAATCCCGCAATAACTGATAATATGGTCAGTGGTATTATCACCTTTCGCCAGTTGAGCGCTGGTTTGAAACCAGTCCAGATAGGGAATGTACATTCCCTGAATGTCTCATTGCTGGATGAGTTTAGCGAACAGCTTCACCACCTGCTCTCGCAGATATTTGATCAGAATAAAGAATTTACACAAACAGACGAGCCTGATAATTGCATTTACTGTGCATTTCGTGGCATCTGCAACCGTTAGGAAAATCTCTCTGCGAAACTCTGTTTAATCTGTGAGCTCTGTGTTGAAAAACATCAGTGCAAATATTTTTTTATAGTCTGTGTATCTTTTCATGTGTCCCTGCATTAGGAGGGTAAATACCAAATAAAAGTATTCACCCATTAATCTTAACAGCCATGTCATCAGGAAAAGACACCCCCCGCCAGAAAATGATCGGTATGATGTATCTTGTACTTACCGCATTATTAGCATTGAATGTTTCAAAAGATATTCTGGATGCATTTATAGTAGTAAACAAAGGGCTTGAGACTACCAACGAGAATTTCAGTACTCGTAACGAAGTTCTCTATGCCTCATTCGATTTGGCAAAGAGCATTGACCCCGTGAAGGTAGCACCCAACTGGGAGTTAGCTCAAAAAATCAAGAAAAATGCCACCGAACTTACAGAGTATATTGATAAACTGCAAAAAGAGCTTGTTGTCAAAACAGATAAGGTTGCCGAAGGTGTGGCTGATACCCTGCAAATGGCCAATATCAAAAGTAAGGACAACTATGATATCCCTACAAATATTTTAATTGGAGAATCGGAAGATGGTTCTGCAGGGCTTTCAAGGACGCTTAAAAATAAATTGATCGAATACCGCGAGCAGCTGACTGCTTGTATTGCTCCTAAAGACAGGGCATCCGTTAAATTAGATATAGATACAAGTGATCCTGAAAGCAGCGCTACCAATGAAAACTGGGAAATGTACAACTTCTATCATCGTCCGCTTGTTGCGAGCATCACCATCCTGTCGAAATTTAAGAATGATGTAAAAAATGCGGAGTCGGTTGTTGTGGATTACCTTCTGAAACAGATAGATACAGAAGTGATGAAGTTTGATACCATTGCTGCAAAAGTAATCCCACAAAGCAATTATGTGTTGCTTGGCGAAGAATATAAAGCAGATGTGTTTCTTGCGGCATTCAGCAAAACAAGGAGTCCCGAAATAGTTGTTGGGAACTACAATGAGGCAAAGAAAGATTATGACGGTACTCCAGCAGCCATTAATGTGGAAAACGGATTAGGTAAATATTCTGTTAAAACATCCAGGGAAGGGATAGTGAGCTACGCAGGAACCGTTAAAATGAAGTCTCCGCAGGGCAAAGAAGTGACTTTCCCTTTCAAATCAGAATACATTGTTGCGCGACCCGCATTAACAGTCGCTGCCGACAAAATGAACGTGGTTTACTTAGGTTTGGATAACCCAATTTCAGTTTCAGTTCCGGGCATTCCAAATGAGCGTTTATCTGTTTCAGCAACAAATGCGACTTTAAAAAATGCAGGTGATGGAAAATATATAGTAAACGTTAAAGGTGGTAAAACCGTTGATGTAAGCGTAACTGCAACAATGGAAAGTGGGGAAAGAAGAAACATGGGAACAATGTCATTTAGGGTAAAACGTATTCCTGATCCTAAACCCAAATTTGCGGGAGTTGTTGGCAGGACATCGATAACCTTGTCTGAACTGCAAACCACAAGGGGGATTTTTGCTGACTATGAAAATTTTGAATTTAGTGTTGTTTGCAAAGTTACTTCTTTTGAAATGGTTTATCCTTCGCAAGGGATGCAGCTTTCAATAAACGGCACAGGTAATGTAATAACACCAGAGATGCTTGCTGTATTTAAAAAGCTAAAAAAGAATGAAAGGATAAGGTTTGAAAATATTAAAGCAGTAGGTCCTGATGGTAATACAGTATCCCTGAGCCCTTTATCTATGAAGATAAACTAAGAACGATTTAACAATACTGCCTGTTTGTATCTTTTTGCCAGAGAAAAAAGCAATGTTGAGGGGCATTGAGAGCTGGAATGGAAGAGTGGCGGCAGAAAGATACTTACAGGCACAATTTATTTATTGTATTCTGTCATGCCGAGCGGAGAGAGGCATCTTTTGAGTCGTAACAGTGATTCTCTTTAGAAACTTCTTTATTTGAAAATACAATATTCTCCAAAAAAATCTACAGCTGTTGTATCTTTTTTAACTTTACCGCATTATCATTTTAAACTACTATTCGTATAACATTGAATACATTTCATAAAAACGATAGCGAATTAAAGCAGGAAATGCTGCAGGTGGAAGCCGCTAAGGCCGATCCTGCACGTTTCAACGTTTTGTATGAAAAATACTATAAGTCCATTTTCGTTTTTATCCATCGAAGAACAAACGATGAGGATTTAACAGCCGATATCACATCACAGGTGTTTTTAAAAGCGCTGATAAACATCAGGAAATATGAGTACAAAGGGGTGCCTTTCTCTGCCTGGCTTTTCCGGATAGCTTTTAATGAGCTGAACATGTACTTCAGAAAGAATGATGCAGCAAGGGTGGTAAGCATTGAGCAAAGCAGCATCGGACAAATGATTCACGATGCCCAGGAAGAGGACACTTCCCATGCGCAGCAGCAGATGCTTCAGGCATTAAAGCAACTTGAGCTGGAAGACATCCAAATCATAGAGCTTCGTTTTTTTGAAAAAAGGCCTTTTGCCGAAGTAGCAGGTATTGTGGGAATTACGGAAAGTAATGCAAAAGTAAGGGTATACCGTATACTGGATAAGCTCAAAAAGCTGCTGCAAAAAAAGATATAGGCACAAAATATGTAGAGAATAGATAAGCGCTAATAGCTAAAAATAGTAATGACTGATATAAAATTCAATATTGATCCATCTGAACTGCCTGACGAGCGGATTAATAAACACAAGGACTTTAAAAAGCTGATGTACAACTATCAGCTGGCTACAAAGCCCTTGCATAAAACCCCCATGCACCGCTTTAAATACCGCAGGGTATTTATTATCCTCCTGCTTATATTGCTCGTAATGTTCATCATTATTGAATTTGGAGAAAAGGAAAAGGAGCAGGAAGCCCCACCTTCAAAGGAGCAGGTTACCGAGTAGGCAGAAACGGTACCCATATTTTCACGCATGCCGTATCCTTTACCCATAGGGCCCCCTCCGGTGTGTACAGAAATCGTTTTTTCTTGTCCCGATAGCTATCGGGATTTTTGTTACTTTTTTCATCAATGAAAAAAGGAAACACACAGTACTTAAGAAGCCCTACCCTCCTCGAAAAGTTCAATGAGGTGAGGAAAAGGTAAACGCTCACCTTAATTTAACTATTCTACTAATACTTACCTCACCAACACCAACCTCGCAGAATAAACATTTCCGCCCGAAAACACTTTCACAAAATAAACCCCATTATTTAATCCAGAACCATCAATTACAGCCCGCTTCTGAACAGCAGCACTTTGGATTCGGCTCACTGTAATCTGTTCAAGAACAGACTTCCCCAATACATCATACATCTCAATGCGTTCCATTTCTGAAGCCGATTCAAGATAAAGCGTTAGTTCCTCTGTAAAAGGATTGGGATAAGCCATCAACACAGAACTGTTTTGCAGTTCATAAGCCCCCCCCGTAATAATAGGCACAGTATCATCTACAAACGGAATACTGTCATAAAGAAAAGTGCTGTCAATTTTTGCAACAAATAAATCATTATCGTTAACACCACTTATACTCAGTGTGTCAAACATCGCAGAGCCACTATAAAAACCAGTGATATAGCACCTTCCATAGCTGTTGGATGCAATGCCTCTGCTCACATCAATATTCACACCGCCCCCTTTGAGCACCCATTTGGTAGTGCCGGTATTGTTGATTCCCGCAACAAAAGCGTCATCCTGGTTGCTGCTTGCCAATGAAATGGTATCGAATTGCCCTGTGCCCCAGAAAGAGCCGGTAACAAACACATTGCTGAATGTATCCAGGCTGATACCATATCCTTTGTCATTCTGCAGCCCACCGTATTTTTTTACCCAGATAAGATCGCCTTTAAAGTCAAATTTGCCAACAAAAATATCCGCATTGCCATAGCCGTTTACAGTGGTAGTTCCAAATGTTGCAGTATCAGTAAAATATCCTGTAACATATAGGTTTCCTGATGGCTGAACTTTTATGGAATTTCCTTCATCGGCATCCGTTCCACCGGCTCTCTTGGCCCATTGGGGCGTGCCCGCAGCATTGTACTTCATAAGAAAAATATCGCTGTTTCCTGCGCTTGTTATGGTGCTGGTTGCAACGGTCATGGTCCCTTTAAAAAATCCTGTCAGGTAGCTGTTGCCTGATGCATCCACGCTGATGCTTTGTCCTCTGTCATCGCCTGTGCCACCAGCACTTTTAGCCCATACAAAGTTTCCGTTGGTGTCATATTTTGCAACAAAAATATCGTAGTTTCCGGCACTTGTAAACGAGGTGGTTCCAAACGTTGCTGTGTTCCTGTAACCTCCTGTAATGTAGCAGTTGCCCATATGGTCGGTAGTAACAGCATTGCCCACGTCCCAAACAGAACCGCCTCCTTTATTCACCCACAGCACATTACCGTTGGGATCGTATTTAGCAATGAATACATCATAATCCACTGTGGTGCTGGTGATGCTGAGTGAGCCAAAAGTAGCGGTACCTATAAAAAGTCCTGTTACATAAACATTTCCCGATGGGTCTGTAGCAATACCATTCCCATAGTCATAATTAGTACCCCCTGCACGCCTCGCCCACACGAAATTTCCGTCCCTGTCGTATTTGGCTACAAAAATGTCACTTGCGTAAACATTGCTCCCCACAGTGGCGTTAAGCGTTGTAGAGCCAAATTCAAGATTGGCTTCAAACCAACCTGTTACATAGCTGTTGCCGGCACTGTCAATAGCAATGGCATACGATTCTACTTTCTGGTTCCCTCCCGCACCTTTGGCCCAGGCCCAGTTTTGGGAATACGAACGAAAAGACAAGAAACACGTTAAAATGTATAGAAGAAGTATATTTTTTTTCATAAGACTGATTTTTTTGTAAAGCACTCTTTGGTCCAGTTTAAAGATTTATTTCGAATGTTTGATGGCGCCAAAGAAATGAAATTTAAACAGGCTCTTAATTTCAAATTTATCACTCCGGCCTATTATAGGGGCTTCTCAAGGAGATTGTGAAGACGTGAGTAACAATTAGGTAACATTTATGCTGCAAAAGAACCTAAATCTATTTTAGGAATAGATTCCGCTTCCTTTAGTCTTAGCTACTTTTTGTTAGCCTTTTGTTTCCAAAAACATTTCAAAGAATTACATTGCAAGTATAATAAAAATATTTGACATTTTTGGGGTAATAAAATTTGACGGATTATTGTTGTTAAAGTAGATTGTGTAGCCTATGAAAGCGTTTAGTTTTGGTATCTGGCTGGGAATTTAAGGAGCTTAAAAAGAATTCTGCAAATCCTTAAAAAGGCGATGTTTTGACATTAGGGTATTTACAAATAGCTTACTTTTGAAAAAAACAAAGACAGATTCAATTTATTTTATGAAAAAAATTTCACTTTTATTTTTGCTAAATTTTCACTTGATTATTGTTAAAGGTCAAAATATGTTGACAATTGGAGAAGTCTTTGATTTTAATATTAATGATGAATTTCAATCTAAAGATTATAGTGGCGTTCCACCAAATGCAGTTAGGATTAAAATTATGGGAAAACATTTTTCAGCTAATAATGACACCGTATTTTATTCTTTTCATTATGATAATTATACGTCAGTACCGGATATGACAACTAGCCCTCCTCATTTAGTTTACACCTATTCTATTGGGGAAGATTCCATTTTTTATACAAGCTTAGATTCGTTAATTAACTTCCAAAGCAACCCAGTAGTAGATAGCTGTAATTTTTTTCACGACACTTTATATTATTCGGCTCAACATTGCGGCAGTGAAGTTTATGAGTACAATAGTTGTATTGCCTGCTGTTTTGAGGGACAGCAATATAACTTTATTTATGGAAAAGGTTTGGGGGTGGTAAGAGATTTTCATAATAATTCTGACCCTTTAGACTATGTGAACGTACAAAGGCAAATGTTCTATTACAGGAAAGGCACTCTAATTTGCGGGGTGTCAGACCCTACAGTACCTGTATCAATAAATGAAAAGAAAAAAACAAAAAATGACATAATTTTGTACCCTAATCCTGTTAAAGACAAATTAAACCTTACAAACATAACATATCAAACAAATATTGAATTATTTGATATGTTTGGTAAACTTGTTTTAGCAACAAAATCGGATTGCAATACTATAGTTAACATTAACGAATTAATTCAAGGAATTTATACAGTTGTAGCGACAAACAAGGAAAGTAGGAATTGTTATAAAATTGTAATTACAAAAGAATAAATCGTAAGTAGTTTCAGTTGTTACAGAATTTTTATAATACAATTATTTAAAAATTTGCTTTATAGCTTTAAAATCAAACTATTGAATAAGCATTTTTTTGTCATAAGTTTGCTCTCCATCATAAAATTTCACAAAATAAATTCCTTTTGAAAAAGAAGAAATATCTATTTCATTTTGGCTTTGTTGAATAAGATTTGAAGATTGAAATACCTTTTCTCCCCAAATAGCGTACACCTCTATACTCTGAATTGTTAATCCGACACTTTCCACTTTAAATTTTCCAGTGGAAGGATTCGGATATATTAAAATGCTATTTAGTTCCGTTGGAACTTCATCTACTCCAACAGTCGCACACATATCAGTCGTAAAACTACTGCCATTCGTTACAATCAGAGTAGGTGTAGCAGCTGATCCACCAGAAACAGATAAAACTGTTGGGTTTGTTGTTACAGTTGAAGGGATGCTTACAGCCGTTAGAACATCATATTCTATGCAATTGCTGCTACAGTTAGAGTCTGTTTTAATTAAATAAAATACTCCAGATGGAGCGTACTCAATCCCACTTAAAACAAATCCTTCGTCATAGGTTTGCAGAACAGCATACGATTTCTTAAATGATGTTCCTCCTCCGCTATTGTATATTTTTGCTTTTGTAATGTTACCAATGCTATCTGTTTTAATTAAAAAAATATCCTGTCCGGGACCACTTATAGTATCTCTATCACCAGAAATAATATAGCCACCATCTGTTGTTTGTTGAATAGAAGTAGATTTAGAATCTGAGCTTCCTACCATTGCACCATCTGAATTACCTATGACAGAAATCGCTTTTGACCAAAGTAAATTTCCATTTCCATCTGTTTTTAACAAATATAAATCCCCAGTGTTATTACCATAGCTTCTGGTCGTTCCACAAATTAAATAGCCCCCATCATTGGTTTGCTGCCCGGAATACCCTAATTCCAAATCCGTGCCGCCAAAGGTTTTTGCCCAAAGTACATTTCCTACACTGTCGGTTTTTGTTACAAGAATATCATAAATAGACCCATAACGATATGTGTTGCCAATTAAAAAGAATCCTCCATCATTGGTTTTTCTTACTGCATTACAATAATCCTTACTTGTGTCACCAATGATTTTGGTCCAAAGTAAATTCCCGATACTATCTGTTTTGAGTAAATATAAATCTTCGTAATTTGAAGTGCCACCAAAATTTCCAAAACTCGTAGTTTCACCACCAATGATAAATCCGTTGTCCGTATCCTGAAAAAC
>JAGVJJ010000099.1 GCA_020051175.1 Bacteroidia bacterium | reverse complement strand
GTTATTGGTTATTGGTTATTGGTTATTGGTTATTGGTTATTGGTTATTGGTTATTGGTTATTGGTTATTGGTTATTGGTTATTGGTTATTGGTTATTGGGTTGTTGGTTATTGGGTTATTGGTTATTGGTTATTGATTACTGGTTACTGGGATTTGTGGTTTAACACATATTTATTTAAAGATTAACTGATAACTGACAACTTAATAACTTAATAACTTAATAACTTAATAACTTAATAACTCAATAACCTAATAACCATTAACTAAAACCTGCACCTCCGAAGCCGTACCGTTCATAATCTTAAATACTTTAAAATCCGCCCCGGTACTTTTAAAAAGTTCAGCAAGCCTTGTCAGATGTGTATCAGTAATAAAAAGCTGACCAAAGTTTTCACTGCCTACAATGTCCATCAGTTGTTTTACGCGTAAATCATCCAGCTTATCGTAAATGTCGTCCAGTAATAAAATTGGACTAATGTGTTTAAGTCCTTTTATGAACTCAAATTGGGCCAGTTTGAGGGCAATTAAAAATGATTTTTGCTGCCCCTGTGAAGCATATTTTTTAAGAGGATAACTATTGATCACAAAGCCGAGATCGTCTTTATGAATGCCAACGGTTGTGTATTCCATCACGCGATCGCGTTGAACTGCTTTTTCAAGCACTTCTTCAAAAGAACTACCATTCAGATGTGAAGTATATTCCAGCCCTACCTGCTCCCGTCCGCCTGAAATAAGCTCATAATAACGCTGAAAAATTGGAATGAAACGGCTGATAAAACCAGCTCTTTTTTCATATCCTTTGTTACCGTATGCCACCAGCTGCATGTTCCATAGGTCCAAAGATTCTTTATCAAAGCGGCCGCTGTCGGCAAACTGCTTGAGAAGTGCATTGCGGTGCGAAAGTACTTTATTATAGCTGATCAGGCAATCCAGATAATCTTTATCGTATTGTGCAATAACGCTGTCCAAAAACCGCCTGCGGCTTTCACTGCCTTCTGTAATTAACTCAGAATCAGCAGGTGAAATCATTACCAAAGGGAATAAGCCGATATGGTCCGCCAGGCGCTGGTATTCCTTTTTATTACGCTTAAAAATCTTTTTTTGGTTGCGTTTAAGTCCACAGTATACCTCTTCTTCTTTGTCCTCTAAATCATATATCCCCTGAATCAGGAAAAAAGGCGCATCGTGCAGAATGTTCTGGCTATCGATAGGATTAAAAAAGCTTTTACAAAACGAGAGGTAATGGATAGCATCCAGGATATTGGTTTTGCCTTCCCCGTTATTCCCTACCATACAATTGATGTGATTGCTGAACTGCAATTCAGCTTCAGGATAGTTTTTAAAATTAAGAATATTGAGTTTCTTTAAATACATCGGTTACAAGACAAACGAATGGAATACGAATTTACGAAATAGAGGGTTACGGATAAACGAATGGATACGAATTTACGAAATACAACTTGTTATTTTACCAAAAGGTGTTGTTTTTAACTGTTATAATCCTTCTATATCGTTAGATGATAATTAAACAAATAATTGTTTCGTAAATTCGTAACCCATTCGTTTATTAGTAATCTTAAGATTTCTGACATTAAAGTGCAGATATTGTAAAAAAAAACTATTTTTGCACTCCATTTAAATTCTATTTAAACAAAACATGGCACAAAACACTGTAGATGAACCAATTGTTGACGTGGAACAGGCGTTGACCAAAACCGAACTTTATATTGAACAGAACAAGAAAAACCTGATAACAATTGCAGGCATAATTGTAGCCGTTGTTGGTGGATATTTTGCATACAAATACTGGTACGTAGCGGGTGAAGAAACAAGGGCGCGTGCTGAAATGTATAAAGCAGAGGATTATTTTGGTAAAGATTCGCTTGACAAGGCAATGAATGGCGATGGAGTGGCTCCGGGTTTTACACAAATCATTGAGGATTACGGCATTACACCATCAGCAAACCTTGCTCATTACTATTTGGGAGTATGTTTGCTGAAAAAAGGGCAATACGAGGAAGCTATTGAGCATTTAAAAGAATTTGACAGCAAGGACCAGATTGTTGGCCCTGAAGCAACTGCAGCTATTGGTGATGCCAATATGGAGCTAGGCAAAGTGGATGAAGCAATTACCTACTACCTGAAAGCTGCAGAACAGAAAGTAAACCCATATACCAGCCCTAAATTTTTGAAAAAGGCTGCTATGGCAAATGAAGACAATGGAAACTATGCAGATGCGGTAAAACTTTACGAACGCATTAAAAACGAGTTCAGCGAATCTCCGGAAGGCAAAGACATGGAGAAATATATCAGCCGCGCAAAAACTTTAGGAAATATTTAACTAACTTGCTAAATTGCAGGAGTTTAGCGCTTGGTTTCAGGCCTAAAACCCTGCAATTTTTTCATTTAAACCTTTTTCTATGTCAACCGCTCATAAAAACCTATCGGATTTTAACCATACCAATATACCACCTGCAGCGGGAATACGCGTAGGTATTGTTGTAGCGGAATGGAACGTTGAAGTTACTGCCGCCCTGCGCGATGGTGCTGTAAAAACCCTCCTTGCTTGTGGAGTTACCGAAAGTGATATTATTGTAGTATACGTTCCCGGAAGCTTTGAGCTGACTTACGGTGCCCAGCTATTGTGTGAAGACAAAACAATTGATACGGTAATCTGTATTGGCTGTGTAATTCAGGGAGAAACAAAGCATTTTGATTTTATCTGTGATGCAGTGGCCAATGGGGTTACGAATGTGAGCCTTAAATACAATAAACCAGTCATATTTGGAGTGCTTACGCCTAATACGTTAGAACAAGCTCAGGACAGAGCCGGTGGCAAACATGGCAACAAAGGTGACGAGGCAGCTGTAACTGCGATTAAAATGGCCCAGCTGAAGAAATCGGTTAAGACGCGCATGATGAACGCGTAGTTGAAGAACGGGTGATCTTTTTTAGATTAAGATTTAGCCACAGATTCACGGATTTTAAATTTAAAATCCGTGAATCTGTGGCTTTTTTACTCCCTCTGAAAGCTTATTTCCCAACCACTTTAAACTCCGTACGCCTGTTAATAGCACGGTTTGCATCGGAATCATTCGGAACTTTCGGGCGGGTGTCGCCATAGCCGACAAAGGTTAGCCTTTTGGCATCTATTCCATGCGCAGCAAGGTAATCGTATACTGCTTTCGCACGGTTTTGGGAGAGCAACTGGTTGCTTTTCTTATCACCCACGTTATCTGTATGTCCGCTCAGCTGAATGCGTAAGGTCTTATTGAAGGTAAGGAAGCTTACAAGCTTATCCAGCTCTACCTTCGACTCTGGCTTCAGGTCGAACTTTGCTGTTTCGAAGAACACATTTTTAAGCTCCACAACACTACCTGTATCAATAGATACCATGGGGACATCCATCAGGAAAGGTTTGCTTTTGTCCACTAAACCTTTCAAAGAAAAGTTTTCGGAATAAAACAGGTAACCGCTTTGTGAAACATTCAGGGCATAGTTTCTTTCTATTGGAAGTGTTACCAGAAACTCCCCGTTACCGGAGTTGGCATCCGACACAATCACCTGTTTTGCCGTTTCCAGGTCGATAAGCTCAAAATGTGCGCCCAGGGGCTGCTTTGTTTTGGCATCATACACTTTGCCCTTTACATAAGTGATCGTTTCAGGACGGGCTTCTTTTGGCAGTTCAAACTGGTATAAATCCAAGCCTCCCATCCCCCCTGCCCTGTTGGAAGCAAAATAGGCAATATTCCCACCACCGTTAACCAAAAGGCTATTCTCATCACCGTATGTATTGATGGGGTATCCAAGGTTTACAGGTGTGCCCCACTCACCTGCTGCATCTTTACGCACCACATAAATATCAAGTTTGCCCATCCCTACATGACCATTAGAGCTGAAATAAAGAGTTTTCCCATCCGGATGGATGTAAACAGACTCTTCCTTACCAGGGGTATTAACTTTTTTGCCGAGGTTTACAGGTGAGCCCCAACTACCATCGGCCTGTAAGGTGGTAAACCAAATATCGGATGCTCCCACTCCGCCTGGACGGTTGCTCACAAAATAAAGCGTTTGACCATCTGCTGAAAAGCAAGGCTGGGTTTCCCAGTTTTTGGAATTCACTACCGGTCCCATGTTGTAAGGACGCGCCCAGTTATTGCCCACTTTTTGGGAGTAAAAAATATCACAGCTCCCAAACCCTTTTCGGGTTTCGCCATAGGTGCCGTCCATTTCGGCACAGGCAATAAAAAACAAAATCTGCCCATCAGCAGAAATGCTCGGAGCCCCTTCATTGCCCGGAGTATTAATACCGTTTCCAAGCATGACAGAAGGAGTCCAGGCACCATTCACTTTTTTACTTACAAGGAAGTCTTCCTGCAATGGGATTTGTTCAGTACGGTTGTTGCGTGTATACAAAAAAGTCTGGTCATCAGCAGTAATGGCCGGGAAATATTCGTCCAGGCTTGAGTTAATAGCTTCTCCCATGCTTTTTGGTTCGAATGGAACAGGATTCTTCATCGCTTCAATGGCAAAATTGCAATTGGCCAGCTGACGCTCTGCAGTTTCCTTTGAATCCGGATGCAGGTTTTTGTTCTTGAGAAAATCTTCATAATCCTTTTTCGCATCTGCATATTTGCCTAAAGTCATTTCAATGTTGGCGAGCAGGTAATATGTTTTTTTATCGAATTTGGGATTAATTTCCAATGCTTTGATGTATTCAGTAATAGCCTCCTGCAGCTTGCCCCCATCCGTATATATCTGTGCTGTTAACAGGTGAGGCTCAATGAACATCGGATCTTTTTCTATGGCTTTTTTTAACTCTTCCAGAGCTTTTTCATCGTTGCGGTTATTATAATATTCCAGAGCCTTCTCAAAAGCACTAATAGCCTTTTTGTTGGTAGTAGTGTATTCACCTGGCGCCAACTGAGCCTTACAGGCGATTATAAAAAGAGAAAAAACAAATGGAAGAATGAATTTTTTCATAGTACTGTTTAGTTTTCAATTATTGAGCCAAATTATCATATTAAGGAATATTCATATACTTATGCGTTTGCAACGACACGTTCCATTTCGGGTGTGCCATTACATAATCCACAATGAGAGGCATCATTTCTTTGCTTTTGCTCCACTCCGGCTGAAGGAATAGTTTGCACTCCTGACTTACATGCTGTGCATTCTTTTCGGCCCATTCAAAGTCGTTGCGGTTATGGACAATTATTTTGAGCTCGCTGGCTCTTTTAAAATTTTCCATCAGGGGCGGACTCGTTTTTTTAGGTGAAAGGCATACCCAATCCCAGGTGCCGGTAAGCAGGTAGGCACCTGAAGTTTCAATAAAGGTTTCAATTCCTTTACTTTTGAGTTGTTGAGTAAGATAATCAAGGTTATACATACTTGGTTCACCACCTGTAACTACTACAGCTTTTCCAGGGAACTGAACTGCATTTTCCACAATCTTATCTACACGGGTTGCAGGATGCAGGGAAGCATCCCAGCTCTCTTTTACATCGCACCAGTGGCAGCCTACATCACACCCTCCGATACGAATAAAATAAGCTGCTTTGCCCGAATGAAAGCCTTCGCCCTGGATGGTGTAAAACTCTTCCATCAGGGGCAGTTCGATGCCTTGTTCCAACAGTGTTTTATGTTCTTGTTTTATTTCCATTTCGTTAATTTACATCAAAATTCAGCCTGCCCATTCTTCCACAGGCTCTCTGAAGGAGTCCCTCGGACAGACTGACAACACACGGGTATTATACTTCCAGCACCAACATTTTATAATCCAAAGGGTCAAATGCTGCTTTCAAATCACCAATCAACTGTTTCCCGGATTTCAGGTAATAAGGTGCTATATTATCAAAACGTTCCTGTAATACATCTCCGGGAAAAAATTTATCTTTTAACTTTTTGATTTGGTTGATGGATGTCTCCTGTTTTTGTTTTTCCGCACGTACCAACTTATTTTCAATGCTTTTCAACGAATTTAATGCCTTTTGCAATTCCGCTTCCACACTGCCTTTTAAAGTAGGATCAACTACCGTGGCTTTAGTGGCAATAACAGCATACAAATCCGATAGCTGCTTTTCCTGTTCAGCCAAAGACAAGGCAGCACCGGCATTTTTATTTACAAACTCCTTCACGAGCAATTCCGCATCATTAAACAAATCTTTTATTGTAAAGCCCAGTTTTTGCAATTGCTGGTCAGATTTAGCATCCAGAAGCAGCGCAAAGTTACGCGGTATCAATACGGGGAAACTTATTTTATGGAAATCAAACATGCGTTTGTATTCCAGCCAATAGGCTATTTCTCCCGGTCCACCTATGTATGCGAGGTTGGGCAATATTTTTTGCTGGTAAACCGGTCGTAAAACCACATTGGGGCTAAAACGCTCCGGGTGCCCGATTAACTCCTGCTGCAACTGCTCTTTTGTGAAGGTAATAGATGTGTTCAGCACATTGTATGTTTCACCATTCAGCTCAATCCGTTCACGGATATTATCCAGCATGTAAAAACAATTGATTGCCCTTGGGTTTACCTGTGCTTTAATACCTGATTTCTCAAACTCTTCAATGGTTTGATTTACCAGTTTCTGATTGGTGGAATTAAAAATATCGTCTTTAATAATTGAAACAAACTCCTTTTTCAAACGCACATCACTACCATCAACAATTACCAGTCCGTACTCGCCAAACAAGCGGTGTACAAGGTAGCGGGTAGCTTCTGCGAGATTCGGATGTTTTAAATAAGCATCTTCAAAAAGCTGAACCAACTCCTTTGCATTGCCTGACTCCCCTGCTATTTGCCTGAACTCATCAATTACAGGCTTTAATGAAGCGGTTGACAGCTGACCTACAGCACCTTTTGCATCGGGGTTTTCCCAGCGTAATTTTTTACCAAACAGATTTATACTTTTTACCTCTTCAAAATCGTGGTCCTCACCCGCCATCCAGTATACCGGAACAAAATTGCAGGCGGGATAGTGCTTTTTCAAAGCCTCTGCTAAATTAATAGTAGAAAGGATTTTGTAGATAAAATACAATGGACCGGTGAAAAGACAGAGCTGGTGGCCGGTACAGACGGTGAATGTATTGTTATCTTTAAGCCGTTCAATAGTATCTGTTTGCAATTTATTATCCGGCACAGATGAATATTGGGCTTTCAGAACTGTAACAAGTAATTCCCTGTTAACAGCCTCTTTGGATTTATCATCAATGGCTTGTTTGAAAGCCTCTATTTCAGGCCGGTACGTGTATAAGTTGCGGATATTATTATTTCCGCTGATATAGTCCAACAATAATCCGGGGAAATAACCCGTTTCCGATAATGATATTTCTGATTTCTTTAAACTCATAGTTAGGATTACAAAGGTAACATAAAATCAGGCCAATGTGCAGGTATGTTTTTTGGTACGGATATAGATAAACGAATGGATACGAATTTACGAAATGCAATTTGTTAAGCCCTTTAGTTTTGTAAATTCGTATCCACTCGTTTATTAAGTAACCGATATTTACAAAATATTTTCAAATGAAACTTACTGACTATAAAAACCCCTGGACTACCTTAACGTCAGAGAAGGTATATGATTCACCCTGGGTATCACTTACGAAACACGATGTGCTGAACCCGCATGGCAACCCCGGCACTTACTCTGTAGTTCATTTCAAAAATATTGCCATAGGAATTCTCCCCCTGGATGAAGATTATAATACCTGGATTGTAGGACAATACCGTTACCCTATCAATCAATACTCATGGGAAATACCTGAGGGTGGCGGTAAACTGGATGTTCCGCCATTGGATTCGGCTAAGCGTGAATTACTGGAAGAAACAGGCATTACTGCTACCAGGTGGACGAAAGTCCAGGAGATGCACCTGAGCAATTCAGCAAGTGACGAATTTTGTGTGTTGTACATTGCGCAAGGATTGAGCTTTGGTGAATCAGAACCGGAAGATGTGGAAGAGCTTGAACTACGCAAACTACCGTTTGATGAGCTCTACCGGATGGTGGAAAAAGGTGAAATAACGGATAGCTTAACGGTAACAATTGTTTTAAAAGCAAAACTGATGATGCTGGAAGGGAAATTGTAGGATATGACTAAATGATGGATATATAAAGGCAAAGATAGAAATACTGCTAATAACGCCACCCACAGCCTTCGGCCTGGCTCAGACTGACAACGGCAATACTTCAAATATTTAGAGCTTAAATACAAGCATAGTTTATCTTATCAAAAGAAACTCAACCCTTTCTTTTTTATTCTTCGGTAAAGTGCTGCCCCCGGCCGTATCCGAATATCCTTTATATTCAAGTATACCGGCACTTACTCCTCTTTTCAGCAGTAGATTGTATACTTTTTCAGCTCGTTGCTCAGACAGTTGTTGTTTGTTTTCTTCTTTATTATCGGTATAACCAGCTATTTCCATAGAACAATCATTGCAATTGAGCAGGTAATCAGCCACGCAGTCCAGTAATGTATCTGCTGAAAAATAACTGGAGAACATGGTGCTGTTTTTATTGAATGTAACCGAATGAGGTAAATGCTCATCCAGCATTTTTTCGGTTATTGTGGCATTCACCACCATTTCTTTCACAATAGAATCAACCTTTATAGTAAGCCTGCGCGATTGATCGGACTCAATCGTTTGTTCCCGCTGTGTAAACGGACAGTGCCCGCAACGCTTGTAATCAGGAGGTTCAAACAGTACGGCACAGTTCAATATGCCATTTTTAATACCAAATTGCAGGTCCTTGTTTACTCCCCTGGTGATTGAATAATTGCCTAGACTATCGGTATAGGTAGTCTTATTCCGGCCATCGGTGCAGGATAGCCTTACACGTACAGAGTCTTTGGTGCTTTTATAGGAAACGTGGCCTGTTAAGGTAAAATTTTCATCCTGCGCCAAAGCGGGAAGAAAAACAAGGCTTAAAAGGACTATAAAATAAGCTTTTCGACACATTAACGAGATGAATCATTCACTTCCCCATACAAATCATAATCTTCGGCCGAAGTGATTTTAACATTGGCGAAATCCCCTACCCTTACATAATTCTCTGTTGCTTTTACCAACACTTCATTATCAACCTCCGGAGAATCAAACTCTGTACGGCCAATAAAAAAATCGCCCTCTTTTTTGTCGAACAATACTTTGTAGGTATTTCCAATCTTTTTCTGGTTCAGCTCCAAAGAAATGCCTTGTTGTAGTGCCATTACAGCCTCTGTTCTGGCCTGTTTCACTTTTGCCGGAACATTGTCCTTCAATGAGTAAGCATGAGTATTTTCCTCGTGGGAGTATGCAAATATGCCCAAACGGTCAAAGCGCGTCTGTTCAATCCAATCCAGCATTTCCTGGTGGTCCTGCTCTGTTTCGCCCGGGTAGCCGGCAATTAAGGTAGTTCTGAGTGCAATATCCGGCATTTTATCGCGGATAATATTTACAAGGTCAATTGTTTTTTGTTTGGTAGTACCTCTGCGCATACTTTTCAACATACTGTCAGAAATGTGCTGCAGCGGCATATCCAGGTAATTGCAAATGTTTTTGCGTTCCTTCATCACATCGAGCACATCCAAAGGGAAGCCTCCTGGAAATGCATAATGCAGGCGTATCCATTCAATCCCTTCTACATCTGAAAGTTGTTTCAGCAGTTCGGATAAGTTGCGTTTTTTATATAAATCCAGGCCGTAATATGTGAGGTCCTGTGCAATCAGCATAAGCTCTTTGGTACCTTTTGCGGCCAGTGATTTCGCCTCTTTTACAAGTTCTTCAATCGGCCTCGAAACGTGACCACCACGCATTAGCGGAATAGCACAAAAGGAACAAGGCCTGTCGCAGCCTTCGGCAATTTTAAAATAAGAATAATGGTGGGGTGTAGTAAGCAAACGCTCCCCTACCAGCTCGTGCTTATAATCTGCTTTTAAGGTCTTTAATAAACGGGGTAATTCACGGGTCCCGAAATAGCCGTCCACATTGGGGATCTCTTTCTCTAAATCCGGCTTGTAGCGCTCGCTCAGGCAGCCGGTAACATATACTTTATCAACCAGTCCCGCTTCTTTTGCATTGGCGTATTGGATAATGGTATCAATGCTTTCCTGCTTGGCATTGTCAATAAACCCACAAGTGTTAATGATAACAATGCTTGAATCATTGCTTTCACTTTCGTGCTCCACAACAAAGTTATTCGCTTTTAGCTGCCCCATCAGTACTTCACTGTCCACAATATTTTTGGAGCAGCCTAAAGTAACTACGTTAACTTTGTTTTTTTTTAATGTTTTTGTTTTCAATTTTAGCTTTTTTGAATCCTAAAGGCCATTTGAACGGTTTAGAAGCCATAAAGTTACGAAAAATATATGGTATATGGCAGATTGGTTGCTATTCAGAACAGGATGGGAATTAACGTTCCTCAAGCAGAGAAGTACTGTGCGTTTACTTTTTTCCCTGATGAAAAAAGTAACAAAAAAATCAAGAAAAAACGATTCCTCCCCACAAGCTGCTCGGCATCGTTTGCCGTCATTCCTCGCGCGTGATTTCATCAGATTAATCGTGATAGGACGACAACTCTACCCTACCTTCCTCACATATTTCGTTAAAATCACAATCTGCTGCCCTTCAATTTTTCCTTCAATCTGTTCAGGGTTATTAGCTACCAGCTTTATATTTCTTACAGGAGTCCCCATTTTGGCATTTACGGAAGAACCTTTTACATCCAGTGATTTTGTAAGGACTATGGAATCGCCATTTTGGAGGACGACACCATTTGAATCTTTGTGAACTTCTGCCTCGGCTTGTTCTTCATCATCTCCGGCTGCATTTGCCCATTCGAGCAGCTCCTCATCCAAATACATTATTTCCAGTGCTTCCATAGCCCAGGTTTCATTTTTCAGCCTGTTCAGCATACGCCATGCAACCACCTGTACTGCGGGCACCTCGCTCCACATGCTTTCTTTCAGAAACTGCCAGAAACCAGGCTCTATCGCTTCTTTACGTTCCAGTTGGCCAATGCATTTTTCTGAAATATAAATGTGCCTGGCACTGTCCTTTTCTGACGTTGGTACTACAGCATAAACCTGTAGTTTGCCCTTCGCTTTAGAAAGCTCACATTGCCCTCCGCTTCTTTCTATCAATTGTTGTTCTATACTCATATTCTTTAATTATACTACTCATTTGGCTTTTCCAGCGTTTCAGCTACAGGCTCGGAAATAATATAGTTTTTACTTCCGTATTCTGCACGGTACACCTTTATCATGATAAGCAAGTATGAAATAAGCAATGGACCGAAAATAAGGCCAGGGATACCAAACCATTCCAAACCCACTATGACACCAAACACTGTAACTAAAGGATGAACATCTCCAATTTTTTTTTGCAGCACAAAGCGGAAAACATTATCTACATTTATGATAACTACCGCACCATATATAAGAATCACAACGCCTTGCCATGAAGCGCCATTAGCCAGTTGTATAAGACCTGCAGGTACCCAAATCAAAGCCGAACCAACTAATGGTATGAATGATAAAAAGCCGCACATCAGGCCCCAGAAGATGGGTTCGCTTAAACCACAAATCCAAAAACCAATAATTGCAAAACACGATTGTATAAGCGCTAACAACGGGGCTCCTATTACATTTGAATACGTTTGTGAAACAAGCTCTTTGGCAAACAGTTGGGAATTCTCCTTTGTGTAAGGCAGCAGGTTTGTAATGCTTGATTCTGCCAGTGTCCCTGAATAAAGCATAAAAAAAAGTATAAAATACATAATCGCTATATCCGCCAGTATACTGAGCGTTTGCTCGAATATGTTCGGTATAAAGTTGGCTACTTTGCTTTCAATACTTGCCCATGTTTCATGCGAAAATATATTCAGACCATATTTCTCATTCACAATAGCATTGAAATTTTGAAATTCAGCATATAAATCATACGAATCCAGCATCAGGGTGATCTTCGAAACAAGTACATTGGTAAGACTAAATACAGGAATAAGGATAATCAGTAATGATAAAATAAGTGTAATGGTAACAGCAAGTCCTTTTTTTAATTTCCAATGGGTTGTAAGAAAATGAACCAAGGGTGAACAAATAACATAAAAAATAACAGCACCCAAAAAGGCCGGTATAAAGCCGGAAAGCGAAACCAGCAAAAACACAACCAATACGGCAATCCCGGATAAGGCAACAATCTGCTTGATTTTATTAGACTCAAAATAAGACATTTAACTTTTATAATTTTTTTTAAAGATAGATAAAAAAGAGTAACTTTATATGACCTTAATATTCAGGAACCATGAAAGAAAACAATACTTCCAAAATTTTACTGGCTTTGCTTGCCGGAGCAGCTGTAGGTGTTGCAATTGGATATCTTCTAAATTCCAATAAAAAAGATGAATTGCTCAATGACCTGAAAGACGGTGCATCCAAGCTTAAAGAGGATTTAGCAGATACGTTTGGAAAAGGAAACACCGGTAGTACGGAAAACTTATAACACTTTTACCTTATGAGTGAACCTTCCTTTTTTTCAGAGCTCAAACAGTTGATCACCGATTATTTTGAAGCGCGCATTGCACTGCTGAAAATAAACGTTTACGAAAAGATTGCACGGGTTACAGCTGTTTTATTTTCTTCCATAATCATTGCACTGATACTATTTTTCCTGGTGTTTTTCTTAAGTATAAGTGCCGGTTTTTATTTTGGTTCATTGTTAAACAGCAATGCATGGGGTTTTCTTATTGTTTTCGGATTCTACCTTATCCTGCTTGTAGTCATACTCATTTTCAGAAAAAAATTGCTGGAAAAATACATTATCGACAAAGTAATTCAGACTTTATTTGAAAAGGAGGAAAGCAATGACTGAGCCTGTAAAAATAACAGACCTGGCTTCACTAAAGCGTGAAAAGCAACGTTTGCTTGTGTATTGCGACATGCAGGAGGAGAGGATAAAAGACAAGCTGAACACAATAAAAACAAACTACAAGCAAATTATTGGTGAAGAGTTTCTGCCTTTTTCATCAGATATGAATAGCAAAGTAAGCAATGTGATGGACTGGGTGAATGACCTGATTATGAACAAATTCTTAAAAATGAATTCCGGTGGCGAGACTGCTAAAAGCAAAATTACCGGGGGGATCATTAAACTTGCAGAGGTACTGGTTGTGCGCTTCTTAAGTAATTTTCTGAAAAAATAAATTAAATCCGAATACCAACCACAAGGATATCATCCACCTGGTCAAGCTTGCCTTTCCAGCTTTCTATTACTTTATGGAGTATTTGCTGCTGTTCCTTCAGGGGCGATTTATGAATGGACAGTATCGTTTCTTTTAGCTGGGCATACTTAAACTTTTTGCCCTTTGGTCCTCCAAACTGGTCGGCATAGCCATCTGTGAACAAATATATAGTATCCCCTTTCTGAAGATCGATGGAATGTAAAGTAAAATCAGTCTTTGGGCCACCATACATACCTACCGGCATTTTATCAAACTTACTTTCAATCAGAGTATCGTTTCTCAGTACCCAGATAGGATTGTTTGCGCAGGCATATTCCAGTTTAAGATTATTAAAATCAAAGCTGCAGAATGAAGCATCCATCCCATCACGGCCTTCTTCCTGTGTTCCTTCGGGGTTAAGTGCTTTTATAATATCTTCACGTACCTGATTAAAAACAAGGTCGGGGCGCGTAACCTTTTTTTCACGAACTGTTTCATTCAACTTTGTAATGTTGAGCAGGCTCATAAATGCTCCCGGTACAATCGCAAATGGCGAGCAAAAAGCGTCCATCAGATTCTTCGGCCCAGTAAAAGTCGCCACTCACAATATCTTTAGGCATATACATAACAAAGTATGACGGTAGCTTTTTATTCAGCAGGTGATTGGATGCCATAAGCGCCTTTTGAATACGCTGGGCATAATGAAAGGAATCAGTTATATCCTTGTTCTTTTCTTTCAGCTGAAGGCGCTGTAAATTTAATTCCTGAGTAAAGGCAACATTTTCATTTTTAAACTGCTTTACTCCCATAAATATTAAAATACTGACAAAAATAAAATTCATCCAGCCAATAATATCAATGATTGAGTTATAAGGATAAACAGGTTCAAACAAACTGAATATCAATTTAGAACCTGCTAAGAGCAAAGCACACAAAATGAAATAAAAAACAATCACTTTCTTTGTATCAAAAAAAAGAATGGCTGCAACAGGCATAAAAAGCAGGTAAATATGAGTCTGGCTTTTTTCTCCAAACAAAAATGAATAGCCACTCAAAAAAAATAGCCCCGAAATAAGTCCATAATGGAAAGCAAATGTGTATTTACGTTTATGAACAATGTAGAAACAAACAAATAACAGGAGAACTTCACTCAGTGTAAATACAACTGTAAGGTAACGCTGCTGATACAAGCCAAAAAGAGAATAAAACGTACAGATTATTGCAATGCTAATGCCAGCGGTATTAAAAATGCGGATTTTATTCTGCTGACTAAAGGGTAAATCAGTAGTTATTCCAATATGGATAATTGAATTAAATATTTTTCGCATTTTCAATTATAGTATTCAAACCAAACACACAGAAATTGTGGTTATTGCTTGAACAGGGAATCAACAAACTCATTCTTATTGAATACCTGCAGATCTTCCATTTTTTCGCCAACACCGATGTATTTTACAGGGATTTTAAATGTATCTGAAACACCAATAACAACACCGCCTTTAGCAGTACCATCCAGCTTGGTCAGAGCCAGCGCATTTACATTGGTTGCAGCTGTAAACTGCTTACATTGTTCTATGGCATTTTGCCCGGTTGATGCATCCAGTACCAGTAATATTTCATGAGGAGCATCTGCAATGATTTTACGCATCACATTTTTGATTTTGCTCAGCTCATTCATCAGGTTAACTTTGTTGTGTAAACGGCCTGCAGTATCAATGATTACAACATCTGCATTACGTGCAACAGCAGAAGTCAAAGTATCAAACGCCACTGATGCAGGATCAGCATTCATGCCTTGTGAAACAAGGTGTGCTCCGGTACGTTCGGCCCATATTTTTACCTGGTCTACGGCAGCAGCACGGAACGTGTCGGCAGCCCCAATAACCACACTTTTACCTGCCTTTTTAAACTGATGGGCCAGCTTGCCAATGGTAGTGGTTTTTCCAACACCATTTACTCCCACCACCATAATTACGTAAGGCTTTTTATTAGGAGGCAAAGAAAAATCTTCCTTATCTTCCATACCATTGGAAACAAGCAGTTCCGCTATTTCCTCACGTAAAATTTCATTCAATTGCGATGTTTCTACTTTACGCTGCTGGGCAACACGCTTTTTTATGCGTTCAATAATACGTAAAGAAGTATCTACCCCAACATCGGAGGTTAATAGTATTTCCTCAAGGTTATCAAGTACTTCATCATCAACAACGGCTTTGCCTAATATTGCATTTGCAAGCTTGCTGAAAAAGCTTTGTTTGGTAACAAAAAGCCCTTTGTTTAAACTCTCCTTTTTTTCTTTACTAAAAAAACTAAAAATACCCATATTTTGTAATAGGTTGTTGGTTATAGGTTATCAGTTATTAAGTTAATGGTTGTCTGTTACTGGTTATTGTTTTGCTGATTGTTCAGAATATTGCTTTCGAGCTTTGCTGGTGCTTGACAGTAGAATCAGGAGGTTAACGGATAACTATTAACTTAATAACCAAAACTAAAGCGCTCTGAAACAATAAAAGCTTCCCCTGTTTTGGAGGAAGCTTTTACGAAAAACTCATACGCCACTTATTATTTAGACGATAAAAAATCTTTTATGTGGTCGTTGTGAACGATTTCCTGTTTAAAAGAGTAAGCACCAGTTTTAGGCGATTTTACCATTTTAATCACTTTTGTAAAGTTATTTCCTTTACCAGATTTAAGTGTTGCAACAACTTTCTTTGCCATTTTGTGTCAGATTTGAGATCTGAGACTTGAGATTTGAGATTCTGACTTTTGTCTAATATCTCATATCTAATATCTCATATCTAATTATTACTTAATTTCTTTGTGTACAGTTACTTTTTTAAGGATTGGGTTGTATTTTTTCAATTCCAATCTCTCAGTGGTGTTTTTTTTGTTTTTTGTTGTGATATAACGGGATGTTCCAGGTTTACCACTGTTTTTGTGCTCTGTGCACTCCATAATCACCTGGATTCTATTGCCTTTTTTTGCCATTGTATTAGTTGTTTTTCAAAAATTAAAACCTTAAACAGAACTTATTTTTTCAAGATACCTTGCTCTCTTGCTTCTTTAATTACAGCAGTAATACCATTTTTATTGATGGTACGCAATGCTGAAGTTGACAAACGCAAAGTAATCCATTTATCTTCCTCTGGTAAAAAGAACTTTTTAACTTTCAGGTTTACGTTAAATTTTCTTTTCGTTTTGGTATTAGAGTGAGATACTTTATTACCCACAATTGCCTTTTTCCCTGTGATTTCGCAAACTCTTGACATCGTATTTTCTGTTTAAAATATGTTCTAATTTTTTTTCGGACTGCAAATAACGGTATTTATACGCAATTCTCCAAAAAAAAGTTTAAAAAAACTCAATTTTTACTTATTCTTATAGCCTTCAGGCTTTAGTTTTATGTCTTTTTTAATCTCAAACCGATAAGAACTCTTATCCAGAATGTTTATTTTTTCGTTAATGGTGGTAAATCCTGTAGCTTCAATAGTTACATCATAAGTGCTACCTGGCACTAAAATCATAATAAAACGGCCCGACAATGGGTTAGGCAAATACGTTCCAACCAGCTCATTGGTTTTATCGTTGTTTACAGTAATAAAAACGTCCGTAAAGTTCAACCTTTGAGTAGAATCTGCAGACACAATATCCCCCAGAATAACAGAATACTCCGGTTCAACATCATTGAAAGTAACACGGTAAATGTCCAGGTCACCTAAGCCGCCTTCCCTCAAAGCCGACATATACCCAAAGCGACCGTTGGCAGCCATCCTGAAATTATAATCATCCTCAGGCGTGTTTACAGGATAGCCGAGGTTTTTAGGATTGGAGAACTTTTGTGTCCCCGGCTCTTTTTCCGCTTTAAATATATCGTAACCGCCCATGGTTGTATGTCCGTTGGAGCTAAAAAACAGGGTTTTGCCATCCGGGCTAATATTGGGAAAATCTTCGTTAAACGGTGTATTTATCTCAGGACCAAGATTTTGTGCCGGCCCCCAGGTACCATTTGGCAATTTAATGCTCACATAAATATCTGTACCACCAAGTCCACCGCTTCTATCGCTGGCAAAATAAAGTACCGAGCCATCGTTATTAATACAGGCCGCAATTTCCTCTGCGGATGAGTTGATATTATCACTCAGCTTTTCAGGCGTTTTGTAATTTTTACCTTTTTCACCACTGGTAATATAAATATCACCAACACCTTTATTGTTTGTATAATACAAAAGCATTACATCACCCGACCCTGATAAACCAATTACTTCCTGCTGCCCGTCTTTTTTTACAATTGGTGTTTCAAATCTTTTGGCTTTGGAAAAGTTACCGCTGTTCTCTTTGGAAATATAAACTGCCGGTGCATAAGTACCGTCCTCCCCGGCCTTTTCATCCCCAGCTTCCTGCCTGCGTGAATTGTAGATGATAAATGCCTCATCATTCGGTACAAACGGATAATAATCAGCGTAAGGAGAATTTACGTTCGGACCGAGGTTCTCAAACGTAACATTTACCGGGAACTTTATAAGCTCTTTGGCATTGATGCAAAACTGTATCTGGCGGTCAGCATCTTTCAGGTTATCAACATTACCACGACCGGTCTGCTTAAAAGCGGTATACATTTTAATGGCATCGTCAAAGCGGTACGCATAGTGATAAGCACGTGCCAGCAGGTACAATGCATTGGGATCGTATTTAGGCTTACGTGTAATGGTTTCAAGGTAAGGTATTGCCTTTGCTTTATTGATATTGGTATTCAGGTAACAAATGGCAATATTGTAATTGTAGCTGTCGTTTTTAGGATCTTCCTCACGTAAACCAAGATAGTCGTCAAGGGCACCTTCAAAATTCCCTTGTATCAGCTTCTGTTCAGCTTCGTAAGGGTCAATTTTTGCTCCACCCTGCGCTAAGGCCTGGCTGGCGAGGAACAATGAAAATGCGATACATGCGCCCGATACTACTTTTTTCATAATCAATTGAAGTTTTTAAGGGAAACAAAGATAAAAAAACAGTTTGAATGCCTGTAAATATATTGAAAGCATTTTCTGGTTAAAAAATGAACCCGACAAAATAAAATTGCCCCTGAAAAACTTCTATCTCACCAAGGTTACCGTTCCCCGGTACTGGTGTTCCCCGCCCCTGAAATCTACAAGCTTAACAAGATAAACATATACATCGCGCTGTGCCATTTCTTTTCCTTTATTGGCCTTACCATCCCAGCGCACTTCCAGGTCGGAAGTATGAAAAATCATATTGCCCCAGCGGTCGAATATCCACATATCATATTCTTTGATATTGGTCCCATACCCTGAGAACCCATCGTTTGTACCCTGACTATCAAATGGGGTAAATGCATTTGGAATAAAGAAAGTAAATTCAGGCTCTACTATCAGGCAATACTCTATAGTATCTGCACACTGTTCATTACTCATAGCAATAAGTGTGATGCAGTATGTGCCGGTATCAGAATAAATGTGAGACGGATGTTGTTCATTGCTGCCAGTGGTATCATTTTGATCACCAAAATCCCAAAGCCATGAGCTGGAACCGATAGACTGGTTTGTAAAATCAATATCAGCTGCAATCAATGGTACAGGTGATGAGGGACTGAAACCGAAATCTGCTGTTGGTAACTGGTACACCGTTATCATATTGTTTTGCGTACCTGTGGATGTACAGCCCTGCGCTGTTGTAACAGTAAGAGAAATGGTATAGGAACCTGAACCGGTATAACAATGTTCCCCGGTCATATTACTCCCGAAGGGCGAACCATCGCCATAGTTCCATTGCCAGCTGGTAATGGATGTCCCGGGCAGGGAAGTTAAATCAGTAAACCACGGACAATGCACTACGCAGCCACTGCTATCATCTACAGAAAACTGAACTACCGGATTAGCATAAACCGTAACAAGGGCATTGGTTGTGTCTTTGCATCCATTGCCTGATGTAACAATAAGAGTAGTTGTATAATCGCCTGGCGCACTGTACGTATAAAGCGGATTTTCAAGCGTGGAAGAAGCATTTGTTTCACCAAAATCCCAATCCCAGTTGCTAATGGTATCTCCAGCAACGGTTGATGCATCATTAAAAACTGTAGGCATTCCTGCACATACTTTTGTGCTTGTAAAATCAGCAGCTGGCAAGGCATGCACGTTAACGGGCAGGGTAACGGAAGCGTTGCAGCCTGCAGATGACGTAATGGTAAGGGTTACATTCTGGCTGCCAGAGTTAATAAATGCATGAGATGGATTAACCAATGAATCAGGAGGGCTGGAATCACCAAAATCCCATGCCCAGGATGTAATTGTACTCCCTGGTGAAGCTACTGAACTATCAGAAAACGATGTAAGGCTGTTTTGACAACCGGCAGAAACACCAAAATTGGCAATCAGGAAAGATGAAGAGCTAACCGTAAGTACCGTTTGCTGCTGGCAACCGCTGGAATCTGTTACGGTGACCGTATAATCATCCGCAAACAAACTGTCTGCATCCGCAGCTGTTCCTCCGTAGGGCGCCCATGAATAAGTGAGTGTACCTGTTCCTCCCGAAGCGCTTACGGTAGCGCTTCCGTTGTTTAAACCACACGTAGAAGCTACAGTTGTACCACTCAGCACTATTTCTAAAGGCTCTGAAATAACAACAGAATCGGAAGCCGTGCATCCTCTGTCGTCCGTTACTCCAACACTATACGTACCCTGAACCAAACCCGTAACCGAAGCAGTAGTGGCACCGGTTTGCCACAGGAACTGGTAAGGGCTTGTGCCACCAACAATTACAGCAGTTGCTGCCCCATCATTCAATCCAAAACAACTGATTTGCGTTGCTGTAATGTTAGCTATCAGACTATCTGGTGCAGCTGCAATTACTGGCTGCACAGTGGCTGTGCAGCCAGTGGAGTCTGTTGCAGTATAATTATAGGTGCCTGCATATAAATTGGTAGTATCATCACCCGTAATAACAATTGTCCCTAACCCTCCTGTAACATTTAAGGCCACACTGGCAGTTCCACCAAAACAAGCTATCTGAGTAGTTGTGGCACTAAGAGTAAACAAAGGCGGTCCGGGGGCAACAGTAACCTGTGCCGTGGCAATACAGCCATTGGTATCGGTTACCGTATAGTTATAAGTTCCTGCAGCAAGGTTTGTTGTGTCGTCTCCTGAGTACGTAAGTGTTCCGGCTCCACCAGATGCAACCAGGTTTACACTTGCAGAATCACCATAACAGTTAATGGTTGTAGCAGTTGCTGTAAGCGTGAATGGTGGCGGACCAGCATTGATTACAGCTGTTGTGGTATCGGCACAACCATTGGTATCAGTAGCTATGTAAGTATACGTACCAGCGTTTAGGTTCACCGTATCATCCCCTGACAAAGTAAAAGCCCCTACCCCTCCGGATGCCAGCAGCTGAACACTTCCAGTTTGCCCGAAGCATTCAATTTGGGAAGCTATAGCGGAAAGCATAACTGCTGAAGGAGTCGGAACAATCACAGCCTGTGCTGTAGCCGTGCAGCCCGCTGAATCCGTTGCTGTATAGTTATACGTTCCCGCAACCAGATCAGTGGTATCATCACCGCCAATCACAATGTTCCCTGTACCACCTGTCCAGGAAAGAGCAACACTGCCTTTACCGCCAAAGCATTGAATCTGGGACGCAGCAGCTGTCAGAATAAATGGTGGAGGACCTGCATCAATAACAGCGGTGGCAGTATCCATGCAACCGTTATTATCCGTAACAATGTATGTATAATTACCGCTAGTTAAATTCACGGTGTCGCTTCCTGTAAACGTATAATTTGGGGTACCTCCGGATGGAACAAGCGTTACACTTCCCATTTGGCCAAAGCAACTGAATTGCTGTGCTGTAGCAGTTAACACAAGTTCTGACGGTTCGGTAATTACAATTGTATCTGAGGTATAACAACCCGAAGTATCTGAAACTGTTGCAATGTACTCACCTGCAGCAAGATTGCTAATTGCATTTATTGTATCGCCAGTTACCGTCCATAAAAAATAATAAGGCGCTGACCCGCCAGTGGCATTGCCAACAGCAGTACCCATAGAATCCCCGAAACACAGGTTGTTCGTTCCTATAACCGACAGGGCAATCGGGGATAATGGCTGAACCACGGTAACACTGTCTGTCACTGAACAGCCAAGCGAATCAGTAACGGTAACTGTATAAGTTGCCGGACCGAGATGAAGCACAGAAGCACTTGTTGCCCCTGAAGGCGCCCAGGAATAAGTATATCCGGACGAGCCACCTGAAGCATACACAACAACACTTCCATTAGCAGCACCATGGCAACTTACATCGGTGTGGCTTACGGTTGTGGTAACAGGTGTTTCTTCTGTTATGGTAACACTCACAGAACCGGCACAGCCTACACCTGTAACATCAGTTAAAATTATTGTATATGTTCCGGCCGGTTTGGTAACCGACTGGGTTGTTTCTCCAGTATTCCACTGATATGAATATGGTGCCTGGCCACCTGTAGCCGTAACCGTTACTGTTGCTGAATCGCCAGGACAAACAGGTGGAGGGGGCGGAACAGTCATGCTTATAACTGGATTTTCTACAACAGTAACGCAGCCGGTTGCAATACAACCACCAGCATCAGTAACAGTAACACAATAACTTCCCGCACCAACAACAATAGAAGACGTGGTTGCACCAGTACTCCAGAGATACGTATTTCCACCTAAGCCACCCGTAATTACAGGTGTAATGCTAATTGTGGTACCGTTACAGATATTAGGCGGCTGAGCTATTGAAACAGCTAGCGTGCTGTTTGTAGCCAGCACGCTCACGGTATCGGAGGCGGAGCATCCCTTGGCATCTGTTGCAACAATAATATAAGAGCCTGTATTTACAGTGATGGAAGTAGTAGTTTCACCCGTGCTCCATAAATAGTTGTAACCCGCAGTTCCACCCGCAGCCAGCGAATTAATTGCGATAGAGTTATCACAGGATATCAGCGCAGTGGGTGAAGCGGTCACAACTAATGCAGCCGGTTGAGTTATTGTTGCTGCCGATGAGGTTACGGTGCAATTGTTTGCATCTGTAATTAATACGGTATAACTTCCGGGTGGCAGGTTAGTGGCTACGGGGGCGGTTTGTGAAGGTGAGGTTGACCATGCATAAGTATAGGGCGCTACACCGCCTCCAGCTGTCGCAGTAGCTGTACCATCGTTATATCCATTGCAGGTTATTTGTGTGGTTCCGGTAATGTTAACCGTAAGAACAGGAGGCTCTGTAATTGAAACCGGAAGCGGTGAATTGCAACCTTTTGAATCGGTAACAGTTACGGTATAATTGCCGGCTGTTAATCCTGTAAGTCCTGCCGTAGTTGCACCTCCGGGAGCCCATAAATACGTATATGCAGGGGTGCCACCTGAAGCAGTTATAGTAACCTGCCCGTTACTACCGTTTTTACACGATACATTGACAATCGTATCAACAGCTGCCGCCAAAGCAGCAGAAGGCTGTGTAATTGTAGCCTGGGTAGTAGTAATACAGCCTTTATTGTCCGTTACTGTTATTGTGTAGGTCCCCGCAAAAAGAGTATTTACAGTTTGTCCACCCGCTCCTCCCGGGCTCCAGGAGTATGTAAAAGGTCCCGTTCCACCCACAGGAGTTACGGTGGCAGCTCCATTGCTCCCACCATAACAGCTCACATTGTTCTGCACTTCTGCGGAAGCGCTTAGCACCGCAGGTTGGGAAACTATTATAGAAGCACTGGTCGAGCAACTCATTGCATCTGTCACTGTTACTGAATAAGTACCAGCTGTAAGTGATGAAGCTGTGGCCGCAGTCCCGCCAAAAGGTGACCATGCATAGGAATAAGAAGGTGTACCCCCACTGACTGTAGCAGTTGCGGAGCCATTGCTGCCCCCAAAACATCCCACAGCTACCGAACCGGGTGTAATTACAAGAGCCGTAGCCTGAGATATAGTTACAGTAGCCGTGTTTGTACAATTTAAAGCATCTGTTACTGTAAGTGTATAAGTACCCGCGGTGGCAGTAATGGATTGGGTAGTCTGCCCGGAGTTCCATGAAAACGAATACGGTGCCTGTCCACCACTCACAGTTGCCGTTGCCGTTGCAGATGCACCGTTGCAGACAGTAGCCGGTGTTGGAATGTTGATAACAATTGGCGGATTTTGAGTAATGGTAGCGCAAGCGGAAGTAACACATCCTCCACCATCAGTTACGGTAACACAGTAGTTGCCTGCACCTTCTGTAATGCTTGTGGTTGTAGCATTGTTTGTCCACAGGTAAGTGAAACCACCGAGCCCTCCGGTTGCATTTACCGTAAGTGTAGCCGAACCACCATTGCAGACGATTGCAGGCTGGTTTACAGTTGCAGCCAGCGAATTGCTGGCAGTAACACTCACCGTCTCATTTGCTGAACAGCCTGCGGCATCAGTAACAGTAACTGTATAAGTACCTGTATTTACACTCGTAGCATTGGTTGTGGCACCATTGCTCCATAAATATGTAAAGGAACCTGCTCCACCGGTTGCACTTGCAGAAATGGTTATAGAATCTGCACAGGCAACAGCATTGTTGGGAGTTGTAGAAACTGAAATGGAAGGGTTGGCAGTAAGTGTTTTGGATTGAGTGGCTGTACAAAAGCCCGGACCAGCCCCCTTTACCGTAACGCTATAAGATCCTGGAGTTAAGGCACTTATTGTTTGTGTAGTAGCCCCGGTATTCCACAAATAGGTAAAGGGGCCAGTTCCTCCTGTAGCATTTGCTGTAAGCGTTACAGATTGGCCACTGCATATAACGGAAGGCCCATTGATGGATGCACTTAATGGTGGAGAAACAAACACCGTAACCTGGTCGGACACAGCATTACAGGCTCCGTTACCGGTTGATGTAAGTGTGAGAACAACCGTTCCGCTGTTCAACTCTGTAATTGTAGGCGTATAACTGGTTGTTAAGGCCGTATTTCCCGGCATAAAGCCACCTGCCCCCCCGACCAGGTTCCGCCAGTTGCACCGGTAACAGTTCCGCTCAGATTAACCGATGTGCCGCATGATATTATATCCGCCCCGGCATTTACAAGGGGCAATGGAGTTGAAGTAACAGGAATACTTACAATCGATGCCGGACAGGCCGGATAGTTCTGGTCATAAACAATAAAGGAATAAGTACCCGTGGCTGTAGCGGTATAACTTATCGCATTTCCAACCACTGTGCCGCCTCCATTGGCTGCATTGGTCCAGGCATAAGTATATGGGGCAACACCCCCGTTTACATTCCCGGTTAGGGTAATTGTTGGATTGTTTACACAAAAGCTGGCAGGGTTAGGGGTAATTGTATTTAAAATAGGATCAGACATATAAACACGAATTGTGTCGCAGAACTGGCCCGGATAAGCGCAAATACCTGCAGCTGGTGTGCCGCACACCTGATAATCCACATAAGGAGGATGTCCATTTGCAGGAGTTACTGTTGCAAGTGTACAGGCGCTTGTGCAATTCAGATAGGAATTATATGACCCTGTTGCCCCCGGAAAAATGGAGGTCCAATTGATGGTAGATGTAACCAACCCGGAAACAGACATGGATGTCTGGCAGCCATCACCCACCGTTTTGTCGGGCGAACCCTCTGGGGCGGCAATAGAAGTAATGGCATAAGAATTCGGATTATTACCAGGTTTACAGAATGTAAGCGTGTAGGGTCCTGGTCCATTAAGACATATCGGAGAACCAACCTGAACCGGTGTTCCACAGTTAATCTGGTAAAACATTGCTCCTGGAGGAACAGCACCGGATGCAATCTGAAAGTTGATGGCAACGGCCTGAGGTGACAGGGTAATGCTAAACTCAATGCAACGGTCGGGAGACGTATTGCCACAACACAGGTTTGACCTTGGCACAGAAGGCGAAGTCCATACACCGTTTGGATCTGCCGATAAATCAACGCTAAAAAAGGGGGTTGCGGGATGGCAATTGCCAGATTGGGCAAACGCAGCAGTATTGAGCGCAACCGTAATTAGAAGCGCTAAAGCTGTTTTTAAGAATAAGCCAATAAATCGTGAAAAACAATTCATCTAAACTGCGTATTGCCATTTAATTTTCTGAAAGCGTAAACCTTTACAATTAAGACGTGTTGAAGGTTTTAAAGGTTGCAATCTATTTGCTTTTTCTTAAGCAATTTGCCCAACATCTCCGGAGTTCAATTCACACTCTTATCCCTATTACCAAAACATCGTCCACCTGCTCCAGCTCACCTTTCCAATCCATGAATTCTTTCCAAAGCAGCTCTTTTTGTTTTGGCATGGGTTCGTTGTAGATTTTAAGCAAAAAGTCCTTAAAACGCCCATATTTGAATTTTTTTCCACCGGGACCGCCAAACTGATCAGCATAACCATCGGTTAACAGATAAATGCAATCGCCTTTCCGCAATTGAATTACATTGTTTGCAAACACTTTTTCTTCACTGGTATCGGCTCCTATTGCCTGTTTAGTAGCTTTTATTTCAGACAGGCCTTCGCCTTCCCTCACCATAAAAATGGGGTTATTAGCCCCAGCATACTGCATTTCGAGCTTTTCAAAATTAATAATACACAAAGCCATATCCATTCCATCTTTAATGGTATTCAAGGCTTCCGATACTTTTTTATTAAAAGCGTTCAAAGCATCACCGGCATTGTTGGCAGTAGCCCTGTTTACAGTTTGATTTAACAATGTGCTTCCGATAACACTCATGAGCGCTCCAGGAACACCATGGCCCGTACAATCTACTGCAGCTACAGCTACGACCTCTTGTGCAGGCTGATTATTACGTGGTGTAGTAAGCTTGGAATCAAAAAAGTAAAAATCTCCGCTAACAATATCTTTTGGCATATACAGAATAAAGTAGTCTTTCAAGGCTGCATCTACTTTGGTGATTGGAGGCAATACAGCCCTCTGGATATTGAGCGCATAGTTAATACTATCGCGTATATCCTTATTTTTTTCTTCAATAATTTCATTCTTAACCGCCAGCTGCTGGTTGGATTCGGCCAAAGCCAACCGTGCGATAATCTCTTTTTTGTTCAGACTGGTACGCTGGTATATAAGCAGGATACTGAGAAAAGCCACCGAAAGTGTCACCAAACCACCATTCACCATGATTTCATCAAATGCCATAGAGCTGTTAAGCCAGAATAGAATTATGTTGGCAAGAAGCGAAACAAATACTACAATCAAAGAATAAGTAATTTTCCAAAGAATAAACATACCTGCTGCAATAAACAACATAATGTACGCAAAGGAGTGTTTTTGAAATTCTGCACCGGTTAAAACACTGTACATATAAGCATTCTGAATGGAAATACCCAATACGGGAATAAGTACAATAAGTGCAGGACGCTCAGCCAATTTGTCCCGGTATAAATAGATGATCAGCATTATCAGCGAATTAACAATACGAAACACCAGGAAATCAATAAAATGAGCAGGACTGTTAAAATAGTCGCCAGCGGCAAAGAGCAGATTCAGGACAAGGCCCACCTTTACAATAAGTGAATGGTATTTGAAAGCAGCAGCATTCATTTCTGCCTGCCAACCGGTAGTTAACCCAGAGGTAATTTTCTTCATTCTCCTATTTGATTCTATAAATGTCAAATTTAGGTAAAACAGGCATAATAATTTCTACTTTTGCGGAAATTATTGAGTAGATGGAGACAAATAAAAGCTGTGATTGGTTTGAAAACTGGTTTGATTCCCCGTATTACCATATCTTATATAAGCACCGGAACCACAAAGAGGCCGAACTGATGATAGATAACCTGGTAACATATCTTGCTCCTGCTCAAGATGCCTCTTTTCTTGATTTGGCTTGTGGAAAAGGCCGACACTCGGTTTACCTGAACAAAAAAGGCTTTGATGTAACAGGTATTGACTTGTCCCCGGAAAATATTGCCTGTGCGTCAAGCCTCATTACATCCACCAATCGCAATACTTTACGTTTTTTTGTCAAAGACATGCGTAAAATTGGGCTGCAATCGCAGTTTGATTTCATCCTGAACTTATTTACCAGTTTTGGCTATTTCGAGGATGAAGGTGATGATTATGATACAATAGAAGCCGTTAGCAAGGCATTAAAACCGGGCGGGACGTTTATCCTGGATTTCATGAATGTTCAGAAAATAATTGCCAACCTGGTAGTTCATGAGGTAAAAATTATTGATGACATTGAGTTTGAAATCACAAAAAGCATTGAAAATCAGTTCATTGTAAAGCGGATTCACTTTTTTGACAAAGGAAAAGAATACCATTTCCAGGAACGTGTTAAAGCACTTACGCTCAAGGATTTTGAAAAATATTTGAGCGCAAGCGGCTTTAAAATAGTAGATTTGCGGGGTAATTACAACCTGGAAAAATTTGAACCTGAAAGATCCTGGAGATTGATAATTATTGCTAAAAAAGAAGGATACTAATAAACCAATGGTTACGGATTTACAAAACTGTGTTGGGAATTAACCTTTATTTTATATATTAATATAAGCAGTCAACAGCCTTTTTCCGTAAATTCGTAACCATTCGTTTATCTGTACCCGTAATTGGCCTATGATGTACATTTTGCTTTTTTTATCCGTGATTATCAGCGGATTAAGCGTTTTATTCGTAAACATCAGCAGTAAAAATTTAAAGCTGATTTTATCCTTCAGTGGTGCTTTTTTGTTTGCTATATGTGCCCTGCATTTGATTCCTGAAGTGTATTCGGCCGGCACTCCTCACATTGGGGTATATATCCTAATTGGTTTTTTTGCACAGATTTTACTTGAATTTCTATCGGAAGGTATTGAGCATGGGCATATTCATGTGCACAAACATCATCATAAGGAACATGCATTTCCGTATGCTATGATGATAGGACTTTCTGTACACTCTTTCCTGGAAGGCATGCCATTGGCCAATATCGGCACACACTCGCATGATTCATTGCTTACAGGTATTGTAATGCACAATATTCCTATTGCCATGGCTTTGATGACCATGTTGTTGCAATCGCACATCAGCAAACGAAATGCTATCTTCTGGCTGATTCTGTTTGCACTGGTTACGCCATTAGGTACCTTTACCAGTTACGCTATCGGGCAAAATATGATTGAAGGGTTTGCCGTGTATTTCGACAGGATTATGGGGGTTGTTATTGGTATTTTCCTTCATATTTCCACTACCATACTCTTTGAAAGCACAGAAAACCACCGCTTTAACCTTATTAAATTTATAGTTATACTGATGGGCGCAGGATTTGCGCTATTCACCATGTAATTACATATTAACACATAAAAAAGGCCGTAAAATTAAATTTTGCGGCCTTTTTTATTAAAATATAACGTTTTTAGTTCAGGGTTGACAATACTTTTTTTACCTCATCAAAATTAGGATAATCACCAGCATTTTCAAGCACTTCTTTATGACGGATAACACCCTCTTTGTCAAGAACAAATACAGAACGTTTGCTCACACCTTTTAAGCCCAGGATCCATTCGCTGCAAAGTACATCGTAGCTTGTTGAAACCTCTTTATTAAAATCTGTCAGCAACGTAAAATTGTAATTGTTCAGCTCTTTGAATTTAGCAAGTGTAAATGGCAAATCTACTGAAATACCAAGCACTTCGGCATTCAGGTTATTGTAGAAGGACAGTTCATCACGTGTCTGACAAAGTTCCTTGGTACATACCCCGGTAAATGCTGCAGGAAAAAACAACAACACAACATTTTTACCTTTATAATCTTCCAGGTTTACCTTTTTTTTATCTGAATCGTGCAATGTAAATGCGGGAGCTTTTTGTCCTACTTCGGTTTTCATAAGTATCGTGTTTTTAGTTTAACAAAATTTGAAGCACAAAGGTACGTAAAGTTTGCATTCCTGTTACCCGATACGGGGTATTGCTTTGAAAGTGCTTTTTTTGTAACTTTGCACCGCGAAAATTGAAATTATAAACCATAAAAAAATAAATCATGCCACTAATTGGAAAAAAAGCACCATCGTTCAAAGCTCAGGCTGTAGTTTACGGAGGAGAAATCGTATCTGACTTTTCATTGGATCAGTATATCGGTAAAAAACATGTAGTACTTTTCTTTTATCCAAAAGATTTTACATTTGTTTGTCCTACAGAATTACATGCTTTCCAGGAAAAATTAGCTGAATTCGAAAAGCGCAATGTTGCAGTTGTTGCTTGTTCCACAGACACAGAACAATCGCACTGGGGATGGTTGCAAACACCAAAAGACAAAGGAGGGATCCAGGGAGTTACTTACCCGATTGTTGCTGATACAACAAAAACCATTTCAATGAATTTTGATGTATTGTCTGGCGAATACGAGCTGGATGAGAACAATCAACTTGTTGCAAACGGGCCAATGATTGCTTTCCGCGGATTGTTCCTAATCGACAAAAACGGAGTTATCCGTCACCTGTTGATCAACGATCTTCCATTGGGCCGCAGCGTTGATGAGGCTTTACGTATGGTAGATGCTTTGCAGTTCAACGAAGAAAACGGTGAAGTTTGTCCTGCAAACTGGGCAAAAGGAAAAACAGCAATGAAAGCTACACATTCAGGTGTTGCTGATTACCTTGCAAAACACTAATTGCACGAATTAACATTTATTCGGATAATTAATAAAAAGTACCTCAACAAGGGGTACTTTTTTATTTTTATATTTGTTCTTCAATTAAAATAACAAAGTATAAAAGTATTATGAAAAAAGCCCCCCTGATTATTAACGTTGTATTGGTTATTGCCGTAGCAGTATTGTATTACCTTCATTTTACGAGCTGTGCTGCATCCTGCAATGCCGGAACAACCGATTCGCTGGCTGTAGCCAAACCGGTTATTATTAGCCCGAAGGAAATAAAGGAATCAAAAATGGTTTATATCAACAGCGATGTACTCAATGAAAAATATCAAATGGTAACTGATCTTACTTCTGCAGCACAAGCCAAACAGCAACGCCTGCAGAATGATTATGAGACCAAAGCACAAAAGTTTCAGCAGGATTATACCGAACTGCAGCAAAAGGCAAGCGAAGGTCAGTTGTCGGAAAACCAGGTGAACGCTGCACAGGAAGACCTGATCAAGCGCAAGGAAGAGCTGGATAGAATGGAAATGAAATTGCAGGACATGATGGGCGAAATGCAAAATAGCAGGGAGCAAGTTCACAAAAATGTCGTAAACTATATCAAAGAATACAATAAAACAAGCCAATACCATTATGTAATGATGTATACCGATAATCCAGGTGGGTTTCTTATCGTTGCCAACGATAGCCTTGACATTACCAATGATATTGTAGAAGGCTTAAATGCACAGTACAAGGCAAAGAAAGAAGCTGAAAAGAATAAAAAGAAATAAACCTCTCCCCCTGCCCCTCTACTCTCCAAAAGGAGTCCTTCGGACAGGAGAGGGTTCAATAAATCTATATTAAATGGAAACAACAGAGAATAAAGGCACATTGATTCATAAAATCAAACATGTGGAAAAATTCCATGATGTGTTTAAAATTGGCAACCGTTATACTCCCACAGCGGTAGTAGATGAGAGCGAATATACGTTGCGCTATAACCTGATTAAAGAGGAGAACGAAGAATACCTCGAAGCCTGTAAAAATGGTGATATTGTTGAAATTGCAGATGCTTTAGGCGACCAGTTGTATATCATTTTCGGTACAATATTGCGTCATGGGTTGCAACATAAAATTGAAGAAGTATTTGATGAAATACAACGCAGCAATATGAGCAAACTGGACGAGAATGGCCAGCCTATTTTCCGCGAAGACGGCAAAATAATGAAGAGCAACCTTTATTTTAAGCCGGATATTAAATCGATTTTGGAGAAGTAATCTCTTGGCCCTGATAAACTACAGCAGCCCCAACACTAATGAATTTGTGTTGGGGCTGTTTGTTATTTGAGCTTAAATTTTTAAAAATTATAATAAGCCCTCAATCCAACAGAATGCTGAAACTTTAAACGCGGGTTGACTCCAATGTTAATGCGCTCATAAGTAGGATTGTATAAGAGCTGTATTGTAAATTTGGGATTCATATTAATATTTACCCCTGCGCCCGCAAACACTCCCAAACCAAAGCCAATAGGCTTTCTATAGATTAGAGCCGAAGAATAAAACGCATTGTTATAATAGCTGGTAAGGTCAATCCTCAAGGTGTTTATCAGTACTTCATTTGAGGAAAATTTTGCAAGAGTACCATGTAAACCTCCTTCTACGAACCAGTTGATTTTTTCGCTTTCACCAAACAAGTGCTGGTAACCGAATTGCAGCATCATACGCTGCTCTTTACCACGAATGGAAAAGGTTTTTATCCGGTCATTGATCTGTGTACTGTTAGCCTGCAATGGCGTTATTATGGTAAAATTGCCATTGGCAGTCAGGTTTGTCAGATTAAGATTTAAGATAATCGCATTTTTAACATCAACTGAATAAATACAGTTCAGCCCAAGCATGATTGCCGGACTGTAACGCATATTCGTAGGCATATCGGTTGGTCCAAACGTCCATGACTGGGGATCAACATTCAACACCTGTGCAATCTGATCCGTTTGCCCTGCATAACCTTTCCCCCCGTACTCCATGTTTATCTTCTGGTTCATGAGGCTGTTATCCCAGTTGTTGCGATTGCCATCAATATCAAAGCCATATCCATCATACATATTGGCAGTATACTGGTTGGCAAAATAAGAACCAATGTACAAACCTGCTCTGAAGCCTTTTTTGGGAACATAGGTTTCTTGATTTGCAATATTTTCTTCTCCGGTTTCTTCCTGTGCAACAGCAACTCTATTGCTCACAACAAACAATAAAAAGCAGGTTATTTTTAGGAGTCTTTTCAAAATCATTTTTAGCAAATTTATGAAAAACTAAGTTATCAGGTTATTGAGTTATTCGGCTAATAGTAACCAATAACTTAATAACCTGATAACTATTAACTCTTCTCTACCGGTTAAACGCCATTCTCAATTTAATATCCGTAAGTACTCGTTTTGTATACAATGGAAAATCACCATTCATCATCCACGCATAATAGGATGGTTCGTCTTTCAGCACCTGTTCTACTGATTTCCCGAGATGTTTCCCGAAATTGAACACTTCCACCCCATCTTCGTTAAAAACAATACGACCAGCAAGATCTGCAGTTTTATTGATGTTGGTAAAATCATGCAGTGCTTTGATATCATTTTTTACCGGGATCGACTTTACACCTTTTTTATCTTCAAACTCCACATTCTGATAGCGTTCCAGCTGTGCAAGAAATACTTCATACGTTGCTTCTATATCGGCCTGTGCGCTGTGGGCATTTATAATTTCTTTACCG
>JAGVJJ010000023.1 GCA_020051175.1 Bacteroidia bacterium | reverse complement strand
TGTTCCAACAGGTACAGCAGGGAGCTATAGCTATAACCTTATAAGTGTTCAGGAAAGCAGTGCCAATCAATGCTCGCAGGCACAACCGGATAATGCAGTAGTTACAGTGAACCCATTGCCAACAGCTACGGTGTCAGGAACAACTGAAGTGTGCAGGAAAACCGCTTCTCCTTTGGTTAGCTTTACTGGGGCAAACGGCAGTACCCCATATATATTTACCTATACGGTTAATGGTGGCGCTCTGCAGACAGTAAGCAGCACTATAGGCAACAGCACGGCAACAGTCGCTGTTCCAACCTCTGTAGCAGATACGATTGAATACAAGCTTGTAAGTGTTCAGGAGGGCAGTGCAATTTCGTGCAGTCAGCTGCAGAGCGATAGTGTGACGGTAATTGTAAATCCATTACCAGTGGCCGATTTTACTCCTACGGAAGTATGCTTTAATACACCGGTTCAGTTTACTGATCTTTCTACCGTTGTAGCAGGCAGTGTAACCGGTTGGGGATGGAACTTCGGGCAGGAGGGTACTTCTGTGCTGCAGAACCCTGTGTTTACATATATTGGTTTTGGCGACTTTGTAGCTACACTTATTGTTACAACAGATAATGGATGTATTGATACTGCCTCTTCACTCGTGACAGTGCATCCATTGCCATCACCTGCCTTTTATGCAGCAAGCGTTTGCGATGGCCTTACAACACAATTTAATGAAATGTCCACCATTCCTAATACTGATACTATCGTTTCCTGGAACTGGGATTTTGGTGATAACACAGGTAACAGTACTGTTCAGGAACCCGGCCACCAATACTCAGCTGCAGGAAGCTACAATGTTGAACTATTGGTAACCTCTGCTTTTGGTTGTAAAGACTCATTAACAAAACCGGTGAAAGTACATCCTAACCCGCAGGTTGGATTCTCGGCCTTAGATACAACAGGTTGTGAGCCATTGTGTGTTTTCTTCCAGGATATATCACAGATTCAGAGCGGTATTATAAGCAACTGGTTGTGGGATGTTGGTGATGGCAGTCCTATGAGCACAGCATCAGAGTTTCATCATTGTTACGGTACCGACCAGGCAATAAATGCAGCAAGCTATGATGTCGCATTAACGGTGGTTTCGGACAGTGGCTGCGTAAGTACGTTGAACAAACCAGCATACATCACAGTTTATCCTAAACCCGAAGCAGATTTTATAGCGCGCCCTTTAATAACCACCATATTGGATCCGGTAATAACGGTATCTGATAGTTCTGTTGGGGCAATTACATGTGCGTGGGATTTTGGTGATGGAGCAACGGCTGCTGTTTATAATCCTCCTGCACATGAATATGCGGATACAGGGCATTATACCATAACACAGATTATAATCAGCATGTATGGCTGCAGGGATACTGCTACAGAATTGGTAATTGTAGAGCCCGATTTTGCATTTTATGTTCCCAATGCGTTTACACCTAATGGAGATGGGGTGAATGATGGCTTTATAGGAAAAGGTGTGTTTATTATTGAATATGAAATGTGGATTTATGACCGCTGGGGCAATATGCTGTATTATACGGATGACATGGATTTGCCATGGGACGGCCGCGCCAATGGTGGAGAAGAGATGGCACAGCGTGATGTATATGTGTATGTTATAAAGCTGAAAGACATTTGGTCAAATCCGCATAAATACCGTGGGACTGTAACTCTCGTAAGATAGGTGGATTTACGTTTTTTTGAAAGCGGATGCCGATATATATTTGGTTAATTTGATTTTATGATTAAGCTCTGGCTTGTTTTGTCGGTTGATTTCAAGACCAGTCGTTTTATTGTTTTATCCTTACATAGTATTTTTATGGCAGCAGTATTGGGCGGTGATGTGCCCATACTTTCGGCCTGCATTACCAGTTCGTTTTCACCATCGGGACAAACAAGAGTTATTTCTTTTGGTGCATTTTCAAGTGTGTAATTCTCCAGTATCGCTTTCCCGTTAAGAAAAAGAGTAACAATGTCGCCATCTTCTTTGTGATCGTCCCAGATAACAATTGTAAATTTTTTTTCTGGCAGTTTTAGATTGGCTACGGGTACTACTTTCCTTTCTTGTATCGGCACTGCGTTATTAGCAGTAGTAATGTTTACAGGAGCAGTTTTTTTTACATAACAGTAATCACCGCTTATCCCATGGCATTCAGCTCTTTTGTCAATAGAAGTGTGAGTTCCGGTAAGGTACAGTCTTCCGTTTTTTGAGGTCAGGGAAAACACATTGTATGTTTTACACAAAATAATGTCGTTGACAAGGTTGGCCTCAAATGGGAAAGGGTCGTCCTCTGTCCACTCCACTTTTTCGCCATCAATACTTCCTGAAATAGAATATAAAGCTTCACTTCCATCGCTGAAGCGTATGTTTTCAAACCCTTTTATTTTACTGCCTTCTTGTACGATTTCGAGTTCTGATTGTGTTCCTTTTGTATTACTGCCGGTCCATTTTCCGCTGATTGTATCGTTTTTGATTTCGGAAAAAGTGCTGATAAAACTTTCTGTTAAAGGGCTGTTGTCATTGCAGGCCAGGCTAATGGCAGTTTCTGCGCTTTTTACATCAGTAGAAATGCTATTTATACAAATGCCCATTAACGTGCCGTTCTGTCCGCCAGGTCCGCTGATGGTAACAGATGTATAAGGCTGTGTAGAGCTTAGCTTAATTATACCTGCACTGGCACCATAATAAGAACCGGAAGATTGCTTTTCCGGTATAAATGTGTTTTTGGTTTGAGTGTAGGGACAATTACCGCATATTTGTTTCGCAGTTAGGATGCCCTTATTAACATCGAACGTGAAACTTTCTCCAAATTCAGACCAGTTCAAAACATATTCTACATTGTTAACCGGGGTGGAAAAGGTGATGGTATAACTGAATGCTTTGTTGCGTCCAAGCAACGCAGGACCAGCCTCCAGATCGCAGTAAACAGCTGCAGAATAATAGGCGGAAACATCTCCGGTTGGTGTTCCTGTAAGGGTGATTCCGTTTATAATTGCCGGGAAGGCACCCACAGGGTTACAATTGCAGTTGTTTTGTGCCATGGTCTGGCAAAAAAAGAGCAATGAAGACAGTAAAATAATTATACGGTTGTACATCATTGGGGGGACTATTGATTAACAGTATAAAAATTGGCACTGGTTAGAATGTCAGATTGGAGCATCACCAAACTTAATGTAATAACTGGATACGGTGCAGAATTATTACATTGAGATACTCCATTATCTTAAATGCGGACTTGTGTTGCTTCAAAACCGACTTTTATATAACGATTGGACAGGAAAATAGATACATGAAATTTATTGTTTATTTTCGTCAACCCAACCCCAAAACAGATGAAATTAAGAGAACTGACCGACTTCCTGGAATCCTATGCACCTTTGGCTTACCAGGAAAATTATGATAATGCAGGGCTGATTTGCGGCAATCATGATATGGATATCACTTCAGCCCTTATTTGTTTAGACAGTACGGAAGAAGTGCTTGATGAAGCAATAGCCCTTGGCTGCAACCTGGTAATTGCCCATCACCCGATTGTGTTTTCAGGGATTAAAAAGCTCAACGGTAAAAATTATGTGGAGCGTGTGCTTATAAAAGCCATCCGGAACAATATTGCCATTTACGCTTCGCATACCAACCTGGACAATGTCCACAATGGTGTAAATGCCAAAATTGCTGAAAAGCTGGGGTTGGTAAATTGTCGTGTCCTCGTCCCACAAAAGGGCGGGTTGAAAAAGCTCATCACTTTCTGTCCGGAAGATAAGGCGGAAGGGGTGAGGGCAGCCTTATTTGCTGCCGGAGCAGGTACCATTGGAAATTATGACGAATGTAGTTTTAATGCCACCGGAACGGGAACCTTCAGGGCCGGGGAGGGTAGCGACCCTTATGTGGGAGAAAAGGGAAAACAGCATCAGGAAAACGAACTTAGAATAGAAACTATTTATCCGCAACATGTTGAATCACAGCTTGTAAGGGCATTGTTGAAGGCGCATCCGTATGAGGAAGTGGCCTATGATTTGGTTTCTTTGTCCAATTCTTACAACAGGGTAGGAGCAGGGCTGATTGGGGAACTGCCGGAAGAACTACAGGAAATGGAGTTTTTGAAGGGGTTAAAGGCCTCAATGTCAGCAGATTGCATCCGATATACGGCTTTAAGGAACAAAAAGGTAAAAAAGGTGGCTATTTGTGGCGGTTCGGGCAGCTTTTTGCTGGGGGATGCCATTCGTAACCAGGCCGATGTATTTGTAACGGCTGACTTCAAATACCACCAGATTTTTGATGCAGAAAACCGCATAGTGATTGCCGATATTGGTCATTATGAGACAGAACACTTCACAAAGGAATTATTTTATGAGGTTTTGAAGAAAAAATTTAGTACATTTGCACTCCTTATATCAAAAATTAATACGAATCCAATTAAATATTTATAAGAGATGTCAAAAGCTAAAACTGAGGAAATTTCAGTAGAGGAAAAACTGAGAGCATTGTTTGAACTGCAACAGGTTGACTCAAAGATTGATAAAATCAGGACAGTAAGAGGCGAATTGCCTTTAGAGGTAAGGGATTTGGAAGATATGGTTGCCGGTTTGGAAACGCGTATAAACAATTATACTGAAGAGCTGAAAAACCTGGAGGAGTCTATTTCTGAGAAAAAAAATGTGATCAAAGATGCTCAGGCATTGATTAAAAAATACGAAACACAGCAAGGGAAAGTACGTAACAACCGTGAGTACGATTCTATTACAAAAGAGATTGAGTTCCAGAACCTGGAAATTCAGCTTGCTGAAAAGCGTATCAAAGAATACAAAGCAAATATCCTTGCTAAAAAAGCAATTGCAGAAGAGTCGCAAGCGGAATTGGAAAGCCGTCAGAAAGATCTAAAAATCAAGAAGAAAGAGCTGGAAGAGATTGTTGCTGAAACCGAAAAAGAAGAAACGGCTTTAATAAAAAAATCTAAAAATTCTGAAGCGGTTATTGAAGATCGTTTATTGAATGCTTACAAACGTATCCGTGCAAACGTAATGAATGGATTGGGTGTGGTTACTGTAGAGCGTGATGCCTGCGGTGGTTGCTTCAATAAAATCCCGCCTCAACGTCAGCTGGATATCCGTACTCACAAAAAAATCATCGTTTGTGAGCATTGCGGGAGAATTTTGGTGGATGCTGAAATCTTAACCGGTAAAGCAGTAGCGAAAGCTTAAGCATAAAATACAATTCAACTGAGTGCCTTGTCTTAGATAAAGACAGGGCATTTTTGTTTTGTGAATTAATGTAAGGATATCGCAGGTTTCTCGACCAGCTCGAAAAGCGAATAAGCATTACTTTTTATTCAAAATCTCCGAATATATCTTCGGATTATTCAAAACCTCTTTTGCTTTCAGAATCTCCGGATCACTCAGAATGGTATTTTCCATCATACCGGTGTTGTAATAATACCGTAGCACTATTTCTCTTTGCAGTGCTTTTTTTATCGCTTCTTTATTCTCAATCAGTATATCTTTCTTCGAATTTATAACCTGGTCATACAGCGCCTTGTACTTTTTGCTGAATATGTGACTTGTATTGTCTTTTTTCATTAGCTCCTCAAACTCCTTTAGCTTATCTTCTTCAGCTATCTTAAAATTGTATTTCTTTTTTTCTACAAATCGTATAAAGTCATAAAATCCGATATCCGTGACCTCTATTTTATTGGCGGGCACCTTGATTGTTTTGGTATTACGGAAGTAGGTAGCGTAGTCAAAAATAAGATAGGCTTTGTTAAGCGCATCAATAACAGGAGTGCTGCCTTGCTGAGGTTCAGTTTTTATGTCGGGTTCAATGCCTCCTATGTCATAGACTTTACGGCCATTTCGCGTGTAAAACACTTTTTTTAGTGTGTCGGAAAAAATAGTTTCCTGTCCGTTGATATAACGTTTGGAATAATCGCGCTTTTGAATGCAGCGACCGGAAGGCGTATAATAACGGGCTGCTGTAACGTATAGACTTGTGCCATATCCGGGAAACCGGGTGCCTTGTACCAGGCCTTTTCCGAATGTCTTTTGACCGATGATTACGGCCCTGTCCAGGTCCTGCATGGCGCCCGTAAAAATTTCTCCGGCCGAAATGGTATTGTTGTTGGTGAGTATTACCAATGGCATCACGGTGTCTATAGGCTCATTATGGGTCACATTGTTGTAGTCGGTGGCTTTGCCATGCAAATGGATAACAATAGTGTTTTTGGGAACAAACACATTTACACAATTCACTGCTTCTTCCACCAGTCCGCCTGTATTGTCGCGCAAGTCAAGGATAATGGATTTTAGTCTTGGATTTTTTTTCAGCTCTTTTACAGCATTTTCAAACTGGTGATCGGAACCGGACAAGAATTGCTGTACCTGTATATATCCAACACCAGTAGCTGTATCCAGCATGGTATAAAATGCAATGGACGGTGTAACGATCTGCTTGCGGGTTATTGTTTTATTCACTATTCCCACATAGGGCCTGTCGACAGTAACATTTACAGCTGTTTCGGCATTGCCTCGCAAACGGGCAATAACAGAATCCATGGGCAGACCTTTGACGAACATACTGTCGATTTTCACATACACATCACCCGCCCGTAAATCGTTGAGTTGTGCGCCATAGCCTTCCAGCGGACTTGTAATTACTACGGATGAATCCCTGTTCGTAACGCGTGCGCCTATGCCCGAGTATTGTATGCCCTGCCATACTTTTCCTCTTTCAGCTGATTCTTTTTCATCAAAAAAAACAGTGTGCGGATCTACGGATTTCACCATGCCGTCAATCGCCCTGCGGATAAGAAAGTCGGAGTCAAGTGTATCTACAAACTGGTCCTTCAGCATTTTAAAAACGGATGAAAACAGGCTGAGATTTTTTGAGTCTTTTTCTTCTTCGGCACTGGTAATGAGGAAGGCGGAAGTGCTTAAGAGAACAGTAATAGAAAGGATATAAAAAAAATACTTTTTCATTTAGGTGTTTGAAGGATAGTCATACTGAGCTTGTTGAAGCATGTGGGCAAGCTCTCCCATGCCCCTCGACAAGCTCAGGGTAACCACGCACTTATTGTGTTATCAGCTGTTGTGCGTAGTTGATTTCTTTGCCTGTGATTTTTATTATATATACTCCTGGCGATAAATGTTCTGTTTGTATTATTTTTACTGAGCTTCCGGGCAGCGCCACTTCTTTTTTGCCGGTGATTTTTCTGCCCGTAATATCAAATACTTCCATTGATAGTTCATCTTTGTTTTTCAGCTGTAGCATTACAGAAACATTATCCGCAGCCGGGTTGGGGTATATCGTTGCTTTTCCTGTTGAAGCATTTTGAGTATCGTTTGTTCCAAGCGCCAGATCTGCATTGAGCACAAACAGGCCGTTCTGCATATCGCTTGCTAAGAGTATTCCGCTGGGTAAATCCACGTATGCCCCCCAGCACCCGTGGTAAGCGGTTCCGGAAGGGTTGTAATTATTGTTTGGGCCGTCCAGGGTATCAGTATCAAAATAGCCGGTGCGGACAGGGGCGGCAGGGTTGCCAATGTCATAAATCTGCACGCCATCCTGGTAATAAGCAATTACAGCTTTGTTGCTGCCAAAAATATAGGGATTGTGAGGTGTTGCACCTTCGTTCGATTTAAATGTACTTGTAACCGACATGTTCTGCAAATCGCTTACATCTAGCAATTTTACAGGTTTATCGCGCGGAACTTCATCGCAGAAAATAAGCGTTCTTCCGTCAGGCGCAAGAAAACTGCTGTGATTATAGCCCTGCTCGGGGTATGAGGTAAGCGAGTTGATCAAGGAAAAGGTTGTGTCCGCATTGAACTTGTATATAAACAGCCCCTGGTAGCCGCAGGATGCATATACAGTGTCGTTACGGACAAACATGTCGTGTGCAAAGCTGATGGTTGAATCATCCTGGTGCAGGGTTCTCAGGAGAGTAGGGTATTCCGGGTTAGCCAGGCTGTAAACGGCCATAGAGTGGTAACCACTGCCGTTCGGAAGGGTAACGCTGCCACAATACAGCTTATCACCATCTATATAAAGTGTATGGGCCCTTTCGAAAATAGTTACATCATCGTGCACCACATGCACAGAATCCGGCAGGTAAGAAAGATCCATGATCTGGAAGCTGTTAGGCGACTGATCATCGCTGGAAGCATAGAGGTAATTGCCATAGGTTTTGTATTCGCGCCAGATACACTGGTCTCTGCGGCCAGGTACGTAATCCCTTACTACAGGAGCTGTTGGTGTTGATACGTCAATGATGTAAGTTCCGGAGCTCGAACCGATGATAGCGTATTCTTTGCCATCATATACATCTACCCAGCCCCATACACCCTGGTATTTAATACCCAGCTGGGGTTCCGCTACTTCGTCCGGGTTGAACCAGTGACTGAGAAGTGATACGTTCTGATTACTGTATTGGGCATTGGCAGAAAATGCCAATAGTATTAAGGCGAATAACAGAAGATAATATCTTTTCATTGAACTTTATGTTGTTCAATAAAGATAGGGAAAATTTACGGGAAAAGAAAGAGTTCACGAGTGTTATGTCTAAAAGGGTGAATTAGGCGAAGGATAATACTTATATCCCTGTGAAACACTTTTTAAATCTGTGCTCTCTGTGTTCAAATTTTTAACACGGAGAACACTGGGTGGTATGAGTTGCACCGGTTGAAGGGTAATTATCCTCTTTCCCTGATTGGTTCATGTTGTGCGTATAAGCCTGTATTTAAAGCAATGAGCTGGTGGAGTTTTTTTGTTTGTGCAAGGTTCCCTAATTCTTTTGCTACAAGAGGCGAGCCCGTTTTGGGAATCAGGGCCACCGAGTAAGTTTTTGAGAAGGTTCCGGTAGTTGAATAGTCATCATCGCCATTAACGCTAACCTGGTAGTAAATGCAAACAGATGCAAATTCGTTTAAAGCGAATTTTTTGCCTACCCTTGTAAAAAAATAATCTTTATAAAACCAGATGGTACTGCGAGATTGATTTACAGCAATGCAATCAATGGAAAGGGTTAAAAATGCTGCCAGGGCAACAAGTACCAAACCACAAAGAAGAGCCTTGATTTCACTAATACCAATGCCAATAAAGATACAGGTTACACCAATAACCATTGACGCTGCGCCCAGGCTCATGGAGGGCCCGTTCATGCCAATGGATTTGTCAATAATGGTAAAACCGTCTTTGTTGCTGTACATTCTTTTAGTAAGAATGGCAAAGTAAATCAGATAAGGTTAAATAAGCTTTATCAGCTCTTTCATGATAAGCGTCATTTTCTTTTCGGCCTGTGCTGCTACGTGCTGAACCTCTTCATGCGTTACCTGTACAATTTTACCGGGAACACCAAGATCGGTAATGATAGACATGGCGAAGCAGGGAATGCTCATGTGACGCGCTACAATTACTTCCGGAACGGTGCTCATCCCTACTGCATCAGCGCCTATGTTGAACACATATTTGTATTCAGCCGGAGTTTCAAACGTAGGCCCTGTAAGGCCGGCATATACGCCTTCCTGTGTTTTAATACCATTCGCAGCAGCCACTTCTTTTGCTTTATCAATCAACTCTTTGTTATAGGCATCACTCATATCCGGGAAACGGGGCCCCAGCTCAGCAATGTTTTTACCAATTAAAGGGTTGGATGGAAATAAGTTGATATGGTCGTTGATGATCATCAAATCACCAATTTCAAAATTAGGGTTAACCCCTCCGGAAGCATTGGAAACAAAGAGCTTCTGGATGCCTAAAAATTTCATCACACGCACCGGGAATGTTACCTGCTGCAAAGTGTAGCCTTCGTAATAATGGAAACGCCCCTGCATGGCCACCACTTGTTTGCCTCCCAGTTCACCGAATATCAGCTTTCCTGAATGCCCTTCTACGGTTGATACAGGGAAGTTGGGGATTTCTTCGTACGGAATGGTGTGTTTAATCGCAATCTCTTTCACGAGCCCGCCAAGGCCCGTACCCAATATAATTCCGATTTCCGGCTGTATGCTTATTTTACCCTTTATGTAGGCTGCTGTTTCTTTGATTTGTTCTAACATAGTCTAAAATTTGTTTATTAAAATCTTCTCCGCCCGAATCCTTACTACGGGCATCTTTCTCATGAAACTTAATTTCAATTGGCATGTAAAAAAGTGGCATGTGGTTTAAAGCTTCTGATAATTCAGGAGTTTTTAAACGCATCGCATCCTTCTCCGTTGTCAACAGTATTTTGTTTGCGGATGCAATATTATCAAATATTTTCCGAACATTTTCTATATCTTCCACAGTAAAGCTATGGTGATCGGGAAATTTTACCGGCACCACTGTTTTGGCTTTGTCCTTCAAATAATATTCCAGCGGCTGCGTGTTTGCGATTCCGGTAAGCAATACAATGGAGTAATGCCTTTCAAAATAGTACGCTTTGCTGAAAGGGCTAATGGTTTGTTTATGAAATGGTACAAATTCACCATAGCTGATATAAGAGAAATAAAGCTGCTGGTGAGTTTTTGGTTTTATTGATTTCTCAAGGCGTGCGCGTTCAATGGGCAGGAGTATTTCCGGGCATTTGGTTACAATAATGAGGTCAGCACGTTTGATGCCGGAGCGGAACTCGCGCAAGGTGCCCGAAGGCAATACATGATCATCAAAATAAGGTTTGCTGAAATCTGTTAGCACAATGGATAAGCCAGGTTTGATAGCCCTGTGCTGGAAAGCATCGTCAAGTAAAACAGCCTGTAGAGAAGGAAAAAGCTGAAGCAGGTGTTTTACGCCTCTCACCCTTTTTTCATCCACAGCAACAGGAATATGGGGATATTTATTTTTAAACTGGAGCGGCTCATCGCCTATTTCGGAAGCTGTGGAGGAAGTGTCTGACAACAGGAAGCCTTTCGTTTTTCTACCATAACCTCTGCTTAAGGTAGCTGTCTGATACTCAGCATTTAGTAGCTGTAAGAGATATTCAATGTGAGGTGTTTTACCGGTACCTCCTACTGATAAATTTCCGACAGAGATCACAGGGATTTTAAAACCGGTGGAGCGGAAAATGCCCCAATCGTAAAATTTATTGCGTACAAACAGCAATAATCCGTACAGGATGGAAAATGGATATGCTATGATGCGCAGGAGTTTCATAATGAGTAAAAATAAAGGATATACGGTTACGGATAAACGAATGGCTACGAATTTACTAAACGGGGAGTGTTAAGAACTAGCTCTGGTGGTGGCTTTTCGGTTTATTCAGTCAAACAACGCTTTTTTCGCAAATTCGTATCCATTCGTTTATTCGTAACCCCTTAATTTACTTATCTTTGTATCTATAAGTTTACTCACATGATTGCTATAGATAATACCATTGTTTCTGAGCACCTGCTTGAAAAAAAATTTGTTTGCGATATAAATGCCTGTAAAGGAGAGTGTTGCGTTGCCGGAGATTCGGGTGCACCTTTGGATGAGGATGAAATTGCAATTATGGAAGATGTTTTAGATAAAGTAAAGCCTTACATCCCTAAAGATGGTTTAAAGGCTATCCAGAAGCAAGGTGTGTTTGTGATTGATGAGGATGGGGATTACACAACACCCCTGGTAAAAGGCAAACATTGTGCTTTTACCTATTTTGAAGAAGGAATTGCCAAATGCGCGATTGAAAAGGCTTATTATAATGGCGAAATCACATGGAAAAAACCTATTTCCTGTCATCTTTACCCCGTGCGTATTACCAAATACAAAGATTATGATGCTGTGAACTACCATAAATGGGAGGTGTGCAAGCCTGCCTGTGAGTGTGGCTCAAAGCTGAATGTGCCTGTATATAAATTTTTGCGTGAGCCGCTTATCCGTAAGTACGGAGAGGATTGGTACAAGCAGTTGGAGCTGGCGGATAAGATGAAAAGAGAGTAGGTCGCTTTTTCATTTCAAAATTTTTAATTATTTAGCTTGGTGAATAAACAAGTCAGTCAAGAATAGTAGTATGCTTTAGAGCTCCGTGGGAGCGAGATACCACCACTTTATTTTTCGAAAGCTCCTTTGTAGAATTAGTTTATATTCTTTTGCGACCCCAATATGTCGCTCCTACCGAGCTTAAGATGTATTTAATTCTATGTCTACTAAGATTTCGCTCATATGGGGCTTATAATACAAAGCATTTCTCTGTGCAACTCTTGACCCTCTGCAACCTCTGTGTTTAAAACTGCATATTTTCGCTATAACTCTGTTTTCATATTTTGCCTGCCCTACAATGCTTTATTGTTAAGCCTTACAGCTTCCAATCTCTCAAAACCCGCATATTTCTAATTCAATATTTTTTCAATTCTGCCAAATTTTTCAACGAAAAAATTTCACTTTTTTTTCAAAAAAACCTAAATGCGTGTTTTTAAGTGAATTACTGGATTATCAACATTTGCGTGTTAATTCCGCGTGTTTATAACTTCAATCAAATGTTAATTCAATAGGCTTGACACGCGCTCTTTTTTTGTCAAAATTTGCATACCTCAAAATCACTAATCGTTTCTTTATTTAAAAACGCAAGAGAAAGCAAAAGGCTTTCAGGGGAATTTAACCCTCTGTTTCTGGGTAAAGGTGAGGATTAAGGCCTTGATTAAGAGTTGATTACGATGACACAAGAAAATTTATTTACAATGACAGAGGAACCAATACTAAAAGAGAACAAGGACCGCTTCGTTCTTTTCCCGATAAAACACAATGATATCTGGGAAATGTACAAAAAAGCTGAAGCGAGTTTTTGGACTGCTGAAGAAATTGACCTGAACCCTGATTTGCAGGATTGGGAAAACAAGCTGAACAATGATGAAAAACATTTTATCAAGCATGTATTGGCCTTTTTTGCTGCCAGTGATGGAATTGTAAATGAAAACCTGGCAATTAACTTCATGAATGAGGTTCAGTATCCGGAAGCCCGTTGTTTCTACGGTTTCCAGATCATGATGGAGAACATTCATTCTGAAACATACTCTTTGTTAATTGACACCTACATTAAAGATACGAAAGAAAAAGACAGGCTTTTTCACTCTATTGATACACTGCCATGTGTTGGGAAGAAAGCCGAATGGGCTTTAAAATGGATTAGCAACGGAACCTTCGCTGAAAGGCTGATCGCTTTTGCAGCGGTGGAAGGGATTTTCTTTTCAGGAAGTTTCTGTTCTATCTTCTGGTTGAAAAAACGTGGTTTAATGCCTGGTTTGACATTCTCTAATGAATTGATTTCCAGGGACGAAGGTTTGCATTGCGATTTTGCCTGCCTGTTGTACTCACAGCTTCAGAACCAATTGCCACAGGAAAAAGTGAAAGATATCATTACCAATGCTGTAGCGATTGAAAAAGATTTCGTAAGTGACGCATTACCAGTACGTTTGATTGGTATGAATGCTGACATGATGTGCCAGTACATTGAGTTTGTTGCGGACCGTTTACTGGTGGCTTTGGGTTGCCCGAAAGCATACAACGCTACTAACCCATTCGATTTCATGGAGTTAATATCCTTACAAGGCAAAACCAATTTCTTCGAGAAACGTGTGGCTGAATACCAGAAAGCTGGTGTGATGGGCAAGAAGGAGGACAATGTGTTTAAGCTGGACGAAGACTTTTAGGTTACAGATAAACGAATGGTTGCGAATTTACGAAACTAGGCGTGTTAGGCCAGCCAAGTAATGAATAACCAGAAATAGAAAAAGATAAGACGACAAAAAAATATATAATTACTTAATACCCCGCCAATATATGTACGTAATCAAAAGAGACGGAAACCGTGAATCGGTAAAATTTGACAAAATCACAGCGCGCATCCAGAAGCTTTGCTATGGTTTAGACACGAACCATGTAACCGCTATCAGCGTTGCGATGAAGGTGATTGAAGGTATTTACGAAGGTGTAAGTACAAGTGAATTGGACAACCTTGCAGCTGAAACAGCAGCTTCGTTAACTACAAAGCACCCTGACTACGCGTTATTGGCTTCGCGTATTGCCGTTTCTAACTTACATAAGAACACCAACAAGTCGTTTTCCAAAACAATGGAAGCGCTTTACAACTATATCGACCCTAAAACAGGCAAAAAAGCGCCTTTGATTGCTGACGATGTATGGGAAGTGATTAAAAATAATGCACAGGAGCTGGATTCCACCATTATTTACGATCGCGATTTCGGTTACGACTATTTTGGCTTTAAAACTCTTGAGCGTTCATATTTATTGAAGCTTGACGGACAGGTTGCTGAGCGTCCTCAACATATGTTGATGCGTGTGGCTGTTGGTATCCACAAAGATGATGTTGCTTCTGCAATTGAAACATACAACCTAATGAGCGAGCGTTGGTTTACACATGCTACACCAACATTGTTCAACGCAGGTACTCCAAAACCTCAGATGTCGTCTTGTTTCCTGTTAACAATGAAAGAAGACAGCATTGATGGTATTTACGATACATTAAAAAGCTGTGCGAAAATTTCGCAAAGTGCTGGCGGGATTGGCTTGAGCATCCACAACATCCGCGCTACAGGTTCTTATATCCGCGGTACTAACGGTACTTCAAACGGTATTATCCCAATGCTGCGTGTGTTCAACGATACAGCACGTTATGTTGATCAGGGCGGTGGAAAACGTAAAGGTTCTTTCGCTATTTACTTAGAGCCTTGGCATGCTGATATCTACGAATTCCTGGATATCCGTAAAAACCATGGTAAGGAAGAGGCGCGTGCACGTGATTTGTTTACTGCAATGTGGACTCCTGATTTGTTCATGAAACGTGTGGAAGAAAATGGAGACTGGTCATTGTTCTGCCCTAACGAAGCTCCTGGCTTAGCTGATTGCTGGGGTGCTGAATTTGAAAAACTATATACTCAATACGAAAAGGAAGGCCGTGCACGTAAAGTAATTAAAGCGCGTGAATTGTGGGCTGCTATCATCGACTCTCAAATTGAAACAGGCAACCCGTACATGTTGTACAAAGATGCTTGTAACTCAAAAAGCAACCAGCAGAACCTGGGTACTATCAAATCTTCTAACTTATGTACGGAAATTCTGGAGTACACTTCTCCTGACGAGATTGCGGTGTGTAACCTTGCTTCCATTGCATTGCCGCGCTTTGTGGAAGATGGAAAATTTGATCACCAGAAATTATTTGACATCACTTACGTAATTACAAAAAACTTAAACCGCATCATTGACCGTAACTATTACCCGGTTGCTGAAGCACGTAACTCTAACCTGCGTCACCGCCCTATCGGTATTGGTGTACAAGGCTTGGCAGATGCGTTTATCTTAATGCGTTTCCCTTTTGATTCTCCTGAAGCAGTTCAGTTAAACAAAGAGATTCACGAGACTATCTACTATGCTGCAATGACAGCTTCTAAGGATCTTGCTAAAGTAGATGGGCCTTATGAAACATACGCTGGTTCACCAGTATCAAAAGGTATTTTCCAGTACGATATGTGGAACGTAACTCCATCCCCGCGCTGGGAGTGGGAAGTATTGAAAGAAGAAGTGAAAAAATACGGTGTGCGCAACTCCTTGTTGTTAGCGCCAATGCCAACAGCAAGTACATCACAGATCTTAGGTAACAACGAGTGCTTTGAACCATATACTTCTAACATCTATTCAAGACGTGTATTGTCAGGAGAGTTTGTGATTGTAAACAAGCACTTATTAAAAGACCTCGTAAAACTGGGTATCTGGAACGACAGCCTGAAAAATAAAATCATCATTGCCAACGGTTCTATCCAGAACATCGCTGAGATTCCGGCAAACATCAAAGCCTTGTACAAAACGGTTTGGGAAATTTCTCAGAAAGTAATCATCAACATGGCTGCTGACCGTGGTGCTTACATCTGCCAGTCACAATCACTGAACCTGTTTGTTCAGGATGCGAACTTCGCGAAACTTTCATCCATGCACTTCTATGGCTGGAAAGCCGGTTTGAAAACAGGTATGTACTACTTACGCACAAAAGCGGCTGCTGATGCAATTAAATTTACTGCCGATGCTGCTGCTGCCAAAGAACTTCCGGTAACTGCTACTGTTGTTGCGGGTACAACAACTACTACAACTCCCGTTGAGGTGCTGGGTAACGAAGATGCTTTGATATTAGAGCGTCAGAAACAAATCAGCAGCGAGCGCCAGGCATTGTTGGATGCTGAAGCCAAGAAAGCTGCGGAAGTTGCAGCACAGCTAACTTGCTCGCTGGATAATCCGGATGCGTGTGAGGCGTGTGGATCGTAAAGTGTGAAAGAGAAATAATTTAAAAGTTTGTGGTGAGAGAAGTCGAACCATTGAAAGGCCCCGGTTATGTGAATAATTCGGGGCTTTTTGGCCTAAAATTTTTTTTCGGAATTAGTAAAGTTGAATTACAATAGTAAAGCGCTAAAAATCATTTGTCGATGGCGAAAAAAGAAACAACGCTTACAATACCAGACGAAATAATAATGAACCAGATTTATTATTTCAGAGAACAGAAGGTAATGGTTGACAAGGATTTGGCTGAATTGTATGGCGTTACAACCGGAAATTTGAATAAAGCCGTAAAAAGAAACATAAAGCGTTTTCCGGAAGATTTTATGTTTCAATTAACAGAAAAAGAATATGAGTCTTTAAGATTCCAAAATGGAATCTTAAAAAGAGGCGAGCACTCTAAATACTTACCTTATGTGTTTACAGAGCAAGGAGTAGCTATGTTATCCGGTGTTTTATCAAGTGACAGAGCAATTGCGGTAAATATTCAGATTATGCGCATATTAACCCGCATACGCCAAATGCTGGTTGATAATACCGAATTGCGCCTGGCAATTGAAGAACTGAAAAAGAAAACGGATAACAATACCAAAAATATTGAGCTGGGTAAAGAAAATGTTGCCCTAAGAAAACAATAAGCTGAAATTTAAATTTGATAAAAAATCATACAAAATATAAAATTCACTGTAATTCAAGAATGATAAGAAAAGGTAAACCGGATACCTCGCCTAATACTACCGATTGGTTTGTAAAATATTATTGTAAAAAATGTGGCCTGAATTTTTTGTTAAATATTTCAGAAGACATATTAACGCTTTGGGACTAATTAATTATGTGTGGCTTAGTCTATTATTAAAATTCAAACAGTTCTTTAGGGGGAATATTTAGCGCCTTAGCAATAGCAAAGACATTGCTAACGCTTGTGTTTATTTTTCCCGCTTCGATTCTACCTAATTGCTCTCGTGAAATACCTGCTTCAAAAGCAATTTGGGCTTGAGAAGCTTTTTGCTCAAGACGCAGCTTTTTAATTTGCGTGCCTAGTTTTTTTATACTTTTTTCGTCTATGATGTATTTCACAAACGTAATTTCACATCATTTTAAATTTTTTTTGTGACAAATGTGTCACATGGTCGAAAAAGATGTAAATTGTGCACTAATTTCTAAGGAATATTTTCGTCTTATGCTAAATACCTGGTTTATGAAAAATGTTCAAATAGTTCCATTAATTTTTGTAACCTGGTTTAAGGTGAATTCTCAATCTGCTTCCAATAATTATTTTATAGAAAAACGAAAGCTTCATAGCCTTTGTAATACTATCAATTTTAAAAACAACATTCGATGAAAAGAAATATACTGCTTCTAATAATAATTGTCAAAGTAAATATTTTGACCTATGCTCAGACACCTGACTATCTGTGGGCAAAAAGTGCAGGGGACAATGCGAATTCTACTTCTCATTCAATTACCATGGATGCAAATGGGAATAGCATAGTTATAGGAAATTTCAATGCCCTTATGGGTACTTCAGCAAGTATGCTAATTGGATCCACAACTTTAATTAATCCATATACCGATAATACTTCTGATATGTTTATTGCTAAATACGATGCATCAGGAAACGCAATCTGGGCAAAAAGTTTAGGAGGAAATAGTTGGGACAATATGGTTTCCGTTGCCACAGATGCAACAGGCAATATTATTGTGGTAGGATATTTCATTAGTTCTGCTATCGTCTTTGGGTCAATCACTCTCACCTGTGCAGGAGAAGAAGACATATTTATTGCTAAATATGATCCTTCGGGAAATATCCTATGGGCTAAAAGCGTAGGAAGTACAAAATCTGATAGAGCAACTTCTGTTGCTACTGACGCTAACGACAACATCATAGTTGCGGGATATTTTAATAGTTTATCTGTAACATTTGATTCCAATACATTGACTAATATGAGTACGACTACTTCAGATGATATCTTTTTAGCAAAATACGATGCATCAGGAAATGTCCTTTGGGCTAAAAGTGCAGGAGGAAGCGCTTTTGAAAAACCAACATCTGTAGCCATTGATGACAGTAGCAATATACTTATAACAGGGTCCTTTAATAGCACAAACATTACCTTTGGCGGCACTACCTTGGCCAATCCTGGTTCTGCAAACTATTATAGTGAAGTGTTTCTCGTAAAATACGATGCTTTAGGTAATATCCTTTGGGCAAAAAATGCAGTTGGAGGCACATCAGATTTTGCAAGTGAGGTTGCGACTGATGCAAATGGGAATATATTTATTGCTGGATATTTTAAAAGTTTAAACATTACCTTTGGCTCTATTACATTGCCCAATATAGGTGGGAATTTTGATGTGTTCATTGCAAAATATAATACCTCTGGTAATATAGTTTGGGCAAAAAGTTACGGAGGAAGCGATGCCGATTATGCATATTCACTTTCTACACTCGGTAATGGCGATATTGTTATGGCAGGTAGTTTTAGAAGTAGCACGATTACATTTGGGTCTTCGACTTTTACAAATTCTGGAGTTGAGGATATTCTTCTTATTAAATACGATGCTTCGGGAAATATAGTCTGGGTGAAAAGTGATGGAGGCGATGGTTTAGATAGGGCCAATTCAATAGCAACAGATGCAAATAACAGTATAGTAATGGCTGGAGATTTTAGTAGTTCAAGCATTAGCTTTGGCTCTGATACTTTTATTCATTCTGGATGGGGTGGTAATATGTTTGTTACCAAGCTAAATGAGAGTACTTTTATAGATGAAGAGGATAATAAAGGAAAAATATATATTTACCCTAACCCTAACTCTGGTACATTTACCATTCGATCCGAAATTGAAGGAATTTGGTCGATTGTTAATACATTTGGTCAATTCGTACAAACCATAAAATTAAGCAATTCTAATGGTCATACTACTAGTATCGAAGACCTTAGCAAAGGAGTTTATTTTATTATTGGGGTTTATAATAATAAAACAACGAAACAAAAGATAATCGTTACAAAGTGATCCCCCAGTAGGTACTAAGATGTATAAAAGGTAGGCGCTAAGATGAAGGGTTGGCAGCGTGTGCGAGGTCTTAGTGACAAGAATAACCGGTAAGCTGTGCTTACCAACACACAGTATAGGAAACGGAACCTCCAGCGTAGAAGGAATAATAAATATTAGCCATTTGGCCATAACTGTTGGAAACCATAATATGTCGCCCCGCTGGGGCTTAAAATGCTTCTGCTCCTTCTTCTACAAAGATTTCACCCCTACGGGGTTATATTTTTTTAAGCTCCGTTAGGAGCGTTATATTAGTAGATAAATATGTAATCCAAGGTCTAAGCTCCGTAGGAGCGACATTTTTAGAACAAATGTTTTGAACAGTTTGGCCTCTGGCTACGCCCCGTTCAGCGTAGTGTTGAAAGAATAAAAATAGCGGTTTATCCATCATTAGAATTAAAATAGTTCGTTGGATTTCCGGCCACAGAATTGAAAAAAATGGCAACAAAGATGCATTTTAATTTTTTGATTATTTTAACCGTATTTTACGGTTGAAACTCTTAAATTATTCTTTAGATGAAAAGACATTTAATTTTATCTGTGCTCAGTTGCTTGTTACTTATACACAATAGCTACGCACAAAATTCAGAAGAGAAAACAGGTTATAAATACAACAATCATTTCGATATCGCTTTAAGTGTTGGGGAAAGTGAATTTGCTTCGTCACTGTCATGGTCCAAGCTACATGATATTGCTATTAAAGGTAAATTTAAAATTGGTTATGGTATTCGCCTGACCAATTACTTTGGTTCCGGAAAAGCTTACACCACAGCTCCCGCCAGCTTAATCAAAGAGCAGAAAATTGATGCGGTTTTAATTTCTTCAGCCCAAACCAATAGTTTAAATGCTACAATTAACTTTCAATACAGCTTGTCGCGCAGATTCGAGGCTGGCTTTAATATTGATGCACTTGGCTTGAGTTTTGGTGGTGAAAAAAATGCAGCTAAATCAGCACTGGTTGTGGCCAAAGCCAGACCTACACCGGCTAATTTTTTATTGGTTGGTAATAATGATATTGGTAGTCTTAATTCTGAATTTTATCTTCGTTTTTGGATGGCTGAGAAAATGGCTATTCGGGTGGGGTTCAACCATTTGTTTTCTGAATATACTACTGATACAAAATTAGCTTATAACAATAACAGATACAGGCTAATTACAAATCTGGGATTTGTTGCTCTTACATTTTCTCCATATAAATAATCAAGACCGCAATCACTAATTAACTTTTATGGATAACGAACAGAAAATTAACTGGAATCCAAACCATCTCGAAAACGATTTGGTAAAATTACAACCACTTATCGTGGATGATTTTGAAGCACTTTATGGTGTTGCTTCTGACCCGCTAATCTGGAAGCAACATCCAGCGTCTGACAGGTATAAGCGGGATGTGTTCCAACTTTATTTTGATAGCGCCCTTGCGTCCAATGGGGCATTTTTAATCATTAATAAAGCCTCCGGTGAGATTATTGGCTGTACCCGTTTTTATGATTATCAGCCTGAGCGCTCTGCAATAGCAATAGGCTATTCCTTCCTTGCAACAGCGTATTGGGGCGGACAGTATAACAAATTATCGAAAAAGCTGCTTTTGGATTATGCTTTTCAGTTTGTGGACAATGTTGTTTTTTATATTGCTGCAGAAAACATTCGTTCTCAACTGGCCACTTCCAGGCTGGGAGCGATAAAAGTGAACGAAACCCTTGTGGAAGATAAAGACCGGAAATTAGTCCAGTATGAATACCAGATACAAAAGTCTGACTGGATGAACCACAACAAATAGCCGCTCACGGGAAAGTATTGCTCAACCAATTTCTTTTCCCTAAATTGCAGTATGTTACTACAAAATAAATTTTTTACAATCGCACTTGCGGGAACCTTGCTGTTACCTTCATGCAAAAGCAAAAAAGAAACTGTGCAACAGAAGGAGCAGGAACCTGCAAATACCGAGGATGGCGCGGCACTTGCCTCCAATGAGGCAAACATTGTTGCAACAGTTGTTTTGATAAGTGAGCAGCGTGACGAGTCGGGCCCCTGTTCGAAAGCCCCCTGCTATGCTGATATCAAAATTGAACGCATCAGTAAAAAAGGAAGCCTCTTTCAGCTCAATGATATTTCTATGCCTGTACATGTGAATTTTACGTTTACACTTTCGCCAACTATTGGCCTCTTCAGAATGAAAACAAATTATCCGGGCCTAAACGCAGGTGACAAATTTGAAGCAAAAATACAGAGCCGTCCGGCATTGGGTGATACATTCACATATACTGTTCAGGGCTATTCAAAAATCAATTAATAAAATAAATATTATAAAAGTGAAAAATAAAGTTATTTTTTCAGCGCTGCTTTCTGCCTTTTTTCTTGGTGCATATTTCCTGCCGGATACCGGTAAAATAAAGACATTAAGAGTTCCTGGCGATGCCTATTCATATGGTGATCGGGAGGAACAAAAGGCACGGCAGGAATGGGAGTGGATGATGCTCCGTGATCCTGCAACGGGTAAAATTCCGGCAGGGATGCGTTCAAAAGAGCTGGCTTTTGCACAAACATTGCCTACTGATGCTGATTTGTATAAAAATGAAGATGGCAACATGGTACGTAACGGACAGAACTTTGTGCTGCAAGGGCCTTATAATATTGGTGGCCGTACCCGTGCCATTGCCGTTGATGTAAGCAATGAGAATGTTGTAATGGCTGGAAGTGTTTCGGGAGGGTTGTATCGCAGTGCGGATGCAGGAAGCACATGGACTAAAGTTACATCACCAACGCAGTACCTTGGTGTAACAGCCCTTGCCCAGGATAAACGTACAGGGCACACCACTACCTGGTATTATGCTACAGGTGAAGGTTACGGAACATCGGCCAGCGGTGATGGCGCATTTTATCTTGGTGATGGCGTTTTTAAATCTATTGATGGCGGTCTTAGCTGGAACCCGGTTACTTCAACTGCGGGAGGCCAGGCCCAGACTTTTAGTACGAACTGGCAGGTGATATGGAACCTCGCTACACACCCGGAGGATAGTGCAGATATTGTTTTTGCAGCTACTTATGGCGCCATCTACCGCTCGCTTGATGGTGGTGGTGCCTGGTCGGCAGCGCTCACCAGTTCCCTTAATGCCAGCGCATCTTATTTTACCGATGTTGCCTGTGCTTCAACAGGTGCTGTTTATGCGACATTGAGCAGCGATGGACAAAAAAAGGGTATCTGGCGATCAGCAGATGGAATAGCGCCATTTGTAAACATTACACCGTATAATTTTTTTAATGGAACGGATACGCTGCACTGGCCTCAGGTATTTGATCGTACTGTTATAGGAATTGATCCTAATGATGAAGATGTTGTGTACTTTCTATCAAACACTCCGGGCTTTGGTAAGGCATCTCAGGATTTTCAGGGCGATCCGGAATGGGTGTCGCTCTGGAAATACGAATACCTTAGTGGTGATGGCGACAGTGCAGGAGGTATGTGGACGGATCTTTCCCAAAATCTTCCTGTTGACGGAAGCGTGTTTGGAAATATTGTACTGCAGGGTTCTTACAACATGCTGGTGAAAGTAATGCCCGGAAATTCAAATGTTGTGTTCATCGGGGGTACTAATCTTTATCGCTCTACAGATGGTTTTACATCGGCCAATAATACTGCTCAGCTTGGAGGTTACGGCATTGGTGCCACAATGCCTTTTTTCTCTGCTTACCCCGGGCATCATGCCGATCAGCACAATGTGGCTTTCCTGCCATCCAATCCTGATGTAATGTATTCCGCCACTGATGGTGGCATTTTTAAAACAAGCGATTGTATGGCCGCCAATGTAAGCTGGACTTCGTTGAATCATGGTTATTATACTACACAGTTCTATACCATTGCTGTGGATCATGGTACGGCTGGGAGCTCCTTGGTTACAGGAGGTTTGCAGGATTACGGTTCCTGGTGGACCAACTCGGCTGATCCGATGGCTTCATGGACTTTTCCTTCGTCAGGTGACGGAGCCTATTGTGCAGTTGCTGATGGTGGTGGAACTTATTATTACAGCCGCCAGCAGGGGATAATGATGAAAGCAACTTTGGATAATTCCGGAACAGTAACCGCATTCAGACGCTTTGACCCGATTGGTCCTTCAAAAGATGATTACCGGTTTATTAATCCTTTTATACTTGACCCTGCTGATAACAATATTCTTTATCTCTGTGAAGGTGAAAATTTGTGGCGGAATAATAATTTAAGTGCTATTTCCCTGGATGGCTCATGGGATACTATCAGTACCGGCTGGACAAAATACTCCTGGCACCTTCCGGATACTACAATGAATATAATTGCTTTGGCTGCTTCAAAGAATTCAGCACACCGGCTTTATTTTGGTACTGATAAAAAGAAAGTATTCAGAATGGACAATGCGCATACAGGTGATCCAACCCCGGTTGAAATTACTGCTTCAGGCATGCCTGGTGCCGGCTACGTTTCCAGTATAGCAGTGGATCCGCGTGATGCAGATAAGATAATGGTGGTTTTTTCGAATTATAAAGTGTACAGTATTTTCTACTCTGAAGATGCCGGAGCAACCTGGAAAAAAGTAGCGGGGAACCTGGAACAAAATGCAAATGGAACCGGTAACGGGCCTTCTGTTCGGTGGGCCAATATTTTGCCTGTTGCTGATGGAACAATATACCTGGTAGGTGCCAGTACCGGCCTTTATGCCACAGATACATTGATTGACAACGGAACAGTGTGGGTACAACAAGGGGCAAACAGTATTGGTAATGCTGTTGTTACCATGATTGACAGCCGTGAGTCGGATGGTTTTGTTGCCATCGCCACACACGGGAATGGGGCTTATACTACCCATTACACTTCCAAGCAGGAGATTACAGGAATAAGGGAAAGTAAATTGTCTGGTGGAAATATTCAATGGCTTGTTTATCCAAACCCTGTAAGGGATAATGCAACGGTTGAATTCGAACTGGTAAAAAAGTCGAAAGTAGCGGTTGTGCTGCACGATGAAATGGGAAGGTTGTTACAAACAGTTATTGATAATGATTTGGGCTTAGGAAAACACCGCGTACAGCTTAATACAACTGGGCTTTCAGGCGGTGTTTATTATTGCAGCCTGGTTATTGCCAACAGCGGTGGCGAAAGGAAGGAAACAAAAACCATCGTAGTAGCAAAATAAACAACGTTTTTTGTTGGAATACGAGTATAATTGAAAACCAGCAAGCGCTAATTAGAGGTTGCTGAAAAGTCCGGTTAACCAGCTTCCTGTGTATGCCGGGAATAGTTTGCCAGTTGTAAATAAAAAAACAAGGCTCTTTTTATTAAAACGCTCACATCGCGGCTTGGTGATATTGCTAAGGGTTCAAAGCGAAAAAGGGTGGAAGCCGTAGTTAGAAAATTGCAAAAATAGCTTTAACGTTAATCTGTCTCATTTTGTCCGTTAATTAAGCGAATGTTTCTGATTGAATTTCGGAATTGTAGATCGGGATGCAAAAATCAATGCGTGTATCGCAATTAGAATTGCTATAACGAGTATATAGTCAAACTGGTTAAGAAGTGACGAAAGGGAAACAATTTTTTTCGAGCCTTCATTTAAATTACCTGCACGTGCTAGCTGAATCTGGGACAGTTCGTCTAACTGCGCCAGAGACCCGCTGAGGAGCTGGTTATACTCATTCAGCAGGTTTGACTTCACCAAAGGGCTTTCGGCAATTAAATACTTTTTTTCCAGAATGGATATGGATTGCAGCGAGCCTTTAAATTCCCTGTAAATATCCGTTTCCTGCACCGTGAATTTCGTTTTTTCATAATCATCAATAATTGCATGGGTTTCTGAAGCAAGTCCGTATTTAAATTCATTGTGGATATTTGCCTGATCCAAAATGCGAAGTTTCCTTTCATGTATTTTATCTGCCAGTTGGTACAGCTGGTATTGAGCAACGACCCGATCAGAATACACTTCCGAAAAAGAATTGCCCATTTCTGCAATGTTGTTATTAAAGGTTGTGCAGCTGAAAAGTTCAATAGCACCAAGGGCTAACAGCAATATGGCTATTTTACCTTTATAGGGGATCTGAAATATTTTTTTCATTACAATATGTTTAATACAATTAAGCGGGCTAATTAATTTTATATATAAATTTACGAAAATATGAGCAAAGAAATAAACTGGCAGCCGAATAACCTTGAAAATGGGGTGTTAAAGCTTCAGCCGCTCACCCCGGATGACTTTGAAGCGCTTTATGCTTGTGCTTCTGATCCCTTAATCTGGGAGCAGCATCCCGTGCCTGACAGGTACAGGAGGGAGGTGTTCAGACATTATTTTGACAGCGCTCTTGAGTCCAACGGTGCATTCTTAATTTTGAATAAAGTCTCTGGTAAAATCATTGGTTGTACACGCTTTTATGACTATCAGCCCGGGAACTCTGCAATAGTTATTGGGTATACTTTTTTTACCCGCGAATATTGGGGTGGGCCTTATAACAGGTTATCGAAAGAACTGCTTATTGACTATGCATTTCAATTTGTAGAGAATGTTTATTTCTATATCGGTGCCGGAAATATCCGATCGCAGCGCGCTACGGCCAAACTTGGGGCAATAAGGGTCAAAGATGTGTATTCTGAAGGCATGTCCCCACAGTTGCTTCATTTTGAATACAGGATACAAAAGAATGAATGGATTGGCTGATTTGTGAAAGAGCTGAAAAAATAATTAACTCAAAAGAATGCAAATGCGGATATTTATACTCTTTATAATCATAAATGGTTTGTGTTTTTCGTGCACACAAAAAACAGATTGTGTGTCTGTAAACCAATATTATAACTATGGCGACTCAATCCAGACTGCCGGAGTGAGAATGATACCGGTACAAACACCTTCAGGCCAATTCAGGGTTTGGACAAAGCGATTTGGTAAAAATCCGAAGATTAAGATACTTCTGTTGCATGGCGGACCGGCAATGACGCATGAATACATGGAGTGTTTCGAAACGTTCTTTCAACGCGAGGGATTCGAATTTTATGAATACGATCAGTTGGGCTCCTATTATAGTGATCAGCCAAAGGATACCAGTTTGTGGACAACTGAACGCTTTGTAGAAGAAGTGGAGCAGGTTCGTAAAGCGATAGGTGCCGATAGCAGTAACTTTTATTTACTTGGTAATTCCTGGGGTGGTATCCTCGGAATGGAATACGCACTGAAATATCAGAAACATTTAAAAGCCTTGCTTGTGTCCAATATGATGGCAAGCGCACCTGAATATGGCCGTTATGCTGATGAAGTGCTCGCAAAACAAATGAACCCGAAAGTGCTGGAAGAAGTGAGGGCTATCGAAGCTAAAAAAGATTTTGCAAATCCACGGTACATGGAATTACTGATACCCCACTTTTACCACGAACATCTCTGCAGGTTAAAGGAATGGCCGGATGGACTGAACCGTGCTTTCAAACATGCGAATGGAGAGGTATATACATTGATGCAGGGGCCAAGTGAATTTGGTATCAGCGGAAGGCTTGAAAAATGGGATGTTAAGAGCAGGCTGAAAGAGATATATGTGCCAACGCTGATGATAGGTGCTAAATACGATACGATGGATCCCAAAGCAATGGAAGAGCAAAGTAAACTGGTACAACGGGGCCGCTACTTGTATTGCCCTAATGGTAGTCACCTGGCCATGTGGGACGATCAGAAAATATTCATGGCAGGTGTTGTAAGGTTTATAAAGGATGTAGATACGATGAGCTTTTGAGACATGTATTTGGTCGAACCTCCACTTGTTTTTGATACACTGATCAATTTAATACCCGTACGCAATTTGTTTTAAGGATTGATGGTAGCACAGTTTGTCATCCGCTTTTTTATTTCGGTAATAAATAAATCAGTTTCTTTCGGGGATAAAATATAGCGCTTTCCGTCAAAAAGCTTCACTACTGCAAATTCGCCCCTCATGCTGGTGTTTTGTTTATATCCTTTAAAACCACGTGTTCTACTAAAAATTACTGGTACACTGGTGTATTTAATAATTTCATTTACATCCTGCCGTGATTTGAATGCCTTAAAGCTCCTTTTATTCATGTGGACAAATTCTTCCGCAGATTTTTGATTGACTATTTCAATTGCTTCATCCTGCGTTGCTTTATCTATGTTTGCAATTTCGGTGTATAAGATCAGCCGTTTCATAAAAAAGCGTTTCAGGAACAATCCTTCTGCCTGCAACTCGTAACGCATATCTTTTGCTTCGGTTTGCTGCCATACAAGAAAAAGCAGCAGTGCCGGAAAGGCAGTAATGCCTAGTGCTGTTAAACGGTTGTCTTTAGTCGTAATAACAAAGGCTACTCCAATCAATAAAAAAAGTGAAAGAGCCACATAAAAGAGTAAAGCATCTTTGTGTTGAACACGTGGGCTGAAATTCATGCGCAATGAAGTGGTTTTTTCAAAAATAGGCAGAAAAACTGCGCAGCACAATATCCCGAAATACATTTGCTATAAAATACGAATAGTCAACTCCTTGAACCACTATTGAGTGGTAAGGACAAAGTGGTTTTAGATTGTTTAAATGGTTATCTTTGGTTTACACTGTACGATAAACCGCAATTTTTTTTACAGACATACTAGATTTTCGTTAATGAAAAATTCACAACACTATATTTCAGAAGCAGAGTATATCCCTGATCTAAGGCTGGATATGGCTTTTATTGTCAGAGACGACTTTTATTATGGCGATGAAAATGATTTTACCCAGGAGGAATGGATTGCTAAGAGGGAGCCGTTGTTAAAGCCTGGAATTCCCTTATTCGGTAAAGATTATCTGTTAAGCTCGGAAGTGCTTGGAAAAGAGGAACAGTTGCAGGCTTATTACGAATCAGTTGTTGCTGTAGCAAATAAATATGAAAAAAAATTACTTGCAGGTAACAGCTATTTCTGGATACGTCCAATCGTATATAGCAGCGATGGCGGCACAATTAATTTTCCATGGTACGATACATTAACCGATGCACTTCCCTTCCTGAATGCATTGCAAAGTAAGGAGGAAGGTTGTGTGTTCAGCGATATGGATCAGGGCTGGCACCTGGATGTATTCCTTGATAAAGAAAATATATGTTTCGTTTTTGGTTCACTGGACGACCCTGAACCATATTGGGTTGTAAGCACCAATAGACCTGTTATGGCAAAAAGTGTCGAAGATATCAAACAGAGGGTTAAGCAGCAAATTGCTGTTTTGAGCCGGTCTTTCGGCTATGATTTCTGGACAGAAAGAGAGTCGCTCGATTTTACTGAAATGGATAACAACGTTTTATCCTGAAGCAGATAAGATATTTGCAATATGAAAAAAAAGCTGTTTCTTTTAATTTTAAGTATTTCACTTTTTGCTGTAAGCAACATCGCGCAAAATGCAGATAATGACTCCCTGTTGAATCTTATAAGACAGGATAAGCAGGATACGTTAAAAGCCAAACATCTTATAGCGTATGCACGGAACATGGCGTATATTAACCCCGATACTGCGATTATCCTATGTAAAGAAGCATTGCAGCTGGTTACCCCTGTGACTACTCCGGAATTTAGCAATGTAAAGGCTGGCACGGAGGTATATGCAATTGAATTGATCAGATTAAAAGCTATTGGCAGTCTTGGAAACTGTTACTTTATGAAGTCGGATTTTTTCAAGGCACTGGAATGTTATACCCAGGCATTGAAAATTGCTGAAAAATTGAACCATAAAAAAAGTATTGCAGCGTATTCCGGTAACCTGGGCAATGTATACAGTCTTCAGGGAAATTATCCTAAAGCGCTTGATTATTTGTCAAAAGCCCTTAAAATAAACGAGGAGCTGAATGATCAGGGTGGTGTTGCAACTACGCTTTTAAATATTGGCAGTATTTATTTATACCTTGAAGATTACGAAAAATCCTTACAATACGATTTAAAGGCACTAAAGCTTAGCGAAAAAACCGATAACAACAAAGTAAAGGAAACTGTATTGGGAAACATCGGTATAATATACCGTCATCAGGGAAAGTATGAAGATGCAATGAAATACAATACTATGGCTTTTGATGTGGCAAAGGCAGATGGTAATAAGAGTGGTATGGGCAGCCAGCTGGGTAGTATAGGTGAAATTTATACAGCCACCAAGGATTATACAAATGCCCTGAAATACCATTTCAAATCGTTGGCCTTGGCCGAAGAAGTGGGCGATAAAAATGAAATAGCATTGAACCTCGGATTTATTGGTGAGTTATACATGCTTACCGGTGATTTCAAAAAGGCCGAAGATTACCTGAAAAGATCGCATGAGCTGTACAAAGTTATTGGCGTTCTGGACAATCTTGCTGAAGTGCAATCTTCACTGTCTCATTTGTACGATACTACGGGGCGTTACAAAGAGGCGCTCACTCATTATAAAGAGGCGATGAGAATCAAGAATCAGATTTATAATGAGAAAAATGAGAAAAAAATAGTTCAGAAGGAAATGACCCTGGAATTTGAAAAAAGAGAAGCCCTTACGAAGTCTGTACATGAGAAACAGTTGGCGATTGCAGAGGCCGAGAAAAAGAGGCAATGGATAGTTTTCTGGTGTGTTATTGTTGTATTGGCTGTTTCTGTTGGGTTTGCAGCTGTTGTATTGCGCTCGCTGCGCATTACACGGAAGCAAAAAGAAATAATAGAGGCACAAAAAAATGTTGTGCAAAAGCAAAAGGAAATTGTAGAAAAGCAAAATGAAAAGATTCTCGACAGCATCACCTATGCACAAAGTATACAGCAGAGTATTTTGATAGAAGAAGACGATATTCGTAGGTTTTTGCCGGATAGCTTTGTGTTTTATAAGCCGAAAGATATTGTGAGCGGGGACTTTTACTGGTTTTCGAAGTTAGACGATAAAATAATTGTAGCAGCGGTGGATTGCACGGGGCATGGCGTGCCGGGAGCATTCATGAGTATGATTGGAAACACCTTGCTTCACCAGGTTGTAAATGAAAACGGGGTCACATCTGTGTCAGAAATTCTGCGCCAATTGAATATTGGAATTTACAATGCGTTGCGCCAGGGTACAAACCGTGCGCTGTCGAAAGATGGTATGGACATCGCATTGTGCTGCATTGATTATAAAACAAAGGAGCTTCATTTTTCGGGTGCCCAGCAACCGCTTTATATTGTTAATGATAACGAGCTTATTGTAGTCAATGGCGACAGGAACTCTGTTGGTGGCGGTTACAGGCTGATGAATAGCGACCCGATGAAAACAAATTATGCAAGCCATACTTTTTCTTTAATTAATAATATGACCATTTACTTTTCCACCGATGGGTACCTCGATCAGTTTGGAGGCGAACACAGAAAAAAATTGGGTTTGCAGGAGTTTAAAAATTTACTTTTAAGAAACCGGCATTTAAGTATGCAGGCACAAAAGAGCGCACTTATTGCGGCTCATGATGCCTGGAAAGGGAATAATGCACAGATAGATGACATTTTGGTAATGGGTATAAGAATAACTGTCTGATACAATTCGCTTTACAAATGCTGCTTTATCTCACAAGCAGGTAGCGTGTGCTTTCAACCTCCGTACACGCAATATCTTCAGGTGTTATATTTTTAATGCTTATATCTTTATGGAACAGAATGTTTGCTTTTGTATAACAATGCTGTACAAGTGCCGAACAATAAAACGATTTTTCCCTGGAAAGTATATTTTCTTTTGAGCGCAATCCAGTCTTTGATGTGGCAACCATTGTTCCGAGCAATTCCCGTAACGAATATTTTGTATAACCGGCTACCAGGTCAAGGCCTTCAGATAAAATCAATCGTGTGTGTTCTTCTGTCAGGCCAAAATCCATGATAGCAAGGTTTGGGTATTTTTCTGCATCAAAATATTTTAGTGCACGGTTTTCCTGAACACCTATTCTCATTTGTTTGCGATGAATTTCTATATCAGACTCTAATACCCAGTGGTGGCCATCAATACGCCTGCCGCTGAACAAGAAGGCATGCGACCATAACGACTTTTCCTGTTTACGCAGGAAAATTTTCTGTGCCTTTCTTATTGCCATGTCAATTGTTGCTGTGCCCCCAACCAATCCAACAAAACCCGGAGCCGCATACTTGTTTATGAACTCTTCGTTTGATAGGTTGGAGACAGCAATTGAATCAAGGCTTTTCATTTTTTCGGAATCTGGGTTGTTTAATAAATCACAGGCTGAAAGGATCGGTTATCTGCATTCATTCTCTTTTTTATAAATTGATGAGCGACTGTTCATTTCCTTCAACACCAATGCTTAAAGCACATGCATATTTGTATAGTGGAAATGTTGGCCTCCAATTTTTTCAGTGCAAAAAAAAATCTCCGAACTTTTGCAAGGACGGAGATTTAGAAGTATTTATTTTTTTATTCCAGTATAAGCTTTCCTGTATGCACAGGGATGCTGTTTTTAGTTACAGAGTAAAAATACATTCCATTTGCTATGGCACTTCCATCAATGGTAAAAGTACTCGTATAAGCAGGTATTTTTACTTTTTTCACTGATTTTCCATACACATCATAAACAACAAGTTCTGATACTTCGTTCAACGGGGTAGCAAACTGCAATGTTGTTGTATGATGAAAAGGGTTTGGATACACACTTATTCCTACGTTTGAGTTTGCATCTGCAATTCCCAATCCTGAGTTGGACGAAGTATACGATGCACCCCAGCCGGCTGCATTGGTTGCGCCATCTGAAGTAAATGTTACAAGCACATTGTCGCTGTATATTGTAACTGGTGCAGGTATTGTGCTGCCACTGTATGCCCCCATCAATGTTGCCGGGTTGGTTGAGTTGTTGTAAACCTGTACTTGATCCATTGAGCTTTGTATATCAAATGAACCGAATGTAATGGTAATGGAAGCAACGCCTGCCGGGTTGATTATCCATGAACAATCAGCATTGTCGCCATAGTTGGTGCTGGAGCCGCTGCCATCGTCAAAAGTTCCTGCCGGTGCAGTTAATGTAACAGAACCGCTGCATGCAACCGGAGGTGGCGGTGGTATTTGAGTTGAAGTATACGAAGCATCCCAGCCCGGTGCAGTAGTTGTATTGTTTGAAGTGAACTCAACAAGCACAGAGCCGGAGTTTACAGTAGTTGCAGAAGGTAATGAATTACCACTGAAAGAAGCAATCTGCGATGCTGGTGAAACAGAGTTGTCGTATATTTTTACAAAGTCCATTCCGGCCTCTGTATCAAATGCGCTGAAACTAACAGTAATAGTGGATGCACCAACAGGTTCAATTAACCACGAGCAGTTGGCATTGTCCCCGTAATTGTTTGAGTTTCCGCTACCATCGCTGAAGTTGCCGGATGCTGCAGTAAGTGTGTTTTGCCCGCTGCAATATACCGGTGGAGCAACAGTAGTTGTATAAGACGCGCTCCAGCCTGCATTGTTATAAGAATAGTCAGATGTAAAACGCACCAGCATGTTGTTGGATGTTCCTGTAACCGGTGTAGGGGGGGTCATGGTATTGTTACCACACAATACAGCAATTACGCTTGCTGTAGTATCAGCCCCATCATAAACGGTGATTTTGTCAGAGCAGTTATACACTTCCAAATCAAACACTCCCGTAAACGAAAGCGTAATGGAACCAGCACCCGGAGGCGCTATAAGCCAGAAACAGTCACTGTTGTCGGTATAGTTGCTGCTGCCGCTGCCATCGGTGAAGGTGCCGCTTGCTGTATTTTTTACTATAGTCCCTGAACAGAACTGGGCCATAGCGGCTTGTGAAAAAAGAACAGTAGAAAAAAGAATAGCAGATAAAAATTTAGTCATGGTTTTGTATTTGGTTATGAGAGATTAAAAGCAGCCCTGATTATTCTTTATAATCAGGGCTGGTTATTATTAAAAGGAATGATTAAAAATTATGGAACAAGAGCACAATCATTAATGGTGTACTCCAGGTTAATTTTGTTTTTTACCAATTTGTTGTTGTACACTGTTCTTACAACATAAGAAAGAGGAACACCCGCTTTTATATCAGCTGATTTGCCAAGCTGTGTGGTGAGTGAGCTCAGGGTAGAAGCCGAAATTGCGGAGAACGTTGGAGTAATTGTTCCTCCCAGTGCCAATACTTTAACCGAAAGGCTGTCCAGTGACGACAGGTAGTTTACTTCAGTTTCACCACTTACAGGAGCATTGCTGAATGATAGGTTAACAGCCGCTTTTATCTTCATGATAGAAGAAGACGATTCAATAAGCAGATAAAACACACGCCCATAAGTTACATCCGATACATAACATGCAGGGTTGCCTGGGTTAACATATTTTGCCAAATCCATTGGAGTTACGGATGGGTCAAAAAATTCGTCATAAGTAGAAGGGATATCATAGCTCATTGTAAAGAACGACTGCTTCAATGTTACAAGGTAGTGGTTCATTTCAGATTCGTTTGAAAATTCGAATTCTGCTCCAACTGTTACCGGTGCAATATCCACATCCACGTTCAAAGCAAGGGCAAGTTCTTCCTTTGTTTTTATTTCCTGGTGGTTAAAAGTAAAGCGGCTTGGCAATACTTCATTGTTTTCATAAACAATGTCGTTCAGTGCCTGAGTGATATAACTTTTCTTTACTTCCGGAAGATTTACGTATACAGCGTTTGAACCATTTACAAGATCGATGGATACAGTTCCTGGTCCGCGTTTTACTGCAACAACATCAGGTGTAGCATTTTGAAGTGATGCTCCCTGTAATAAGCTTCCCGGATAAACAACCGAAACATTCGGATCATAAATTGGGAAGTCCGGGTTGCCTTGTAACACGTTCCATGTGCTGGCGGTGCAATTCCAGTTACCACTGTCAACTGGTATAGACGAAGTGCTGGTGTTGGACAAGATTCTGTGGTTTTCAAAGGACTCAAACTCTCCACCTGATTTCAACACCTCTTCAAAAGAAACATCTTCAGCCGGTGAAACATCTTTTTTACAAGAGCTCATAACCAATGTTCCTGCTACTGCCAAAGCACCAATAAAACGTAATTGTTTAGTCATTTCTGTTTTTTTTATGTTTAATTGTTTAAAGCAAATGATAATTCGCGGTTTGAAATCAACCACCATGCTTGTACCGATAAGTCCTGAAGAGAGTTGTAGCTGAAAATGCTACTAAGAGAAATAACTTTTTTCATTTTTAGCGGTTTCGGAACAATGTTTCCATTGTTCTTTTAGGGTGATCACTAATTCAATTGCGGTGCAAATTTACTATGTATGCATATAAAAAGCAAATTTATTTTAAAATTATAAGGTTTTTACCGGAATTTTATAATTCTCAAAAATTTAAATTGTTGAAAATAAGCACTTTATGTAAAGTGCGCTTTTCTCTGTTAAATGCTGCCATCACTATTTTTTTGTAGCATTTAGCGGTTTTACAGTCTTAATGAACTTATTTAAGGCAATATTCCAATATCGAATTTACAATTTGTTGTCAATCAGTGCTTTGCGAAATTTGCTTGGTGCGTATATTTGTAATTATCTGTAAATCAGTTGTTTTTGATGTGTTTCCTATTCTGTATCCTGCATTGTGCGTATATAATATTATACAGTTTCCGCAAATTTGAAACGCGTATATTGGGTCAGGTCATTGAAAACTGATTAACTTTGTATCTTCAAACACTGCACACCATGTCCCTGGTTATTGGTATTACCCACACAGAAGCCCGTTATGAGAATTATCCTTTATGGATAAAGGGTAACGATACTGAAATCGAGATCATAAAACTTACAGCCGAAAACAAAAAGGACCTGGAAAGTTGCGATGGCATCGTGCTGAGTGGTGGGGTAGATACTCACCCTTCTTTTTATGGTAATCAACGATTAAACTATCCTCTTGCTCCTGACTCGTTCAATCAGGAGCGTGATGTGTTTGAACTTTCGGTCTTTAAATATGCACAGGAAAATAACATTCCTGTATTAGGTGTTTGCCGTGGCATGCAGCTGGTAAATATTGCGCTGGGCGGGAATATGATACAGGATATTGAAGAGAGTGGAAAAAGAGATCACCGCAGGCATGGAAATTTAGATGGTGTACATGAAATTGAGGTGGAGCATGGTTCGCTCCTGCACACTATTACTGGTTGTAATAAAGGTACCATCAACAGCGCGCATCACCAGGCTTTGAAAGAAATTGCTCCTCCATTGAAAGTTACTTCATTTTCGCCTGACGGTATACCCGAAAGTACCGAGTGGAAAGAGCCGCAGGGAAAACCGTTTCTGCTATGTGTTCAATGGCATCCGGAGAGACTTTCGCAGGTCCAGCCTGGCAATCCTTTTGCAGGTGCCATCAGGGAAGGGTTTTTAAAAGCAGTAAGGAATTTTAAAAAAATAAAATAAACCAAATCAATGAATGTAATCAATCCGGCTACAGAAGAAGTTATCACGAGTGTAAAAGAAGATAACCTGGCAAGCATTGAATTTAAATACGATCTGCTCCGGAAAGGACAGGAGCAATGGAACCTTGTTCCTTTAAAAGAACGTATTGCTGTGCTGCAGCGCTTTGCAGATCTGTTGAAAGAAAACCTGGAGCAAAATGCGACTATCCTTACTTCTGAAGTAGGCAAGCCTTTGCAGCAATCGCGCAACGAGATCAACGGTGCCCGCAACCGTATTAAATGGCTTACCGAAAATGCAGAGAAATACCTTGCCGATGATATAATGAATATCGACAAAGGCCTAACAGAAAAGATAGTGTATGAGCCGCTGGGCATCATCTGCAATATTTCAGCCTGGAACTATCCATACCTGGTAGGCGTAAATGTTTTTGTTCCTGCTTTGCTGGCCGGTAATGCTGTTATGTACAAACCTTCTGAGTTTTCAACCCTTACCGGGTTGGAAATTGAAAAGCTGCTGAAGAAGGCCGGTGTTCCGGACAATGTTTTCCAGGTTGCCGTAGGTGCTGCGGATGTAGGGGAAATATTGCTTCATCTGCCTTTCAACGGGTATTTTTTTACGGGCTCTTACAAAACCGGGAAGCACATTCATGAAAAAGTAGCCCACAAAATGGTACCCTGTCAGCTGGAACTTGGTGGCAAGGACCCACTTTACATTGCCGATGATGTTGCCGATATCAAAAATGTTGCTGCCGGTACTGCCGATGGTGCATTTTACAACAGCGGACAAAGCTGCTGCGCAGTTGAACGTATTTATGTAAACGAAAAAGTGTACGATGCCTATGTAGATGAGTTTGTAAAAGAAGTAAAAGGCTTTAAGCTCGGGATTCCTTCTGAAGAAGGAGTTTACATAGGTCCGCTTACGCGCAGGCCTCAGCTCGAATTTGTAGAAAACCAGGTGAAAGAAGCTGTTGCAAAAGGCGCAACGCTGGCTGCTGGCGGAAAACGGGTTACCGGTAAAGGGTATTTCTTTGAGCCTACTGTACTGCTCGATGTTACGCACGACATGAGCGTAATGCGCGAAGAGAGTTTTGGCCCTGTTATTGGGATCATGAAAGTAAAAGACGATGCCGAAGCCATAAAGCTGATGCAGGATACAGAATATGGGCTTACTGCAGGGGTTTATTCTGCTTCTAAGGAGCGTGCCGAAAAAATATTAGGTAAAATAAATGCCGGCACCGGCTACTGGAACTGTTGCGACCGCGTTAGTGCTGCACTGCCCTGGAGCGGCCGTAAACATTCGGGCCTGGGTTCTACGCTTTCCCACATCGGGTTGCGTGCCTTTACACAGCCAAAGGCTTATCACCTCAAAGGGTAAGTTGAGGGTTATGTCTCTTATTGAATGGCCACAGGTTTGCTGATTTTTTCAATCTGCGAATCTGTGGCGAAACTTTCCGAAAAAATAGTTGTTTGTCTAAACTTTTTTCAAAGCTTTTGGAAATTCCTCCATATATAGTGTGTTGTTTTTCAGGTGTTTAAGGTTGTTGTGGCAGAGGGGGCGTTTGGCTCTGAATTACCCCGGTTCGGGTAAAATTTAACAACAGTTTCAGATATGTTTAACACCTGAAGCGTTCTGCTGTTGAACCATTATTTTTTTTATTCGTATATTTGTACCCGCAAAACAACAGTGTTTTCTGTAATAACGCAAAAAAACCTCTAAAACCATGAGTAAATTTTTACTACGTATCGCATTCATTATTAATTAATGTTTGTTTTCTCATTTCAGGTGCTTTCGCACAGTTTGTAAGTTCAGAACGTGCAAAAAACGTAGCTGTACAGCTTTATAATCAAAGAAAGCCAGCCGATACGAGGTCCATTTCTACAAGCGAAATTATAAGTGAAACATTGCAGGAGTTTAAAGGTGTTCCGGTATATTATATCTTTAACATCGCAGGCGGTAATTCATTTGCCATTATTGCTGCTGACGAAAGGATCCATCCTGCTATCGGGTATTCTTTCGAGAGTAAATTTGATGCGCACAATATTTCAGATTGTTTGGACTGGTTGCTACTCAATTACCAGGAGCAGATCCACGATGTGGTAGCCAACAACCTTAATTACCGTGATGCCGATATTGAAGCAGAATGGCAGGAGCTGGAAAATAACAATACAACAAAAAGCGGCTCAGGTTCACAGCCTTCTTTGATGACTGTAACTCCGCTTACCACTACTACATGGTCACAAGGATGTTACTACAATGAATCATGTCCTGCCGATAATACGCTGGGCACAACCCGCTGCGGACGTGTACCAGTAGGGTGTGTGGCAACCGCTTTCGGACAGGTGATGAAATATCACAACCATCCTGCACAGGGAACTGGTTCAAACACCTATACATCTGACTATGGTTCTTTAACAGCCAACTTTGGTGCTACCACTTATAACTGGACAAACATGCCAAACAAGCTGCTTGCAAACAATGCAGACGTGGCCCAGCTTTTATTCCATGCAGGAGTTGCTATCAATATGGATTATGGTCCAAATGGCTCATCGGCTTATACTACTTCTGTAAGAACCGCTTTGGTAAATAAATTCAAATATGCCAGCACTGCACAAAATGTTAACAAATCATCCTATACCAATACCCAGTGGGACAATCTAATCAAAGCCGAGCTGGATGCTCAGCGCATTGTAATCATTAGTGGCCAGGACCCTGCTGCCAATGCCGGACATGCATTTATTGCTGACGGCTACCAGGGAACCAACTCATTCCATATCAACTGGGGCTGGAACGGAAGCAGCGATGGATATTTCCTGCTTACTGCATTGAGCCCTTCCACCTATGCATTCAACTCAAGTGTAGGTGCTATTATTGGTATCAAACCTTTGGTGCCAGCTGTTACGTGTGCTGCTGTTAACGGGTTGTCTTCCAACTCCATTACATCAACAGGCGCTACTCTTACATGGGCACCAGTTAGCGGTGCTACAAATACCTACAATGTAAAGTATAAACCAACCACATCTTCTACCTGGACTACAGTAACATCAAATACAACATCTAAAACCATTACAGGCTTAACTCCGGGAACCAGCTATCATTTCCAGGTGCAGCGTGTATGTTCAGGCACTTCATCTTCTAACTATTCATCTTCTGCTACTTTCACCACACTGGCTTCCACTTCTTCAAACACAACTGTTACCGTGGGTACCGGCACTAGCAGCAGTGGTGCTGCTCCTTACGGAACATCCAACATGGATGAAAGGGCACAGTTTATTATTACCAAAGCGCAGCTGGTTGCTGCAGGTTATACTTCCAGCGCCAACTTTATTAAATCCCTTGCATTTAATGTAGCTACGGCAAACAACAAAACAATGAACGGCTTTACCATTAAAGTGGGCCATACAACTGCTTCAAGCTTTTCCAGCACAAGCTTTTTAAGTGCAACAATGACAACCGTGTTTTCGGGAAGCGTAACCGTTACAAGCGGATGGAACACGCATACCTTTACCACAGCCTTCCCTTACAATGGTTCAAGCAACCTGTTGGTAGACATTTGCTGGAACAATTCCAGTACGGGTGGTAACTCCAATGTGAAGTACACTACTACCACATCGTATCAGGCTTTGTACAATAAAACGAATGTACTGAGCGGAGGGGTTTGCTCCAACACTACCGGTACCAGAACTTACAGCCGTCCTAACATGAAGTTTGTATTCTCTTCTTCTGCGCTGAAAATGGAGGAAGGTGAAGAAGAAGTGGAATTGGCTCCTTCGGAAGAAACACCTCTTAGCCTGAACCTGTATCCAAACCCAGCTCAAAATACTGCTACCATTGAGTTTGATGCTGCAGTTGAAAAAGCGCAAGTCACTGTTTTTGATGTTACTGGCAAACAAATATTTGCCGATAACATGAGCGGTCGCTCTTATTTATTGCAGGTAGAAAACTTTAATCCGGGCATTTACCTTGTGATTGTTCAGAACGAGAGCAAATACTTTACTAAAAAGCTTATTGTAAATAAAGAATAACTATTTTTATAAATAGGAATTTTTTAAAGAAAGGGTTAAAACTTTGTTTTGACCCTTTTTCACGACTATATAAACCCCAACACAAGTAACATCAAAACATGAAAAAAAACTTACTCTTAATTGCATTTGTTTTTACGGCTGTCCTCGCAAATGCGCAATGCCAGGCCCATTTTAACTATTCTGAATCAGCCCTTACGGTAACTTTTGCCGATTCATCTTATGGTACAACAACTCCGGCAAACTGGAGCTGGAATTTTGGTGATGGAAATACAAGCTCTATGCAAAGCCCTTCTCATACCTATGTGCAGGCCGGAACATATATCGTGTGCCTTACGGTATATACACCTTTCAGTAATTGTCAGAGTACATATTGCGACAGCATTGTTGTTGGAAACCCGGGCAACTGTTATGCAGGATATACGTTTGTTGTGGATACGATTAACCCGAACCAGGTAGATTTTACAGATACTTCTTCAGGGGGAGTGGTTACATGGCAATGGGATTTTGGTGATGCTGGTACAAGCATGTCGCAGCACCCTACTCACATTTACGCCAATACAGGAATGTACGCGGTATGTTTAACAACAATTGATTCAAACGGTTGTAGTGCTACTCATTGTGATTCTGTAACTGTAGGCTCTATTGGCAATTGCAGTTCAAACTTCTCTTACTCTGTTGATTTTGTAGACCAGAACATGGTTCATTTTTACGACAGCTCTTCTGCTTCTGTTTATACTGTCTGGAACTTCGGGAATTCAATTATTGACAGCACTCAAAACCCTACCCATATTTTTCAGGGCCCGGGAACATATACCGTATGCCTTACAATTGGCGATAGCTCCGGCTGTGAAAGCACCTCCTGTCAGCAGGTAGTGGTAGGCCCGGTAAGCTGTTCCGCTAACTTTTCATTTGCACCGGATACCGTAGACCTTCAAACCATACACTTTACGGATTTAACCCTGGGCAATACTACCGGATGGATTTGGGATTTCGGTGATGGGGATTCTGTATATACAATGCATGCATCACATACGTTTGCTACCAATGGTACCTATAATGTTTGCCTTACGGTTTTTGACTCTGCATCAAACTGCGTAGATACACATTGCAAAACAGTGGAAATAAGCAATTGCTATGCGTCTTATACGTATGTTGCAGACTCAATCGATCCTTATACTGTTCACTTGTTCGACAACTCTCTTGGTAACCCAACCAGCTGGCATTGGGATTTTGAAGATGGAACCACATCCAATCTTCAAAACCCGGTTCATACTTATCCTTTCGATGCATGGCACTGGGTATGTCTTACTACAACAAACAGTAACACCAATTGTACAAACACGTACTGCAGCTTTGTATACGCTGGTTCACCAAGCAATTGCTACGAGTACTGGGAACTGACCCCGGATTCTGCTGATGCGCTTACCATCCATTTCCAGGAATATTCATGGGGTGCGCCTCCATCTGACTTTTTCTGGGATTTTGGTGATGGAGATACCTCTAACCTTCAGAACCCCACGCATACCTATGATACGGCAGGGGTGTATTTTGTATGCTGCACCATTTCAGATTCAGCAGGCAACTGCTCGTTCTCAGACTGTTATTATCTGAATGTAGGAAATTACTCTAACTGCCCTGCAACATTTACATATACTGCCGTTTCGGGAAGTATGGCTTCATTCAGCTATACCGGATCGGGTAACCCTTCAAGCTATCTTTGGGACTTTGGTGCATGGGGAACATCTACACAACCGAATCCGGCAAATGATTTCCAGGCACCGGGAACATATTATGTTTGTTTAACCATATCTGATTCTTCATGTACCAACACTATCTGCGACAGTGTAGAAATTTACGCGATGGGACAGGAGGAGATGCTGCTTGAGGACAGCTTCAGCATCTATCCAAATCCGGCAAACAATAATTTCTACATCAGGAGCAATACACAAAATGCTGGTGTTGTAACACTGAGTATTTTTAACCCGCTTGGAGAGCTTGTAGAGCAGCGCGTGGTAAAAAATAGCACTGAGATGGTTGATTTATCTGACAAAGCATCCGGATTGTATTCCATCAAAATACAAAACCAGAAATCTGTAGTCCATAAAAAAGTAATGATTGTAAAATAATTTATAATCACGTGAAAGCACTAAAAGCATCCTGTATTTTTATAGGATGCTTTTTTTATAGGTGCGTATGTCATTCTGAACTTGTTTCAGAATCTGCGCGCGGAGTGATTACGCAGGCACCTTGTCACAAGAACTTAAAATATAATCGACTAAACACCCATGAAAGCAATAACCCTTGTAAAACACGGCAAATCCGAAAGCGCTTTTGAATTGAGAGATGCGGCAGTACCTGTTCCCAATGAAAACCAGGTGCTCATTCGCGTAGAAGCATTCGGATTAAATTTTGCCGATGTAATGGCTCGTTTCGGTTTGTACCGCGAAGCTCCACCTTTGCCCTCTGTGCTGGGTTATGAAGTTGTTGGTCGTATTGAGCGTGTTGGAACTGCTGTTAAGGGGCTTCAGGCAGGGCAGCGCGTGGTGGCATTTACCCGCTTTGGTGGCTATGCGCAATATGTTGTAGCAGAAACGCTTGCTGTTACTCCTATTCCTGATACTATGGACGCGGGTATTGCGGCCGCGCTTGCAACCCAGTATTGTACTGCTTTTTACGCATCTGAAATTATGGCCAATGTTCAGGAGGGTGAGCACGTGATGATACAGGCGGCAGCAGGTGGGGTAGGGATAGCATTGGTGCAGCTGGCAAAGCGTAAAAGCTGCACTGTTTATGGTACTGCCAGCGCCCCGGATAAACTGGACTTTCTGCGTTCAATCGGAGTGGATCACCCTATCAATTATAAAACACAGGATTTTTATGAAGTGGTAAAAAAGCTCCGTCCGCAGGGTGTAGATGTTGCGTTTGATTCTGTTGGTGGTACATCCTTTAAAAAGGGCAGGAGGCTTTTGGGCCATGGCGGGCGAATCCTTAGCTATGGTGCAGCTGAGAGCATGAATGGCGCTAATAAATTTGCATTGATCAAAACGGCATTCAGTTTTGGGTGGGTGCATCCCGTGCCGCTGATGATGCAGACAAAGGCAGTAATGGGCCTGAACATGTTGCGTATTGCCGAATCCAAGCCGGAGGTGCTGCAGCACTGCTTAAAAAGTGTAGTGGCACTGGCAACTGTGGATGAGCTTAAACCTCATGTTGGTGGTGTGTTTTCAGCCGAAAAGATTGCTGATGCACATGCTTTCCTGGAAAGCCGTAAATCAATCGGTAAGGTGGTGGTGAAGTGGTAGCCGCTCTGAGTGCTCAGATATTTATCAATTATTGTCTTTAAAACTGTTTTTGCGTGGTCAGTCTGAGCCTGTCGAAGACTTGGGGCTAGGCTGCCGGGAGCTCGATGGGGCAATAAGTGTCGTAATTTTATTACGGAATTCTACCCCTTCTTAGGTGTTGTTCCTGGCTTTTGAGGCGTTCCTGGTTTTGGTGGTGCACCCTTCACCGGAACAGCAGGGCCTTCGCCCGGCTTTAAAATGCGGATGTTTTTCTCTATTTCAAATACAAAATCGGACTTGTCATATACATTGATGGTTTCTTTGTATGCTTCATAACCAGGGCTTTCCACAGTAATAATGTATTTGCCGGGAGCAGCTGAAAAAATGTATTTGCCGCTTTGTGGGATTACATTTTTAGAATCCAGCTTTTCATTGGTCTTTGCATCCGTAAGTGTTATGATCGCATCAATTTCTTTTTTTGTTGAATCGCTTGTAGATACTATGCCTTTGATAATGGATACCTGCGCTTCTACATCATTAAAGGTTACCTTGTAAATATCCAAATCCCCGAATCCTTCTTTACGTACAGCAGAAATATAGCCATCCCTTTTATTGCCGGCCAGCGTGAATTCAAGGTTTTCTTCAGGAGTATTGATTGGGTAACCCATATTCACTGCAGGTCCGAAGGTTTGAGTTTCTTCATCGTATTTGGATTTGAAAATGTCTGAGCCACCCATATTGGAGTGCCCTTCAGAAGCAAAATAAAGCACCCCGTTTTTTTCATCAAATACAGGAAACGACTCGTTGTAAATGGTGTTGATGTTGGGCCCCAGGCTAATACCCTCCCCCCATTTGCCGGTAGGGAGTTTCCGGAATATGTACAGGTCAGTACCACCAAGGCCTTCCAGCCGGTCGCTGGAAATAATCATAATGCTCCCGTCTTCAGTGATACAGCCTTCAAGTTCAAGTTCCGCAGTATTGATAGGGGCTTCCATCACTACGGGTTTTGGAAAGCTTTTAGCCTTAGGTCCCATTTCTGTAATAAACAAATCGCCTGTTGCCAGCTCATTGTCCATATACAAAATCATTTTTCTGCCATTAGGAGAAACGTATACACATTGCTCATCCTCAGCAGTATTAATCATGGTTCCAATGGTCTTTGGCTTGGTCCATTGCCCGGCCTGTACTTTTGAAAAATAAACATCCGAAGTGAAGTAGCCTTGCCAGCTTCTCAGCTTTTGTGAGCGGCCCTCCCTGCGGGTGGTGTAGTAAAGCGTGGACTGGTCTTCAGTCACAAACGGATAATAATCCGGGAATTTAGAATTGATTTCTTTGCCAAGGTTTTCAAACGTTACGTTTACCGGGTTTTTCACCAGTATTTTAGCGCTTTCGCAATTCTCGATGTAGCGGTCAATTTCCGGGTAACGTTTTGCATTTACCGTTTTGCGGTATTCAGTGAAATATTTTATGGCTTCATCAAACTTATAGGCAAAGGTATTGGCCCTGGCCAGGTAAAACAATAATTCGTTTTTATCCTTTGCACTTCCTTTCTGATACACAAATTCGAAATACGGCAGGGCCTTAGACTTGTCATCGTTGATGTTGAGGTAGCACAAACCAATATTGAAATTGATATCCGGATCGTCTTTCTTGGATTTGTATAATTTTAAATACTCTTCCAGCGCATGGTTGTAATCCTGCTCAGCAAGGTATTCGGCCGCGCTTAGTTTTTCCTCTGGCTGGGCAATAGAAAAGCCGTACAACACAACAACAAAAATCAGGGTGAATATTGACTGAAGTTTAAGCATCACTGGGTTAGATAAATTCCATAAGTAAGATAAGCAAATATACAAGTTCTGACCAAACTTTAGGCGTATACCAGCAATTTTTAGGCCGTTTTAAGTCAGCGATAATTTGTTGTATTTATTACGGTATTCAATGGGTGTAAGCCCGGTAATTTTTTTGAAGGTGGTGCGGAAAGCTTTGGTATCCGTATAACCCACATCAAACATTACTTCATTGATATTCTTACGGCTGCTTTCAAAGCTGCGTTTGGCGGCCTCAATCTTAACACGTTGGATGTACTCCAGAACGGAGTTGTTGGTGGCCAGCTTGAACCTGCGCTCAAAGCTTCTGCGGCCCAGAGCCGCATTGCTTGCCAAATCATCTACACTAAGCTTTTCTTCAATATTGTTTTCAATGTATTCCTGGGCTTTTCGTATCGCCTCATCCTGGTGCTGTTTCTGGCCTTTAAACAATGCAAATGCAGCCTGGCTATTGCGGCTTATATCAATAGCAAAGTATTTGGAGGTAAGAATGGCCGTATCGCGATCCGTATATTTTTCAACCAGGTGCAGCAGCAGGTTCCAGTAGGAATTGGCGCCCCCGCTGGAATAGAGGCGGTTTTCTTCCGTGATAATGCTTCCATCCTGAACATCCACTTCCGGGAACATTTCGCGGAATTCACTGGTAAAGCCCCAGTGGGTAGAACATTTTTTACCGTTCAAAAGCCCTGTAGAAGCCAGCATAAAAGCACCAACACACAAGGATGCTACTTCGGCACCTTTGTTATACTGCTCCACAATCCAGGGTGCCAGTTTTTTGTTGGCTGCAACAGCCTGCTGCATATCACCAAAAAGGGCGGGAATAAATATAAGATCTGTTTTTTTTACGTCCTTTATGAGTTTGTCCGTAGTTACGGAAAACCTGCCATCGTTTAATTTTATTTCTTTTTTCAGGCCCACCAGTTCTATATTAAACAATGGTTTTTTGCCCGATACGGCCAAAAACTGGTTAACAGCGGAAAAGCAATACTGTGGATCGGCAATGGCCTGCAACACACAGCTTTCAGGAACAAGGATGGAAATGTTTTTCATGCTGTAAAAATAAACATATTCTTGTCGCAAACAACCCTCTTGTATCTTTTTGTGTCATTTTATGTTGGCCCGGTGGGGCCCTAAATCACTTCAAAATAAGATTTTTGAATACTGCATTTTTTGTTGCTGAAGTGTTAACCTCTTCTAACCCACACAGCTGTTCCTGCTCTTCGGGCTCAAAAAATGCCTGTCGCAAATAACCCCTCATTTGTCGTTTTTGTATTGGTGTGCGTACAGAAATGCTTTGTATGTTTGCACTATCAAAACCGATAAACCTAAAACTAATGACAACAACTGATAAAATAAGCGTTACAGTAGAAGCTGTTATCAAGGCTCCTGTAGAAAAAGTCTGGGCATTATGGTCAACACCTGAGCATATCATCAACTGGAACACGGCCTCACCGGACTGGCATACACCCTGGTCAGAAAATGATTTGCGTGTAGGCGGTAAATTTGCATCACGTATGGAAGCCAAAGACGGTAGTTTTGGTTTTGAATTTGGCGGTGAATACACCAAAGTAGAGGAGAATAAGCTGATTGAATATTTTATGAGCGATGGACGAAGAGTAGAGGTTGTATTTACTCCGGAAGGGGATTTTACCAAAGTGACAGAAACATTTGATGCAGAAACACAAAACCCTGTGGAAATGCAGCGTGGCGGGTGGCAGGCCATCCTGGATAATTTCAAAAAATATACCGAAACAATCGATACGCTTAAATCCCTTCACTTTGAAATCAGCATCAATACACCGGTCTCAAAAGTGTATGACACAATGCTTGCCGAAAACACTTACCGGGAATGGACTGCTGAGTTCAATCCTACTTCGCGCTACAAAGGCTCATGGGATAAGGGTTCGAAAATCCTGTTTGTTGGTACTGATGAAAAGGGAAATGAAGGCGGAATGGTTAGCACCATTAAAGAAAACATACCGAATAAGTTTGTAAGTATTGAACACCTTGGCTTTATTCAGGATGGTGTTGAAGTAACAACCGGACCCCATGTAGAAGGCTGGAAAGGTGCATTGGAAAACTATACGTTCAATGATGATAATGGGAAAACAACGCTTGTAATAGACATGATCGGTGGAACAGGGGAGTACAATGCTTATTTTATGGTTGCATGGCCTAAAGCACTGAAAAAGCTGAAAGCAATCTGTGAAAAATAAGATTTAACCTAAAACAATAGTAATCAATGAAACTCTGGAAAAAAATAGTAATAGTAATTGTGTGTATTATTTTATTGCCTTTTATTGTGGCAATATTTATCCCAAGAACATACACCGTAGCGGTGTCTGAAACTATCAACAAATCTCAGCAGGAGGTGTACGACTATATTCGCCTACTTGATAATCAGAAAAATTACAGTATCTGGGTAATGGAAGATCCCAATCTCAACCCTCAGATTGTGGGTACTGACGGTACTGTTGGAGCTATTCAAAAATGGAACAGTAAGCTGGAAGACGTAGGCGAAGGTGAGCAGGAAATTACAGCGCTCAGCCCTGAACGCATGGATGTGGATTTGCGCTTTAAACGTCCGTTTGAAGGGGATGCAAAGGCTGCTTACCTGTTTAAAGCTGTATCAGATAGCCAGACGGTGATTACTGCTGAGTTTTATAGCAACTCTCCGTATCCGTTTAATCTTCCAGCATACTTGTTTGGCAAAAAAATGATTGCAGAAGCTCAAACTACCAATCTGCAGAATGTAAAGCGCATATTGGAAGGCAGGTAGTAAAGCTTCTTTTTAGCATCCCCCGGCCAGGATTTTAAGGGCTTCTCTGCAATCCTGGCCGGGACTATGTCTGGCTAACCCCGACAGAAAAATACTCGTACCCCAAAAAATTATGTAATTTAAAATTGGCTGGTTTATAACTGGCACGGATTCTTCATTGCTGAACTTAACTAATAAAATTTTTAATCATGATAAAACAAATTACTCCATGTTTGTGGTTCGATAACCAGGCAGAGGAAGCTGCGAATCTGTATACATCTGTGTTTAAGGATTCAAAAATCAATACGATAAACAGGTATACCAAAGAAGGTTTTGAGATCCACGGACAGAAAGAAGGAACGGTAATGACAGTGTCCTTCACTATCAATGGCCAGGATTTTACCGCTTTGAACGGTGGCCCTGTCTTTAAATTCAATGAGGCTGTTTCTTTCCAGGTACTTTGCGATACGCAGGAAGAAATTGATTTTTACTGGGATGCTCTTACCAAAGATGGAGGGCAGGAGAGCATGTGCGGCTGGCTAAAGGATAAATTCGGTGTTTCCTGGCAAATCACTCCGGCAATTTTACCTGAGCTGCTGAAAGACCCTCAGAAAGCGCCACGCGTGACCAAAGCATTTATGCAGATGCGTAAATTCGACATTGAAACGCTGATGAATGCATAGTTTTTTACAGCACCTATATCTAATAGAGGGCTACACACTTTCCCGATCAGCTTGAAATGACAACGCTACTTTACTAAAAAAACTAAGTTGTTAAGAGACTCAGAAATGTTCGGAGACGACAGGTGCGGCCCTCATTTCGGGCCGGTCGAGAAACGCGTGTAAGGCTTACGGAATTGATTAGCCCCCGATTTGTAGTAAAATTATTCAGCTTCCCTTTAATGCAAACCATCCCCTATCTTACATTTAGCGGCAATTGCCATGAAGCCATGACCTTTTATAAAAAATGTCTTGGGGGAACGCTTGTGTTTCAAACTGTTGGTGAATCAGCACTTGCAGAAAAAATGCCGGCACGAATGAAAAAGCTGATACTGCAGGCAAAACTGGTAAAAGGGACTTTAGTACTTATGGCTTCTGATATGGTGGGTGAAAGCGGATTGACGAAAGGAAACGCTGTATCTGTTTTTCTGCATTGTGATAATGAAAGGGCGCTGCGAAGTATTTATAAAAAGCTTACAAAAGGTGGTGAAGAACAGTATCCCCCGGAAAGCAAGTTTAATAAAACAATAATGGCTGCATTAAAAGATAAGTATGACAATAGCTGGCTGTTGTATTGTAATGAGGCAAAAGCATGATGGTTGAGGTGTTTAAAACGTCTGTAAGTGATGCGGCAATAGCAGGGTTGCTTATTCAGAAAATCCAGGAAAGCATACCGGGTGTTAAAGTAAGTTTTGATTTGGAGGATTGTGATAAAGTGCTTAGAGTGGAAGGTGCCGGCATCAAGCCGCTAGAAGTAATGCAGTTATTGGACAGTTTCGGCCATTATTGTGAAGTTCTTTTGTGAATGTCATTCCTCTTCAAGTGTTGATTGAAATAAGATTTCCGTTTGGGTCTTTATTTAAACAGGCGCCCTAAGCGAAAGAAAAATATTTTTTTAGGATGCAACCTTTAGGCATATAAAGTGCATCTTATGCGGCAGGTTATGAAATACCTTGTTGCTATATTATTTTTAATTGTTTTTTTTGTAGAGCTGCCAGCTCAGCAAAGATTTGTTAAATCGGTAGACGATCTTTCCTATGGCTCTGCTCAGCGCATATTGCCCACCTCCGATTTGGGCTGGGCTATATTTTCCAAAGACAGCCTGAGACTCACAAAATTTAGTAGCTGTGGCATTGCATCCTGGAGCAAAAAATATACATTGCCCGGGAATGCGCACATGGGGGGCTTGTGTGATATTGTTGTAACAGCAGCTGATGGCTTTGTAATACTTACAAGGGCGCAAAACGGACCTGCAGCCTCATACCAGCTTACTGCATTGGATGCATCAGGGAATGTTAGCTGGAGCAAAACATACGAGGACGGTTCTTATAATTTTTATCCTTATACAATCGACCTCGACAGCCAGGGAAACTTTATTGTTTTCGGAAATGCATCGCATGTAAATAACAACCCTTTGTATAACAGTATCAGTAAAATCAGTCCGGCAGGAAGTGTGATATGGACAAAATTTTATGATCATGGCGGTATCTGGGGTGGGGCCATTGTGACTTCTGATGATGGTGTGCTTGCCAGGACCGGGGATGTTTTTATCAAAACGGATAATAATGGTACAGTACAATGGACTTCTCAATATTCTTCAGCCGGTGTTTATAATTATTTTGCCCCCCTCGAAATAAACGATGGCTATATATTTACTTCTTATGAAAATCCCGGCACCTCATTCATCAACTTAACAAAAATGGGCTTTATGGGGGAACACATAAATACTGTACAAACAAGCTTTACAGGAACACCACCATTTTTGTATAAAAGGAGCAATGGAAATTTTGCAGGTGTATTTAATTACTGGGACAACGGAAGCGGCCTGAATCATGCGACAGTTGTGGAATTTGACAACGATCTGAATGTTGTGGCAAAAGGGTCAATTAATTTTGGTGGGGTGGATATGCTCCTGTACGGAGAAGACATGTGTTTTACAGGCAATGGTATCCCTGTTGTTACGGGCGATGTACAGGGGTGGGGCAGCTATCCTTTTTTTGCGAAAATGGACAATGCATATCACACTTCCTGTGAAACCACTGTTAATGCCCCGCTTACAACACTTATAAGAGTTCAGGTGTTTATACAAACAAATGCAATATCTTCGAACTTAGACGTTGTTTCCAGGAGTTGTCTTGCGGAAACAACCGTAACTTCCGGAAACACTTTTTGCAGCTCGTCAGAGCCCTTGGATTTAGATATTGGCAATGATACTGCTGTGTGTTCCAACGCAACATTGATTCTGCAAAACATCACCAGTGCCGGGTTTGATAGTTATCTGTGGTCTACTGGTGCTACAACACCTTCTGTTTCTATCAATCAGCCCGGTGTTTATGTTCTTACGGTAACATACAATTGTGGCCTTGATACTATAAGTGATACAGTGGTTGTGTCCACTATGCCGGTGGTGGAAGCCCATCTCGGTGAGAATATTATAAACTGTGAGGACAGCACCACCACGCTGCAGGCCCCTCAATGCAGCGGCTGTATATACAGTTGGAGCACCGGCAGTACTGTGGATTCAATTCATGTAACGGAGGCAGGTACCTATTGGCTCACGATAGAAAGCAGCAATGGCTGTATATCCAGCGATACTATTAACCTCATGTTTTCAAAATGTGAATGTGATTTTTTTATGCCCAATGCATTCAGTCCGAATGGCAATGGTATGAACGATGTATTTCAGCCTGTTCATTATTGTGATGTAACGGATTACAGCATGAGGATATATAACCGCTGGGGGGAACTGCTTTTTGAGTCAAAAAATGAAAACGAAGGATGGAATGGTGTTTACAACGGCCATAAAGTGGAGCAGGGTGTGTATGTGTGCCAGGTGGCCTATATACCAAGGGTTAAAGGACAATTAAAGAACTATACACAGAAAACGGGTACTATTGCCGTAGTGTATTGAGTGGTTTGCTGGTGCATCAATTCCTGGTGTTCAACCGAATTGTTTCAAGTTGTTCTGTACGCGATTTGTGTCTGGTTCTTCTTTTGTTGGAATAGGATGAAATACAGATTTCGTAATAACACTTCTTGTCTCAGGATCGCGATCGATGTAAGAACAAAATTCAGTAATTCTCTTCTAAAGGCTGCCTGGCCTTGTGTTTAATACAACATTTCAGATAATACCCCGAAACTACCAGAACTTTAACAACCGCTAAAAGGTGAGTTCCGCCACTTAAAAACCCAATTGCCCCGTTTACTAATTGCGATTATTTTCCGCGAAAAGCTGAACTATCTTTGAATTGTAAATAAAAAAACAATTTAATTAAACTAAAAACTTAAAAATCATGAAAAAGCAAATTCCAGCGCGTAGCCGCCAAACAAGCAGTGCTTCAACAAGCCAGACACTTCCATTGTTAATGGTAATCTCCATTTTAGCCGTTGTATTTATAACCGTGTTTCAAACGGTTTAACCAGCTGAAGGTTTCCATTCACATGATTTAACCAGGTATCTTTTCTGCCAGCACTTCTTTCCCCCTGGTGTCAAAATAGGTACAGGTCATGTTGTTTATATTTACTATCCATTTTTCAATACCCAGCCTGGCACACATGCCGCAAAAAGTTGGGAAGTCTGTTTTACCCTGCTGATGGGCCTTTAAATCTGTTTTGAATTGCTCCGTATTGCATACATCCGATATCGGCTGACGGCTGTACCTTGATGGCGCGGTAATTTCGCTGCTGCCTGAGTAAAGCGTATGCCCATCGTGTACATACGTTTCGTAATGGCTAACGCCAAGTTGTTTTAGATCCCGTATGTATGCCGGGAAATCGGCTCCTGACTTCACTTTTGAATGTGCGGCTTTGATTTGTTCCAGTGTAAACATTGTTTTTATTTCTTATTTGTATAAATAGGGCTCTTGGGTATATGCCATTTGCCGGATGTTCTCCAACACACGTTTTATGTATGTTTTCCAGAATGCGTGTGCAAACAGCCAGTTGAAAGGGTAAAGAAGAAGTGTGCCAGAATGCAGTGTATACGTATATTCAATTAAAATTTTATCTGGTTCAATTTCTGTTGTGCGCTATTTGCCCGTGAACTTTGAAGATTCGAGCATCCACGATTTGAAATCACGGACTTAAATTTTCCAGTAGCGGTTTTCTATGCGTTCAATTACTGTATCCACAGAAGCCCAGCCACCATTTTGTGTCAGTGATTTTGCAACAAACACCTTTTTGCTGTATCCGGGTTTGCCCCAGTTCTCATCATCGCTGCAGTGCGTCCCTTTGGGCACAAATATTAATTTTTTATGTTCAATGACACAATACTCTTAATAAAGTACATCTTCCCCGTGTTTTTAGAAACGGCTTTAATACTTTCAATTGTAATTTTTTTTATTTTTTGATTTATTATGACTTTTTTCATTTCATTTGTTAACGTTTCTGATTTGCTAATCATCCAGATGTCCGCACCATTCACCAGTGGCTGGAACTCAAATGAACATACTATTAATGAGTCGGTAGTTAACTTTAAAGTATCCATTTTTAATAATTCCTCTCTTTTAACTTCGTATGTTTTTCTGATGGTTTTATTTCTTTGATAGACATGGTCTTCAAGCCAAGTGCCTTTTATTATAAGGTGAATGTTTGTTAGTGAATCTACTTTCTGACCGAACGTGTTGTTATGGTAACATAAAAACAAAGCAGCTATTATCAAACCTATATTACGCATTTGTTTCCTGCTTTACATTATCCCTATTCTGATAGTCAAAAAATGCTTTGTAACTTTTTGAAAATCCAAAATGATATACAGCCATGGAGTAAACAAATAGCATTACAAACAGTAAGGTCTTGTTGATAATGGGAACATCTAAAGTTATCAATCCGGCTAAAGCACCTAAAATTCCTAAGGAAAAAAGTATTATGGAAATAACCTGCGCCCACTTTTTTCCCTTATAGGTGAACACTAAGAGTCCTAAGGTCAGTGCAAACCGTGCTATTTGCTGGATTAATTTTTTGATCCCTGTTTCAGGTACAACCATTTGGTAAAAATAGATTGTAGTAGCAGAACCAAAAGTATGCTTATGGAAATAAGAATAGTTCTTCGTTTTCCGGTATTAATTAACTCATCCATCTTTTCAATGTGTTGTTGACGTGCTCCAGGAGGAACATTAATTCTTAATCGGTATCAGACCTCTGATACCCATATCCACAACGTATTCCCCTATTTCCGGCTGGTACCAGTTGTCGGCTGTTACTTCATGCCATTCAAAGCTTTTGTTGGTAGAAAGTGAAACAGTGATGTTGATGTCGGATGTTTCGGTTCCTGTAATTACCAAAGGTGAACTGGTCATGGTATTATCTACAAACTGTCCGGTTACCAGGCAGCTGCCCGCAGGGATAGGTGAGGTTGCAAACAATGGATTGGGAACGGTGGTGGCACCTGCTGGTGCTTGTCCGTCAATAAAATAAGTAGTTCCAAGCACTGCTGTTTCAAAGCCCCAGTATCCCTGGTCGTGGTTGCCCGGTCCGCCAGCGTTGGTGCTGGGTGTGTGGCTGTGGCCATTTATTTCATAATTGTTTACGTATGTTCTGAAACCAATGAAAGATGCAATGGTGCCGGTACCGGTACCTCCCGGAACAGTAGATGCTTTGTACTTAATATCGTAGTTCTGGTAAGCGAGGGAAATGCGCAGCCATTTGTAAGTTCCTGCCTGTATAGCACTCAGGGGTATGGAGAAAAATACCTCATCATTGCCCGTTTGTGTAGAGGCACAGTAATCTATGGCCGATGCACCACCCGTTGTTGTTGTTGTGCCAGTATACAATACTTTGCCGCTGCCAACCGCATCAAAATCACCTGCAAGTTCAATATAGTGCTGGCTGATTTTGTTGAATACGGGCGACTGTGCACCATGGCCTGACGGAACAGTGGCGGGATTGCCCAGATTGTTCAATCGCACCTGGGTGCTGTCGAATTTGAATTTAAACACCAGCTTTGGGCCGCTGCCAGTGCCTGTAAAAACAGTATCCGGTGAACAGAGGGCAGGTGTTGTTGTTGGCGGAACAGGTGTTTCTTCTTTCTCCTTTTTGCAGGAGTTAAGGCCAAATGCCACGCACAAGCAAAGAGCGATTGAAAGGGTGCTGGTAATTTTCATTTCAGGATGTTTGTTACATAACGAATATACGTATTAATTAGTGTGCAGCAAACATTTTGGTGCCAGGCTTTTGTCCATAAAATCCGGTAGCACAGCCACAGCAATTGAGATAGGAGCTACCAATAAATACTTATTTCAGCTTTTTGTAAGGCCTCTGCTCCGTTAGCCTGATCCTGCTGACGAAACAAACCAGGTGGGTTCAGAATTGCCATTTTATCAGGCGGAATACCAAGTAAATTTAAGCAATAAAACGTGCTAAATGCCCTGTTAAAGGCCAGGTTAGCCACGCGCGTATCTGTTTCTGTGGAATCGCAGTATCCTTTTACGCTGATGCAGGTAATGGCACCAACTGGCAACCTGCGGAGAAATTTTGCCAGGCTGTCTTTGTATGCTTCTGGAATTGCATCGTCATTTGCCGGGAACAGAATAGTTAAGCTGTCCTTTTTTATTGTACAGGCCGAAAAATCGATGCGCTGTTGTTTTAAAAGGAAAGCAATTTGTGTTGAATCGAAGGTAGTATATTCTGTTTTTTCAGGATTATAGCCATTGGATTCTTCTTGTTTTTTTGATTTGGCATCTACGGCATCACTTTTTTCACGCTTGTCCGATTTGAAATATTTTTTTTAATTTTTTTTATAGCTGCACGCCTTTTCTTCTGTTGATTCTTTGCGCAATTTGGACTAGGGCATATAAAAGGAAAAGTACTGTGAAATGCACACGAAGAAAGCAAGCCCGAAATGAGAACACCAATGACAAAATATGTTGTACTTTTTCTCATCAATTGACAAATAACAGGCTATTTACTAAACGCAGGTTGCCTGCGTTTAGTATGTGAGGCAGTATTACTTCACTTTCTGTTTTGAAGTTAAATCAATCTCGTATTCTCCTTCGCTTTCATTTTTTGTAACCCAGGCTGTTTTTTCCATGATTGAAGAAATGTCGGAATACTCAAATGGCAATATTGTTTTGTTATCGGTTGTGATGATTCCCCATTTATCATCTTTCTTTACGGCTAAATATTTGTTGGATGCCCATACGCTTTTATAGATAAAAGGGATAACCACTTTCCCTGTCCTGTCAATAAAGCCATATTTGCCATCCTTTTTTGCAGGTGCGAGTCCAAGCTCATCCGAATAGCTTTCTATCATTTCATACTCAAAGGGGATAACAGTTTGGTTTTTTAAATTAACCACCCCGCAAACACCCTGTGTTCCTTCGGGCCAGGTGCCTACAGGCCAAAGCCCTTTTGAAATTTTTTTGGACCAGAACTGGTACTGAGCAGGAATAATGATTTTTCCTGTCACATCCATCAGCCCAACGTTGGAAGTTTTCTCATCACCAAACACCAGCACTTTATCGTTTGGATAATATTCCAACCGGCCATACTTTGCAGGAATAATAAGCTTTCCGGTGCTGTCAACCAGACCATGTTTGTACTCAAACTCCCCGGTTTTTATTTTAACAATCGAATATCCCTGCTCAAAGAATATGGCCTCGTCATAGATACAAGGTATTGCTTCCCTTCCTTTGGTATCAACCATCCCATGCTTTTGGGCCGATTCACCGGCATTGATTTTTACAAAAGCATATCCTTTGTTAAATGAGGTCACCTCATCGTATTTACAAGGCACTACTTCTTTGCCGGTTTCGTCTATAAAACCATTTTTGCCGTTTTTGTTTACTACGTAAAACAAGCCCGGGCCACCACCAAAATTATAGTCAACTTCTTTGTATAGCGGCTGGACGACATACTCACCCTCTTCATTTGCAAAACCATACAAGCCGTTGGCTTCGTCCTGCTTAAGAAAAATAGTTTGAGCGGTTGACACCTCCTGGATTAGTATTGTGACGATTAACAAGGAAAGTAATTTAATTGTTTTCATGGAGTGGAGTTTTGATATTAAATGATTAGATGCTTGTATTTCTTGTTCTTAAAGGTATTAATTTTTCCCGTGTTGAGCGTAGCGTCTCGCTACGCTCTTATAAACAAAACCTTCGGCCTGGTACAGTAACGTTAATAGTCTTTATTTTGATGTGCTACGCAAACAGAAGCAGCGATATAATATCAATTGTTTTGTTGTTTTGATTTGAAATGAGGGCCAATATCACCAATATCATTTTTTCCGCACAGTCCGCAGAATTCGGCTTCATTGTATTTGTTGCCACACCATTTGCAACCTTTTGGGTTTTTTTGAGCACTTTCCTCGGCAATTAAATAACCAAAGAACGGTGATAGAAAAAGTGACCAGAGAAATGTTTTTGTAAACCCAATAGTTTTGTACCTGCCAATTTTGTGAGCGTTTAAATAACATAATCCTAAATAAACAATTATTATGAAGTATCGCATATATGTAATTTTTGAATGTTAGGTTGAACTACGTTAAGCTATTGAGCAGACAAGACGCCTTTAATCACGGAAAAAATAGTTATCACTGTGTATAGTAAGCAGAGCTTACCTTTTATATATGGTCACTAAGCCCTTGCCCACCTTGCCAGCCCGACAGCTTAGCGCCTACGGGGGGAGCTTACCTTTTATATATGGTCACTAAGCCCCTGCCCACCTTGCCAGCCCGACAGCTTAGCGCCTACAGGGGCTTACCTTTTATATATGGTCACTAAGCCCTTGCCCACCTTGCCAGCCCGACAGCTTAGCACCTACGGGGGGAACGTTGAAGTTTAAATGAAGCACTATTTGTGTCTGGTTTTTAACAACCCACTCCGTGTGTTTGGGTTTGTTTTTGGCAATAGTGTCAAGGATATATTTGTATTTGTCCCGTTTTAGAATTTTGAAACAATCTAAAAGAACCTCCTCGTCAGTCAGGTTCATTTTGTCAAATATGTCTGTGCCGTTGCGCTTTGTCCGCTCGTCACGCCTCTCCTCAAAGTGCTTAATACCGATAGCTGGAAAGTCGCCCCACTCAAAGCGCAGAATATTGTCCTTGTGTTGCATTACACTTCGGTCATACTCCTTTTTTTGATTGTGTCTTTTGTCGTTGCTCATTCGTTAGTTTTTTGTCAGTTCGTTTGAGTTAACACGGTCGCCCTAAAATAGCAGCTAACGTTTTGCAGATTGGCGATGGGCGGGCTTTTCAGCACAAAAGTTAGTTCGGAGAACGGAACTTTCGGCTGCCACTAAACTGTCAAGCGGAGTCGAAACCCCGCCTATTGCCAATGTGCTGTGTGTGCCTCGCATGAGCGATGTCCCACGCTTGTGAAAGCTATTGAAAAAAGTCAAAAATGCAATTTAAATTATCAACAAGCAAACAAAG
>JAGVJJ010000064.1 GCA_020051175.1 Bacteroidia bacterium | reverse complement strand
CATATTTTTTCCACCAGAGCAGTAATACCTTTGTGTTCAACCGTAATTCCATTAATGGACTTACCATCTTTCACCTGCAATCTTATACGTGGAATGATATAAACAGGCTTATGATGAATATCGCAAAAAACATCAATGGTGTATTCTTCTCCACTAATGTATTCCTGTGAAATCATCCCTTCCATAGAAAGGTTTTTATCTGAAGAATTAATTGTAATGCCTTTCCCGCCTCTGCCCAATCGTGGTTTTACCAATGGATATTTATTTTCTGTGCTTGTTTCCGGGGTTGGGACACCGATACTTTTAAAAAAGAGGAAGGTATTCCATTTGTCCTGACACTTTTCAATAGTGTTGTGCTCCGAAAGAATAATATGTATGCCTTTTTCGCGGAAGTAATCTTTTCTTTTGGCCCACTCAAGAAGGGTTTCATCAAATGAAGGAATAACAACATTTATATTGCGCGCAAACAATTCTTTTTCTGTTATTTTCCATAGATCCGGATGTGAGCTTTTAGGGAAATTAATGAAATCATCCGCAAAGTGACTGGCAGCACATTCTGTAATATCAGAGCCAACAACTTCAGCACCGGCACTTTTAACGGCTTTTATCATGTAGCCGGAGGTAAGGCTGCCAGAAGCTTCAACAAGGACTTTGTATTTCATATTGCTCATTTTTTCTTCAGTACAATATGGTATCGTGAAATGAACTGGTTATTCAAACTATTTGTGCGCTTAATCAGCGCTATTTCCGCAATATCAAAGTAAGGAGAAAAGAAGTCGTTTATTGTTTTGCGGTTAAAGTAAAGCTGGATGGTGTTTTTTTCATGTTCGGTTTGAACAATTTCTTCTCCGGAAAAGTCGGGATTGTGTGCACTATCGTCTCCGGAAATCAAATCGCAATAAAAATACCCACCTGGTTTCATGACCCTGTGTGTATCGGCAATAGCCTTTTGGCAAATATTTGCAGACATACTGTCCAATACTCCGTGACTTACAACAAAATCAAAAAAATCATTCTGAAACGGCATTTGGGTAATATCGCTTTGGATTATTCTTTTGCGGGCATCCTGTATTCCTTCTTTTTCGGCCCAGTCAATGGCAAAGCTGATAGCAGATTCAGATAAATCCACACCATAAGCTTCTGTTTGCATCTCGTGTGAAAATATCACGTGTCTGCCTATACCACAACCCAAGTCAAGCACTTTAGGAAGGCCTTCGTTTGAGTGTTTCTTTTTGAAGGTAGTTAAACCAGTACGTTGACTGATGTGTTTCGCAAAAAAGCGGATTATTTCTTCATGGGGATAAAACAGAAAGTTGTCTTTTTTCTGGTATGATTCTTCCCAGGATTGCTTTTTATTGTCCATAGTTTATTCAATATTTTGCCATTCCAGTTTATGCTCAACACCTAAATCTGTAGTCAGCTTTTTGCCAATTACCTGATCCATCAGCAGCGGGGATATACCATCCCCAGGACGTTTCATTACAAGGTCGTCTTCAGAGATAATATGACCTTTGGCTAAATCCTTCACTAAATGGATGCTTTTACGGGCAACTGTAATGTTTTTGGATTCTGACGGAGAAGGTTTTTTAATCCCATCTCCAAGCGCTTTTTCAATATTTCTGATTGCCGAAACCATTGCCACAAGCTCATGCGGCTCCAGAGAAGCTTTGTGATCCGGACCTTCCATGTTTTTATCAAGCGTAAAATGCTTTTCAATAATGGTTGCGCCAAGTGCAACTGCAGCAACCGGAATTTCAATTCCAAGAGTATGATCCGAATACCCGGTTTCCAGTTTAAATGCATTACGGATGGTTTGCATGGCAAGCAGGTTTACATCCTGCATAGGTGTAGGGTATTCAGTATTGCAGTGCAATAATGCTATCTTTTCTCTTGGAGTTCCTGCTTTTGTAAGTATCTCAATGGCTGTTTCAATTTCGCCCAGGTAGCACATCCCGGTGGAAATGATAAGTCGCTTGTTTAATCTTCCCAGCTTTTTAAGGTAAGGCAGATTGGTAACTTCACCGGAAGGAATTTTGATCGTTTCCATTCCAAGTTCATTTAGCGTATCAATACTTACCAGGTCAAAGGGGGTGGAAAGGAACTCGATGCCAACTTTTTTGCAGTGCGCTTTCATTTTTTCGTGTGCCGCTTTATCGAGGTACAGCTTACGGACCATATCCAATTGTGATTCCGTAGTTCCTGTAATAGCCTGCTGGTATTCTGCTTTTGTGGCTTTCTGGCTCATTACCAGCTCTGGGATGAAGGTTTGAAATTTAACTGCATCTACTCCTGCTGCTTTTGCAATATCAATTAATTTGATTGCATTTTCAATGCTTCCATTGTGATTTACACCTGCTTCCGCTATGATGTAAACTTTGTTTTGTGATTTCATGATGTGTGAAAAATATTTTAAAGATTATTTATACTAGTTGGACGTATTATTCAAAAGCAACGATTATTTGTTTTTCGGATTCTTGCTCTTTTTCGCTGCCAACCTACTTACTACATTTTCCCAGCTATCAAACTGTATGGCCCTGTCATCAATCCATACATCGCCTACTGGTTTTCCAAGTACCAATTGATGGTATTTTATTTTGTTTGTTTTCAGCCAGGCAACGGTCATTTCAAACTCCATCCAGGTGCGGGCAGAATAGATAATGATGGTGTGCCCTTCATCGTATAATGCATTTACACTTTTTACAGCGCCTTTTTGTGGTTTTGCAAGGCTTCTGCTGTAGGTTTTCTCTTCGGTACAAATGGTACCGTCTAAATCAATTATTATTTGCATGATAAAAAAATTCTCTAAAAGCTCTTGTCATTATTAAGTTTTCTTTCCAGTCAGTTACTTCCTTTACCGGATTATTCAAGTATTCGTTTAGCAGCATGGAACAGGAATCGGCACCGGCTTGAATTGATGTAACCACTCCACCACCGAAGCGGGGGTTGATTTCCATCATGTATAGTTGTTTTGTCTGTTTGTCGCGCAGGAATTGCAATGTAATCGGGCCTTCAAAACGGATTTTAGAAATAACCTCTTTCGATAATGCAATCACTTCTTCATCCCTTACAGTAATGGATTTGGTAACCTCACCCGAAGTTACTTCCATACGTTTTCGGGGCACAATTGATAATGCCCGTCCCTGCTTTGATACATAAACATCTACAGTGTATTCATCTGCCGTAAGGAAACGCTGTATTAAAAAATCCTCTTCTTTGTAATTCGCTTTAAAACTACTTTTGTCCTGTTCTGTTTTAATAATCACCAGGCCTTGAGAAGCAGAACCTTTACGGGGTTTAGCGATTGCGGGTAAATGTCCATCATAAGCCGGAACCGGAATGCCATTCGCCTGAAACCATTCATTGGCCTTTACTTTGTCAAACATGATATCGCATGTTTGCTCCGGTGAAACAGGGATAAATACCTCTTTTACTTGAGTCTTCAATTGAGCAGCAATCACCGTAGCTCCATCCACAAAGGGCAATACAATGTGAATGTTGTTTTCCTTTATTGTTTGGCCGAGGTGCGTAAGAATATCAGGATTATTCCACTTTAAACCGATTATAATTTTTCCAATAGATGCAATAGGTACATACTTATCCAGCTCATACGAAAAAATATTCACGGTTTTGCCAAGCTGCTTGCCTGCAGCGATAAGGCACTCTGCAAGCGAAACCCGCTTGGCTCCTCCCAGAAAAAGTATATTTATTTGATCTTGCATTCTGTATCCTGTATACTATTATCTCACACTACTTGGAATATTTACCAGCCTGTCTTCCAACAAAGCAGCATTGTCAATGTTCCCACACATGGCATCTTTAAACATTACCAGTTTATTCATCAATGTCCAGGCCGGACGAGTCATTACTCCATTGTCGTTTGTGTATTGCAGAAATTCATCCCTTTCTTTCCTGTCCGGTAAAAGCACCGTACAGAGCCAATAGTTAGCTTTTGAATATGATGGCTCCTGTATGAATTGAATCTTGGTTCCTTTAAAAAAATTGATGTATTGTTTGGCTAATGTTCTTTTATTTTCAAGAAATCCATTCAGCTGTTCCAATTGTGCACACATCAGTGCAGCATTCAGGTTGGGCATACGGTAATTGTACCCGATGTGGTCGTGCACAAAATCCCAGCGGTGCGGGACTTTGGCCTGTGTAGTTAAATGTTTTGCTTTTTTTGCAAGTGCTTCGTCATTGGTAATGATGGCTCCGCCACCGCCACAGGTAATGGTTTTGTTGCCATTGAAGCTGAAGGTACCCAGTAATCCATATGTGCCGGTGTGCCTGTTTTTGTAATAACTACCCGTGGATTCGGCTGCATCTTCAATTAGTGCAATGTTGTATTCTTCACAAATGCTCTGCAATTCATCAATCCTGCAGGGATGCCCAAACGTATGCATCGGCACGCATGCTGCAATTTTCTGGTTGGTAGTTTTATGATAAGTAAAGCCATCCGCTTTTTTAAAAGCATTTTCCTGAAGGTATGTTTTCAGCTTTTCGGGGCTTAAACCCATTGTATCTATATCCACATCAACAAACAAATGTGATGCTCCAATGTAGGCAATGGCATTGCAGGTTGCAATAAAACTCAAGGGCTGGGTAATAACAATATCATTTTCCTGTACACCCACTACGAGCATGGCCATGTGCAAAGCAGCCGTACCATTTACGCAGGCTACAGCATATTTTGCCCCTGTATACTCTGCCATGCGCTTTTCAAACTCATCTACATATTTACCTACAGAAGAAACAAAGGTGGAGTCGATACACTCGGTGAGGTATTTTTTTTCGTTTCCTGCAAACCTGGGCTCATGCAAAGGAATAAAGCTTTTGCCTGGGAACTGGGATTTTATAAAATCAACCGTTTGCTTATACATTGTAAATGTCGGCTTTATAGTTCTTCCTGTTTTCAGAATTACTGAACCATTCGATGGTTTGTTTTAAGCCCTCGTTCAGGTCAAACTGTGGTTTCCAGCTTGTCAGCGAACGAATTTTTTCGGCAGAGCCCAATAAACGCTCTACTTCACTTTTTTCAGGTCGTAAACGAATATCATCCGAAACAATTTTTGCTTTCGGGTTAATAATATTGATGATTTGCTGGGCAAGGTCACCGATTGAAATTTCCTGTTGAGTAGCAAGGTTTATTTCATGTCCGATAGCCTTTTCTGATTTTGCAATCTCAACAAAGCCGTTTGCTGTATCTTTTACGTATAATAAATCACGTGTAGGGTGCAGTGCACCAAGCTTAATCTCGGTTTTGCCAGCCAAAAGCTGGGTAATAATTGTTGGAATCACGGCCCTGGCACTTTGTCGTGGCCCGTATGTGTTGAACGGACGAACAATGGTTACGGGCAGGTTAAAGCTCCGGTAAAACGAATCAGCCATGGCATCGGCCCCTATTTTGGTTGCCGAATAAGGCGACTGCCCCTGTTTCGGATGCTTTTCATCAATGGGAACATACAATGCTGTGCCGTAAACTTCTGAAGTAGATGTAACAAGTATCCTGTTTACATCATAATCACGCGCTGCCTGAAGAATGTTCAATGTGCCTTTTACATTGGTATCCACGTAGCTATCAGGTGAATGATAACTGTACGGAATAGCAATCAGTGCAGCCAGGTGATAAATGGTATCAACACCTTTTACAGCGGTACGTACACCGTTTGAGTCACGTATATCACCAGTAAATATTTCAATCTGCGATAATTTTTCTTTGGGAAATGAATCCAGCCAGCCCCATGAATTAAAGGAATTGTAATAAACAAAAGCTTTCACTTTATGGCCTTCATCTATTAATTTTTCAACCAGGTGACTTCCTATAAATCCGTCAGCACCTGTTACTAAAACTGTTTTCATAAATCCAACGATTGAATAGACAAATCTACTGATTTTTAGCAAATTTTCAAGGAAAGTGAACCAGAAGCATCAGCTGTTTCTTTTTAACTATCTTTGTAATCGCACCAAACCGTGCTTTACCTTTAACTATGGGAATTATAGAGAAACAAGCCACTAAAAGCGCCATTTATTCTTATTTGGGTGCTTTTTTAGGTTTTATCACGGTAATGTGGTCTTCACACCTGTTAAGCCCTGATGAAAACGGGTTAACACGCATTCTGGTATCTACATCCGTATTGTTTTCGCAATTTGCAAATCTGGGTTTCAACACGGTAACTGTGCGTTTTTTTCCTTATTTCCGGGATAAGGACAAAGGCCATCATGGATATCTCTTTTATGGAATTATTACGTCCTTAGCGGGTTTCCTCATTTGTCTTGCCTGTTTCTATATTTTTAAAGACCGGATTGTTGAGAGTAATGCAGAAAAGTCGAAGCTGCTTGTAGATTACCTGTTTTATCTGGTGCCACTTACTTTTTTTACCTTGTTTTTTGGCCTTTTCGATTATTACCTGAGGGCCTGCTATAGCTCAGTTATAGGTTCTTCTTCCAAGGACTTTACACAGCGTATTCTTATTCTTATGAGCCTTTCGCTGTATTTTTTAAATGCAGTTGATTTTTCAATGTTTGTGTTGTTGTATGTACTGTCCACCTGCATCCCTACGTTTATTTTACTGTATTACATCATTAAGCTGAAAGAGTGGCACATAAGGCCGGTAAGAGGGTTTGTAAGTAAAGAGCTGAGGAATGAAATGGTAAAAATTAGCCTGTTTTCCATTCTTTCTGGTGGTGCGGGAATGCTCATTACAAATATTGATATATTGATGGTAAACCAGCAGTTGGGGCTTAAAGAAACAGGTATTTACGGGATTGCTTTTTATTTTGGGACAATCATTATTATTCCTTCCCGTTCCTTGTTGCGCATAGCAATCAGCATTGTTGCCGAGGCCTTTAAAAGGGATGATTATAAGGAGATTGCTGATTTATACCGAAAGTCGTGCAGTACGCAGCTTACAATCGGATTGCTTTTATTTATTGGCATCTGGGGCAATATTGACAATATTATGGCTTTACTGCCTGCCGAATATGCAAGCGGACGTAACGTAATTTTACTCATCAGTGCTGGCTATCTGATTGATATGGGAACTGGTATTAATTCTTCCATTATCGTAAGCTCAAAATACTACCGTTATGATGGTTATTTTATGATTGTGATCCTTCTGTTAACGGTATTATCGAATTATCTTCTCATTCCAATATATGGTATTGCCGGTTCTGCACTGGCTACGGCCATTACGATGGCTGCTTATAACCTAATGCGCTGGCTGTTTATTTATTTTAAATACCATATGCAGCCGTATGATATGAATACGGTAAAGCTTCTTCTTATTGCTGTGATTGCCTTTCTGCCGGGTTACCTGATGCCAAAACTTCCTTTTTTGCTTGCAGACATTGCAGTTCGCAGCGGTTTAGTTGGAGGGTTGTTTATTCTATTGATTCTTAAAGCAGAATGTTCCCCTGAAATCAATGCCAAAATCAGGAAAAACCTGAAACGTTTTTCAATCAATCTTTAATTGTGTGTATTTATTTCCCCAAAATGGGGAAATGTTAACCCTTAGCTTTCCCGCTTCGCATCAATGGATAAAGTAGCGTGAGGAACGGCCATTAACCGCCCCTTTGGAATCAATTTTCCGGTTTTGACACAGATGCCATAAGTGCCGTTTTCAATGCGGACCAATGCAATTTTCAATGAGTCAATAAACTTTTTTAAACGGCCTGCATTATGGCTGATTTCTTCCTTTGAGGTGGTTTCCGTTACGTAGTTTGCGTCATGCCAGATAGGGTCTGTATCGCTGGTACCATTATCATCTAATTGCTCAAGCAACCCATCGTATTCCTGCTGCGCAACAGCTAGTTTTTGGAGGATTAATTCTTTAAACTCCTGTAATTCCTGCTTCGAGTAAACATTCATAAAATTTGGATTTATTTCTTAAAGTAAAGCAAATAAAATTCCATATTTATTGGGGAATATTTTCCCCAAAACAGGAATGGTTGTATATTTGCTATAGGAGTTGTCTAATAATTTATACAGATCTACACATTATGGGCAAAATATTAATCATTGAAGATGACATGGACATGAGTCTTCTACTCAAACGTTTTTTAACTAAAAACGGTTACGAAGTGGAAGCAGTTGCTAATGGAAAAAATGGAATTTCTTCTTTTTCTGCGAATCATACCGACCTGGTGCTTTGCGATTACAGGCTTGGCGATATGGAAGGTGTTGAGGTACTAAAAAGAATAAAAGATGTAGAACCAACTGTTCCTTTTATTATAATGACCGGGTATTCCGACATCCGCACGGCTGTGAATGTGATGAAAATGGGTGCATTTGAATATTTAACCAAGCCCCTGCTTCCGGATGAAACCCTTCAAATCATCAAACGTGCTCTTTCAAGTACCAGTCCTCTGGCAAATACTGTTTTTATAAAGCCTTCTGAAAGTGCAGAACAGGATATTACTGTTTCCCGTCCTAAATTGAATTTTGGTAAAACAGATTACGTTTTTGGAAAAAGTGCCCATTCTAAAGAGTTGCTACGCCAGATAGATTTGGTAGCACCAACAAATTACAGTGTGATCATTTATGGTGAAAGCGGGGCAGGTAAGGAAGCCGTTGCACAAACCATTCATAAAAAAAGCAAACGTGCAAAACAGCCATTTATAGCGATGGATTGCGGGGCCATATCAAAAGAGCTTGCCGGCAGTGAGTTGTTCGGGCATGAAAAGGGCTCCTTTACAGGGGCACTTTCTACAAAAGTAGGGCATTTTGAACTGGCCAATGGAGGCACCATCTTTCTTGACGAAATAGCCAACCTGCCGTATGATGTTCAATCATCGCTTTTGCGTGTGGTACAGGAGCGAAAAGTAAAGCGTATTGGCGGAAGCAAAGAAATACCTATTGATGTGCGCATTATAGTTGCAAGTAATGAGAACCTGAGTGATGCTTATAAGAAGGGAAAATTCAGGGAGGATTTATACCATCGTTTCAATGAATTTCATCTTACGGTAGCATCATTGCGCGATCGTAAAGAGGATCTACCGATGTATGCCAACTACTTCCTGAATATTGCCAACCAGGAGCTTGGAAAAAATGTAAGCGGATTTAACGCAGACGTAATGGACTTTTTCCTGAAATACCCGTGGTATGGTAATCTCAGGGAAATGAAGAATGTGGTGCGCAGGGCAGCGCTTCTGACTGAAGGAACAATGGTAGAGGCGAAATCATTGCCGTTTGAAATTTCAAATTATGCACGTACCACTATGGCGATTGCTGATGATAAGCATGAGGTACCGATAATGGAAGTACATGTCCCTACAGTAGCCATTTCCCCCGAAGTAAAAGAAGAAAAGCCCGATTTGAAATCGGTTGCCCTGGGAGCTGAATATGATTTAATTATTAAGGTGCTCAAGGAAGTGAATTATAATAAAAGCAAGGCAGCCAAAGTGCTGAACATCGATCGTAAAACGCTTTACAATAAGATGAAAGCTTATAATATGTAAGAATCTGGTTAACAAAATGCTGCAAACAAACGAAATAAAAGTATTGCTCGTTGAGGACGATGAAGATGATTACATCATTTTTAAGGATATTCTGAAAGAAATAAAAAACAATTCCTATTCACTGACCTGGATAAGCAGTTATGATAAAGCTTGTGAACGGGTGAGGAAAAATGAACATGATATTTATTTTTTTGATTACCTGCTGGGCGCTAAAACGGGCCTGGACTTGCTCCAGGAATGCGTGGAATCTGGTGTTGACTCGCCTATAATCATTCTTACCGGCTTGGGCAACCAGCAAACGGATTTAAAGGCAATGCAGCTTGGTGCTGTTGATTACCTTGTGAAAGACGATATCAATGTGGAGAAGCTGGAAAGAAGCATCCGTTATTCCATTGAGCAGAATAAAATGCTCAAAAGGCTTAAATCCAGCGAAACCAAATTCAGGGGTATTTTTGAAAATTCGCACGATGTTATTTTCCTTTCTGATAAAGAAGGCCGATTTGTTGATATCAATGAGTCTGCAGAACGCTTATTTGGATATTCACGAAGTGAGTTGTTGAATATGGCCATAGCAGATTTATACGAGAATAAGAAAGAGTGTGAAAAATACCTTTCTCAGATACAGCAGAATGGGCATTACTCCAGCTTTGAGATAGTGCTGCTCGATAAATCCGGGAACAAAAAATATTGTACGCTTACAGCCAATATACAACGTACCGATGAAAACAGGGAAGTGTATTACCAGGGAATAATTCATGACTTGACAATGCGCAAAAAAGCCGAGCGGGATATTATAACTGCCGAAAAGCTGGCGATTGCAAGTAAAATTGCACGCACCCTGGCGCACGAGGTACGTAACCCGCTTACGAATATTAATCTTTCAGTAGAGCAACTGGAAGAGGACATTACAGATGAGGATCACAAACCTTACTTCGATATTATTAAACGAAACAGTAAGCGCATCAATGATTTGGTAACGGAGCTGATTGAAAATTCTAAACCGGCTGCACTGAATGAAGAGTTGATTTCTGTTCAGAGCATTTTACAGAACACGATTGAGTTGGCGAAAGACAGGGCAGAGCTTAAGAATATTAAAATACTTACTGATTTTAATGTGCTGAATAAAAAGGTGGTTGCTGATGAAGCAAGCTTAACTATTGCCTTTTTAAATATACTTATCAACGCTATAGAGGCTGTGCAGGAAAACACGGGAGTGATAAAAGTGAGTTCCGGAAGTGAAGGCAATAAGTGCTATATAAGTATTGAGGACAATGGTCATGGCATTGAGGAATCGCACCGAACAAAAATATTTGAACCCTATTTTACCAATAAGCCCAATGGTATGGGATTGGGTCTTGCTGCCAGTCAGAGTATTATCAATATTCATAAAGGCCGTATTGATTTTGAAACTGAATTAACGAAAGGTACGCGGTTTCTTGTTGAACTGAGCACTTTTTGATTACTACCCTTCGCACCATCCCTTTTCCGGCATAGTATTTTTATTTGCATTGATACAAATGGTCTTTATTGGTAAATAAAGCCCTTTTGTATATTCATTAATACTGATTCCTTAAAAAAAATGCAAAAGTCAAATCGTAAACGTAAGGTGTTTGATCCTCAGCCGCAAAACCGTCCGGGAATGGAATATAAGATGAACCCTGAACCGGAGTTCGACAGCTCTATACCGGGGAGTAATAGACTGTTAAATAAAAAGTGCATTATCACAGGTGGCGATAGTGGCATTGGGAGAGCTGTTGCTATTGCTTATGCTAAGGAAGGTGCAGACGTGGCAATAATCTATCTGAATGAAGATAAAGATGCCAAACTAACTGCTGCGCTTATCGAGGAGCGATATTCGCGTGAGTGCCTTTTGGTGCCTGCTGACATATCAAAAGAAAACGAGTGTAATAAAGCCATAAAAAAAGTTGTAAAAAAATTCCGGCAGATCGATGTGCTGGTAAACAATGCGGCCATTCATTATCCATGTAAGAGCATTGAAGATATATCATCGAAGCAATTGATAAAGACATTTTCAATCAATATATTTTCCATGTTTTGGATTACGAAAGCTGTGCTGGAGTATATGAAGGAGGGGAGTGCAATAATTAATACTTCTTCAGTAACTGCTTATCGTGGTAGTGCTAATTTAATTGATTACAGCTCTACCAAAGGTGCAATAGTTTCTTTTACAAGAAGTCTTTCTGCAAACCTTGCCGATAAAAAGATCCGTGTAAATGGTGTAGCACCTGGTCCGATCTGGACCCCACTGATACCTTCGAGTTTCCCCGATAAAAAAGTAACAACGTTTGGTACAGAGACTCCACTGGGTCGCCCTGGTCAGCCGGGTGAGGTGGCTCCATGCTACGTATTCCTGGCTTCGGATGAGTCTTCTTATATTACAGGCCAATTCCTCCATCCTAATGGGGGAGAAATAATAAACGGATAACAAATTTAAATCATGAACTACAGCACACACCAGGAAATAAATGAACTAAAAGGACATATGTCATTAACCTTTGAGCAGGATAAATCTTTTGAAGGTTTTTGTGAGCGTAATTTTCCCAACTATAAAAGCAGCCGCTATGAGGCTATTGCCTTACGGGTGTTTTACGGAAAAGAGCTTGTTGTAACGCTGTATGCTGTTGACCGGGATAGAAGGGACAGAAACGAGTCGGAAAAATTACCTGTAAAAAAATTTAAAACTTCCGGTTTATCACTGGCTGGTGTTTTACCTTTTATCAAGGAATTAAATTTTACGCTCACCACAGGGGCACCCGGTTCAGACGATATAGAGGTAATTAATAAATGACATGTAATATTCGCTATGCCATAAAAAAAATCAACCTTGCTGGACTAACAAGGTTGATTTTATTGCAGGTAATTAATTATCAGATAGCTATTACGAGATATTTACTGGTGCTCCAGAACGTTTCAGGTTCAGTAATACGCAGGTTTGTGAACTGTTCACCTTTTTCATCCTTATCCAATATGTAGGAGTTGCTTGGATGGTTTGTGATCACTTTCGCTTTTTTGCTATTTAACGGAATTGACATTACCTGGGTATAATCAATTTTTGTGAAGTGGTCAGAGTTTATATCTGCATTCAGTTTTGAGGTTTTTCCTACCCCAAGTACGCCACCGGTTTTGTCAATTACGTTCATTGTTTCCAGCTCCTTTGATTTACCAATAACATAGTATGCAGTATGCAATTTCTCCGTTTTTTGCGCAATTTCATTCAGTTGCTCGCTATTGGTATTGGTAAGTGTACCAATGGATGTCTGCAACTCAGCAAGCTGAGCATTGGCCGCACTTAGTTTTTCATTGAGTGATATCAGTTCATTTCTTTTCTGGTCAATTTCTTCGTTGAGGCTGTTAACCATTTTTTGGAATTTATTGATACGTACAGATGATTTTTTAAGCTTTGCATTCAATTCTTCAATTTTTTGCCTGTTTTGTTCCATAAGTGTGTTTATGGCTGCAATCTGTGAATTGATATGCTCCTTTGAGTTCCCTTTTACTTCCCCCTTTTGTTTTTCAACTTCGGTAGAAATAATGTTCTGGCGGAATGCCACAGAGTCGAGATTGGTTTCAATTTCATCAAAGGATGTGAATAAATCATTGATGGTTGAATCTCTTTCCGTAATGATGTGGTTCAGTGAATCCAGTTTACTTACAAATCTGTCGTGTTCTGCCGTTTCCCTGTTACATGATGTAGTCAAAACAGCTGCGGTGATTAGTGTTGATACAAAGTAAGTTTTCATAGTTGGTTTACAATTGATTAAAAATCTGTTTTCTCATACAAATAAAATTTTGTACCAGAAATGTTAAATTGTTTAAAAACGACTGTAAAAAGTGGGGCATGGTACGCTTTTGTAGCGTTTTTAAGGTAGAATTAAATATAAACGTTATGAAAACGAACAATCTAAAAAATATCGATAAAGGGGACTTAAAAACTTTAACCTCTTGCGTTAACTTTCTCACAGAAGAAGGTTACGAAGCACAATTTAAAGTAGTGAAAGGTGGCTTAAAGTCATTGGCGACAGATAAAATATATCAAAGTGGTGATGTAAGCATCATTAGTTTTTATCGTTTTGAAGGGGAATCAGATCCTGCGGATAATGCAATTTTATATGTCATTGAAACAGATTCTGGAGAAAGAGGAACACTTATCGATGCCTATGGAGCTTACAGTGACCCACATGTGGACGCCTTTATTAAAGAGGTGGAAAATATTAAGAAAGAACATATGAAAGTAAAAGTTTAGAAAAAAGAAACGCAACAGTAATGTTGCGTTTCTTTTTTGGTGGTATTGGGTGCGCTGCTGGTACGTTTACTTACTATTTTTGTTTGTTTTTTCATTCCCCTCTTTTTTTTGATCCCCATCATCTTGTTTGGTCTTTTTATCAAAAATCTTCTGAATAAAACCTTTCTTTTCCTCCTCAGTTTCAGCTTGCTCCACTGTTCCAATGTTGATTTCATTGTCCAGAGAGGGTTGTAAGGCCCTGATAAATGCATTGCGAAGAACATCCATTATTGCATACCACAGATTGGTGCTTGCATTTTTAAGAGTTCCTTCCATTGGAACTTTGGTTGCTACCTGGTCGTGTTTCTGATTTTTTAAAATTACGCCTATGCTTCCAATGAAACCTTCCCAAACTTTATGCAACGTCTCATCGTTCTTGTCTTCTTTTCCAACAACGTCAAGGTCTTTTATGATGGGTTTTACGTATCCAACAAATTTATTATCGCGTGCAGCAACTTCTGTATACATGCCCATGGTGCCTTTATTTACGTCAAATTTTCCATAAGCTTTAAAAAATTCATTTAGCTTTGGAAGTGAAGTGTTTTTGAGCTCTGCATTCATATCAAATGTTGGATTATCGGCCAATGCGTCCAGCTTCATATTGAACTCCAGGGTGCCGTCATATACATTTGCTGAGGCTGTCACAGTTGAAGGTAAAAGTGTTTCACTTTTTTCAGTAGTTAAGTTTTCCGCAAGGATATGTGTATTGGTCATTTCAATATTCACCTTGGGAGAAGAATTATTGTCCACATATTGTATAATGCCATTTATAATTTCAAACCTGTTTATTTTCAATGGCATAAAACCATCCAGTAATTTACGGAAGTCGGTAGTGTCTTTTTGCAGCTCTGCAGGCTCTACTTTATCCTTTGTAAAGCGCAATGTAGGATCTGTTAATTCCAGTTCCCCAACAATTTTTCCCTCAAGGAGGGCATTCCAGTGAATCGACAAATCAATTAACCTTGTATTAAAAAATTCAGTTTCGCGATTTGTTACCGAGTCTTTTTTATTTAGATAAATGTCTTTTATTTTATAGGCGCCACGGTATATTGCAAGATCGATATCTTCTACATGACCATAATAACCGTCCATGTTTGCAAGAGTTTTATTTGCATAGTGAAGCACTACATAGGGTAGGGCAATACGGATGGCAATAAGTGAAGCTACAATTATAATAATTACGCGCATCCTGCGCTTTTTCTTTCCTTTTTTTGAGCTGTGAATCTCCTGTTTGTTTTCTACTGCTGGTTCCGTCAATGTCTGTTCCATAAAGAATCTTTTTGAACTCTGACAATAATAAATTATGCCAGTATGGACTGTGGAATAGGGTCAGCTTTTTGCAAGGTTCAATAAAGAGCAATTACGGTTGGGAGAGTTTAATGACAGAGAGAAAACAATTTAAGAATTGAAACCCAGTTTTTCTGGCAGAACAATGTAAAATGTTGTTCCTTTCCCTTCATTTGAACTAGCGTATATCAATCCATTATGATTTTCTGTTATTTTACGGCAAAGCGCAAGCCCGATACCGGTTCCGGGGAAACTGCTGTTGCCATGCAGCCGTTGAAAAATAATAAATATTTTTTCAGAAAATTCCTGTTTAAAACCAATGCCATTATCACTAACTGCAATTTTTACGTATGATATACTTTTGTTTAAATGGCTATGATTGAGAAGCTCTTCGAGCGTTAGTGGTTCACAGGTGATTTTTATGACAGGGTTACGTGAGGATGCAGAAAATTTTAGAGCATTACTAATTAAATTGTGAAAAAGTTGCCTCATTTGTAAATTGATTGCAGGTATTATGGGCAGTTCTCCCACATTTATCGTAGCTTTTTTTTCAGCAATTTTATGTTCAAAGTCGGTAAGTACATTACTTATTACCTCGTTCAGGTTGGTTTTTGTAAATTTTTCTTCTGTGGATATGCGGGAAAAATTGAGGACATCCTCAATAAGTTGCCGCATGCGCTCCGATGAAGCTATGATTTTAGCAAGATATGTTTTGGTGGCAGGCTGGGAATTTATTTCCGGCACTTCCAGCAGTTTGTCAGCAAAGGTTATAATTTTTCTTAAAGGTTCCTGGAGATCATGGCTTGCAATATAGCTGAAAGAGGCCAGCTCATTGTTACTTCTTTCCAGTTCCTTGTTTTTTTCTTCTAAAATCCGGTTAGTAAGCTGCAGACGTTCAGAAACTTTAATCAATGAAGTAATGTCGTGAACAATTGTAAGCACCCCCTTTATTTCGTTGTTGCGAAAAAGAGGAATAATAAAGACTTCAAATGAATAGTCAAGAGTATTTGATTTGGTAATGACATTGTGTACATGTTCTCCATCCAGTGCCTTTAAAAAATGCTGATAAGAATCCGAGTTTTCTGCTCCATTCGGAAAAATTTCTGAATAGCTTTTTCCAATCGTTTCTTTACGGCTTATTTTGAAAAGTTCTTCACATTTTTTATTTAAGGTAATGAACCTGCCATTCTTGTCATTTACAAAGATGGCATCTGCCGAAGCATTAAGTACAGTTTCAAACAATTCCCTTTCCTTGAAAAGTGTTTCGTTTTTTTCTGTTTCTGTTTCTGTTTCATTGTTTGCTAACCTCAGTTGGTTTTGAGTGCTAATGTCAGTGAGCACAACAAGCACCCCATCAGTGCCGTCATTTTCTTTATTCAAAACCCTGGAGGAGCACAGTAAACGGAATTGCTTCCCGTCTTTGTGCCTTTTTACTGTTACTTCCGTATTGTTTTGAGGGATATTGTGTGACTCGAATAGTGTGGAATTGTTATTAGCGAATTTGCTTCCATCGTTTTTGTAAACGCCCATAAAGTCAGTGAATTTATGGATACCCGTTTCAGGCAGAGCTCCTAATAATTCAGCAGCAGCGGTATTATAAAACGTAATTATACCCTGCTGATCAAAGGTAAATACTGTTGCCGGTAATTGTTGGATGAGCACACGGTACGTTTTATTATCCTCCATATATTGGTGGTGACCAAATTTTGTTTCATACAAATATAAGTATGTTTATTTGAATGATAATAAAGTGTATTAGGATAGGAAAGCAGGAAATTGTTCAACAGGAATAACTGTGCAATTCATTTCTTTTTATCCGCGTCTGTAAGATTGTTCTTTTCTTCCATTTTTTCTAAAGGATATTCTCAATATTTCCATCTAAATCAATACATTCCCCATTTTTTAGGATAACATTCGTTCCATCTTTCCTTAATACTGTTCCTTCTCGTGTTATTTTGCTTCCATCTCTTAAGGTGATTTCTTTTGTTGCTACTACCCCATCTTTTTCAAGTTTCATCGAACCATCTTTTAGTATGGTGCAATATTTCCCCATTTCCTGTTTATCCTGTATAATTTCCTGGGAAAACATTTTTGTACTTGTAAATAATAAGATTGAAGCTATGGTTGCGATTATCCGGATTGATATTGTGTTCATTTTATTTTAATCTGTTTAATTTTATTGCTGACTGATTTCTGTGTTTGGTTTTTCCATTATAATACCGTCTTTTTTTAATTTGGTCGTAATTATAGTGGCAAATTCTTTTGAGAATGTTTTCAGGTTGTGTGGATCATAGGTTTTCGACTGTGCTGACCAAATTAATTTTCCAGATGGTACACTATATACGTTTGTTTCTATAAAATACACTTTTTCCTGTATGTAGTAACCCTGGTTATAGGTATATGGGTACCAATAGGAATAGTATCCCCAGAAACTATCATAATATCCAAACCCATTTAGTGGGTTATAAGGAGAGTGCCCAGGAATGTACCTGGATTCTGTTTCTTTATTTATCAGGGATACAGTTAAAATCGCATCAATGTTCTTGTTCTTTACCCTGTTCATAATTTCAGTTTTACTTGTATCTGAATTCGAAATTTCCGGAGGAAATTCATCGATGCTTTTTAGTGCTGTAATATTTACATTAAGTGCTGTTGCAATGTCGTTTTCTACTGTTTCCTTGGCTATTGTGTTGCTGGTTAAAGCAGCTACAAGTACTCTGCTGATTTTTTTATCCGGGACAATAGGTGCTTTCCATGTAGCTGTGATTACAGTTGAAGGCATACAGCCTGTTAATATTGATGCTGCAAGAAGAGCGGAAATGAGAAACTGTTTCATTTTATTTTTGATTATGCCATTACATTTTCAACCAGTGTCGCCTCAAGGGAAATGCTTAGGAAAAGCGCTCTCGAAACCGGACATGTTTCTTTAGCGATAGAAGCGCACTCTTCAAATTTCTGGCTTGTCATATCAGGAACGTGCGCTTTTACTGTTAGATGAGAATGTGTAATAACGCCACTTTCTGCTGTAACTTCCGCTTTCGTTTCAATAGTTTCAGGCTTAAAACCTAATTCTGTTAATAAAAAGCTTAGCTTCATTGTAAAGCATCCGGCATGTGCGGCCGCAATCAGTTCTTCGGGGTTTGTTCCTTTTTCATTCTGGAAGCGTGAACCCCAGTTGTATTTTGCTTTATCAAGCGACTGACTTTGTGTAGTAATATGGCCATTTCCTGCCTTTCCTGCCCCTTTCCATATAGCAGTTGAAAATCTTTTCATGGGTATCTTTGTTTTGCGTTATTATATTTGAGACAGACAAAAGTATGCCAGTGGTTATTTTTTTAGTGTATTGCTTAGAGAACTGTAAGTCAATGGTTTTTCAATAAAAAAGTCTGCACCTTTCTTTAATGCTTCCTGTCGTATCGCGGATGCTGCGCTTATGATCACAACGACTGAAGATTTGTTAAGTTTTTTAAAAGTTGAGATGTTTTCTGTGCCGTATTCATTGGCGATATTGTGATCCAGGATAAGCAAATCCGGTTTCATTTTTATGAATTTTTCAACTCCGTCTTTCAGATTGGTCGCAAAGTCGGCCTTTTTATTTTTCTTCATCAAATAATTCCGCAATAGAATACACACATCTATTTCGTCATCAATTATCAATATGGTGTCAATTTTCATCTTTTGCCTTTGAAATATATTGTTGCTGTTGAATCTGGTTGTTTGCGAAAAGACAATATTGCGCAGTTTATTAATTTAACATGAGGTTTTCAAATATAATGCCTCCTCATATAAAGCTATAGAATGATGCCTTTGGCAATATTTTCTACAGTTTGTTGAACCATCTGCCCAGTTTTAGTGCGTTTTATAGGAATAAAGCGGTTAAATTTTTCGGCACGATTATTCCTATTTCTCTTTCGAAAAAATAATAGTTTAAACTAAAAAATATTAATCATGTCAGATAATGGAAAAGTTTTAGGTGCATTGGTGCTCGGTGCAGCAGCTGGTGCAGTATTGGGAATTTTATTTGCCCCATCAAAGGGGAGCGAGTTGAGAGAGAAAATCAGCAGCAGCGCAGGTGATCTCCTTGATGAATTAACAGAAAAGATCAATGAGGGGAAAGAAACCTTAAGCGAACTGAAAGAAAAAGTTACCTCTAAGGCAGAAGACATTAAATCAAAGGCCGAGGGCGAATTTGAAAATGTAAAGAGTAAGGTAAAGCAAACATCAGTAAATACCAGTATCTAATAAACGACCGTAAGTTATGGAAATAAAAAATAAAGCCGAAAAGCTAATAGGTTTTATTCGGGAGTACCTTGAAACCAGGTTAAACCTTGCTACTTTATCCGTTAGGGAAAAGTTGTCGGAGGTGTTGTCATCAATTGTTTCAGCCTTTATTCTTGGTGTTTTTCTTGTTTTTATTTTCCTTTTTGCGGGTATTGGTACAGCTTTATGGCTGGGAGACTACTTTGGAAGTACAGCACTTGGCTTTTTTTGTGTAACGGGGTTTTATGCCCTTTTCACTCTGGTGTTGTTTTTTAACAGGGACCGATGGATTAAAGCTCCAGTTGCGGATTCAATAATTAAAAAAACAAATATCAATGCTGAAAATTAACACACTAAAGGAGTTGAAGGCTGAACAAGTCTCATTGAGAGTTAAGAAATCGCGCCTCGAAAATGATATCAAGCTTGGTTTTAATGAGTTGAAAGCTGAATTGACCTCGTTCAGATCCATTTCGAAAGATGCTGAAGAGTTACTTGCCAGCAAGGATAACCATTTTTTAGGTTTTTCTCTTGGTACATTGGCCGATATTTTAACAGAAAAATTTCTTCTAAAAAATTCGGGATTGATCACCAAGTTCATCCTGCCTATTATTGTTAATAAAGCAACTAGTGGGCTGGTGGAAGGTAACAAAACAAAAATTGTGGGCTGGTTAAGTAACCTGACCAATAAGCTGGCAGGCAAGACGGAATAGTTTAATCTGCCAGCTTTTTTATTAATGGATTTAAAGATTTACAAATATGAATCAATATCAGCATCAACAGCAAAGTCAGCAGCAAAAGCAAGGCTATTATATGTCTCAACAGCATTTAAAACTGATGCATATAATGCATTTGTCGGGTTATGCATTGCAGGAATATATTGCAAATGAAATTGAATCAAACCCTGTTTTGGAAGTTGAAACGGAAACGGAAGCGCCTGAAACAGAAACCTCCCAGCAGGAAGATGAATTTGATACGGAATTAATATGGGATCCTGATGACGATACGTTTGAGAAGAGCTATAGACAAACAAGTAATTCTCACGATGATTATTATGAAGTTCCTGTGGTTCAATATTATTCATTGCAGGATAATCTGAAGGACCAGGTTCGGATGATGAACCTGCCCGTGCAAACAACTGATATTGCCTGTTATCTGGTGGATGAGCTGGATGATGATGGTTATTTAAGGCGTCCGCTACCTGAAGTAACAGATGATTATGAATTTTCAGCTGCGAAAATTATTGGACAGGAAAAAATTGAAGAAGCGTTGGAAATTTTACAACGCTGTGAACCTGCTGGTATTGGTGCAAGAAATTTGCAGGAGTGTTTATTGTTGCAGCTGAAACGTAAGAAAAAGACTTCGTCTAAATCTCACTTCTGGGCAATTGAAATTCTTGAAAAGCATTACCAGCCTTTTGTTCAAAGACAGTTTATAAAGATTAAAAGCCTGCTTGGTATAACCAATGAAGAGCTTGAAAAATGTATACAATATATCAGTAAGTTGAATCCAAAGCCTGTAACGGAAGCAAATAAATATGAACTTTTAAAGGAGCAGATAATTCCTGATTTTGAAATTTCAATTGAGGATAACGAGTTGTATGTTTCTTTAACATCTTCTGAGTTTACAAAGCTTCATGTTAATACTGAGTACCCGACAGAAAATCTGAATATAAAAAGTACCAATGAAAAGAAGCAGGTGGATGACTATTTCAAAAATCTTATTACAGATGCAAAATCGCTGGTAAGTGCTTTGAGGGAGCGTGAAACAACAATGTTGAGCGTTATGAAAGTTATTGTTAAAATGCAGCCGGTGTTTTTTAGAACAGGTGATATAAAAGAACTAAGGCCGATGATACTCCAGGATATTGCACACGCTACAGGGTTTGATATTAGTACTATATCACGGATTACAAGCAATAAGCATGTGCAGACCCCTTTTGGAATTTTTAGCCTGAAAAACCTTTTTATGCGGGCAATCCCATCAGAAGGTGCAGCTGCTGGTCCATCTACCTCAATACAGGTTCAGGAGTTAATACAGGAAATTGTGAAAACAGAGGACAAATCAAAGCCGTTGTCGGATACAGACATTATGCAACTTCTTAAGGAAAAAGAAATAACCATTGCGCGAAGAACAGTGGTAAAATACCGAGAACTGGCAGGTGTTCCAAACAGCACCATGCGCAAGAACGAAAAAATGGTATTAAGTGTTAATGGTCAGTAATTTGGTTGTCGCAATTGAAAATGGCAGTTTAGAAAAGTAGACTTAACAGGAGGGTGCATTGTGATGGAGGAAATTGTACATGTATAAAATAATTGAAAATGGAAATATTAGAAAAAAATAAAATAAAATCCAGCCAGGATCCGAATGTTACTTCCGGTAAAAATATTTCGTTTTGGACAAGTTCCGTTGAACCAATTGCATTTCAGCCTCTGGATAAAGACATTCAAACGAATGTTGTTATTGTCGGTGGTGGTATCTCAGGTTTAAGTATAGCATATTCTCTTATTCAATCCGGGCAAAAGGTTGTTGTTATTGAAGATGGGAATATTGGCAGCGGTGAAACTGGAAGGACCACTGCTCACCTCGTTACTGCGCTTGATGACAGGTATTATCACCTGGAAAGTGTATTTGGTGAGGATGAAACGCGCCTGATTGCTGAGAGTCAGGAGGCTGCCATTGACTTTATTGAACGTACTGTTAAGGCGCATTCTATAGATTGTGATTTTGAACGTCTTGATGGATATCTTTTTTTACATCCTACAGACAAACCTGATTCGTTGGCAAGCGAGCTGAAAGCACTTTTGCGTGCCGGAGTTGAGGCTGTTGAATTGCCGGTTACACCTGGTTTGAACGAATCCAGCCCTTGTATTAAGTTTTATGATCAGGCGCAGTTTCATCCCCTGAAATACCTGAAAGGCTTGTGTGAAGCTATTGTCAAAATGGGTGGACAAATTTTCACCGGAACGCATGCTGATAAAATTGATTCATCCGGAGTTGTTACTTCTGGGGGTCACAAGGTTGTTGCGGAAAATGTGGTTATTGCTACAAATTCACCAGTTAACAATAAATTTGTGATGCACCTGAAGCAGTATGCTTACAGGACCTATGTGATTGGTGCACGAGTTAAAAAAGGAAGTATTCCTAAGGCTTTGTGGTGGGATACAGGTGATTTTAAAACGAATTCAAGAATACCCCCTTATCATTATGTGCGGGTTCATAAGCTGGATGATAATTACGATTTGCTTATTTGTGGAGGAGAAGATCACCCTGTTGGTATGGCAGATGAAGACCGCATTTCAGAAGAAGATCATTATTCATTACTTGAGTATTGGTTGAAGAAACATTTTACGGTTGAAGATATCATTTATCAGTGGTCGGGACAAGTTATTGAACCGATGGATTCGCTGGCCTATATAGGTAGAAATCCTATGGATAAAGATAATGTGTATATAGTCACCGGTGATTCGGGGAATGGTATGACAAATGGCACTATTGCCGGAATTATTATTGCTGATCTTATCAACGGGAAAGAGAACCCGTGGTCAAAATTATATGATCCTGGCCGTTTTAAATTATTTTCCGCTGGCAATGTATTTTTCAGCGAATTGGTTGGCGGAACAATTGCATATTTGAAGAATAAACCACATGATGTTAAAGCAATTGAATTGGCAAATATTCCGGTGGATGAAGGACGTATTGTAGAGTTGGAAGGGAAAAAGGTTGGGGCATATAGGGACAAGAATAGGGTTTTGCATGTTGTAGGTGCAGAGTGTACCCACCTGAAATGCATTGTTAAATGGAATAATTCGGAAAAAAGCTGGGATTGTCCTTGCCATGGCAGTCGTTTTATGGTTGATGGTAATGTGATTAATGGTCCGGCAAATAACAATTTACCTTATTACTTGGATGGAAGTGATAAAACAAATGAAAACAAATCAGAATAATTCTTTGATCGCTTTAGAGGATCCTGGATTGCATCAGCGCATTTGGGGAATTACTTTAAAAGAATTGAATGAGGCGATAATAGAAACCGGCAGCCTTGATTTGGTGGTAATCCGGAATTACCTGGTTCGCTCAAAAGTTTTAATTAGTTTTTGGGGAGTATTTTATTATTCCAGAAAAAGGATACAAACATATTTTTCTCTAAGGAAACGAAACAAGGTGCAGGGTTTGGAGGTGCGTGAAAAGCTTGTAATTGCCCGTCAGCGCGTTCCATACATGGTTATTTGTCTCAATTAACATTTTTATTTTCAATTAGGCCCTGTTCATCTATTATGCGGATGAGCAGGGCTTTTGATTTTTTGAAATTTGGAATATTTATAAGATCGTTTTTTTAAGCAAGAAAGGCCGCTCATTGGAGCGGCCTTTCTTGCTTTATAGGATTAAGATTTTAGTATCGTGAAAGTTTGTTTTGCTTTCTTCTGTCAGAATATCGGTTGTAATGCTCATAGTTTTTATGACCGTTATGCTTTCTGGAATTTTTTCGCTCGCGGGACCTTCCATTATCATTATGCGACATTTCATATTCATTTTCATCTTTATAGCCTCCTTCTGAAGAAAAGCCATCATTGTAGTTGTTATGTGTGTCGTATTTTGAACTTCCGCTGTAACCATATCCCTCTCCCCATCCATATTCGTCATTCTGGTCAATATGTTGGGAGCCCCGTGGTGAGCCGTCAGAGCGGCTTCCATAAGTAGATCCTGAATAACCACTGTTATTATAATCCTGGTTGGCATATCCTTGCTTGTGAAAGCGTTTGCCGCGCTCATTGTAAGGTTTATTATCGTATCCTTGACCATAGCTTGTATAGCTTCCCTGGCCGTGTGTGTACGATCCATGCTCATCCTGATCCTGCCAGTTGTGTTCCTTGTTTTGACCACCTTCATACCAGTTCGAATCTTGATCATATGAGCTTGGCCTCCAGTGATGCGAACCTCCGGTTTCTTGATTCCAGCCATTTTGCATACTTTGTCCTTGGTCAAAAGAACCCTGGCCGCGGTTATTCCTTCTGCGTCCACGATGGCTTTGTCCACGATCGTATGAGCCTTGGTTGTGCATGTTTTGCCCCTGCTCATAAGAACCATATTCATCGTTCATGCCATAGCCTTGGTAAGAGCCATAGTCGTTCTGGCTTGAGCCGTGTTGGTGCGATCCATAACTACCCCGGTTGAAACCGTAACGTCCCTGATCAAAACCTTGTTCTTGGTTTGAGCCATTGTAGCCCTGATTACCGTAGTTTGAGCCATATCCTTGGTTAAAGCCGTAGTTGCCCTGATTGGAACCGTATCCTTGGTTAGAGTCATAGTTGCCCTGATTAGAGTCATATCCTCGGTTTGAGCCGTAGTTACCCGGATTAGAGCCGTATCCTTGGTTCGAGCCATAGTTGCCCTGATTAGAGCCGTATCTTTGGTTCGAGCCATAGTTGCCCTGGTTGGAACCGTACCCTTGGTTTGAGCCGTAGTTACCCTGATTAGAGCCATACCCTTGGTTTGAGCCATAGTTGCCCTGGTTGGAACCGTATCCTTGGTTTGAGCTATAGTTCCCCTGGTTGGAACCATACCCTTGGTTTGAGCCATAGTTGCCCTGGTTTGAGCCGTATCCTTGGTTTGAGCCGTAGTTGCCCTGGTTGGCACCATACCCTTGGTTTGAGCGGTAGTTACCCTGATTAGAGCCATACCCTTGGTTTGAGCCATAGTTGCCCTGGTTTGAGCCGAATCCTTGGTTTGAACCGTAGTCGCCCTGGTTAGAACCGTATCCTTGGTTAGAGCCATAGTTGCCCTGGTTAGAACCATATCCCTGGTTGGAGCCGTGGCGTCCTTGGTTCGAGCCATATACCTGGTTTGAATCATTGTATTCCTGGTTGGAACCGAAATTGTTCTGGTTCGAGAACTCCTGGTTGGAACCCCACTGTTTAGCTCCATAACGTCCCTGGTCAGAACCATAAGTTCCCTGTTCAAAGCCTTGTCCTTGTGTAGAACCGTAGCTTTGTGAACCCGATTGCCAGTCTTTTTCCTGGTTCAAACCTTGTTTATTTGTAGTTTGTTTTTTTTGTTTGCCTTGTGTTTCTGTATCGTAAGTGTTTTCTTTTTCTTTCGATTCATTCGTTACGGAGCCTTGTTGTTTTCCTTTCTCGGATTTACCATCGGTGGATGCATTTGTTTTTGTGTCGGTTTCAGAGCCTATATAACTTTGCGCCTCATTTTCTGCTACATCAATATCTGAATTCATTTCCGAAGCGGAGGATGAAAAATCTTTTTTAGATGAGTTCAATTCTGACTCGCCATAGCCGTTTTTCTTTTCGTCACGGTCTTTGTTTTTTGTGTTTGCCATATTTAAAAATATTTTTGTGAATAAATAGTGTATTTTATAATCTGTAGAAAGAAAAAACGATGCCAGATAAATATTTTTTATCGTTTAAGCAGGAACCTGCTCTTTTATTTCTTCTATTATTTTTTTGCAGAACGCTTTTAAATCTTCGGGGCTTCTGCTTGTAATAAGGCCGCTGTCCACCACTACTTCTTCATCTTTCCAAATAGCAACTGCATTCGTCAAATCGGTTTTAATTGATTTGAAGGAGGTCATTTGTTTGCCCTTAACTTTGCCGGTTTCAATCAAGGTCCAAGGTGCATGACAAATGGCTGCAATAATTTTTTTCTGTTCAAAAAAGGAGTTTACAAAATCGATGACATCTTCATTTGTTCGCAATGCATCAGGGTTCATTACGCCACCTGGTAATACAAGAAGGTCATAATCTTCTGCGGATACATTATCAATTGATTTGTCTACTTCAAACTCATCGCCCCAGTTTTTTTCTTTCCAGCCTTTAATTTTTCCTTTTTTCAATGAAACAATATCTACTTCAATTCCCTCGTCCTTCAGCGCTTCTAATGGTTTTTCGAATTCTGATTGTTCAAAGCCATCTGTGGCCAGTATGACTGCTTTTATGTTTGTTGATTTTTTCATGAGTATTTATAATTTTAGTTTGTTTGCTTGTTCTGTTAAATAAAAATGCCATTTCTGAAATCGGACTAATCATTTTTTTATCTGTAACAAGTGATGATAAATTTCGGTCATTGCATTACTTTCTACAAAACGAGGAGTGTTTTCGTCATTGTGAAAGTTCAACGGGAAGCAGAAGAGGTATAATTCATAGTTGGCAAGCAATTTTATTGATGATTAGACAGGGCTCAATCGTCAGGTAATTGAGCGGGTAATCATTTAAAGCTTAACAAGATGAAAAATTTGGGAATTATACTTATAGTTATAGGAGTAGTAATGATGTTTATTACCGGGTTTAATTATTTTACTAAAGAAGAAGTCGCTGAATTGGGCCCCTTGGAAATTAGTAAGCAAGAGAGTCATCCTGTGAGATGGTCGCCAATCATAGGTGGAGTATTGGTAATTGGCGGATTGGTGATGTTTCTGGCCGATAGAAAGAAAGCATTTTAATTTAAAGATTGTATAATCACTTATGTTTTTTACTATGGTTGAAAATATTCAGGTTCAGGGAGAAATATTTAAAAACAAGGCTCTTGAGCGATTAACAAAAAGTAATCCAAGACTTACTGTTACTTTTTATACCCTATTAATTGCGCTTTTCTTTTTTTTAAATTTCCGGTTTAACCCAATTAGCATAGAAGCCACTCTTGGCTTGTATGCAGCAGGGTTATTTTCCTGGACGCTTATGGAATACCTTCTTCACCGTTTTCTTTTCCATATTGATGAATATTTGCCTTTTATGAAACGTTTTCATTACATTGTTCACGGAGTCCACCACGAGTATCCTAAAGATGTGGAACGCTTATTTATGCCTCCGGTGCCTGGAACATTAATAGCGGCAGCGCTCTTTGGTTTCTGGTATTTGTTCTTTGGGTTAAATGCCTTTGCCTTTATGGCAGGTATAACAAATGGTTATCTGATGTATTCATACATACATTACAAGGTACATACACGACCGTCTACAAAGCTTTTACACCGGCTTTGGGTGCATCATGCAAAGCATCACTACAAGTTTCCCGATAAGGCTTATGGAGTTTCTTCGCCTTTATGGGATATTGTTTTTGGAACGATGCCTCCTAAACACAAGCATACAGCCTGAGAAAAGGATGTGTGCTTGTGAAAATAATTATTATGCTTTTTTCTTCAGGCTCATAAAAATGGATGCCCCCAATGCAACAAAAAGAATGAGGCATGAAGCAAGCGATATTTTCTCGCCCAGGTAATAATTACGTGGCTCAAATTTAAATTCAACATTGTGCTTGCCAGGGGGTATCCGCATCCCTCTCAGAACGTAATTAACACCAAAATGTGGTTTTAGTTCTCCATCAATATAAGCGTTCCATCCTTTATTGTAGTAAATTTCTGAAAACACAGCCAGCTGCTCCGCATTCGCTTCAGTTTCGTATTTCAAATGGTTGGGCTTATAATCTGTTAGTCTTATTTTTGCCGAAGCGTCCGGCTTAGGACTAAAGCCTTCAAGTTCCTTGGAGTATTTTTCGTCCACTACAGCGGTACGTGCAGGATTTATTTCGCCAACAGCTTTTATTTCCTCATCAGCATTTGCTACTTTTCTGATGTCATTTACGTACCACGCATTTCCCAGTGTATAGCGGTTTTGCAATGGCGGTGCCTCCGGATTATAGATGATGTATTTTGTATTAAGCATGTTTAATACACCAAGTTTCGAAAACGTAACGCGTAGAGCAGAATCCGTAGGACGTGCTCTTAATGTACCGATGATCTCCTGGATGTTATTTTGGATATGGTTGTCAATTAAATCCTGGTATCTACGTAGTTTCGCAGCATGGTAACCGCCAACCGATTTATGATAATAAGATGTGGCGGCTTCGTTAAACGTATTCGTGGCAATATTCAATACCCTGTAATTAGGGTCTTTGTCTTCCAATATCTCACGGTCAGCATTGGTAAGTGGAAAAGGGACTTTGGTATCCTGTTTGGATTTAAAATTTTTATCGTTTACATATTGCTTATCAATCTGAACCAAATCCACAAATATCAAGATGGTCAAAGCACCAATCAGGATACTTTTGTTAATTTTTGATTTCAGGAACAACCACAATGTTCCAGCGCCAAGTAAAATGAATAGAAAACTCCTTATTGCATCCGATTTTAAAAGGTTCGCACGGGCTATTTCAAGATTAGTTGTAAGTTGCTCTGCTACTTTCGCACCATTGCTGCTTTCTATCTGGCTATAAAGTTCGTTATATTCCCCAGTTGCAAACAAATCCGTCAAAGTTGGTGATAAATAATATAATAATGACAGACCGCCAGTTAATGCAAATGCAATAAAAAATGCGTTTTGTAAGCTAATCTCATATTTAATAAATGCCAGCTTTATTTTTTTTGAAAATATATCTGGATTTTTTATCAGTTTGTCTACCGCCAGAATCGCAAGCAACGGGATTGTAAACTCGGCAATCACCAATATCATGGACACTGCACGAAATTTATTATAAAGAGGAAAGTAATCGAGGAAAAAGCCTGTTAATTCCATAAAATTTTTTCCCCAGGACAACATAAAAGAGAATATTGTACCAATTAGCAATGCCCACTTCATAGGGCCCTCAACAATAAATAATCCCAGAACGAACAAAAACACAATAATTGCTCCTGCATAAGGTGATGAAGTAAAAGGTTGATCGCCCCAATATTGCCTTTGGTTTCCGATATACTCCTTAAACTGAGGATCAACATTTTTTAAAGCACTTTTATTTTCATTGATCGGTAGCTCGGATGCGCGTCCCTTAAATCCCGGTATCATCAGTGTCATGGTTTCAGAAACACCCATGCTCCATTGTGTTGCATAGTCTTTGTCAAGTCCGGAAGTTTTATTGCCCTGATCAGATGAAAGTTCTGATTTCCCACGTATGGTTGCTGAAGCATAGTCGGCAGTGTTGAGAAGATTGGTAATATTGCATCCAACAGCTAATAACCCCGCAGCAATATACGTCCCTATGCTTTTAAAAAATGGTTTGCTTTCTTTGTTTTTTAAACGAGGTATCCACTCAAATGCCAGATAAATCCCTAAAAACAAGAAGAAGTAATACGTGATTTGTACGTGGTTAGCAAGCAGCTCCATCGCCAGAGCGAGCGACATAAGTGCCCCGCCAATTAAATATTTGCCTCTGTTAATGATAATGATTCCTGCCATTACAGGTGCCATACAGCCTATTGCAAACGACTTACTTACGTGTCCGGCATCAATTATAATAAAGAAGTAGGCTGAAAAACCAAAGGCAATGGCTCCGGCAATGCTGAGCCAGGGATCAACTTTCAGCACAAGCAGTAATATAAAGAAGCCCAGCAAGTATAGATAAACAATATGGGCAGGATTCTGCATCCCGAAGGTGATTGCTGTCCGTACATACTGGATTAAATTATTGGGGTATCTGATGGATATCTGGTAAGTGGGCATCCCGCCAAACATTGAATTTGTCCAAAGAGGTTCCTCATGGTATTGGTCACGGAAATCATTTGTTTCTTTAGCCATGCCGTTAACAGAAACGATATCGCTTTGAACAATTACTTTACCTTTTAGAAGTGGAGAAAAATAACCGTAGGTTAAAACAATGAACAGAACAATACCTGTTACAACAGGGATCAGCTTTTTAAAATCAATATTTTGCATTTTTGTGGAATATGAAATTATATTACACAAATATAAGGGAATTAACGAATAACAAAAGCCGGTCTTTAAAAGCCTTTTTTGCTTAAATCAAGAGTTAACTTGAGTGGGTTTGTGTAAGGTGGGAGCCCTGGCTTATTTTATTTCTTCATAATCCACATATTCCCCATCGTCATTGTCTTTTGTTTTTTTCTTAGAAGGGGGAATATAGTCAATTTTTGTTTCTCCTTCCCTGGCAGGATGGCCCGAAGCCTGGTT
>JAGVJJ010000061.1 GCA_020051175.1 Bacteroidia bacterium | reverse complement strand
CATCGGTTTTGTTTTTTTGGTTTCGCAAAAACAAATTTACTCAACCTTTGACTAACCCTCTTTTTCAAAGAACTTTAACTAGCAACTTGAATTAATTATACTGTTGCCGTCTGTTTTCAATCTATTTCATTTTGGCGAAAACCGGATAGGGATAGTGCTTGGCCAAAGTAATAATGTTGGTATTGGCACAATGACTCCTGCCCCTTCTGCATTATTAGATTTAACGGCATACAACAAAGGCATACTTATTCCTCGTATTTCAGATACGAGCTCTATAATTAACCCAGCCACTGGCTTATTGATTTATCTAAATACCAATAATACATTTTACTATTTTAATGGTACTTACTGGAAAGCGCTTTTAGCGGATAATCAATTGTACGGCAGTATAGGAACTACTGGCGCAACTGGCACGCAGGGCATTATGGGTACCACAGGGGTACCAGGCACTGATGGTGTAACAGGATATACAGGGAGCACAGGTTCAACGGGTGCAGATGGCTTACAAGGTACTACGGGCGGGACTGGTGCTGGCGGAAATGTTGGTTTTACTGGCTCAACAGGTGCTGATGGTGCAATGGGAAATACTGGAAATATAGGTTCAACGGGTGCGGATGGCTTACAAGGCACTACAGGTGCAACTGGTGCTGGTGGAAACGTTGGTTTTACTGGCTCAACAGGTTCTGACGGTGCAATTGGATATACTGGAAATACAGGTTCAACGGGTTCAGATGGCTTACAAGGTATTACTGGTGCAACTGGTGTTCAGGGTAATATTGGTATCACAGGCTCAACTGGTTTTACCGGAGCTACCGGTGTTGTGGGAGTAACTGGTACAACAGGCACTGTTGGAGATATGGGGGTAATAGGGGCAACAGGTAGCACAGGTTCCACAAGCAATACAGGTAGTACAGGCGCAACAGGCAATATTGGGGTTACAGGTAGCTCTGGTTCCACAAGCAACACAGGCAGTACAGGTGCAACAGGTACTATTGGTGTGACTGGTAGCACTGGTTCAACAAGCAATACAGGGAGTACAGGTGCAACAGGAAATAATGGTGTAACGGGTAGCACTGGTTCGACAAGCAATACAGGGAGTACAGGTGCAACAGGTAATATTGGTGTAACGGGTAGCACTGGTTCAACAAGCAATACAGGTAATACGGGGGCAACAGGAAATAATGGTGTAACGGGTAGCACTGGCTCAACAAGCAACACTGGGAGTACAGGTGCAACAGGTAATATTGGTGTAACCGGCAGCACTGGTGCAAACGGAACTACTCTTTTGGGCGGAACAGCAGCAACAAATGTTTATATGCGCATAAAAGGTGGAAGTGTTGGTTCTGATGCCGTTGGAGAAGGAATAGTTGTGAAAACCCCGGATGGAACAAAATGTTATAAAATTTCAGTTGATAACAGTGGTAACATCACTACCCAGCTTGTTGTTTGTCCGTAGCTTTTTATAATTACACTTATATACAAATGAAATTAAGGATTATAGTATTTATCATTATTTTCTTTAAAAGCATTTTATATAAAATTCGAAATCCTTATTTTTTGAAACTTCAGTTATTTCCTTTTTTTTTCTTGCTTATTAATAATTTATACGCACAAAGCGTGTCTATTAATACAAGTGGCGCAGAGCCTGACGCTTCCGCAATATTGGATGTTGCTTCAACTAATTCCGGTTTTTTAGTTCCACGTCTAACAACTGCCCAGCGGCAGGCTATTCCCAGTCCTGCACAAGGTCTATTGATATATAATACAACCACAAATTATTTCAATATATACGTAACAGGTTCTATTGCCGGCTGGCACGAACTTTCTTATGTCAGTTATATTGGTAATACTACAGGTGTAATAGCCCCCGATGTAGGGGTGCTTATAAATTCCTCAGGAGCATCAGCCGAACCATCCGCTATTTGTGATATAAATTCTACCACAAAAGGACTGCTTATTCCGCGAACTACAACGGCATCAATTACCCCTGGACCAGTAACTGGTTTATCTATATATGAAACAAGTACTAATGTTATTAGTTATTACAATGGCTCTGCCTGGATACCTCTGTGTGGTCTTTATATCAATAATACTACTGGTGGCGGGTCCCTTGCAGGTACCCCAGGCGTATCAATTAATACTTCTGGTTCTGCTCCTAATGATTGTGCAATGTTGGATGTAGCATCATCCAACAAAGGCCTGTTAATACCTCGTTTGACAAATACGGAGAGGGATGATTTAAATCCTGCTACAGGATTACTTGTGTATAATACCACTACTAATTTGCTTAATTATTGGAATGGGACAGGCTGGTACTCATTATCATCCGAGCCACCATCAATACCAGGCGCAATTACAGGAAGTACAAGTGTTTGCGAAGGAGCAGTCGGAGAAGTGTATTCAATAGCCTCCGTTGCTGCTGCTACTAGCTACACATGGGCAGTGCCAACCGATGCAACTATTACATCAGGTCAAGGCACAACCAGCATAACCGTTACTTTTGGAAGTATTTCTGATACTGTATCGGTAACGGCTAGTAACCCTTGTGGTTCAAGTAGTTCTTCTAAACTTGGTGTTACTATTAAGCCTGCAAATGAAGGTTTTAAAACCGAATGGGCTACAACAGGTGCAAGCGAAACCATTACCTTGCCACTAAATAGTAGCAATGGTTCGGCATTTAATTGTACTGTTTATTGGGGCGATGGTAGTAATTCTTCTATAACATCAGCTACCGATCCCGATCGTATTCATACTTATGTATCAGCAGGTACCTATACAGTAGAAATTTTAGGGCAATGTGAAGGCTGGAGTTTTAATAACACAGGGGATAAACTTAAAATAAAAAAAATTATTAGTTGGGGGGATAAGTGTTTATTTGATGGATTTAAATACCTACAACATGGATTTTATGGTTGCACTAATTTAACAACTTTAAGTACAGGTAGCATTTTGGCTAGTGGAACAGGTTGTAATAACTTTCATGGAACTTTTCTAAATTGTTCAGGATTAACGTCTATACCTACTGGATTATTTGATTTACATACACAAGTTGCTATCAATGCTTTTAGAGATACATTTTTTGGCTGTACAGGATTAACGGGTGCTATCCCAACTGATTTGTTTCGTTATAATACAATGGTTTCAACAAGTGGCTTTTACCGAACTTTTTACAATTGTTCAGGGATAACATCCATTCCAACCGATTTGTTTAGATACAATACTTTACTTTCAACAAATGGTTTTGTACAAACATTTTATAGTTGTGATGGCATCACATCTATTCCAACTGATTTGTTTCGGTATAATACGCTTGTTTCTAATTTTAACGGTACTTTTATTAACTGTTCTGGAATAACGTCAATTCCCGTGGGCTTGTTTAACTATAATACGCAAGTTGCAGCAAGTGCTTTTGATGATACTTTTTTTGGCTGTTCAGGAATAACGGGTGCAATACCAACCGATTTGTTTCGGTACAATACCTTAGCTTCAACAAGTGCTTTTTCTCGAACCTTTTATAATTGTTCTGGAATAACATCAATTCCAATTGATTTGTTCAGATACAATACCTTAGTTTCAACCAATGGTTTTGTGCAAACATTCTATAATTGTGATGGAATCACATCTATTCCAACCGATTTATTTAGATACAATACTATTGTTTCTAGTTTTAATGGCACCTTTACTAACTGCTCTGGAATAACATCTATTCCGGCAGGTTTGTTTGACTACAACACCCAAGTTGCAGCAAGCGGTTTTGCTGATACATTTTTTGGTTGTACGGGTTTAACAGGTGCAATCCCAACCGATTTGTTTCGGTACAATACCTTAGCTTCAACAAGTGCTTTTTCTCGAACCTTTTATAATTGCTCCGGAATAACATCCATTCCAACCGATTTATTTAGATATAACACTGCTGTTTCTACGAATGGCTTCGTACAAACGTTCTATGGCTGTTCAGGCATAACATCCATTCCAACCGATTTATTTAGATACAATACTATTGTTTCTAGTTTTAATGGCACCTTTACCAACTGTTCTGGAATAACATCTATTCCTGCAGGTTTGTTTGATTACAACACCCAGGTTGCAGCAAGTGGTTTTGCTGACACATTTTTTGGTTGTACTGGTTTAACATCAATCCCTACAGATTTATTCCGTTATAACACATTAGTCTCAACAAGTGGTTTTTCCCGAACATTTTATAATTGTTCAGGCATAACATCCATTCCAACTGACTTATTCAGATACAATACTGCTGTTTCTACGAGTGGTTTCGTACAAACATTTTACGGATGCACTGGATTGACCTCTGTTCCAACCGATTTATTTAGATATAATACCGCTGTTTCTACGAATGGTTTCATACAAACATTTTTCGGATGTAGTGGATTGACCTCTGTTCCAACCGATTTATTTAGATATAATACCGCTGTAACAAGTTTTAGTTCAACTTTTTCCGGTTGTACCAAGCTACAATTGAACCGAAATATATTTTTTGCCGATGGGGAAGAGGGAACACGTTTTCTTAATAAATCGGTTGATTTTACCAGTTGTTTTTCTCGTACATCCTTTACTGGGGTTCAGGGTGAAGCTCCTTATTTATGGAATTGCAATTTTGGTTCTGGTACTGTTACAAAAACGAGTTGTTTTGCTGGTGCAGGTAATAGCACAACAAGTTTAAGCAATTACCCTGATGAATTAATGACAATAGATGTTGCACCAGCAACCGATTGGTCAAATAGTGACATTATTACTGGACAAACGAGCACCCGAACATGCAAAATAGCAGGTTCAAAAATTACAAATACAACCTACATTGTTAACTCAAGAGGGGGCTTGTCTTATACACTTGGTGAAATAATTGGGGTAACAGGAACTCCAACTAAGTTGGCAGATCAAGGAGCTGCTAATCCTACGTTTGCAACATCGGGCTGGAAATAAAAAATTACTAGAGCCTGCTTGAATTTATCTTATAATTAAAATTATACCACGTTCCTTCCCCTAGGCTCAGGACCCAACAGCCCTGTATTTTCAAGAACCGGGAGTGCTTCTTTCTTATACAATACCGGGATAATTTTTCGTAACACTTTACCTTCCGGTCCCTCAAAATAAATAACAACACGGGGAAAGGAGAACTTTGGCGTTTTAAAATAAACCGTTCTGATTTTACTCCTCGGAATGGTTGGTGTATTGCTGCTCATAAGGCCATTCTTAATTCTTATAAACGACAAAAAGAGAAGAAAAAGCGCACCATAATTTACAGGATGTTTAAAAAAACTACCTCCATAATAGGATAAAGAGATTGTGGTATACACAAAAATAAACGCAAAAAAGATATAATTCAGAATACTAAGCACTCCCCAACCCTCTCCCAGCTCATGTTCCAGGGGAATACGCACAACATGTTTTGTATTCACCACAAAAACAGCATCATCAGTAACATGACAATATTCCTTCTTGTTAACCCTGAAATATTTTGTTTGCATAATTTGAATCAGAAATAAATATTGCGAGAATATATTCGTTATCCGCAACTTCATACAAAAGTACATTGAATTTCCTCTCCTTTACTAAATAATATTATTAACTTTACGTCATGATAACAACAGACCAACTAAAAGACCTTCGGGAGCGCACGGATGCGTTAAGGAGGCATCTTTGACATCGATCGTAAACTACGCGAAATAGCCGAAGAAGAAGAAAAGGCGCTCGCACCGGACTTCTGGAACAATCCCAAAAAAGCGGAAGAACTTCTTAAGCAAACCAAAATAAAAAAAGACTGGGTAAAATCCTATACAGCCTTATCGGGCAGTATGGAGGATCTTACTGTTATGTACGATTTTTATAAAGAAGGTGAAGCTTCTGAAACCGATGTGGAAACACAGTTTCAAAATACATTAAAGCAACTCGAAGAGATAGAGTTCAAGAACATGCTCAGTCACAAGGAAGATGTTCTAAGCTGTGTTGTGCAAATCAATGCCGGTGCAGGGGGAACGGAAAGCTGCGACTGGGCTGCAATGCTGATGCGCATGTACCTGATGTGGGGTGAAAAAAACGGCTATAAAGTAAAAGAAACTGACCGGACCGATGGAGATGTGGCAGGAATAAAATCCGTTACGCTTGAATTTGAAGGTGATTATGCATTTGGCTATTTAAAAGGCGAGAACGGTGTCCACCGGCTGGTACGCATTTCTCCATTCGATGCAAATGCAAAACGCCATACCTCCTTTGCTTCTGTATATGCCTACCCTCTGATTGACGACAGCATTGAAATAGAGGTTAACCCTGCTGATATTGAATTTGAAACATTCCGTTCCGGTGGTGCCGGAGGACAAAATGTGAACAAGGTAGAAACCGCAGTACGATTGTACCACAAGCCATCCGGGATCATTATTAAAAACCAGGAATCCCGTTCACAATTACAGAACAAGGAGAATGCAATTAAACTCCTTAAATCGCAGTTGTTTGAAATTGAAATGCGTAAAAAACGTGAGTCGATTGCTTCTATTGAGGAAAATAAAAAGAAAATAGAATGGGGGTCACAAATACGCAATTATGTGTTTCATCCCTACAAGCTCGTTAAAGATATACGTACAGACTATGAAACCTCAAACGTTCAGGCTGTAATGGACGGTGACTTAACCGATTTCATTAAGGCATATTTGATGGAGTACGGGAACTCGTAACACCTCTCCCCCCTCTCCTCATTAGAAGGGGGAGATAAATGAACATGAAAATAAAAAACAAACAAGCGAAAAAACGTTCGCAAACAAAAAAAGTAAAAACAATAAGCCCTTCCCCCTCTCCTGAGGAGAGGGCCGAGGAGAGGTTCATTGTCTACCACAACACCCGCTGCTCCAAAAGCCGTGAAGCATGCAGTATTCTGGAGGGCAAAGGAATTGCATTTGAAACAGTGGAATACTTAAAAACACCATTGGACCAAAAGCAGATAAAAGAACTTTTAAAATTGCTTGGAGCGAAAGCACAGGACATTGTTCGCAAATCAGAACCTTTGTACATTGAAAACTATGCAGCTGAAAAGCTCACAGAAGCTCAATGGATAAAGGTTCTCGCACAAAATCCAATACTAATAGAACGGCCCATAGTTGTAAAGGGGAATAAAGCTATTGTTGGGCGTCCACCCGAGAAGGTATTAAACCTGATAAAAAAAGGGGCTAAATAAGCCCCTTTTTCTACTTATTAATAATAATCTTTTGCACTAGCTCATTTCCGGCTTGTTTTACTTTTACAAAGTAAATGCCGTTTTCAAGCGTGCCAACGTCTATTCCTGAAACAAGCTCATTTGCGGGGATCGTTTTCACAACCTTTCCGAGCATATCCGAAATGGATACACTTACATCATTCGTTACATTTATCCGAACAAAGAGTTTATCTTTAACAGGATTTGGATAAACTTTCATTTCCAGCAACCGTGCGCCTTCATAAATACCAGTAGAGCCACAGGAACCAACAGAAATAGTATTAGAGTTCAAACTAATCCCACCAGCACCATCATAAGCACGAACACGATAGTAATAACAGGTGGTTGAAGTTGTTAAACCGGCAGCGTTATATGTTGTAACATTTCCAACATTTAAATTGTTATACACTGAAACATAACTACCAAACGTAACATCGGTTGAAATATCTAAGAAATACATTGTTGCACCGACAGATGCACCCCAGTTCGCATTAAAGGATGTTCCGGTAACATTTGTAGCAGCAGTTGCAACCGGAGCAGCAGGAGCTTGGGCAAAAGAGGATAAAATGCCAAAAACAAAGACAGAAAATAGGCTCAGCAATACGTGCTTTCCCGCAATTGGCTTTAGCAACGAAACATTTTGAGTAGGAGTTTTTTCTTTCATTTTTTTGCGTTTTTAGGGTTAATACTATATCTAATTTATAAAATATATTCTGAATTACCTGTTCACCATAGCGGGATCGCCCATTTTTCCCGAATTATAATCCTTAATACACCGCTTTATTTCCTCTTCCGTATTCATTACAAAAGGCCCATACGAATATACCGGCTCATTCAGTGGTTTACCTCCAAGCACCAGGAATTCAGCACCATCCTTACTGTAAAGATTTATTATACTCTCACCACGCTCATACAAAGCCGCCTGATTCTCCTTTAATTCTTTTCTACCTTCAAGCTCCAGCTGACCTTTAACAAGGTAAACAAAAGCATTGTGCGTAGGGTCAGTAGGTATCTCAAGTTTATTATCTGCCTTAAGTGTAACATGATAATAAAAAGCAGGCGACAATAACTCCACATTCGATTTTGACCCCGATAATTCCCCGAGTATTATCTTGACCGAATATCCTTTCGTTTCTATAAGTCCCATCTTTTCCACCTTATGAACGTGAGTAGTTGGTTCGGTAAATTTATACTTTGCAGGCATGTTAAGCCAAATCTGAAAGCCATGATATATTCCACCATCATCGTATAGCTGCTGCCCTGTTTCTTCCATGTGTATTGCACCTCTCCCGGAACTGAACACCATAAAATCACCTTTCGCAATCTGAAAATCATAATTGAGGCTATCCTTGTGATGCCCACTACCGGAAAGGAAATAAGTGGTGGGGATAATCCCGGCATGCGGATGCGCATCTACCCTCAAAGGTTTATTTTTTGCTGCAAGGCTGATTGGTCCAAATTCATCAAACAATACGTAGGGCGAAACATAATCCTGGTTATCACCGGCAAAAGCCCGCATGATGGGAAGCGTCCCTACAAGGGTTTTCTGAGTATTCAGAACCTGATGCACCTTTCGCTCGGCAGCAGGTTTTATCATTCCTGAAGCGGCATTCAGCAAATCCGGCATTGCCAGGCTGGCCCCTACAATTGCTGAACCTTTTATAAATTCTCTGCGTTTCATAAAAAAAATTTAACCTGTAAATACTGTATCTATTGTTTTATATTAAGTCTGAAATACGCCTCATACTTTTCATTATTATACACTGAAAGTATATACGTCTTTTGAACCGAAAGAGGCATTCCAGCATCCGCAATCATTTTTGGAATATTTATATTTTTAAACTCGTCTATGGAGAATGTTTGTGTAACCGGCTTATATCCAATGGCTGAAATCTCAATTTTGATTTTAAGGTTTACATTTTCCCTTAATTTGTTCTTAAACTTCGGTTCTACTTGCAAATCTTTAATTTGCTCCATTTCAAGCATCTTATCACCAACCTCAAAACCTTTAAATTTCAGAGCAACATCCCAGATTTCTGTAACCGGTTGTTCAGGTTCTTGTTTTATGAACTTGCCCTCCTTCCATGTTTCAGAATATAAAAACTCGCCCTTTTCGTTAAAATAGTTCCATTCTCCATCCGGAACACTGCAATAACCGCGTTGAGACAGATTATTCCAACTATCCGTCAGATTCTTTCTGAACTCCCCGGTACGTTTAATAGTTCCATCACCGTAATATTCTTTCCAGCTTCCAATCGAGCAATCCGTATATTGCAGCCCTTCTCTAATAACATGATCATCGATGTCCAGCGTTTTTAAATAACACGGTGTACACTTTTTCATATTTTCAAGAGATGCAGAATATTTTGAATAGGTTGCCCGGCTTACCAAACTATCATTTACAAAGTACAGCTCATTGTCACCTTTCGTACGGCCCGGAACGGTTCTGAGCTTAACCTGGTAATATATCAACGTATCTGCACCGGACCTGGGGCGCTGCACCCTCATACTATTTACCTGGGAGTGTGCTGACAAAAGTGCAAACACCACAAAACAAAAGACCAAAGAAAAGCTCCGCATTTTTTTGATTTAGACTTATTATCAAATATAACAACTGCAAAGCGAAAGAACAAAAACCGCACCAATTATTCCTTCTCAACACCATTCCATTTTAGCCGATTTTATCGTAACTTCACACCTCAATTTTTGAGAATCTCAACCACAAAATATCTTAACACTAAAAAAATGGAATACAGAATCGAAAAAGACACTATGGGTGAAGTAAAAGTGCCAGCTGATAAATATTGGGGTGCACAAACGGAGCGTTCACGCAATAACTTCAAAATCGGGCCGGAAGCTTCCATGCCAAAAGAAATTATTTATGCATTTGGTTACCTGAAAAAGGCCGCTGCAATTGCCAACAATGAGCTGGGGGTTTTAAGTGCAGATAAAAAAGACCTTATTGCGAAAGTGTGCGATGAGATTGTTGCAGGAAAGCTAGATAATGAATTCCCATTGGTAATATGGCAAACCGGTTCCGGAACCCAGTCCAACATGAACGTGAATGAAGTGGTTGCCAACCGGGCCCATGTATTGCAGGGAAACAAACTTGGTGAAGGAAAAACATTTATCCATCCGAACGATGATGTAAACAAATCTCAATCGTCAAACGACACATACCCTACAGCAATGCATATTGCCGCATACAAGCAGGTAACAGACATAACCATACCCGGTCTGGAAACATTGAGAGATGCTTTACAGAAAAAATCAGAAGCTTTTAAGAACATTGTTAAAACCGGGCGTACGCACTTTATGGATGCCACCCCCCTTACTTTAGGACAAGAATTCTCCGGATATACGCAGCAGATAAACAACAGCATCCGCGCTATAAAAAATGCACTGCAGGCTGTGCGTGAGCTGGCTTTGGGTGGAACAGCCGTAGGTACCGGCCTGAATACACCAGAAGGATACGATGTGCTGGTTGCGAAAAAAATTGCTGAGCTTACAGGATTACCATTCGTTACCGCACCTAATAAATTTGAGGCCCTTGCTGCACACGATGCAATGGTTGAATTATCGGGCGCTTTAAAACGTGCTGCTGTTGCCCTCATGAAAATCGCGAACGACATTCGTATGCTAAGCTCCGGGCCACGCTGCGGAATAGGGGAAATCATTATCCCGGACAACGAACCAGGCTCATCCATTATGCCAGGCAAAGTTAATCCTACACAACCGGAAGCATTAACAATGGTATGCGCCCAGGTAATGGGCAACGATGTTGCAGTATCAATCGGAGGTTCAAACGGCCACTTTGAACTGAATGTGTTCAAACCCTTAATTGCCGCTAATGTATTGCAATCAGCGCGTTTAATAGGTGATGCATGCGTATCTTTCACCAACAACTGCGCAGTTGGCATTGAGCCGAACTTACCTGTTATCAAGCAACATCTTGAAAACTCCCTGATGCTTGTTACATCACTCAACACGCACATCGGTTATGAGAATGCTGCAAAAATAGCTAAAACAGCACACAAGGGTAACAAAACCCTGCGTGAAGCCGCACTGGAACTCGGTCTTGTTACCAATGAGCAGTTCGACCAATGGGTGAAACCAGAGGAAATGTGTGGTTCATTGAAGCACGCGTAAATTTGGCATTCTAAAGTAAATATCATTTTTAGCGAAGCGGGAAATCTTGTGATTGATAATCACAGATAACCCGCTTCGTTTTCAAAACCAGAGATTATCTTTCCAACAGGTTGAAAAAACTGCTTTCCATATTTGTTATCACTATTGCAATAACCATTGCACCGCAATTGGTTTTTGCACAGGAGGATACTATTGAAACACCTGATGAGATAATCATCAATGGTAAACATTACAAAGCGGTTGACGAAACAAAAAAAGAAAGTGTCAAAAAGAAAAAATCAACACCGCTGGACAGTTCGTTTGTAGTCGATAATAATAAGTTCCAATACTACAACAACTGGTTGAGTTTTGGTGGTGGTGTTCAGCAAAACCTTACTTATGGCCGTACACTTGGGTTTGCGGGAGGAGTAGACTTAAACTTCCACATAAAAAAGCACTACCTGCAGGTTGGCGCACTCATTACAGGAAAACGCTTTGCAAGCTATAACAACTACCAGCTCCATTTGGGATATGCCAGGCGCTTTGAAGACAAAGATTACCACTTTGGGGCAGCAATGGGAGTTTCCTATTCATGGGGTTTCCAGGTTGAGCCGCTGGATTCGGTAAAGACCTACAACAGGTATTACAGTGAACCGGGGTTATACATACAGGGTGAAGTGATAAAAAAAGTAACTTATGATGTAGGACTTGGTGCCTGCCTGTTTGCGGACTGGAACCGCGAACAAAGCATGATGGGATTGCGTTTCACGCTATACTTCTCAGGAGCCTATACAGGCAAAAGGTACAAGAGGTATGACAACTAATACTTGTTTATCAGTTCAATTGCTTTTTCAACAAGCTCATCACGTCCTTCAGAAACACCTTTAATTGTAGGGCTTACAAATACAAGTGGCCTTATTCCATCACCATGCGTTTCCCCGCCATTTGGGAAATACACACCCACTCCGCTCATTAAAGTACGGATACCACCAGGCAAATAAATATCGGAAAGGCTACCACTTGTACCAGCGGTTGAACTACCCATTAATATTGCTTTAGGCGCCACTTTAAAAGCCATAGCATGGTATTCTGCAGAACCTTGTGTCTGCTCATTTACCAGTACCACCACTTTACCTTTATAGTGCCGCCCGCCATCGCCACCAATCATTTTTTTTTCAGAAAATGTAAACAGACCTGGAGTGCTTATGCTACTACTGGTGTATTGCGCAAATGGCGTAAGAACGGGGATTAAGTATTTCCCAAGTGAATATATGGATGACTCCAGCGGATGCCCCCTCAAATCTATTATCATTCCCTTGGTTTTGAAAACCGAAGGCATTGTTCTTTCCAGGTAATTATTCTTAAGGCTTGATGTATTAATATAAACGATGCTTTCAGCTACCATCTTAAAACAGGTATCCTTTTTCTGCAGATTTTTCAGTCTGAACAAACGATCCCTCGAATAACATCTGGCCGCAAGGTATTTAATACTATCGCCCCTCTGAAATGTTATATTAAGCAATGTATCGTTTGTCCTCAACAAATCAATTCCAATATTTCTCAACTGCTGAATTTTATTTGACGCAGGAGTATATTCCTTTCGCTCCATGATAATATCTTCAGTAGGCCTATCATTTACTTTAAGTATTACATCCCCTCTCCTGAGCTCACTTTTTGGAACCAGTGCATTCTCAAACACATCTGTTACAATAGCTTTGTTCTCAACAAAACCAATATCGACCGGCACTTTGTTTATTCCTTTAAAATAAGTCACAACCGGATTCGGGGCCATAATATTGGCATTGCCATCCTGAATGCGACCAATAACAGACAATACAGCAAGTTTGTATTCCAGTTCAGCAGATGCATTTACAAAACGCGGCAGGTACTCCATCAATACATTATCCCAGCTTTGGTTCAACATCCCTCTGTACGGATAATAATACTGGATAATGTTCCAGTAGCGATAAAGAGAAAGCAATTGAAACCCCACATCAGGATACTGCAGCGAGTCGTGCTGATCCTCATTGGTGAAATCAGGAACTCCAGTGCCTTTGCTTATGTCGAGATAATAACTTGTTTCGGGGCGTTTGGCGTCTTTAACCCGCTTTAACCGAAGCGACAAAGCTTCACCAAGTTCGGATGTATCATTTATCCAGCCAATATCCGGGTACAATTTTACCATACTGCTATCCACCTGGCCTTTATTACTGATGGTTTCACCAAGCATTTCTGTCCATGTTAAAAGAAGAGCATTTCTCTGGCTTTTACTTTTACACTCAAGCAATGGAGGAAGTATCCTGAATAACTCATAATCCCAATTATAATTTCCTTTGGCAATCGCTGGATGATAGTATTTCAGGAAGCCCCACACCTTCCCAAGAACCAGGAGCGTTTGAGTATTTTGTTCAGTTAGCACGATAGACTTAATCCGGGACCCACTATCAAACTCTCTGTCACGATCCGCTTTCAGCTCTATTTTTGCTTTTCGTTTGGCCCTGCTGATATCCTTTCCATCAATCAATACCTGAAAATCATCGACCCACACCTTGCCAGTACCCGACAGCATAGCCCCGATATAGATTGTTTTAGCCTTTGCAGGAAAAGGCAAAGAAACAGAATAATAATTCCAGTAACCTGAACCCTGGATATTTTTCTGGTACCCATTTTCTACCTCGAGGACATTTTTGTTTTTATCATCGATTCTCAGCAAAAGGCTCGCCTCGCTATCGGTAATGTCCTGGACGCGCAGGTAGGCCCTCACTTCAATTTCTTTGCCCAGGTAATCGGCAGGAATTGCATAAGCAATGCAACCAAAGGAACCTTTAATGCTATTCTTTGTGGATTCAATCAATACAGAAGCTTTTCCCGAGTGCGTTACTGAAGAATCAATTTTCAGATTGTAGTCATCCGTGCCCCATCTGAACCAGCCTTCCGGCAGTTTACCAGCCTTGCTGCTTTGCTCAAATCCAAAATTGAAAGGAAGCCTGCTTTCTTCATTTTGTGAAAAGGTATTGCAAATACAAAAGCACAATAACACTGCTGTTATTACTTTTTTCATATTTAGAATTTTAGAATGCATAAAATTATGCAATAACAATACCAATATAACTGGTAAAAAATAACCCCTGACAGCTCCTTTATACGGATTTTACTGTCAGGGGTTGTAGTTTTTATTGTAGAATTATGTAACTCCCCTTTTGCGGTTGTATGAACGATTACACAAACTTTTCACCTTTTGTGACCTTTACATCGTTCACAAAGTTTTTAATTTGCTGCTCGTCTTCCTTCTTACAGATCAGCAATATTCCGTCTGATTCAACAACAATATATCCATTCAGGCCTTGCAATATCACAAGCTTATCCTTGGGAACATTAATGATGCAATTTTTTGAATTATAGGTAATCACGTTCTTTCCAACAACCGCGTTTTTATCCGCATCTGCAGGGATATGATCATACAATGAACCCCATGTACCAAGGTCGCTCCAGCCTATTACAGAAGAACGTACATAAACATTATCAGCCTTCTCCATAATGGCGTAATCTATGGAAATATTTTTACAATGTGTATAAGCATTTGCGATAAATTCCGCTTCACGGGGGGTGTTGTAAACCGATTGCCCCTCCTTGAAAAGAGAGGCCATTTCGGGTGAATGCTTTTCAAAAGCTTTGATCACACTTTTTACACTCCACACAAAAATACCTGCATTCCAAAGAAAATCGCCACTTTGTAAAAAAAACTTGGCCATCTCCAGGTCGGGCTTCTCAGTAAATGTTTTTACTTTTTTGATACGCACATCCTCTTCCTTTACATCAGATTCAACATACTGAATGTAGCCGTAACCTGTATCCGGCCGGGATGGACGGATGCCCAGTGTTACCAGACAGTCTTCGGCCTCGGCCTTTTTATAGCAGGCTTTGATAGCCTTTACAAAAGTATCTTCCTTGGTGATCAAATGGTCAGAAGGCGCAATTACCGTTACTGCATTGGGATCTATTGCAGCTATTTTATAACATGCATAAGCTACGCAGGGAGCGGTATTTTTACGCATTGGCTCACTAAGTATAGCAGAGTCAGAAATACCACTGATTTGTTCCTTTACCAGCCCTACGTATGAATCGTTGGTGACAATAAAAATATTCTCCTTGGGGCAAAGTCTTAAAAAGCGGTTATAGGTTTGTTGCAACAACGTCTGGCCTGTTCCCAAAATGTCCATAAACTGTTTGGGGTGTGCGGTCCTGCTCATTGGCCAGAATCGGCTTCCAATGCCGCCCGCCATTATTACACAGTATCTGTTTTTTATATTTATTTCCATTCCTGCTTATTGGGAATTATGCAAAAAGCAAATTTAGTGCTTCGTGCCTACTATTTTAATTTCTTTAGCGCTGCTCTTAAATTCTCTATGGCCGCTGTCACATCTTCAATTTTGCATGTTCCCACAGACAAGCGGTACCAGCTGGAATCAACGGATGCCCCGAAAGCATAAAACGGCACCAGGGCCACCTTTGCTTCATCCAGAATGTATTTTGTAATGTCCTGGGTTGTTTTTAACTCATGGCCATCGGCTGTTTTTTTTCCATGTAATGCAAACTGAACAGTAAGATAAATGGCGGCTTCCGGAGCTATGGCATCCACATTAAAACCTTCGGACTTTAGGGTCTGAAAACCTTTATAAAAGCCTACAAGACGGTCGTTCAGCTTTGCCTTTATATCCGCCAGGTAAGCATCGTATTTGGCCGAATCATTCAGGTAATTGGCTGTAGCCATTTGTTCAGCCTTTGGCGCCCATGCACCAACGTGAGTTAAAATCAGTTTTATTTTTTCAATGATTTTTTTCGGGCCCATAGCCCAGCCTACCCGTACTCCGGTAGCTGCAAGCGATTTGGAGATACCATCCACAAATACAGTATAATTGCGCATTTCAGGACGCAGGGTTACAGGGTCATAATGACGTGTTTCCCCATGTGTTAGCGCCCAGTATATCTGGTCATACATCAAATACACCGGCTTTTGGCCTTTTGCATTGCGTATGGCATTTTCAGCAAGAACCAGGTCGCAGATATCTTCCAGTTCTTTTTTACGGAATGTAGTTCCTGTAGGATTTAAAGGAGAGCACAAAGCAATAAGATGTGCAGAGCCAATATGCGGTTTTATATCAGCCGCAGTAGGCATAAAATTGGTGGCAGGTGATGTTTCTATAATTACCTGTTTCGCATGGTTCAGGTAAGTGTAGTGGTTGTTGTTCCAGGATGGCACAGGGAACACCACTGTATCACCTGCATCTACCAATGCACGAAAAATTGCATAAATAACCGGACGCGCACCGCCTGCAACAACTATTTCGTCAGGTTTGTACTCCAGGTTGCCGTAATTCTTTAACAGCTTTGATACAGCCTGCCGCAACTCAAGCATTCCATCTGCTGCTGGGTAATTGGTCTGATCATCATTATAAGCATCTACTATAGCCTGCTTTAATTCTGCCGGAATTGGAAATATTTTAGGATTAAAATCACCAATGGTAAGGTTGTATATTTTCTCGCCCTTTTTGATTTTCTCATTTACTTCGGCTGCCAGCTTTATAATTTCGGAACCTATGATATTTTCTGCCAGTTTCGATACAATCAGTTCATTGTTTTTATCAAGGGTAGTTGCGCTCATTTAAAACAGTTTAAAAATTCAACAATCAAATTTCTCAGTAGTAACAAAAATACGCAAAAAACCCCGCAAATAAAGCAAGTTGCCGATTATTTTTTGGTTAAGAAAAGTGGGCACAAAATTGTTTACCTGATAAAACCCGAACACATCTAAATACCTGATTTTAAAGGCATTTATTACGCATTTCGAAAAGCATAAAACCACTCAATGTAAAACATCTACCCGCATGAAAATTCTATGTAATAAATAGATTACATAGAGAAAAATAAGAGAAGACGCAGAGAAATAATCAAAGGTAACTGAAAGCAAACTCTATGAACCGGGTTGAACAACTGTGACTTCAGTTAAAGGATTGAACAGGTACATACGGTTCGTTTCCAGCTCCTTGCACCTGAAACGCTTACGTATTTGCTCACCTTTGATGAAATTTCGGCTTTTGTTGTATTGAAAAACTGTGCCCTGGGGTAAATCCTCAAGCAACAAAGTATCCTGCTTTTCATCGTATTTTTTTAAAACACGCAGCAGGTTTAGATCCGAGCAGCTGGATGCTGCCGGATTATTCATGTATTTACGTAAAGCAATAATTACATCAGCCGGAAAAACGTCAGGCACAAGAAACTGTTGCATCAACATTTTATAATGCAGTTTCCACTCTTCCCCATGAGGTTTCACGGTATCTTTGTGCTTGTTGTAATTCGACAAATGAGCTATTTCATGAACCAGCGTGATTAAAAACGCATACTTGTTCATATCATAATTGATGGTGATAAGGTGATTCTGTCCGTTCACTGGCGGGCGGTAATCTCCATATTTTGAAGAACGGCTTTTTTTGATTTTCAGCTTAAAATCAAAAGTGTAGATCCATTCTGAAATAACGGGCACTGCCTTTTCGGGAATGTATTTATAAAGAATGGATTGATTGCGCGCTAATTGCTCCACCACACTACGAATTACGAATTTTTGTAAGGATAATGAATTACAAAATTACATAATCTCTTTGTTACTGATCAAGATAGAAGAAATTTTAACAATTGTGAGTTGTTACCATAACTGTAAACCAATAACCGTTAACTTAATAACTGATTAACCAAACCTTACTTCATCACCTGGTACACCAGTAAACTCGACAGGTAAGCCAGTACGCTCATAAACAAAAATTGAATCACCGGCCATTTCCAGTGTTTGGTTTCGCGGAAAACTACAGCAAGCGTACTCATGCACTGCATCGCAAAAGCATAAAATATCATGAGCGAAAAGCCTACTGCTACAGTAAATTGAGGCATTCCGGTGGAAGGATTTATTTCAGCCCGCATTTTTTCCCGGAGCGGGAGTGTATTTTCTTCGTCACCCGTGCTATAGATAGTAGCCATAGTACCAACAAATACTTCACGGGCAGCAAAAGAAGTAACCAGGGCAATACCTATTTTCCAGTCGAAGCCCAAAGGCCTGATGACAGGTTCAATTGTTTTGCCTAACATACCGGCATATGAAGACTCCAGTTGTTCTGATGAAACTTTAGCCTGCCTTTCTTCTTCAGAATAATTACCAATCATTTCAGCGCTCTGATATTTTTTTTCGATTTGATCCAGTTTATCACCCGGACCGTGAGAAGACAAAAACCAAAGTATGATGGATATGGCAAGAATAATTTTACCGGCATCCAGAAGAAATGATTTTACTTTGTCGTAAATGGTAAGTCCCACTGTGCGCCACTGCGGACTACGGTATACAGGCAGTTCCATAATAAAATAGCTACGTTCGCGCGATTTCAATATTTTTTGCATTACCAAAGCGGCCAACATGGCAGCACCAAAACCAATAAGATAAAGGCTCATCAAAACCAGCCCCTGGTAATTAAAAAAACCAAAAGCCTTGGTGGCGGGCACCACCAGCGCTATAAGCAAAGTATAAACAGGCAGCCTTGCAGAACAGCTCATCAATGGAGTTACCATAATTGTAATCACCCGTTCTTTCCAGCTGCTCATGGTACGTGTACTCATGATGGCCGGGATGGCGCAGGCAATGCCGCTTACAAGCGGAATCACGGAACGCCCGTTAAGTCCAAACTTGCGCATGAGCTTATCCATGATAAAGCTTACACGGGCCATATATCCCGTATCCTCCAGAATAGCAATAAAGGTAAAGAGCAGGGCAATCTGCGGCACAAAAACTACAACACCACTAAGCCCGGCAATAATTCCATTTACGAGCAAGCTACTCAATTCACCCGGAGGAAGCATTCTGACTGCCCAATCGGAAAAGAAAACAAAAGAGCTTTCTATCCACTCCATGGGGTATGCTGCAAGAAAAAAAATAGCCTGAAAAATCAAAAAAAGAATAGCCAGAAAAATCACGTAGCCCCAGATACGGTGAGTTAAAACACCATCGAGCCTGTTGGTAAAGGATTCGGTTTTTACATCAGATTTACGCGTAATGCACTCTTCAACAATGCGATTGATAACCTTATAACGCTCAACAGTTTCCTGTGATTGCAACTTATTTACATCTACCGCTGATGCTGCAAGCAAGCCTGCAATTGCTCTTTTCTTATCGGCTTCTTTATCGAAATAACTGATTTCTGAAAAATTGCTGATGATTTGAAAGGCCGCAAAATCGCTGTTTACATCAACAACACCCGCTATTTTCCCTACCAGCTCCGGTGCTATTTTTTTTACATCAATAAAATTGTATTGAGGCACGGAAATCGGTTGCAGTATTGCCTGTTTCAACTCTTCAATTCCCTCGCGGGAGCGTGCGCTTACACGCACCACCTTTACTCCCAGCCTTTCGGACAACCTCACCACATCAATAATATCCCCTTCCTTCTCCACAAGGTCCATCATGTTCAGCGCCAGTATTACCGGTACTTTCAGATCGATAATTTGAGAAACAAGAAACAGGTTCCGCTTCAGGTTGCTTGCATCAGCAACAACAATGGTTACATCTGGGTGATCGGAATTGCCAGGATTACAAAGCACTTCAAAGGCAACCCTCTCATCGAGCGATTTGGGGTAAAGGCTGTAAGTTCCGGGCAAGTCGATGAATTCAGCAAGCCCCTCCCAGCCTCCCCCAAGGGGAGGAGTTTCGCTTATTGTCGCTGCAGTACTCGCTTTTACTCCGGAATAATTCCTCCCTTTTGGGGAAGTAAGGAGAGGCTTTAATTTAACAAAGCCCGATTTTTTGTCTACCGTAACCCCAGGAAAGTTTCCGGTTTTCTGGTTTAAACCGGTAAGCGCATTGAATAAAGTGGATTTACCGCTGTTTGGATTACCAACCAGTGCAACTTTAAGGGTTTGTTTATCTGAAAAATGAACAAATGATTGATTCGCCTCCACCAGCATTGTTGCAGCAAATTAAGCCAATACAGAAACCAACACGGTAGATGCTTCGGCCTTACGTAAGCTCAGAAGATAACCGGAAACAGTAATAGCAATAGGGTCGCCCATTGGAGCAATACGATCGAGCGAAATTATCTCACCCGGTGTACAGCCCATCTCAAGAAGCTTCAGCGACATCTGATTATCGGTAAACGAATCAATGACCGCCTTTTGACCTAATTTTAACTGTGACAGGTTTGTATTCATAGTACCTACAAAAGTACGGCTTTATTGTGCCTTTTGAAAATCAAAGGGATACCTAAAAGAGGGTATTTTGGAGGAGAAGCAGATGTAATACTGCCTTTTATTTTTTAGCCACAGATTCACAGATTTATTTCATTTATCTCTGAATCTGTGGCAATTAGCGCTTATTCTATTTACAAAAGCCTAGATTTTTGTATCGGTACTCTTTGCTTCAATTTTGCTCCATTTAGGACAATCACCGCAGCGGTTTTTCTTGGAACAACCTGCAAATAAGAGCACTGCGACAGCAATCACAGCGCAAAACGAGTATTTTTTCAGAGGGTGTATCATCATTTCAAATGAATTGATTTTTCTTAATTCTTTACCAGGCTGAGGATAGAATCAAAAATCCATCGGCCATCGGTATTGCTTAGCTCTGAATCTGTTGCACGTTCAGGATGTGGCATCATGCCAAACACATTTTTACCGGCATTGCAAACCCCTGCAATGTTCTCAGTAGCACCGTTCGGATTAGCAGCATCTGTAACGTTCCCGTTTTCATCGCAATAGCGGAAAAGCACCTGCCCATTGGCATTGAGCTGTTTCAAAGTATCTGCATCAGCATAATAACGCCCTTCGCCATGAGCAATTGGTATTTTCAGGGCTTTACCAGCCGGCACTTCAGAAGTAATCAATGTATCGTTGCTCTCTGCCTTGATATACACATTTTTACAAATGAATTTACGCTCATTGTTATGCAGCAACGCGCCAGGAACAAGTCCGGCTTCACACAATATCTGGAAACCATTGCAAACCCCAAGCACATAACCACCTTTATTGGCAAACTCAATTACCTTTTCCATAATTGGTGAAAAACGGGCAATAGCTCCCGAACGTAAATAATCACCATAGGAAAAGCCACCCGGAAGCACAACAAAATCAACACCTTTAAGGTCAGTATCCTTATGCCACAGCTCCACCACTTCCTGGCCCATAATATCCCTTAAAACATATATCATATCCTGGTCGCAGTTGGAGCCAGGGAAAATAACAACAACAAATTTATTCATGTTCAGCAATTAAAAATTATACGAAATACAAATATACGAAATAAAAAGCTGGGAAAAAAGCACTGGAATCACCCCTATTTATAACTGAGCAAATGATTAATAAACAAGGCAATCATTAGCATAAAAAACAACACTTCCCCCAACTGGGTACGTTTCATCTTCAGAAAATAATTGGAGCAGAAAACAGCAGCCGGAATGGCAAGCACAGAGAAATTGCGGAGTGTGATTTCCGGTGAAAGGAATACAGATAACAGTGCCAATCCCGTTAACCAAAGCAGTAACAATATACCCTTTTTATTCTTTTGGGATGCATCCGACAAACCAGTGAACAGCTTACCAAAAGCAAGTGAAACCATCAATAAACAAACACTTAGCATCACATAAAATCCGTCTGACGTAGCAAGTTTGGAGCGTTGGGGGTTGGGATAAAACAGCTGAATACTCCACAAAGATCCAAGCATATCGTTCCAGAAAAAATAGGTAAATACAAATGTGAACGGAACCACAATGCCAATAAGGGCAATAACCCATTCGCGCCAGTTAAAGGGCCTGAACAGGATAAAACCGACATATAAAACAGGGAAGAAAACCACACAGGGAAAATAAAACAAGGAAGCTACCGAAAGCAGAAAGGCGGCATCGAAAGAATTGGAAAAAGCCGTGTCCTTTCTATAAGAGCTTACCAGTTTATGTATAGCAAGCAAAATAAAAAGATTGGCAAAAAGCAAAGGGTAAAGTGTAAGCTGAGCAGTATCGCTGCTCATAAAAACAATATAAAGCAGGGCTGGTAAAAAGGAAGGCTTGGAAAGCACCTCATTTTCATTTACAATATAGTTAAGCAGGAATGCCTGGGCTATTACCAGGACATAAGCTACAAAAGAAGCAATACCACCGGAACCGGAAAACCACTTTATTACTGCCGTATAAAATGGCATACCAAAATCGAAAGCATCGTGTGCTGCAAAAAAGCCGGGCACCCAAAAAAAAAGGGCAAACAGAGGCAATATAATAAACGCGGAAGGACTATTGTTCTTAAAAAAACGTATGAGCATACCGATATGGCTATAAAAGAATAAAAACCAGGCTCACTGAACTTTGCAAAATACTCAACACAATCCGGAATGGTTCTATCTGATTAGCCCGGCATAAAATTAGTTCAAAAAAGTATGTGTTGTAAAGAAAATTTGTATTTTTGACCGTATCAACTTAAATAGTACGTATTATGAATTGGACAGATATTTTTAACGGAATAGGCGATTTTTTTCAGTGGACATTTAAATTTATCACTGTATTTAAAAATGCCCCAAATATTTTTTTCTGGTTGTTAATTGCAGTTTTAACGGTAGTTTGGTTGCGTATGCAGGCAAAATACAATAAGGAAGCTGAAAAAAACAATACGCTTAAATAAACCACCCAACAACAGTGGCTGTAAATATAAAAAGGCTGCATCTTCAGATTGAAGAAGCAGCCTTTTTTTGTGGCCTCAATTACCTGCCTTTACTTAAGGTTCAGGCTGGTTTCACCAATAATTACATTGTCGCAGCCAATGGTCACCTGGTATTTACCCGGAATAAACTCGTTCGGACTTTCGCAATAAACAGATACAGGCATTTCTTCGTTCCTGTAATCAATATCCTCCCTGCCGGCATAATATCCTTTAGAACCATTAAAACTGAACATATTGCCTGAATCCGGTGATTTGCATATTTCTTTTCCGTCAGGAGATACAATACGCACATAAATGGTCCTGCCGCCACTTTTTGCAATTTTGTTCTCTCCCAGAACAAACGAAACCTTTATTTTATCTACACGTGATGCCTTTTCGGTTTCCACTTCTTTTTTCCCGCCAGATTTTACTTTAATACCTTGTGCTACCGGCTGGCTTGCCTTTAAAATAGAACCCAGGTTTACGGTACTTTGCAGGGCATCTTTATCTTTCGACAGTTTTGAGGTTATCCCTTTTTCGGCTGTTAAGTCCGCAGCAACCTTATTCTTTTCAGCAATGATGGTTTGGTTCAGTGTATTTAAACTATCAATTTCATGCACGTAGTGTTTCATGATTTTACGAAGGGTGTTCACTTCTTTTCTCAACTTTGAAATGATATAGGCATCGTCCTTATGCTTTTCAGCCTGTTCCAGCAATTGCGCTATCTCGGCACGCTTGGCTTCCAGTTCCACCTGCATGGCTTTATCATTGGTCTGCAGAGTTGCATATTCCTCTTGTAACTCCAATAACTCTGCTTTTACGTTATCCCTGTCCAGTATTACCTGTTCCTTAATAACCACCTCTGTGTTCGCACGGCCACGCTCACTCAACCACAGTGTAATAAACGTTCCATTCCCTAATAACAATACTGCCGATATAATAATCCACAGCTTATTGTTTGACTTTTCTTTCTGGTTGTTTTCCATACTTTATAAGTTGATTATTTTTTTATATTATTGCAAAAATAGTATTTATTTTCAATTAGCTCCCAACGTGATGATAAGTGATTTTATTGCGCTTATTTTCCCTAATGTATGCGCTTCCTGCGGGAAAAGCCTGTTCAAAAACGAGCGCTCTATTTGCACCTATTGCTCCTATTATCTGCCAAAAACAAATTTCCATTTCGATAGTAACAACCCCGTTGCAAAAATATTCTGGGGACGGGTACCTATTCATTCAGCAGCAGCATTCTATGGTTTCAACAAAGGTGGGAAAGTGCAACAGATTATCCATCAGCTTAAATACAAAGGACATAAACAAATCGGAATAACCATAGGAAAGTGGTATGGCCACGAGCTCATGTACTGCGATGATTTCAATACTGTTGATACTGTAATCCCCGTTCCGTTACATCCGAAAAAACAAAAAAAGAGAGGTTACAACCAGAGCGATTATTTTGCTGAAGGGCTTGCCGAAAGCATGAACATTACTGCCGATCTTACCAGTCTTTACAGGGCCTATGAATCAGACAGCCAGACTAAAAAATCGCGGTTCAGCCGCTGGCAGAATGTGGAAACTATTTTCAAGCTGAGGAATGCCGAAAATTTATCCGGGAAACACGTCCTCCTGGTAGATGACGTAGTTACTACAGGTGCTACGCTTGAAGCCTGTGCACATACATTGCTGAAAGTACCGGATGTAAAGGTGAGCATTGCTACTATTGCTTATGCCGGAAATTATTAAAACAATTGTACAATTTGGCAGGTGGCAAATCCATTTTTCCATTGCTTCTTGTTTAATTGCTTGATTGTGTAATTTTATTGCGTACTGATAAGCTGTGAAACCTCTCAATTACCAACTGGCAGATTAACTGCCAACTACAGACTACCAACTACGAACTATTTATATCTTTGCAGCCTGATTATTAATAAAGTATGGCTGAATCAATATCCGTTTCAGGAATTACAAAAGAAGAAAAATACCTGTCGCTCCTCCCTCAAATAAAAGCATTGGTAGAAGGCGAAAGGGACACTATTGCGAACATTGCCAATATTGTGGCTGCGTTAAAGTTTGCAATGGGCCATTTCTGGGTAGGTGTGTATTTTGTAAAAAACAACCCGGATAATAACAAGCAGGAGCTGGTGCTCGGGCCATTTCAGGGACCTGTGGCCTGCACACGCATAGGGTTCGGAAAAGGTGTTTGTGGTAAAGCCTGGGAAATAAAGAGCACGATTGTTGTAGATGATGTAGAACTGTTTCCGGGACACATTGCCTGCAGTTCATTATCCAAATCAGAAATTGTGGTGCCGGTATTGAACAGGAATGGAGATGTAATGCTGGTACTGGATGTGGACAGTGAGAAAACAGGTAATTTTAATGAAACAGATAAGTTGTACCTGGAAGAAATTGCGGCAATCATTCAGAAATGTCTATAAACAAGGAGTATTGAGTAGTTCGAGAGCATGAAAATAATAAAACATAGCATTAAAAATTATACAGGTCTTTCCATCAGGCAGACAGTTGACTTCTGTTTTTATCTGCTTGTTTTTAGTGTATTGCTGAGCTCCTGTGCGCAGATTGTTGCACCCACTGGCGGAAAGAAAGATGAGTTACCGCCTGTAGCCAAAAAATATAGTCCGGATAGTGCTGCACTGAATTTTAATGCACGCAAAATTACCATTACGTTTGATGAATTTATTCAACTACGAGACCTGAACAGCCAGCTAATCATTTCCCCACCGCTGGAATTTGCTCCTGAAGTAAAAGCTAAAAACAATGAGCTTATTATTGAGCTCGACAAATCAGAAAAACTGAAGCCCAATACTACCTATTCCATTAGCTTTGGCAATGCCATACAGGATATACATGAAGGCAAAGCGACCGATAATTTTAAATATGTGTTTTCAACCGGAAGTTCCATTGATTCACTTTCCGTAAAGGGCCGTGTACAGACCAGCTTTGATCAGAAGGTAGAAAAAGGGGCGCTTGTGATGCTTTACAGCACTGACAATGACAGCGTGATTTATAAAAGTATGCCGGACTATTTTGCAAAAACACGCGAAGATGGCAGCTTTGATATACGCCACATCCGCAGCGGCAAATACAAGGTAATGGCTTTAAAAGATGCTAATGCCAATTACAAGTACGACAGCGAAGCAGAAAGTGTTTCTTTTGCTGATACGATGATAAACGTAACACGCAACGCAAGCCTATCTTTAAACACGTTTCTGCAACCGGCTAAGAAATTATTTTTGAAATTCTCCATACACAGCTATTATGGACGTATAATGCTCGTATTTAACAAGCCGGCAGAGGACATGACCATAAGGCCAATTAACCAAACCCTTAACGAAAAGGATGTATTTGTTGAATTTTCGAAAAACAAAGATACTGTGAACTATTGGTTCAGAAATCCTGAAAAAGACTCGCTCGTTCTGCAAATCAATAACAACAGGCAAAGTATAGACACTGTTTCTTTTAAAGCGATAAAAAAAGAAGATGCATTAAAAAACAACAGAACACCGCTGAAATTTAAACTATTGAGCAGTCCGGATAAAAACCAGAATTTTGATTTACACGCTGAATTACTTTTAACATTCAGTCACCCGATAGATCCTGCATCTGTTGAAGACCTTAAAGGAAAGGAAATTAAGCTTCTGGCCGACTCGCTGCCTTATGAAGGTTATACGGACCTTGTATACCGGCAAAAGAACAATACCACTCTGGTTATTAGTAAAAAGTCCGCCAAAGGTGACTTGAGTTTGCCGGCTTTAAAAGAGAATACAAAATACCAGCTCTTTGTACCTCCAGGAACGTTTACGGACGTATTCGGGTTAACGAATGACAGCATTAACATCAGTTTCAAAACGCGTGAAGAAAAACAATACGGAACATTAAAACTAAAGCTGGATGTACCTGAAACAAAGGCGAACTATATTGTTCAGCTATTGGATGAAAAGGAGAACATAGTGCGTGAGCAAAGCTTAAAAAAGTCTGAAATCATTAACTACCAGTATTTATTGCCCCGTAAATACAGGCTAAAGATTATTGTTGACAATAACTCCAACGGAAAGTGGGATACAGGAAATCTTCAGAAAAAGCAACAGCCGGAGAAAGTAATTTACAATTCGGAACTGATCACGACAAGGCCCAACTGGGATTTGGAGCTGGAGTGGAAGGTGAGTCTGTAAACCTAAGAAGAACCCCTGCGCACACATTTCGACAGGCTCAATGTGACCGCGCGCAGTCAGTCTGAGCTTGTCGAAGACTGTGGGCGAGGCTTTGCGTTATGAACGGAACAAAAAATAATTAATCATATTTTTATCTCAAAGCCATCCGCATCCAACATAGCCGGGAAAGCTTTCCGGAAGGATGCAAGCTCTTCATAATTCAGATCTATGGTTTCAACAGATTCCTCATGCGCCTTCGTTTTACTGATAATCATTCCTTTTGCATTGATAACAGCCGAATCACCGGAATGGTAGATTTTGTTGCCATCATCCCCTACCCTGTTTAAGCCAACTACATAACACTGGTTTTCCATTGCTCTTGCGAGTAACAAGGTTTTCCAGGGATAACTACGTACTTCGGGCCAGTTGGCAACATATATGAGGACATCGTATTCATAACGTACCTGTGTCTTATCTGCAGATGCGCCATTGGCATTGAGCCGTGTATTACGGCTCCATACAGGAAAGCGCAAGTCATAACATATCAGCGGACAGATTTTCCACCCTTTTAATTCTACTACTATTTTTTTATTACCACCTGTGTAATGATTGTCTTCATTGGCCATACGGAACAAGTGACGTTTATCATAGGTAAAGCAATTGCCATCGGGTGCAGCCCATACCAAACGGTTAAAATACTTTCCGTTTTCTTCGCAGATAAAACTACCGGTAACAATGCAGTTCTTTTTCTTCGATTGCTCTTTTATCCACTTTACAGTTGGCCCCTGCATAGTTTCTGCAAACTCCTGGGGCTTCATGCTAAAACCGGTGCTAAACATTTCGGGAAGGACAATAATATCGGTCGGTTCGGAAACCGAATCTATTTTCTGAGAAAACATTTCCAGGTTTCTGGCTTTGTTTTCCCAATGCAGATTGGACTGGATGATGGTTATTTTTAGGTCTTGCATGATATTATATCCTGTTCAGTATTTCAGCAGCTTTCTCAAGTGTTTCTTCCTTTTTAGCAAAACAAAAACGAAGTACTTTGTTGTCCACGTTATTGTGATAAAACACAGAAATGGGAATGGATGCAATACCAAATTCCTTTGTTAGCCGCATAGCGAAATTGCTGTCTTTTTCTTTACTGATGGTATTGTACCGCAGCAGCTGGAAATAAGTACCGGATGCCGGCTCGAATTTGAATTTTGAATCTTTTATCAATTTAATAAAATAGTCCCTCTTTTGCTGGTAAAACGCACCCAGATCGAGGTAGTTACTTTTCGTTTTCAGATACTCTGCAAGAGCATGCTGTATGGGAGTATTGCAGCAAAACACCAGGAATTGATGGACTTTCCTGAATTCGGCCATAAGGTTTTTAGGTGCTACGCAATAGCCCATTTTCCAGCCTGTGGTATGGAACGTTTTACCAAAAGATGAGATGATAAAACTACGTTCTGCAAGTTTCGGATAACGCGCCACACTCTGGTGCTCATAACCATCAAATATAATGTGCTCATACACCTCATCGCTCACAATAATGATATCGGTTCCTTTGGTGAGCTTTTCCAGCTTGGCCATATCACTGGCAGTCATGATGCTACCTGTAGGGTTATGCGGTGTATTGATGATGATCATTTTGGTACGATAGTTCACCACCTTTTTCAGCTCTTCCCAATCTATCATATAGCTGGGTGCTTTCAGCTGAAGATAGATTGTTTTACCACCATTCAACTCAATGGCGGGCTGATAGCAATCGTATGCAGGCTCAAAAATAATTACCTCATCACCTTCACGGATCACCGCTGAAATAGCAGTGAATATAGCTTGTGTAGCACCTGCAGTAATTGTAATTTCCGTTTCAGGGTCATATTTTGCGGAATACAGTTCTTCTGTTTTTATTGCAATGGCTTCGCGAAGGCTCATCAATCCGGCCATTGGTGCGTACTGGTTGCTGCCTGCCAGCATGTGCTTGTTTACGAGCGCAATCAGCTCTTTATCGCATTGAAAATCAGGAAAACCCTGGGAAAGATTGATAGCATTATGGTCTGCAGCCAGCTTACTCATTACAGTAAATATTGTTGTACCAACATTGGGCAGTTTGCTACCAATTAAATTCGGATAGTTCATGGTTGAAATTCTATTTTCGGGTTTTCAAATTACAAATTTTAATCTGAATGTATGAAATTGGAGAAAGGTATTTTTTTTAACCTGCGTTTTTAAACTTTTCAGGGCGTTTTTTTAAGTCCGAATAGCCGTTAAATGGCGAATTGGTTTAAATTTGCAAAAAACTCTTTTGTATCCTCTTTTATAATTCAATTCTATGAAAATTTTGAAAAAAACAGGTAAATGGCTTTTAATTGTATTGGTCGTTTTAAACCTGCTTATTATTGTTTCCGGCAAAACATACCTATACAAGGGTATTGCCAACACCTACTTCAAAGGACGTTCCGGTCCAAGTGCTTTTGAGTACCAGATATTCGAAAACCGAGAGGTGAAGGCCGGAGCTTTCCAACCCTGGAACATTGCCGGGAACTACAATACAAAAACACTTTCTGAACAACATAAAACCAATTTCGAAGCGTTACAAACAGTAGCTTATGTTGTTATTAAAAACGACTCACTTGTTCATGAGCAATACTGGGATGGATTTGGCCCGGACTCGCATACCAATTCTTTTTCAATGGGTAAAACAATTACAAGTATCCTTATTGGGATTGCGATTGATGAGGGCAGGATAAAAAGCGTTGATCAGCCGGTAGGTGATTTTTTGCCTGAATTTAAAGAGGGGGACAATGCGAAGCTTACTGTAAAACACCTGCTTACCATGTCGTCAGGGATAAATTTTGATGAAGATTATGTGAACCCCCTTGCATATCCTGCAGCAGCCTACTATGGCACCGACTTAAAAAAACTTACCTACAAGTACAAAGTTGTTACTGAACCCGGCAAAACCTTTGATTACCTAAGCGGGAATACACAGCTACTTGGCTTTATACTTGAAAAAGCTACAGGCAAAACAATCAGCGATTATGCATCTGAAAAACTATGGCAGCGCATAGGTGCTAAAAACAGCGCCTTCTGGAGCCTCGACCACAAAGATGGAATAGAAAAATCGTATTGCTGCTTTAACTCCAATGCACCTGATTTTGCACGTTTAGGTAAACTGTACCTTGATAGCGGCAAGTGGAACGGAACACCAATAGTAAGTGCTGAATATGCTGTAAACTCTGTAAAACCAGCTGAGCTGATGGATGATACCGGTAAGAAAAATGAAAAATACGGTTATTCCTGGTGGCTGCTACCGGATTACAAAGGACACCGCATCTTTTATGCAAGAGGTATTTTGGGACAATACATTGTGTGTATCCCCGACAAAGACATGATTGTAGTGCGCCTTGGCAATAAACGCGAGAAAAAAGTGGCAGGGGAAGATCATCCGAGGGATTTGTTCTACTATATTGATGCTGCTTTGGAGATGTACGGTGGTTAGTTGGCAATAAATAGGCAGTTCGCAGTTCGCAATGAGTAGTTTGCAATTGTTTGTACAAAT
>JAGVJJ010000004.1 GCA_020051175.1 Bacteroidia bacterium | reverse complement strand
GGCAGTCCCGTTACATACTTTACTGCTTCCGAAATTAGCGACAGGTTTCGGCCTTACAAACAATGTTTTTGTAATGGTATCCTTGCACCCGAAAGTAGATGTTGCGACAAGGCTAACATTGTATGTACCCGCAGTATCATAAACATGGCCTCCGGTAACCTCCTGCTGGTTCAATAGGGGAGAACCATCTGCAAAATTCCAGATCCAGGATTGGATCGTATCTGTATTTGGAATTGTAGAAGCTTCAGTAAACAAGACCTGTTTACCAGGACAAGTATTGACAGGAGCTGTAAATTGTGCCACTGGTAAAGCATGAATAATGACATTTTTAGAAGTGGTATCCCTGCAGCCAATATTTGATATTGCTACAAGCTGCACGCTAAATGTATCGCACGTTGCATACAAATGAGAAGGAGATTGCAACGATGATGTATCCAGCACTCCGGAGGAAGGTTCACCAAAACTCCAAAGGTAGCCGCTTATACTATCAGCACTAATGGTTGACTGATTTACAAATGGAGCAGAAGCTCCAAAACAAGCACCCGGAGCTGAAAAGTCCGGCACTGGCAAAGGTTTAACTACCACCTGCTGTGTATCTTTCCCTATACAGCCCTGGTAATCCTGCACAGATAGTACAACATTATATGTGCCCGGTTGTGCATACCGGTGCGTGGCGTTCACATTATGAATATTGATGTTATTATTGACAAACGTATTTCCATCACCAAAATCCCAGGTCATGGATTGGAATGAACTAAAATCATACAAGCTGCTATCCTGACAAATATTTACAAACCGAAAAGCAGCTGTATCACGAGCGCAAATCTGAGGTGTTAAAACATCAAACTCAATGTACGGTTCAAAATTAAAGTTGCTGTAATAGCAATCTGGCTGTGAGTAATTGTAAAAGCCAAAATAGCCTGGTAAATAACAAGCTTCATAATCAAAAACAGAATCGCCATCAATAAAAATGGTAGCACGGGTATAGCTTAACCTCAATTCAAAATGATGGTTCTGATTTTTTACCCAGCCTATTCCGCCAAAATCGTTTTGAACAACATTAAATTCGGGCGTATTCTGATGGCCCCAGAAAGTTTGTGTATAGGCACTGGAAGGAATAGTTCCAAGCATTCTATTTAAAGCCATTCCACGTTGCCCTGTATAACCACCACTCGCCTGTGCAACCTGTTTCCAGTCAAACAACCAGCCATCGTAATTATCGGACTGCCCCAAAGGATTTAAAAAGCTGAATACAAAGCCCATAAAGTCATCGTCATTATTGGCAGTTTTAAATTCACCGGTAATTTTTACACAAATAAGCTTAAAAGGGCTGATGTAAAAGGTTGGATTTCCATTAACGGTCTGATGCACCTGACTACCACCATTCTGAACAACCCAATTGCCATTAGCGGTGTAGCCGGCCTGGGACCATGTACTAAAGTCGATATTGGTGATGCATTGAGAAAAAACAGATGTTTCGGTAATAAAAAGCAGGAGTACATAAACGACTAACCGAAAACGATATTTACTAAAATTCCCCACCGTACAAATACTTTAACTTAAACAGCACGCAGACCACCTGCAATCAGGCAGATGATTTAGCTATGCCATTAAACAAATCTAAGAGTTTTGCAGGTAAGATGCAAAATGAGGGTAAAAGGTTGTATTACACGAACAAAATATCTTTATTTAAGAAGCACAACCCTTCCAATATATGAATGGTAGTTGTCCCTTGGATCATCAATAAAAGTAACCTTATATACGTAAACATCCGGTTTGCACAAACTGCCCTTGAAAGTACCATTCCACCCTGCATCTATATCGGTTGTTTCAAACAACTTTTCTCCCCATCGGTCAAACACCACAAATGTATAGTTGTGAACGCAGTTTACAACAGGCTTAAATACATCATTTAACTCATCCTTATTAGGTGTAAATGCATTAGGAACATACACAGATCCGGCTGTTAAGTAATTGGTTTCGCAATCTTCACCACTAACCACAATGGTTACACACGCTGTATCAGCGCAGCCATTATCCGCTACTATCACACAATAAACAGTTGTTTCTGTAGGGCTTGCGTTTGGTGTTCTGCAGGTAATGCAATCCAGCCCATCGGAAGGCGACCAGGTGTAAGAACTACCGCCATTAGCCGTTAACTGGATAGACTCACCTATCCCAATCGTATCACCAGCACTGATGGTTGCAATTACACCGCCCACCGTTGTGACCGTTCCATTGTCTGTTGCAGTACAAGCATTATCATCTGTAACAGTCACAGTATACGTACCTGCACCCAGATTACTTACAGAAGAAGTACTTTCACCTGTATTCCAAAGGTAGCTTAATGCCCCTGTACCACCACTTGCTGTAGCTGCCACTGAACCGGTATTGCCACATCCGGCAGGAGTTGCCACCACACTTACCGTAATTGCTGAAGGTTCTGTGATGGTCACGGTTTCTATTCCCGTACACCCTCCCCCGTCAGTTACAGAAATTGTATATGTTCCTGCCTGTAAACCACTTGCAGCAGTAGCAGATCCACCACTTGGAGTCCAGGCATAAGTAAGTGTCCCTGAACCACCAGTAGCAGAGGCTGTAGCAGAGCCATCACCAGCACCGTTACAGGTTACATTTGTTGATGAAACAATAGCCACGACAGGACCGCCACCGGTGTTGGTTATAATAACTGTATCGGAACCCGTAGCGCAGGTACTGGTTATGGTCCACTGTAAAGAAGTAACCCCAACCCCCAGACCAGTAACAGCAGAAGTTGGAGATGATGGTGTGGTAACTGTACCGGGTCCGCTTATTATTGTCCACGTACCTGTTCCGGACGAAGGCGTGTTACCTGCCAGAATTGCGGAATTGCTACATATCGTCTGATCAGGGCCTGCATTAACAGTTACAGAACCTCCTGAAGGCTCTGTAATGGTTACAGTAATTGTATCCGGGCAATTATTATCATCAAATGCATACAACGTATAAACACCGGCAACCAGCCCTGTAAAGCTTTGGGTGCCGGCATTATTGGTAAAAGTAGCTACAGTAGTACCACCACTGTTTTTTAATGTATAGTCCCAAGGCGAAACACCTCCTGAGGTGCTGGCATCAAAGCTTCCGTCTGACAAGCCCTGGCAGCTTACGTTTACGACATTTGAAGGTGTTATGGTCAATGCCGGGCAGCTGGTTGTAGAACATGCAGGCAATGAAGATAAACTGGTTATGATAAGACTATCCCCGTTATTATCCGTTAATTTCACCGGGTAAGTGCCGGAAGGTGTTATGGTTGTCCCTGTTCCAAAGCTTGTCCATGAAGTAACGTTAACAGCACATCCCGGAGGGAAAGCACACCCAAATGCGCAGGCACTGCAGTTCTGCGTTGTGGTTTGGTTAGACCATGTATAAGGAGCAGAGCCGCTTGTAGCAGTTATATCCCCATTTTGCTCCTGACATGCAGTAAGCGAAACACAGCCTCCAACGGAGATATCAAGCGAGTCGCTTCCACAGCTTGCAAGTGTATAAACAATTGTATGGGTTCCTGTTCCTGCAGTACCCGGATCAAATGTACCGGCAGAAGCATTGGTAATGCCTGGTCCGCTCCAGGTTCCGCCAGACTGTGCTGCTGTGAGCGTTAAAGCTGGATCACCAACGCAAACGTTGCCAACAGGATTGATGGCAGCGCCACAGCAGGATACTTCGATAATAGTTGAATCTGAGCCGCAAGCCAAAGTATAGATAATTGTATGTGTTCCAGGACCCGCAACAGATGGGCTAAAAGCACCGGTAGAAGCATTCGTAATTCCTGGTCCACTCCAGGTGCCACCTGCAACTACAGGAGTTAAAGTCACAGGAGCATCGGTAGTACAATAAGGACCAACCGGGCATATAGTTGCATCGCAGCAATACAATACCATGGGGTCACAAGCAGTCATATTAATGGATTGAACATATCCGGTCCGTGAAGTATTAGAGCTATTCCCGGTACCACCGCACACAATTACATCACCATTGTAGCTCACAGCCACATCGTAAACCCTGAATGGCAATGAGGTAGATGATAGCTGGTTCAAGTTGGCATCGTACTTAATAACAGCATTACCAGAACCAACATATACATTTCCGCAGCTGTCAATATCAATACCACTATTTCCTGCCTGGTTAAAGCCGCCTGATGAAGCGGAAAGTCCTCCGGGTATAGTTGCACTTGCTAAAACAGCGCCTGTAGAAAGTGATCGCTGCTGTATTGTTGTTCCGTTTTGAGTATAAACGTAATTACCATTAGCTTTAATTGCCTTCATGCCAGAGTTCCCATTATTGGGACGATAGTTTTCACATTTGTAACCAAAGCCATAGGTGTGGTTTATTGCGAAGAGGTTTCCTGGAGTAGGACAAGCAGAAAAATTCTGACCAATAGCACCAATAGTATCTAGCGTAAGGAAATAATACTTGGCACCTCTTGAAGGGGTCATGGAACGCACCTCCTCAATGTCCACAACGGGAAATCCAAAAACAACCGAGGAACGAGTTTTTCCAACAGTTTGAACACCATTTACACTGCCATTAGAGGTATTGATATCAAATATAACGCCATCTCCGGTTGGGGAAGGCATACCGGTAAGTCGTGTTCCACCAACTATTAATTTTGTTTGATCGCAGTTAAATGAAATGTTCCAATACTCATCAAAATTGCCGCCAGATACACTATACACCATTGACCCACTGGAATTAATTTTTTCTAAAGCCGCAGTTGAACCATTTGTAACATAACTATTTCCTGAGTTATCAGTTGCAAGAGTCCCCAACCATCCTCCAGTACCTCCTTCCGTTGTATCCCACGGTGTATTATAGGTCCATTGCATTGCTCCTGTCGAATTATACTTGCGAAGTTTCATTGGCATATCACCACCAATAATATATACGTTTCCTGCACCATCTTTTTCACACTCCCACACACAATTTGAATTTGATAACGTGGGGGTTTGTACCCAAGGATCAATGCAAACAGTTCTTGTTGCATCATACGCATCCAATTTAAAAGAAATAGAATTACTATTCTCAACAAAAGACGAACCTATAAGTTCAGAAGTATTGTTTTGGTAAAATGTATAAGGGGAGTGTTCCACCATGTCACCAAACTTGGTTGGGATGAAAAGCTCGCCATTTTCAAGCTTTGCCTTATCATATCTCATTTTAACAACGGACGCATCAGCTCCCGGATGGAGAATTAGTGTATATTTTAAACCCTCCAACGGATGAATGATGTATTCAATATCAATATTTGGATATATATTTTTATAAATAAGCTTTTTATAGGCATTGATAAAATTTACATTTTTTACTTCCCCATTCTCCCAAAAACTATAACTATGATAATCCGGAGTAGGTTCTGTGGGTAAAATTTGAAAATTCTGATTTATGTTCTCCCAGAAAAAATCCACATAGTCGATTTTATAATCAACCTTATGTTCCAAATCCTCATGCTTTTTCCACTCCTCGCTTGATTTTACTTGTTTTTCACGTGCCCTTTCCAGCATTCGTTCACGTGCTATTTCTCTTTCATCTTTCTCACCTCTGACTACCTCCAAAAAACGGTATTTAATTCCTGTTGAAGTAAAGAAAATTACTGTGGAGCCATTATCATAGGCATACAATACCTTGTCAGATGGGTCATCTGTATGGAACTGCCCTTTATTCTCAATAAAGGCTTTGGGATTTTCAGCTGTTGAAACCCAGTCGTTATTGGCAAAAGAAAGAGAGGAAATAAGAAGAGTAAAAAATAAAATCGGGAGAAAAAAATGTAAATATTTGTTTTTCATGAGCTTACATTTGAGTAGTTCTAGTACTAAAGTACAAATATTTTTTTGTACCTGTACAAGTAAGCAAAGTTATTAAATCTTACGATTCTGCCCCAAACCATTTTTCGTGCAAATGTAGAAGTCTGACAACCAAAAAAATAGGCCTTTTTTAGACAAGTGAACCCATTTTTTCTTTTTTTCAGGATTCAAGAAATTTTACTACGGTTTTAAAAAAGTCCTGCGGCTGCTCTGCATGAACCCAATGACCTGATTTTGAGATTGTTTCAAGATTGCTAAATGGGAATATTGACTTTATGTGCAGTAAATCCTGGTCTAAAATATAGTTCGATAGTTCTCCTCTGATAAAAAGAGCAGGCGTTATACAAACCGAACTTTCGGGTGTCTCCTCTCCAACCGTTTCAATCTTTTGGCTAATAACTTCCAGGTTGAACCGCCAATCGAGTTCCCCGTTTTCTTTCCAGTATATATTTTTCAGAAGGAATTGCTTTGTCCCATAGTCCTTAATATACTCAGAAAGAACGGTTTCTGCTTCCTTTCTCGATTTTACAACATTAAAATCAACAGCATTCAACGCCTTTAATACATCGCCATGGTGGGGCGGATAATACTTAGGGGATATATCCACAACAATTAGTTTTTGAAGCCTTTCCGGGTTCTGAATTGCAAACTGCATGGCTACTTTGCCTCCCATGGAATGGCCCAGCAGGAATACATTCTCTAAATTCAAATCATTCATCAGCTCCAGTATATCATCACTCATTACCTGGTAGTTCCAGGTTTCGCTATGCGGGGAAAGTCCGTGATTTCTCAGATCAACCGTGTAAACTTCGTAACCAGCTTCCGCAAACTGCCTGGCAAGCGAATTCCAGTTATCACTTTGTCCGAATAACCCATGAAGGATAAATAAGGGCTGGCCCTGCCCTACTTTTCTGTAAAATAGTTTCATATTAACTCTTTGGCTGGGAAAGCTGCCTTAAATAAAGCTGGATTGTATTTTCCAGTCCAAAATAAAGTGCATCCGCAATTAACGCATGGCCAATTGACACTTCAAGCACCCCTTCTACATGTTCCACAAAATAACGAAGGTTCTGCAGGCTCAAATCATGACCTGCATTTATGCCTATCCCAAGTCCACTTGCCCGTTTGGCAGCCTCAACATAAGGTTTACAGGCTTGCTGAGGATTAACAGGAAACTGCTTTGCGTACATCTCTGTATACAGTTCTATACGGTTGGTACCCACATCCTTTGCTCCTTCCACCATTCGTATATCGGGATCCACAAAAATAGAGGTACGGATGCCGGCAGAATTAAACATTGCAATGGTATCTTTCAAATACGCTTTATTTACAACAGTATCCCAGCCATGGTCTGAAGTCAGCTGGCCCGTTGCATCGGGCACAAGCGTTACCTGGTGGGGCTTTACCTGAAGTACCAAATCTACAAACTTCTGCTCTTTGGGATTGCCTTCAATATTAAACTCTGTTGTTAACAGCGGCTTTAAGTCTGTAACATCCTTATAACGGATGTGCCTTTCGTCCGGGCGGGGGTGTACGGTTATCCCCTGAGCCCCAAAGCGCTCACAATCTTCGGCAACTTTCAATAAATCCGGCACATTTCCACCCCTGGAGTTCCTTAATGTGGCAATTTTGTTTATATTTACACTTAACTTTGTATTCATCTCTTAAAATATCTACAAAGCTATAAAATTAGTGTATTTCTATACTGAAAATAAGATGTTATATTTGTGAAATATACACCTCCCTCTTGGAAACCGGGAAGAGAATAATTTGAAAGTAACAAAATAAGTTTCCTCAAAATGGAGTTATATGTGGAATGTGATTAGAACGAAAGAAAAATTATGTTAGCGAAAGACCTTATAACAGATGAAATACCTCCCTTAAAAACCACTGATACCGGTTCAATGGCAATGAACTGGATGGACGAATTTAAGGTGTCGCATCTGCCTATTATACACAAGGAAGAATACCTGGGCCTTATATCCGATACCGATATACTGGACCTAAATATTACTGCAGCTCAGCTCGGCTCGCAAAAACTATCGCTTATTCGGCCATTTGTGGTGGAAAACCAGCACCTGTATGAAATCATAAAACTATTCTCCAATATGAAGCTTACCGTATTGCCGGTTTTGGATAAAAACCTGCATTACCTTGGCCTTATTCCACTTACCAGCCTGTTGCAGCAGTTTGGCTCACTTGCAGCCACCAACGAACCGGGTGGTGTTATTGTGCTGGAAATGAATGTATATGATTATTCATTATCGCAAATAGCCCAGATTGTGGAAGGCAACGATGGTAAAATACTGAGTTGCTATGTCTCAACACCAAACGATTCTACAAATATTGAAGTAACCTTAAAAGTAAACAGGGAAGACATTTCCGGTATGCTCCAGACTTTTTACCGTTACAGCTACAATGTTAAGGCATCGTTTCACCAAAGCCGTTTCCAGGACGATATGAAAAACCGCTTTGATTCATTCATGAATTACATTAACATTTAACGTATTATGAAAATTGCTATCTACGGCCGTCCTACTGGTGATACGAACACTGAGCCGCTTGCAATTTTATTTAATAAACTTCATGAATACAATTCCGAAATTATTGTTTTCGGACCTTTCTTTAATTACCTGAAACAACATATTGAGATTAAAGGAAATATTAAAACTTTTGACTCCCACTTGGAACTGAACAGGGATGTTGATTATATGCTCAGTATTGGCGGTGATGGCACTTTCCTGGAAACACTCACCTTTATAAGGAACAACGGTATCCCGGTATTGGGCATAAATACCGGACGTTTGGGCTTTCTGGCAAATGTGGCAAAAACGGAAATTCAAAGTGCTATTGATGCGCTTGTACAGCGCAAGTTCAGCATTGAAAAACGGGCGCTCTTATCCCTGCAATCGCCCCGGGATTTGTTTGGGGAAGTGAATTATGCATTGAATGAACTAACTATTTTTAAAGATAGTCCGGCCATGATCACCATACATACATACATTAATGGCGATTATTTAAATTCTTATTTTGCTGACGGCCTTATTATTGCCACACCCACGGGTTCTACAGCCTATTCACTGAGTTGTGGCGGACCAATTGTAATGCCTGGCTCACAGAATTATGTTATAACACCGGTGGCACCCCACAACCTCAATGTGCGTCCACTGGTAATTTCTGACAGCAATACCATAACACTGAAGGTGGAAGGCCGCAGTAAACACTATATCGCCTCTCTTGATTCGCGCAACAAAACGGTTGAATCCTCTGTTGAACTTGTGTTAAAAAAGGCTGATTTTCACTTAAATATCCTCCAGCTGGAAAACCAGAATTTCTTTAACACCATCAGGAACAAGCTTTTATGGGGCCTGGACAGGCGCAATTAACTAATTTGATATCGTATTTCGTGTAAAAATCCTATATATTTGCTTTTCAGGCATCTTTTTATTATATTATTGCCTGTAAACAATAAAAGATCAAAAACGTAGTTATTACTCTGGTGAAAAGATATTTATTAATATCACTTCTGTCTTTTTCTATCTTCAAGGGGTATTCCCAGCCTGTAAAAAAGGGAGCAGAAATAGGACTATTCCTGGGTTGCTCCTATTACATCGGGGATTTAAACCCTATGGGGCATTTCAACCAGTTTACCAAATCTGCAGGTGGTGCTGTATTCCGCTATAATTTTAATCCCAGGTTAGCTGCCCGGATCAGTGTTTTTGCAGGGGCGATTGAAGGCGATGATTCTTTTTCAAACTCCCAATCCCAGCAACAGCGAAATTTAAAGTTCCGCTCCAATTTAAGTGAGCTTTCCGGCCAGCTGGAGTTCAATTTCCTGGATTATGAAATCGGGAACGATTACCACGGCTTTTCACCGTACATTTTTGCAGGTGTTGCAGGCTATAAGTTTAAGCCCCAGGGAAATGTGAATGACCAGTGGGTGGATTTACAACCTTTGGGCACCGAAGGACAAGGCCTGCCAGGTGGTGCCAGCAAAAGAAAGTACAAACTCACACAGTTCTCCATCCCATTCGGGGTGGGTGTTAAAATAAACCTTTCAAAAAGGATTGGGATTTCCCTTGAATGGGGATTGCGCAAAACATTTACGGATTATCTTGATGATGTAAGCACTCGTTATTACGATCCTGCCATTATTGCCGCAAGGCGAGGTAATAATGCAGCCTACCTGTCGGACCCAAGCATAGGCACCGACCCCAATTATACAAATGTGGGCCGCCAGAGAGGAAATCCCACAACCAAGGACTGGTACAACTTTTCAGGCATAGCAATAACAATAAAACTGAAAGAAAAGCGTAAAAGCTGCCCGGGCGTATATAAATAAGCTGTTTGAAATAAATTCATATTAGGCTTGTAACAATATTAGTAGTAAATTCGTCCCCCTATATAATACGCATTTCATTAAAAAATGAGTTTAAAAGATAAAATCGACCAGTCGAAATTACCACAACACATTGCAATAATTATGGATGGCAATGGCCGATGGGCCAAACGCCAGGGCGAAGAGCGTATCTTCGGACATGAAAATGGTGTCAAATCCGTTAGGGACTCTGTAGAAGCTGCGGCAGAAATCGGGGTTAAATACCTTACCCTGTATGCTTTTTCTACCGAAAACTGGAACCGTCCGCAGGAAGAGGTCTATGCACTGATGAAACTCCTGGTACACACTATAAATGCCGAAACTGCAACACTGAATAAAAATGACATCCGTCTGCAGGCCATTGGCGACCTCAAAAGCCTGCCGGAAGATTGCTATAATGAATTGCAGGAAGCAATTGAAAACACCAAAAATAATTCACGTATGACGCTTGTACTTGCTTTAAGCTACAGCTCGCGTTGGGAGATTATAAATGCTGTAAAACAAATTGCAAAGGATATTGAAAACAAAAAAATAGCCTCTGCCGATATTAACGAAAACCTTATACAGAGCCACCTTTGTACCAGCAACATACCTGATCCGGAACTGATGATCCGTACCAGTGGTGAACACCGCATCAGTAATTTTTTACTGTGGCAGCTGGCATATTCCGAACTTTATTTTACTGACAAGCTTTGGCCCGACTTCAGAAAAGAAGACCTGTTTGAAGCCATCCTTGACTACCAGACACGCGAACGCAGGTTTGGAAAAACCAGCGAGCAATTAATTTCCTAGCAGCAAATGTACCGCAGAATATCCGTTTTATTTAGCTTTTTAGTTCTCACACTAGTCGCACAAGCTCAGGCCCCTCTTGGCGGAGGCGTTGCGGATATTGACTTTTCATCTCCTAAAGAATATACGATTGGGCCAATTACCGTTACCGGTGCAAACCATCTCGATCACAATGTTCTCATCCTGTTGTCTGGATTAAGTGTTGGCGAAAAAGTAATGGTTCCCGGGGAAAAATTCGCCAGCGCCATTGAAAATCTCTGGAAACAGGGCCTTTTTGAAGATGTAAAAATTACTGCTAACAAAATTGAAGGTTCTACCATTTTCCTGAATATTGAAGTACTGGAAAAACCTCGTTTATCTAAGTTTTCACTCCGTGGTGTTACAAAAAGTGAAGCCGATGACCTGCGCGAAAAAATAAAAATTAACAGAGGCAAGGTATTGACCGATGCTATGATTTCCCTGTCAACAGTCAAAATCAAAGAATACTTTATCAATAAAGGTTACCTGGATGTAAAAGTAGAAACAACGACTGAGAAGGACCCAAAAATCGAACATACGGTATTGTTATTTTTTAACATTACCAAAGGCAGCAAAATAAGGATAAAAGACATTAATATCATTGGCAACAACTCCATAAAAACCTGGAAACTCAGAAGAACATTCAAGGAAACAAAACGCAGGTTCTGGTGGAACCCTTTTAATTCCGGCAAGTTTGACGAAGACAACTATGAAAAAGATTTAAAAGCTTTTATTGCAAAATACAATGAAAAAGGTTTTCGCGATGCCAAAATTGTAAGGGACACACAATACCGTGTAGGCCCTGACCGCATAAGCATTGATATTGTTGTAAATGAAGGACATCGCTATTATTTCCGTGACATCAACTGGGTAGGTAACAGCAAATATACCAGCAAAGAACTGAGCAATGTTTTGGGTATAAAAAAAGGCGATGTTTATGACCAGTCCATGCTGGACGCCAAGCTCTTCATGAACCCCAATGGTAATGACATCAGCTCCCTGTATATGGACGATGGCTACCTGTTTTTCAATGTTCAGCCAGTTGAGATAATGGTTGCCGATGATTCTATCGATCTTGAAATGCGTGTTTATGAAGGCAGGCAGGCTATTGTAAACAAAGTAACAGTTGTAGGCAATTCAAAAACCAACGACAGGGTTATCATGCGCGAGATACGCACCCGTCCGGGACAGCTGTTCAGAAGGTCCGACATTATCCGTACACAACGGGAACTTTCCCAGCTGGGCTATTTCGATCCTGAAAAAATGAATGTGGTTCCAACACCAAACCCTGCAAACGGAACGGTGGACATTGAATACACGGTCGAAGAAAAACCTTCTGACCAGATTGAGCTTTCCGGTGGTTATGGCGGTGGCCGTGTAGTGGGAACACTTGGTATTTCATTTAATAATTTTTCAAGCAAAAACTTCTTTAAAAGAGATGCATGGCGTCCTTTGCCATCTGGTGATGGTCAGCGACTGAGTGTACGCGCTCAATCCAACGGACTTTTTTATCAATCTTATAATATTTCATTTACAGAGCCATGGCTGGGTGGCAAAAAGCCAAACTCCCTCAGCGCAACAGCTTACTATTCGGTTCAGTCCAACGGACAAACAAAAACTGTAAAATCTGCAACCGGAGAAAGGGTGGATAATCCTTTGCGCCAGTCGCTTGATATATTTGGTGTATCTATCGGGTTTGGCAAACGCTTAAAAAAGCCGGATGACTATTTTACATTGTACCAGGAGTTGAACTACCAGTACTATACTTTGAATAATTTCAATTCTATCTTCTCGTTCAGCAAAGGGTATTCCAACAACATTTATTATAAAGTATCCATTCAGCGAAACTCTATTGACAAGCCAATTTTCGAAACACGCGGCTCACAATTGGCTTTAACAGGGCAGTTCACCCCTCCATATTCTTTATTTAATGGTAAGGATTATTCAAGCCCAACAATGACCGACCAGCAACGCTACAAATTTGTTGAATACCAGAAATACAAATTCACAGCAAAATTCTTTACACCTATAACCAACAAAAAACCCGTTGACGGCAAAGAAGCACGCAATTTGATATTACGTACTTCAGCTGGGTTTGGTTTCCTTACTTCCTACAATTACAGGGTTGGTGCAGCTCCATTTGAGCGGTTCTATCTTGGCGGAAGCGGTTTAACAGGTTATGCACTTGATGGAAGGGAAATAATAGCCTTAAGAGGGTACGATGATCAGTCGGTTTCTCCGAATACAGGTTCAGCTTACATAACTAAATACTCTATGGAACTTCGCTTCCCGGTAACATTAAACCCCCAGGCAACTATTTACGTGCTTGGTTTTGCTGAAGCCGGCAACTCCTGGTCAAGGGCCAAAGATTTTGACCCGTTCAATGTGAAACGCTCAACTGGTGTAGGTGTAAGGGTATTTTTACCAATGTTCGGCCTGCTTGGGTTTGATTATGGCTGGAGGCTGGACGATATACCAACGCGTCCGAACATGCAGAAAGGACAATTCCACTTTACCATAGGCGCTGCCATAGGCGAATTATAGGTCCGATTTGTTAAGAAATGATAAAAAACAGCTGTTAGTAATAATTAAATTCATAAATTCGCCCCTGTTATTTAAAAAACGGGGAAATCCAATACAATATTCACCGCTTTAAATAAGTAATGCAATGAAAAAAATCGTCTCCGTTTTAGCTATTGTGCTGTTTGCAAATGTGGCTGCTTTTGCACAAAAATTTGCTTATGTTGATACAGAATATATTTTAGGCCAAATCCCTGAATATAAGGCTGCCCAGTCTGAGCTGGACAAAATATCAGTTCAATGGCAAAAAGAAATTGAAGCCAAATATGCTGAAATTGATAAAATGTACAAGGCATACCAGGCCGAACAGATTTTGCTTACTGACGATATGAAGAAAAAGCGTGAAGGTGATATTATAGCAAAAGAAAAAGAAGCAAAAGAACTTCAGAAACAACGTTTTGGGGTTGATGGCGAGTTGTTTAAAAAACGCCAGGAACTTGTAAAACCAATCCAGGACAGAGTGTATGCTGCCGTTAAAGCAATTGCTGAAAAAGGTACTTACTCTGCAATATTTGACAAATCAAGTGATTTGACCATACTTTATGTAAGCTCTAAACTTGATAAGAGTGATGCCGTGCTGGAGCATATGGGAATTAAAACTGACGGAGGGGGAGCAAAAACAGGTTCCGGAACTAAAAAATAATCTTAAACTATAAATTATAACCTCTAAATCAATAAAAAACACAACTATGAAGAATATCGTAAAAATTGCTTTTGTTGGAATGATTCTGATGGCAACTACGGCTGTTAATGCTCAAAAGGTTGCCCACATTAACCTGGATTCTTTAATCAGCCTTATGCCTGAATCAAAAACAGCACAACAGGCAGTTCAGAATTATGGCAAACAATTGGAGCAGCAGGTATCTGCAATGCAGCAGGAATTGCAAACAAAATATGCTGAATACCAGGAAAAAGCAAAAGATATGGCAGAAGTTGTTCGCGCTTCCAAAGAGAAAGAATTAAACGACCTAAACACCCGTATTTCTGAGTTCCAGCAACAGGCTCAGCTTGACTACCAAAAGAAAACTGCTGAACTTTCCAAGCCGGTTTATGATAAAGCAAAAACGGCTATTGACCAGGTTGCTAAAGAAAACGGCTACAAATATGCATTGGATACAAGCACAGGTTTGGTCCTTTATAGCGATCCAACTGATGATATACTTGTATTGGTTGCTAAAAAATTAGGCATTACTATGCCAAGTGCAACAGCAACAGCACCTAAAAAATAAAAAAGACATTTTTTATTGAAAAGCCTTGTCTGTTCATACGGACAAGGCTTTTTTATTTAAACAATTTTATTGCTAATTTTATCTTTTACAATGAACTCCCCCGATTCAAACATAAAACCTATAGGTGTATTCGATTCAGGATACGGTGGGCTCACTATCCTGAAAGAAATTGTAAAAGAGCTCCCACAATACGATTACATTTATTTAGGTGACAATGCCCGTGCCCCTTATGGTACACGGTCATTTGAAACAGTTTATGATTACACCCTTCAATGCGTCCAGCAGCTTTTTTCCATGGGCTGCGAACTGGTGATACTGGCCTGTAATACAGCCTCTGCAAAAGCACTAAGGACTATACAGCAAAAAGATCTGCCTCTTATTGCCCCCCATAAAAGAGTACTGGGCGTTATACGACCTACAACCGAAATAGTGGGAAACTATAGTAAAACCAAACATATTGGGGTGCTGGGCACAACAGGAACGGTTACCTCGAACTCCTACCCGATTGAAATAGAAAAGTTTTATCCAGATTATACAGTACACCAGGAAGCCTGCCCTATGTGGGTACCGTTGGTTGAAAACAATGAATTTAACAGCGATGGCGCTGATTTTTACATAAAAAAGCATCTCGACAACCTGCTTTTAAAGGATAAGAACATTGATACCATTATCCTAGGCTGCACCCATTACCCCCTGCTTATAAACAAAATAAAACAACACTTGCCAAAGGGAATAACGATTCTGGCCCAGGGAGAAATAGTTGCAAAAAGCCTGGCTCTATACCTGCATAAACACCCGGAGATAGAAAGCAAATGCACCAAAGAGGGAAGTATCCGATTTTTCACAACCGATTCTCCTGAAAATTTTGACGCTGCTGCCAGCATTTTTTTTGAGAAAAAAGTTCAATCAGCACATCTGTCATTATAAGTAAACTGTTATTTGAAACTAAAAACGGCCAAAAACGTAAAAGCAATATTGCACCTTACTACAATTTTTCAAATTAGAATGAACCGTGCAACCTTTTAGTAAACAGGTACTTTTTACCTGTGACTTTTGTGACGAATGCAAACGAAGAACTATTATATATTGTTAGGTGTTAGAAACACTGCCACTGCTGAAGAAATTAAAATTGCTTACCGCAACCTGGCAAAAAAATATCATCCTGACAAAAACCCAAATAACAGAACAGCAGAAGAATTTTTTAAAGAAATTCAGCAGGCTTATGCCATTCTATCCGACCCCGATAAAAGACGGATGTACGATCTGAAATCGGCTGCTGGTAATGGTTCGGCTGCATCACAGCAAAAAGCTTACACCCAATACAATGGCAATGCATACCAATATGCACAGCAACAGGCACAGAAAAAAAACCAGTTTTACACTACACACAAAAAAAGTTCTAAAAAGAAAGATAAAACAGAAAGCTATCAAATTCTCGTAAGCATAGCTGTGGCCTTCGTACTTCTATATTTTATTATTTCTTATTCTTCCGACAAGGCAACAGAACCGATGCGGCAGGCTATCGAAAACCAGAAACAACCTGATACAAAAAAATCCACTGCTCAAATCCCGGAATCAAAGCCCCTTATAAGTGCCTATGCCTCTCCTTACTGCGGTTTTTTTGGTGACCCGGTTGTAAATGAAAATAGCAAAAACAACATAATTATTCATAACAGTGAGGTCTCTGAAGCTATTGTATGCCTTGTAGAATGCAACAATCCCAAAAGAACGATCCGAAACCAGTATATGAATGCCGGCACCACCTTTAAGATGAACAATATCCCTGATGGGAACTATTTTTTAAAAGTGTATTACGGCAATACCTGGGATACCAGCAAGACATTTGTAAACAACACGGTAAGAGGAGGCTTCACCAACGAATTTGGCTTTTCGGAACTGAACAGGACAAACAGCTTTAAAATGAAGCAGTACGAAACCGACAGTGGCATTTCATTTTCTTCCTACGAGATTGGCATCAGCCCGAATCTTAAAAAGAGCAACTCCCCCATTACTTCTGAACAGTTTTTTAAATAAGTAAAAAATTGTTAAACACTCCTTTTCCGGCTCAAAAAAGCTTAACCTTTTTATCTCTCCACTCGTATACAATAGTCAAGTTTGAGTTTGGCATAAGATTTGGAAAACAACAAAAGTATTTAACTTTTATGAGCATGAAAAAGTTTATAGCAATAGGGACAGTAGCAGCAATAGCAGGCCTAGCCTGTTTATCTTTCCGCAGCGAAAAAGAATTGCCACAATTAGAAAACGAAGGACCTGTAAAGGAACTGCCGGTATTAAAGAATGAAGCATTTAAACGCGGTGAATTACTAACATTCAAAATGCATTATGGTATTGTAGATGCAGGAATAGCAACACTTGCCGTTACTGATGAGGCAAAAGACCTTGGAGGTAGAAAGACCTTTCATATTGTTGGACTGGGTAAAAGCCAGGGTGCATTCGATTGGTTTTTTAAAGTACGCGACCGTTATGAAACATATATAGACGAACAGGCACTTGTACCATGGCTTTTTGTTAGACGTATTTCAGAAGGCAGTTATACCTGCAGCCAGGACTATGTATTTAACCATTTCAGTGAAAAGGTAAACGTTGGTAACAATGAGCTTTATGATATTGGTCCAAATATGCAGGACATGCTTTCAGCCTTCTACCATGCACGTACAATGGACCTTTCGCAGGCTAAGCCCGGGGATATTTATTCAATAAATGCTTTTGTTGACAAAGAAGTATTCCCTGTTAAAATCAAATTTGTAGGCCGCGAAACCATTACTACAGACCTTGGAACCTTCAAATGTTTAAAATTCCGCCCGATTATTCAAAAAGGCCGCGTATTCAAAAACGAAGAAGACCTAAATGTCTGGATCAGTGATGACAAGAACCATATTCCAATATTAGGTCAGGCCGATGTACTTGTTGGTTCTGTTAAGATGGAGCTGACCAATTATTCAGGGCTTGCAAACCCTGTTGCAAAAGTCAACTAATATCCGCTTAAATGATTAAATTAAACAGAGGTAGCCAAGGCTACCTCTTGTTTTTTAGGGCCGATCTATTAATTTCCGTTAGGCCCTGATGCTAATACATACGACATAATTCCCTGAAAATAGGCTTCCGCAACCTGCTGCACTCTTGGATTTTTTGTTTTATCCGTTTCTTTATTCAGCAGAATACATTCGTTCACATTGTCCTGGTACAATGTTTCGCCATATACCAGCGGTCCGTGAATATACCTTGTCAGTTGCAGATTGCGGCAATAAACACCAGGAGCAGCTGTAAGGCAGCCTTCAGACAGGTATTCCGCATCCTTTACAGTTGCCGTTTTCACATTCAGGTTTTTCTCAAAACTCTTTACCACTGCCGAGCTCAGCGCGATGGAATTTTCAACATCATCGGTAACCAGCATTCTCAAAAATTCAAAACGTTTCTCAGGAGTCGACAAATCATTTTTCATAAAAGCCCCGCCTACAAACGTCATGTTAAAATTTTTATTAGCAGGCTTTACCCATCCAGTGTTGGTTTCGTCTACATTGTAGTGAATAACCACCGTAAGATCTGGCTTATAGTTATTTATTATTTCTGCCCGCTTTGCAAGCTCCACATCTTTAAATATAACCCTGAATTTATCGCGTTTGGTAGGTTTGGTACCCGAGAAAAATTGCTTCTGGCTCAGGGATATTTTTCCAACCTTGCATAAACTGTCCACCGTTTTTGTATAGTCTGTTTTTAGCCAGTCGTCAAGGGTAACGCCAAAGGCACTGCCGTTGCTGAATGTACGGGTCATAAAAACTTCCGCACCTTCCTTTTCCAATTTTTCTTTCAGCAGCTGTGCTGTCGCCAATGTGAGCATGCCCTCCGCAATAACAATGGAATCCACTACTCCATCAGGGCCGGTGCATTTAAAAGTCAGGCATTTTTTTTCTATGTCGCCCATTTCCATATTACCGGCTATATGGCCTGGATCTATTGCTATTTTTTTTCCTTGCAACTTCTTTTCATTTATTGGACCACTGTTACCCTCTGCAACAATAACTTTTTGGATATGATTTTGAAAGTTACCGGTTTTATACATTTCCATCAACTCCTTACTTCCTGAATTTTCTAGATACATTTTAAAATCATCGAGTTGATGTAAAGCCACATGAAACTCAGGTTTATTGCTAATTTTATTTTCAGGTGTTTCATAAATACTTATACCATTTGCACTTATAGAATAATAAGTTGACAGGGATTTGTCTTTCAGTAAATATTTAGCAGCCTTTTGTGTAAGCCGGTTAATTTCAGAAAGCGATGTATCCTGCGAAAAACAATTGGTTGCAAGCAATAAAAAGAGAAATGTTGTTTTTAAGTAAGACATTTTAGTGTGCTTGTATTAATTACTGTAAAGATAAGCAAATGCTTGTTCTGATAAATTTATAAGTAATTTTGCAGCATGAATATCAAAGAAATAAATTTTACTCCTGAGTTAAAATTCAAAACCAGCCGTAGTGGTGGAGCAGGCGGACAAAATGTAAATAAAGTTTCCACCAAGGTAGAATTGAATTTTGATATTACTAATTCTGGTTTGCTTTCCGAAGAACAAAAAGCCATTGTTCTTGAAAAACTGGCAAACAGGATTACCAAGGATGGTGTACTTCAGCTTATTGTACAAACAGAGCGTTCCCAGCTGGATAACAAGGAGATTGCTGTGCGAAAGTTCTACGAGCTGATGCAAAAAAGCTTCATAAAACCCAAGAAACGCAAACCAACAAAGCCTTCAAAAGGTTCGAAAGAAAGACGGCTGGAGTCGAAAAAGAGAGATTCAGGGATTAAAAAACTGCGACAAAAAGACTGGTAACAAACATTGCTAAGAAAGCATTTTTAAAAATGCATTCCAAAGCACTTCATCCGGTGGTGGTGCAACAATAATTACAGGCTCTTTCTTAACAGGGTGGATGAATTCAACCTTACGGGCATGAAGATGAATGGAAGCATCTTTATTACTGCGGTCAAAACCATATTTCAAATCACCTTTTATAGGGCTGCCCATTTTCGACAGCTGTGCACGTATCTGGTGATGACGGCCCGTGTGGGGCTTTATTTCAAGCAGGTAATATTTATCTGAGCTGGCTATTAATTTGTAATCCAGTTCAGAACGAAGAGCTCCGGATATTTCTTTATCGAAAGCTTTCGACATATTTTTTGCTTCATTCTTAATGAGGTAATGAACCAGCTTGCCTTCGGCAGAAGCAGGTTTATTCTTTACAACTGCCCAATATGTTTTTTGAATTTCTTTGCCCTGGAACATTTGGTTTAAGCGGGTCAAAGCTTTGCTGGTTTTAGCAAAAAGGACAACACCACTTACGGGCCTGTCGATGCGGTGAACAGTACCCACAAAGACTTCACCGGGCTTGTTGTATTTATGCTTTATATACTGCTTTACAAAATCACTAAGTGGAATATCACCTGTTTTATCGCCCTGTACAATATCGGATGGCCTTTTATTAACGGCAATAATATGATTGTCTTCAAATAAAATTTCTATCGGTGTCATAAGCGAATGAAGACAGGTGCGGGTTTACGGTAAATGATTACTGGACTGGTATTAATACTGCTCGTTAGCGTTAGGAAAGTCTTTTGATTTTACATCTTTGATGTATTGTCCAACAGCATTTTTTATATCATCATACAAACTCAGGTAACGTCTTAAAAAACGCGGGCTGAATTCATGCGTTAAGCCTACCATATCATGAAAAACCAGTACCTGTCCGTCTACACCTCCACCAGCACCAATACCAATTACAGGAATGGAAATTTCTTTCGCCACCTTTTCGGCTAATTTGGCTGGTATTTTTTCCAAAACAAGAGCAAAGCAACCTACCTTTTCCAATATTTTAGCATCTGCAATTAAACGCGCAGCCTCTTCTTCTTCTTTGGCACGCACACTGTAGGTCCCGAATTTATATATACTTTGAGGGGTAAGCCCTAAATGTCCCATAACGGGTATACCAGCAGTTAATATACGCTCTATAGACTCTTTTACTTCGCTTCCACCTTCTAGCTTTACCGCATGGGCACCACTCTCCTTCATAATTTTTATGGCAGAGTTCAAAGCTTCTTTTGAATTCCCCTGATAAGAACCAAAAGGCAAATCAACCACAATCAGCGCACGGTTTACAGCACGCACCACCGATGAAGCATGGTAAATCATCTGATCAAGTGTAATGGGCAAGGTTGTTTCATGCCCGGCCATTACATTGGATGCAGAATCGCCTACCAGTATAACATCAATACCTGCATGATCTACAATTTTTGCCATTGTATAATCATAAGCCGTAAGCATGGAAATTTTTTCACCATGGTGTTTCATTTCCATTAACACGTGCGTGGTCACTTTTTTTACTTCTTTGTGAACTGACATAAGCGGAGCTTTAAATTTCCAGCAAATCTACAAATTGTTTTTTTAATAGCTTTTTATGCTTAATTGAAAGGAAAGCCCTTATTTGAGGTACGTGATTGCTAAAAACTGAAATAAATGGTACATTTGTATTTCTACAATAAAGTATTCGTGAAAAAAGTAAGTTTAATAGCATTGGCCGCACTTGTTTTATTTTCGGCCTGCAGTACCGATTTATCAGTTATTGGCGATTATAAGGAAACCATGGTTATTTATGGTTTGCTCGACCAGTCGCAAAGCAAGCAATACATAAAAATAAACAAGGCCTTTTTAGGCGAAGGCAGCGCACTTGCGTACGCACAAGTGAAGGATTCCACACAATACGTAAATGCACTCACCGTGACTTTAAAACGTATTAAAAATGGTGTTGAGCTGAGCTCATACAGTTTAACACCAGACAATACCATACCTAAAAATCCCGGAACTTTTTATGCACCGGACCAACAAAACGCAATATATTCATTTTCAACACCTTCCGGAACACTGAATACGGATAGCGAATATGAACTGACGGTTAAAAACAGCGAAACAGGGATAACAGCAAGTGCCAAAACAATTTTAATTACAGATGCCACTTATACTGCTCCGGTATCAACCACCCCATTTTTTAATTTTATCCTGGCACAAAACAATGATTATACCTATCCGGTAAGATGGCAAACCGGTAAAAATGCCCGTCTATATCAATTAATCATTAGGTTCAATTATATTGACTCCACAACAACGGGTAATGTTACCCAAAAGCTGGACTGGGTATTTCCTGCCCAAAAAACAACAGGCCTTTCCGGTGGCGAAACCATGAAAAACGATTTTCTTGGTCAGGGGTTCCTTCAATTTGTTGGAAATCAACTAGATGACTACACGGAGCTGGTTTCACGCACACCCTTAAATGTAGATTTGCTTCTGATAGCCGGTGGAGACGACCTGAGCACTTTTATTGATGTAAATAAGCCCTCCACCAGTATTGTACAGGAAAAGCCAGAGTATACCAATATAAGCAACGGCTTGGGTATTTTTTCCTCAAGGTATAGCAAAGCCCCTTTTTCCAAACCCCTTGGCAAAACAAGTAGAGATTCCCTGGCATGCGGGCAATATACTCAACATTTAAAGTTTTTAGACTATCTTGGCAATGTCTGCCAATAAACCAAACGGTCACTTTGGCATAAAAACGTTGATTTTTAAAAAAATCAACGTTTTTTTATGCCATAATTTCGCTAAAAACCTATTGGCACAATGATTGAAAACAGCAGTTCGTATTCTATTTCTTAACAAAGAAAAAACTTTAAAAACTAAATAAAATGAGTAAAATAATTGGTATCGACTTAGGAACAACAAACTCCTGCGTTTCAGTGATGGAAGGAAATGAGCCTGTTGTAATCCCAAACAGCGAAGGAAAACGCACAACTCCTTCTATTGTAGCATTTGTGGAAAACGGTGAGCGTAAAGTGGGTGACCCGGCTAAACGCCAGGCAATCACCAACCCGGCTAAAACGATTTATTCGATTAAACGTTTTATGGGACATACTTACGATGAAGTATCCAGAGAGATTGTTCGTGTTCCATATAAAGTGGTGAAAGGCGATAATAATACCCCTCGTGTACAGATTGACGATAGAAAATATACCCCACAGGAAATTTCTGCCATCATTCTCCAGAAAATGAAAAAAACCGCTGAAGATTACCTGGGACAGGAAGTAAGCGAAGCGGTTATTACCGTTCCGGCATATTTTAACGATGCACAACGTCAGGCAACGAAAGAAGCAGGCGAAATTGCAGGTCTAAAAGTAAGGCGTATTATCAATGAGCCTACTGCTGCGGCTTTGGCTTATGGTCTTGATAAAAGAGGTAAAGAAATGAAAATTGTGGTGTTTGACTGCGGTGGTGGTACACATGACGTTTCTGTACTTGAGTTGGGTGATGGTGTATTTGAAGTTAAATCCACCGATGGTGATACACACCTTGGTGGTGATGACTTTGACCACAAAATCATTGACTGGTTAATTGCTGAATTCAAATCCGAAAACGGTGTGGACTTGTCAAAAGACCCAATGGCACTGCAACGTTTAAAAGAAGCTGCAGAAAAAGCTAAAATTGAGCTTTCCAGCACTACTTCTACTGAAATCAACCTGCCATACATTATGCCGGTAGATGGCATTCCAAAACACCTTGTACGTACATTAACACGCGCTAAATTTGAGCAGCTGGTAGATGATTTGATCAAACGTACAATCGAACCGTGCAAAACCGCCTTAAAAAATGCAGGTTTGAGCACATCTGATATTGATGAGATTATTCTTGTAGGTGGTTCAACACGTATCCCTGCAATTGTAGATGCTGTTCAGAAATACTTTGGAAAAGCGCCATCAAAAGGAGTAAATCCGGATGAGGTAGTAGCGATTGGAGCTGCTATACAGGGAGGTGTATTGAGAGGCGATGTAAAAGATGTATTGTTACTGGATGTTACCCCGCTTTCACTAGGTATTGAAACCATGGGTGGTGTAATGACTAAATTAATTGAAGCGAACACAACCATTCCTACTAAAAAATCGGAAACATTCTCCACTGCAAGTGACAACCAGCCTTCTGTACAGATTGTAGTTTACCAGGGTGAGCGTCCGATGGCAAAAGATAACCGTAAATTAGGAGAATTCAACCTTGACGGTATCCCACCGGCACCAAGAGGTGTTCCACAGGTAGAGGTTACGTTTGATATTGATGCAAATGGTATCCTGAATGTATCTGCAAAAGATAAAGCTACAGGTAAATCGCACAACATCCGTATCGAAGCTAAATCAGGCCTGAGCGATGAGGAAATCAAACGTATGAAAGCAGATGCGGAAGCAAATGCAGAAGCTGATAAAAAAGCAAAAGAAGAAATCGAAAAAGTGAACTCTGCTGACTCAATGATTTTCCAAACGGAGAAACAACTGAAAGAGTACGGAGATAAAATTCCGGCAGAGAAAAAATCAGTTATCGAGAGCGCTCTTGCTGAACTAAAAACAGCTCATGCATCACGCAATCTTGCTGGTATTGACAGTGCTTTGGCAAACATCAACACTGCATGGCAGGCTGCTTCACAGGACATGTACAATGCTACGCAAGGCGCAGGAGCAAATGGCAACCCTCAGAACGATGGTGAGCCAAAAGCCAACGCAGACAGTGAAGTAACTGATGTTGACTTTGAAGAGGTAAAAGAGGATAAAAAATAATTTTAATCCGATTGAACAGGAAACGGGTGTATCTATGGGTACATCCGTTTTTGTTTTATATAAAGGCTTCAAAAAATTTACCACCAGGGCACTAATATTCACTAAGGAATCCTGCACTTAATCAAGCTTGCGCGGTTATATTATCTTTCTCCAATATTTAGCTTTACCTTTGTAACTTTACTCAATGTGCAATTATACATTATTAAATGAAACTCAAACTTTTATTCATCTGTCCCCTACTCACTATTGCAATAGTTTCAAGCGCCCAGGTTCCTTCCGGCTACTACAATTCTGCTCAAGGGTTAACTGGTACTGCTTTGAAAACTGCATTACACAATATTATTAAAAACCACACGGTTGTAAGCTATAACAGCCTTTGGAACCATTTTGAGGATACGGATAAAAAAACAAATGGAAAAGTTTGGGATATATACAGTGATATTCCCGGAAGCACACCGCCATACGCATTTACGTTTTCATCCGATCAGTGCGGCTCTTATAATAGTGAGGCAGACTGCTACAACAGGGAGCACTCCTGGCCTCAAAGCTGGTTTAATTCGGACAATGTTCCAAGCTCTGACATGTTCCACATTTATCCCACAGATGGATACGTAAATAATTTACGCAGCAATTATCCTTATGGTGATGTAAATAATGCAACCTGGACCTCACAGAATGGAGGCAAGCTTGGCCCTTGTGCAGATGCAGGTTACAGTCAAACCGTATTTGAGCCTATAGACGCATACAAAGGCGATTTGGCTCGCAGCTATTTTTACATGAGCACACGCTACCAGGGCGAAGATGCTTCCTGGAGTAGCTCGGGAGCCACAAACAAATCTACCCTATTGCCCTGGCAGGTAGATGTGTTGCTGAACTGGCATCACATGGATACTGTTAGCAGCAAAGAAATTTCCCGAAACAATGCCATTTACCAAATACAGGATAACCGCAACCCTTTTATTGATAATCCTCATTGGGTAGACAGTATATGGGTGGCCACGCTTACAACTGTGAGCGGAAATTACAAAGAAACGTTCCGGGTAGATGCTTATCCTAACCCTGTTGCAGAGCAACTATTCATATCTGAAAAAGGAGACGACTTAATAAGAGAAATACGAATTTTCAATATCCTAGGGCAGGAAACAGAGTATATTGAAAACACACAACGCAAGAGCCCTGCAACACACATTTTGAACTGCAGCAGCTGGAATCAAGGTATTTATTACCTACAAGTAACCAGCACAACCTCACACATGCAGGTAATAAAGCTAATCAAAAATTAGCCCTTTTAACCATTACATCGTCATGCCCGGAGCCATGCGTTTTACCTTTTTTGCCCTCACCTTATGCTGATGCTTGGAACCACATCCGGGCTTGGAGCCACCGCAACCTGTGGTTGAAAGCACCACCGTACCCGCCATTACACAAAGTGCCAGGCTCACTGCCGTAATTCGGGGAAGAAAGAATTTTTTCATAACCATTGGAGATTAAAGTCAATAATTAAAAATAACTGTCTGCTTCAGCTCAGCACTTAAGCTTTTGGCCACAGGACAAGTATTCGCTGCATTTTCAAGAAGCTGCTTTTCCTTATCCGAGTAATTATTTGCCGGCATTGAAAACTCTACAATAATCTCACCAACCCGTCTTGGGTTTGCTTCCATCACTTTTGTAATTTCAATAGTAGTTCCCTCTATATTAATATTATTTCTCTGTGCCACTATGCCCATTATTGTTAACATACATGAGCCAAGGGAAGTTGCAAGCAAATCCGTTGGAGAAAAAGCCTCGCCCTTGCCATTGTTGTCGGGAGGCGCGTCTGTTATAATTGTATTTCCGGATTTTAAATGAACCGCTTCTGTACGAAGATTGCCCAGGTATGTTATTTTAGATGTTTTCATTCAGATATGGATTAAAGATTGTATTGAATTAAATATACAGCAAATACTATTCAATACAGCATTATTTAGGATTTTTTAATTACCTGCGGCCTTTGAATATCCTTTAAAATATAGTATATTTGTAATAATGAAACGTTGCATGCGCTATAAAATTATTTTCATTTTCCTTTTAAGCTCTTTTATTTCCCTACCATTTTTTGCACAGGAAACCAAAGATGATTTAACCCGTTTAGAGAGTGGGGAGGATGTTAACGTATTGTACCGGCATGAGCAAAATTTTGGTGTATTTATACACTCTGCAGGTGGCTTTGGAGCTGCATATAGACGTGGTGTGCATGTAACAGGAAAGCGCAAGAGAATGTTCGAAGTGGAAGCCTCTAATTTTAAACACCCTAAAGAAGTTAAAAGTGTAAATTCTTACTATGGCAATTCCAAAGGTTTTGTATATGGAAAACTGAACTCGGTATTGCTATTGAGAGGTGGAGTTGGTTACCAGAATATACTTTTTCAGAAAAGTGACAAAAAAAGCGTTGAAGTCCGCTATTCATACTTCCTTGGTGCAACACTGGGTGTTGCAAAGCCCGTTTACCTGGAAATACATAAAGGGAATACCACAGTACCCTCCACGGAACGTTATGATCCTGCAATACACAAACAGGAAGATATCTACGGCAAAGCTTCCTTTTTTAAAGGTATAGAAAAAACAAGCATTTATCCGGCAGGCTATGCAAAACTTGGCCTTAGTTTTGAATATGCGGACCGGTTTAATGCAATTAAAGCAATAGAAACGGGTGCTGTTGCTGATGTGTACCCTTTTGCACTGCCACTTATGGCAAACAATAAAAAACAACAGGTGTATGTTTCACTTTATCTCAAGATGATTTGGGGTAAAAAGTGGTTCTAAAAGGCAGCGGATTACGAATATTAAACGAATAACGAATTGCTGAATTCGTGCTGATGGCAAATGACAACAACTACAGACTCTCAATCCAACAATATTATCCCCGGCAATACATCAGAAGTTAAGGAACGTCCGCGCAAGCCGGAATGGCTGCGTGTGAAGCTTCCTACAGGGAAGGAATATGCAGAGGTAAGAAAAATAGTTTCCACTCACAAACTGCATACTATCTGTGAAAGCGGCAATTGTCCGAACATGGGTGAATGCTGGGGTGCGGGAACAGCCACATTTATGATTCTGGGTAATATCTGCACCCGCTCCTGCGGATTTTGCAGTGTTGCTACCGGTAGGCCTAAAGCAGTTGACTTGCAGGAGCCAGAACGTGTGGCAGAATCAGTGCGCCTGATGAATGTAAAACATTGTGTTATCACCTCTGTAGATCGGGATGATTTAAAAGACGGAGGTTCTGTTATATGGGTAGAAACGATAAATGCAATAAGAAGAGTAAGCCCTCAAACTAAATTTGAAACACTTATTCCTGATTTTCAGGGAAAATGGGAAAACCTTCAACGTATAATTGATGCACAGCCTGATATTGTGTCGCATAACATGGAAACGGTTCGCAGGTTAACAAAGCAGGTTCGGATCCAGGCCAAATATGACCGGAGCCTTGAAGTTTTGAAACGTTTGAAGGATGCCGGATTAAAAACAAAATCAGGTGTTATGCTGGGCCTGGGAGAAACGGAGCAGGAAATATACGAAACAATGGATGATTTAAGGGCCGTAGGCTGCGATGTACTCACTTTAGGCCAATACCTTCAACCAACACCAAAGCACCTCCCTGTGAAAGAATTTATACGCCCTGAGGCGTTCGCGAAGTATAAACAGGTTGGATTAGAAAAAGGATTCCGTTTTGTTGAGAGCGGTCCGCTGGTGCGTTCATCTTACCATGCGGAGAAACATATCTTCTGATAAGTGGGAAGATAATAAAGTCAAAATTCAAAAGTTAAAAACATAAAAATTAAGATGTTGAATAAGTTCAACATCATTACGAAATCCTGCTCCAGTTGGTTTGCGTTGCATTGGAAATTGCTAACTGATAGGCGATGTTACTATTTTCAGGTTTCTCCAGATTGGGATCTTCCGACAACAATTCAATAGCTATATTTCGTGCAGAATGAAGTATCTGCGCATCTTTCGCGAGGTCAGCAATATTCAGGTCCAGCACACCACTTTGCATGGTACCAGCCATATCTCCAGGACCACGCAGCTTTAAATCCACATCGGCAATTTCAAAGCCATCGTTGGTGCGGCACATGGTTTCCATTCGCAAACGCCCTTCGCTGCTCAGCTTGAATGATGTCATTAAAATACAATACGATTGCTCCGCACCCCTACCCACCCGTCCGCGCAGCTGGTGGAGCTGGGAAAGCCCAAACCGTTCCGCACTCTCAATCACCATTACACTTGCATTGGGGACATTCACACCTACTTCTATTACCGTGGTGGCCACCATGATATTGGTTTCACCTTTTACAAAGCGCTGCATTTCATAATCTTTCGCATCTGCTTTCATCTGCCCATGCACAATACTCACATTGTACTGCGGCAAAGGAAATGAGCGAACAATACTTTCATACCCGTCCATCAAGTCCTTATAGTCCATCTTTTCAGACTCTTTGATCAAAGGATAAACCACGTAGATTTGTCTTCCAAGAGCAATTTGTTCTTTCATGAATCCGAACACCCTGTCGCGGTGATTGTCGAAACGGTGTACCGTCTGTATCGCTTTTCTTCCCGGAGGCAGCTCATCAATTACACTTATATCCAAATCGCCATACAGGGTCATTGCCAGTGTACGTGGGATAGGCGTAGCGGACATGATAAGCATGTGTGGAGACAATGTATTCTTCTCCCACATTTTTGCACGTTGAGCAACACCAAATCTGTGCTGTTCATCAATTACAACCAAACCAATATTTTTGAACTGTACAACATCCTCAAGGAGTGCATGCGTTCCAATAAGAATGTGCATTTCACCATTTTGGAGCTGTTCGTGGATGCGTCTGCGCTCCTTAGCCTTTGTAGAACCAGTAAGCAGACCAATGTTTATATCCAATGGCTGAAGCATCCCTGAAATTGTTTCGTAGTGCTGATTTGCCAGTATTTCAGTAGGGGCCATAAGACAGGCCTGGAAGCCATTATCCATAGCAATCAGTATGCTCATTAACGCTACAAGCGTTTTTCCGCTTCCCACATCGCCCTGCAACAGCCTGTTCATCTGTTTGCCAGAGCCCATATCCAGCCTTATCTCTTTTATTACCCTCTTTTGCGCATTGGTAAGTTCAAAGGGCAGATGCTTCGAATAAAAGCTATTGAAATAATCGCCAACCCTGGAAAAGGCAAATCCCCGATATGTCTTTTCCCTTGTTCCTTTTTGCTTTAAAAGTTTGAGCTGAATAAAAAACAACTCTTCAAACTTCAGCCGAAACTCAGCCTTTCTAAGCATTTCGGGGTTTCGTGGAAAATGTATCTGTTTTAAAGCCTCTTCCTTTGAAACCATCTGGAAGCGCTCCATTATATCTTTTGAAAGCGTTTCCGGGATATTGTTCCGAATGAGGGCATTTAATGTTTTTTGTACCCGCGCAATCCCTCGCGTATCAAGGCCTTTGGCTTTCAGTTTTTCAGTACTGTTATACACAGCCTGCAAGGCACTGGCCAATGTTGTGTTCTCTTCACTTACAGGTTCTATTTCAGGATGTGAAATATTAAAGGCACCATTAAACCAGGAAGGCTTCCCGAAAACAATAAATTCGTTGGTAAAATGCGGCTTTATTTTTTCAACCATCCACTTCGCTCCCTGGAACCACACCAGCTCCAGCTTGCCAGTATCGTCTGCAAATGTTGCGACAAAACGCTGCGAGCGTTTAACCCCAACAATTTTTGTACTTACAATTTTACCCCTTAGCTGTACATAGGGCAGATCTTCTGTGATTTCCCTGACCTTATAAAATTTTGTGCGGTCAACGTAACGGAAAGGATAAAAAGTAAGCAAGTCGGAATACCTGAAAATATGCAATTCTTTTTTTAAAACGTCAGCCTTTTGGGGGCCAACGTTTTTAAGGTATTCAACGGGAGTATTTAAAAAATTGCTCGACATATTTATACCGCTAAATTAACAAAAAAGCAGTATTGGATATGAGATTTGAGACATGAGATTTGAGATACGGGGCATTATCCAGCCTATCCCAACTACCTCTTAATCTTCGTCATCGTCTTCTGGAGCGGTGGCAGAAGCCTTTTTAGCTTTGCGCTTCTCTTTCATTTCCTCACGGTACTTTTTCAGCTTTTCAGCTTGTTCTGCAGTCAATATTTTTTTCAATTCCACCTCAGCATTTTTCATATTTTCCCTGTTCGCCTTTTTAAATTCATCTTTGTTCGGATACTTCTTTTTCAATTCCGTACGCTCTGTTTCGCGTTTCAGAATAACAGGTTTTGCTTTCGCTTTCTGATCTTCGCTCAAAGTAACCACTTCATTGAGTTTGGCCAGCATTTTTTCAGCACGTTGTTCAGGGGTTTGTCCTGCACCTTTCTTTTCCTGCGCTTTACCATTTACAATTGCTATCGCAAAAGCAAATAAAATTAAAAATGTTTTTTTCATAGGTTTAATTGTTTTATGTTTATGATTCTCTTTGTTGTATGACGAGTTCAATTTAAGAAGGTTTAATTAGAAAAAAATATTTTTTATGAGGAAGACTGTAGCAATTGTTGGGGGCGGGGCTACAGCCTTGCTGCTGGCCGCAGAATTGGATCATAAAAAATTTGATGTATTCATTTACGAAAAAAATGCTGCACCTGGAAGAAAGCTCCTGGTTGCGGGTGACGGAGGCTTTAATCTTACACATTCCGAAAAGCCGGATACATTTATTTCAAGGTATACACCTTCATCTTTTTTTGAGCCTATTATCAAAAACTTCAACAATACAGATTTACGCAACTGGCTCAAGTCAATTGGCATTGATACATTTGAAGGTTCCAGCAAACGTGTGTTTCCTGTAAAAGGCATTAAACCAATAGACGTGCTAACGGCTATATTGTCCGTTATAAAGCAAAAGAATGTATCTATAGAGACACGCATTACCTGGCATGGCTGGAGAAACGATCAATTGCTTTTTACTGATGATAAAAACAAAAATGAGTTTGTTATCAAACCGGACATCACTGTATTTGCATTGGGAGGCGGAAGCTGGAAAGTAACCGGCTCAGATGGCAGCTGGACAAAGCATTTCATTGACCAAGGTGTTGAAGTAAAGCCTTTTCAGTCCTCCAATTGTGCTTTTGAAATAGAATGGGATAAGGAATTTTTAAAGCAAGCAGAAGGAAAGACATTAAAAAACTTAACCCTGCACTGCGGAGAAAACAAGAAAGAAGGGGAAGTTGTAATAACAGCCTTCGGGCTTGAAGGTGGAGCAGTTTATGCACTGAGTGGTGCTATCCGCAAGCAGTTGAGTGAAGAAGGCCATGCTGCTTTATTTATGGATTTAAAACCGTCAATTTCGCTCACTACGATTGAGAGCAAATTAAGGAACAGGGGAAACAGATCAATTAGTGAATGCCTTAAAAATGACCTGAATATTTCCGGTGTTCCATTATTGCTGTTAAAATCGGTTATTGATAAGGCACAATTTACGGACCCTGTGGTTTTATCCGAAAGAATAAAAAACCTTCAGTTGACAATTAAGTCTGCCGGACCATTGGATGAAGCGATTTCAACTGTTGGCGGCATTGCATTAGAGGAGATAGACGAGAACTTTCAACTAAAGAAAATTCCCAACTGCTACGCTATTGGTGAAATGCTTGACTGGGATGCACCTACAGGCGGATACTTGCTACAGGGGTGTTTTAGTATGGGGGTTGGATTGGGGAGAAAATTGAATACATCAATTTAATACATGACTTAGTCAAAGAAGTGTTGTGTGTTTACTTTTTTCCTTGATGAAAAAAGTAACAAAAAAATCAAGAAAGCATAACTCCTACCGCACGGGCTAAACGGCATCGTATGCTTTCATTGCCAGCGCGCGATTTCATAAGATTAATACTCGATAATGAATGGCTACTGGCTAGGCACCCCTACAGGAAGATACCGATTGCAAGGGTATTTTAGCTTTGGATGGGGGATTAGAGAGAAAATCAAACAGGTAACACTAACATTATATCCCACCCCCAAGGTCTCGACAGGCTCAGACTGACAGCCGCACCATACTTAATACTCGTATTTAAGCAGGGAGAGATGTCCGATCCGGGTGAGCTTATCCGTGGGTTTGGATTTTTTGCAGTAATTGATGCGGTATGAATATACTCCATCCGGGGCCTTCTTGCCTTTAACAGTGCCGTCCCAACCCTGAAGAATATCAGTGGATTCATAAATAATTTCGCCCCAGCGATCGAAAATGTAGAACTGGAAGTTCACGACATCATTGCCATACACATAAAACACTTCATTGGTGCCATCGCCATTTGGCGTAAATGCTTCAGGTACAAAGATGGTTTCAATATCATTTACCATAATGGTAACCGAAGCGCTATCGTAACAGCCCGGGCCATAAATTGCGTAAAGAGTGATATCATAATAACCGGGCGCATTGTAAACGGCAGTAGCATTGAAGTTAAGCGAATCAACCACCCCATTACCAAAATCCCATAGCCAGGAATTGTAATTGACACTGTAGTTATCCAGGTTAACATCTGTGCCCATCAATATTTCGCCTGTGGTTAAAAGCTGTAAAGCAGCACCAGGACGAAGGTTTACATTTACCGCAGCTAAGATAACCGTGTCATCTTTACAACCAAGAGCATTTTCCACAGTAAGCGTTACATTATAAACGCCCTGAGCTGCATAAAGGTGTGCCGGGGGAGAACTGCTGTTAAAAGTGCTTCCATCCCCAAAATCCCACTCCCAGGAAACAGCATCTACAGAAGATATATCGCTAAACAGAACGGTTGCACCGCTGCATATTACGGAGCTGCTTTGCGTAAACGCAGCTGTTGGTGCCGGCAGTACTGTTACAGTAGCTGTTGCATTATCCGAACACCCATCCGCTGAAGTAGCCGTTAAAGCCACATTATAGGTTCCCGGAGCATAATAATGGGCAGGGTTCTGCAAATCGGATGTAGTGCCGTCACCAAAGCCCCAAAGCCATGTATCGGACCCCGGTGAAGCATCCAAAAACTGCTCTGCAAAAGGATAACAAACAGTATCATTTACAAATGAAATACCAGCATCCGGAACCACCCATACAGAAATAATATTGGATTGAACCATTGTATCGGAATAAATTGAATTTCCGGAAGCAAGCGTAACCGTATAGTTACCAGGGACTGTATATGTATGCGTTGGATTCTGGAGTGTAGAGGTTGAATTGTCACCAAAGTCCCACCACCACCATGTAACACTTCCGGAAGTTGTATCCGTAAAAGTAACAGAAGTGTTACCACACGAAGGAGCCTGAACAAATGTGAAACCGGTATATACAACTGGCGGCACTACAATAGTAATCAGATCGCTGCATACGGACTGGCACCCGTTACTATCCGTAACCGTAACAGAATACGTGTATGGCCCCGTGCCACCATACAGATGCGTAGGTCCCACAGCAGTATCCACACCTCCATCACCAAACTGCCAGTAAAAAGAAAACGGAGCTGTACCGCCTGTAACAGATGCTTCAAAGGCAGTGTTTGCCCCAAGATAAGTATTGGCAGTATTACAAGTGACAGCGGGCAGCGGGTTTACAGTTATTGTAAATGGCAAAGAAGTAACCGGTGAGTTGAGTGGACAAGCATAAGAACTATACATTGTACTGGTAATATCATCACCGTTGTTAAGTGAAGATGATGTAAAAGAGCTGGAGTTTGTACCAGCTGCGGTGCCGTTTACATTCCATTGATAAGTTGGATTACTGCCACCGTTCAGTGGTAAAGCAAAAAACGATGTTGGCTCACCCTGACAAATTTCAGGATCTGAACAAGACACGAATACATCTGTTGTAAGGAATGGAACAACATCTACATAAAAGCTATCCAATTTTGACCAGCCACAGCAAGGAGACTCGGTTTTAAGCGTTATGAGGTATTTCCCAAGCGTTGTTGGAAAAGAATAAGTGAAAGTAGCGCTGTTACCGGTTTGTGCAGGCGTTGTAGAACCAGGATTATATACTTTCCAGTCGTAGCCTAATACCGTGAAAGCAGTAGGAAAGCTTGCTGAGAATGTTTCGCTGTTACCCGGACAAACAGTATCAGGCCCTACAACAGAAGGCAAAACAACCGTTCCGTCAGAAAATATACCTGTAAAATCAGTAAACATATAAGGCACACCGTCTACCACAAGCGTGATGGAATGGCGGCCCATAGTTACATACTGTGTTGTAACGGTATCGCCACTTGCACTCAAAGGTACAGAACCACCATCAAAGAACCATTGTACAATACCCGTTGCATTGGTAGTATAATTAATATCATGAAAGGTACAGCCTGTATTCTGAAGATAGATTGCAGGTTCAACAGTAGCTTTCATATCCGATTGGGCGATTGCAACACCATCCGGATCTTCATACAATGGAAGACTTACCCCCGGGGAGCCATTACCACCATTACCACCTTTACCGCCTTTACCACCTGCACCGCCTGCACCACCAGTACCAATATCGCAGCCCACAACACCAGATGCGCCACCAGAACTTCCTCCACCGTTACCACCAGGCGTACCACCGAGACTGCCGGCCCCCTGGAGACCTGTATTCATAAAACAGTCCTTTAAAAATGTATTCACACCGTTGGTATCAATGTACACACCAAAAGTACCGCCACCGCCTTCACCACCGGTAGCACCGTGGCCACCTTCGCCACCTTCGCCACCACCACTGCCACCAGGTCCGGCACCGTTGTTATTGCCAAAACAAGTATTCACGCAACCCTGGGAGCCACCGCCACCACCACCGCCACCGCCACCGCCATGTTCACCCTGATCACCTTGTTGCCCATCGCCCGGGATAAAATAAACACCAAAACCAACAACACCGTTTGCACCATCGGCACCATCAGCACCATCAGCACCATCAGCACCATCAGCACCGATACTTGCAGGCGTCTGGTCGCAACCAAAAGAAACAGGCAAGGCGCACATCCCTTGTCCGCCAGCACCGCCAGCACCACCATTTGTTCCCAAACCATTTTGTCCGACCGAACCGTCCGGGGCAGTACCGCCAAGGCCAAAACAAACACCCGTTCCCCTTGCACCACCGGCACCACCATTGCCTCCTGCATTACTGCCTGGGTAAGAGCCAGAACCGCCCAATCCACCGGCAGTACAGCAACCACCATCTTCATCTCCTGGCTCGCCCAAAGAACCGTTTGCACCGTTGACACCGTCAGTACCAGGAAGGCCATCCGCTCCGCGCGTTGCATTTCCCGTGTTGATTGTAATACGTGATAAATTGTAATTGTTGCTGTTAGTAACATGGATACCATACAAGCTGGCACTGTTTACACTCAAAGGAGCATCACTTACATTGATGGTAATGTCGTGAATACTGAAATTATTGATGCTTTTGCATTCCACGGCCACAATACGGTTTGGATTCGGTACATAGTTTAACGAATCACGGAAAATTACAGTCTGTAAAGAATTTGTTTTTTTCCAGCCATTGGAAGGATCGAAACCACCTTCCATTGTTACACCGCTAATCATGAGCAGGTGATTGGAGATAGTATAATTTCCTACAGCTAGCCAAAGCTGACTGTTTGTAGTACTCGCCAGTGTAAATGCGTAGTCAAGCGCAGCAGGATTTGCTTTTGTTCCGGCAGCGCCACTGGTTGCACCATTTGGAGTAACATAAATGATATTACATTCCTGCGCAAGGACCTTATTGCCATTATTCACCCAAAGAATCAAGGTGAAAGCAGCCTGTAAAAGAAAAATCTTTAATAAAAAATTATATTTCATCCTAAAAAAACTCGTTCAGCAATTAAGGCTTGTCTTCCATTTATAGTCCTTATTCTTATTTCCTCAGAGTTGTGAAGCTATTGCATACTAACTCAAAAGATGCCTCGGCTCTGCTCGGAATGACAAGCGCATTCTATTTAAATTCTATCTTATTGACTCATAATTACTCAATAAGGTTGCTTACACTATTCTATTATTTCTGATAGATTAATTTTGTATAATGCCTTTGCCCATCGCATTCCAGCTCCATTAAATACATTCCGGGAGCTAACTTATCAGCAAGCTCAGTTATTTTCATTTGCTGATCGCCTTTACTTATATCCCGTTTCACTGATACTACCCTGGCACCTTCTATATTCATTAATGTAAGTGTAAGCACTCCTTCTTTCAACGAAGCGATATTGATGTTTAATTCGCCTGAGAAAGGATTAGGGAATACATGGACATCAGATGATGCAAAGCTAAATTCGGTTATCCCAACACCAATATTTACAAAAGTAGGTTTGTATGTGGTATCGGCACAGCCATAGCTATTTGTAACTATCAGCGATATGCTGTAGGTGCCGTTTGCAGCATAAGTATGTGTAGGATTTTGAATGGTACTGCTGTTTCCATCACCAAAATCCCATAGCCAGCCTGTAGCATTTAATGAGTTATCAGCAAAATAAGCCGTATCACCGCCCTGTGAAACATAAGCCTGGAAATTAGAAACAGGCGGAGGGTAAACATACACCTGACCTGTAACGATAGACGTGTCTGTTCCTGTGGCACCGAAAGCCATTAAAGTAACCGTATATAAGCCCGGATTGATATAATCGTGAGAAGGATTTTCATCAACGGACGTGGTGCCATCACCAAAATCCCAGAGATAGGTAATTGCAAAAATACTTGTATTGGTAAAATCGACATGTAATATAGGACAACCACCAGAAATGGACGTTTCGAAGCCAGCACTTAAAGTAGATGTAATAATTAGTCCACCAGAACAGCTGCCTTCACAACCATTGGAATCAGTAACGTTTACCTGATAATCGTAAGCACCGGCTTCCTGGTATATGTGCGAAACAGTATCCCCTGCACCGGCAGCACCATCGCCAAAGGTCCAAGCATATTCGAAAGGAGCGACTCCACCAGAGTTAACTGTTGCAACCAAGGTGGTAGGTTCACCAGACACAAATGCCTCGGCTGTGCAGGTAATTACAGGTGGGTCAATTACTGTTACACCAATAGTACCGGAAGTATCTTCCTGACCGGTTGAACATCCCAGGGAAGAAATAATAACACAGGAAACGCTATCACCATCAGCAAGTGCATTTGTAATAAATACGGGGAAAGTCCCGGAAGGCACCCCATTGACCAGCCACTGATAAGTAGGAGAAGTACCTGCATTTGTTGCACCCGCACTAAACGTAAAGGAAGCACCGCTGCAAGCAATGTTACTAGGGCTTTCGGATTGTATTTCAATATATGGCTTTACGATTCCTTCCACTTCCACTAACATGGTGTCGGGGAAAGATTCGCCACAGCAATTATCGACAATACGCAGAATTACCTGGTAGGTACCGGCAGAATCAAACGTATAGGTTGCATTCTGAAATGCAGAGCCTTCGATAGTATCCACTTCATTACCGCGGATAAAATACCATAAGTACTCGTCAGCAGCCACCGAAGATGTATAAGTACCAGCAGTACCGGCACACACATTGTTGTCGGAGGAGTTTACCTCCGGAATAATCCCAGCACCGGTACTGTATATTTCAATAAAATCGGTATATGTATAGGCAATGCCATTGTTTACCATAGTAAACGTTTTTCTACCCTGTGTAGTGTATTTAGTAGTTGCAGTGATGCCACTTCCTGATGCTGGTGATGCACCAGCACCAAAGAACCATACAACAGTTCCTGTAGCATTGGTAGAGAATGTAACAGGAGCATCTGTACAACCCGAATATTGCACAAAAACAAAAGGTTGCTGCAATGAATACACATTCTGTTCAGAAACAGGAGTTCCGCCATCTTCATAAAGCGTATATGTAACACCATCAGAACCAGCACCGCCTTTACCACCATCACCGCCATTGCCACCGTTACCACCATTACCACCGGCACCAACATAACCATTGCCGCCACCGCCACGCGTACCGCCTGTGCCGCCTGCACCACCTGCACCGCCATTTCCGCCCACACCACCAAAGCCAGCATTTCCGGAAGTTATTTTTGTATCTTTTATAATCCCGTTTGCACCATTGTTGTGAATATAAATCCCAAAAGAGCCACCTCCACCGGTTCCGCCAGTTCCACCGGTTCCACCCTGGCCACCTTCACCACCGCCACCACCACCGGCACCTGTACCGTTTTTATTTGGAGGGAGTCCAAAAAGACAGTCGTAAGGGATACCACCAATGGAGCCACCACCGCCACCACCGCCACCACCGTGACCGTTGCTTCCGATTGCGCCCGAAGTTCCATTACCTGGCATATAAAAGCCACCAGTAAATGCCGCTATCCCATTTGTTCCATTTGTACCTTGCAAGCCATTTGCTCCATCAGTACCAGGGGCACCATCATTGAGACTTGTACGCGGAGGAGTTGTAGGATAAATGCAGGTTACAATTTTTTGTCCGCCCATACCACCTATACCACCACCGCTTCCGCTGGTTTGTCCACTTGTTCCCGGATACCCGTTTTTGGCATGGTTAGGATCACCGCACAATGCGCAATCTGCAGTACCACGCTCACCACCATCACCACCGGTACCACCGGCCAGACTTCCTGTAAAAGAGCCAGAACCACCAAGTCCACCAGAACGTGGAGCAGCGTCATCGTTTGAACCATCATCGCCAGGAAGACCACTTGCACCAGCTATTCCACTATTGCCGTTTGTTCCGATTGTGCCATCACCCGCATTTCCTGCAATTACTTTACAGCGGACAATCTGGTAATCGGAACAGCCGCTCAAATGAATCCCATAGACAGAAGTACCATTGCCAAAACCATTCGCTGTTCTTATTGTCAGGTCCTGAAAACGGAAATTCGAAATATTGGTGCAATACACTGCCACCAGACGATTCGGATTGGATTGAACATTTGAGTTATCGCGGTATATGGTTGTAGCCGTTGCATTGCTTTTTTTCCATGTGCTTGCATTGTACCCACCTTCAATGGTAAGGTTGGCTTTCATGGTGATGGCATTGGAAATATTGTAAGTACCCGATGCCATGTAAATTTTATTGTCGGTTGCTGTTGCCAGCGATAGGGCATAGGTAAGCGATGCAGGGGCTGTTTTGGTACCGGCAGTTCCTGAGGATGCCCCATTAGGAGTAACGTAGATTACGGTACATTGTTGGGCAAAGACCTCTCCCCCTGCCCCTCTCCAAAGGAGAGAGGTGAAGAGTATCACCAGAGAAAGTATTCTATATTTTAGCTTTAATTGCATTATAATGCCTCACCCCTGCCACTCTCCAAAGGAGAGGGAGGAGGTGTAAATTAATTAATAATTATCTTTTTAATCAGTACCTGGTCCAACTGCTGTGATACGGTGTTATTTCCGGTATTTGCTTTAGACGATGGTAATATCATTTTCACAAAATAAATTCCTTTTGGTTGGTTGCTTAGATCTATTGTTAAAGTTGACGACCTGATATTGGATTGCTGAAACACAGATTCGCCAAGGGTGTTCAAAACAGTAAGGAGCTCTATATTCTCGAGGCAACCACTACAGTTTTGTATCTGCAAGGTAAACCTGCCATCGCTTGGATTCGGGTATACCTGAAGCTGATAATTCTCTGCATTTAAATCATCAACACCTACATTGGAAGGAACCACGATAACTGTGCCCGTAACCGATGTGGTGCAATTGTAATTATACGATGTAAGAGTTATAGTATATGAACCTTCTGCTGTATAAACATGAGTTGGATTTTCTTCGTTGGAAGTTGAGCCATCGCCAAAATTCCACAGCCAGGCATCAGCATTTGCGCTGGTATTGTTAAACATTAGCATTCCAAGTCCGTTCATGTAAACAGAATCGTTGGACTGTGTAAAAGCAGCCGTAAGTCCCAGGGCGCTGCAATTGTTCTGAATGTTGATTACATCAGTAATTGTATCGGAGCAGTTGGCATTGCTAACGATAAGGAATACAGGATATTCTCCTGCTTCCGTATAAGTATGAGAAGGGTTTTGAGTATTGTCGTTGGGTGAACCATCGCCAAAGTTCCAGTTCCAAGCAGAAGGCACCGGTGAAGAAAGGTCAGTAAATGAAACAGGCGAGCCAACTGTTCCGGTTGCCGGCACATTGAATACCGCAGTAATAACAGGCAATACATTAACAGTAACATTGTCCTGGGCCATACATCCGGATGGACTGATTACAGTAACTTCATACACACCACCTGCTGCTGTCTGCAGTGTTTGTGTATTACCACCTACATTTACACCATCCAAGGTCCAGTCATAGGAACATCCCGGGTTACCGGCATCAATAACAGGAAACGGCTCATTGGAGCAAACGGTATAATCGTTTCCAAGCTCCACTTCAGGATCTTTAATTGTAAGAACAAGTGTATCTTTTCCAACACAGCCCGAAGCGCTGGTTACGGTAATTCTATACACACCCGCTGCAACGGTCTGTAATGTCTGGGCATTTACCCCAACAGGATTGGAGTTCATAGTCCATAAATAACTTTGCATACCTCCTAAACCTGCATCAAGTACAGGCAATGCATCGGTGGTGCATAACATAATATCGGGGCCCAGATCGATTGGTAACTCCATGTAAATCTCCAGTTCCATATCATCGCTTGCAGAGCAACTTCCATAACTCACAGTAACACCATAGGTACCTTCAAGTGCAGTATTAAAGGTTTGGGAAGTGCCGCTTGCAGGACTTCCATTATAAGTCCATGTATAAGTAGCCCCCGGATTACCAGCATCCAGCAATGGTTTCTGATCGGTGAAGCACATTGTTGTATCATTACCAAGGTTTACTACAGGAGCAGTAATTACCTCAATTACTTTTGTTTTAACAGAAGTACCACAGCAGCTGGTTGTAGTAAGTGTGATTGTATAAGTTCCAGGAGTTGCAAAGCTCACATTACCCGGGCTTTGAACAGACGAAGTAGTAATGGAACCGCCTGGTATGCTCCAGCTATAAGTATTTGCAGTGCCCGTTGTGAAAATGTTTACATCATCCCCAACGCAAACAACATCTTTAGACGTTGCTACTTCTGGAGGTGCGAAGTTGGTAGGCAGGTTTATATAATTAGCAAGAGGGTAAGGCACACCATCCACCACAAGCGTTATACTTCTGAAACCAGGCATGCCGCTATCATACTGAACCGTAACATTTGCTCCTGAAGCAGTAGAAGGATTGGCACCTACACCAAATACCCAATCGACATTACCAGTTGCATTGGTGGTAAATGTAACATCTGAATTGGCACAACCGGAGAACGTAGCAGTAACATCCGGCTCAAAAGGGTTGTACATATTTGAATACATTACAGGATCCTGTCCGGGCTGCTGGTACAAGGTTTTACTTACACCATCCGAACCATTTCCTCCGTTGCCACCGGCACCACCAGTACCGCCAACACCACCTGGTCCGCCTTCGCCAACATTGCAGCTATGAAGACCAGTAGAATCGTTGTGAAGATTACCGCCAAGTCCACCAGCACCACCGGCACCACCGGCACCACCAGCACCACCAGTTCCACCGGTACCGCCATTTCCAGGGTTAAGGGAACAGTCCCTGACAACCCCATTTATGCCGTTTGCCCAGACAAAAATTGCAAAAGAGCCGCCTGCACCAGTTGCACCATAACCAGTGTATCCACCTTCACCGCCTTCGCCACCACCGCCACCTCCGCCTCCGGAGCCGAAAACATAACTAATTGTATCGCCAGTAGTTGGATTAAGAATAGCCGGCTGACAGCCTTTAGCGCCACCACCGCCACCGCCACCGCCACCACCACCGTGTTTGCCCTGCGTACCTATTGTCCCGGTGCCCGGAACATAAAAACCACTTGTATATGTTGCTACACCCTGAGTACCATTTAATCCCGGAAGTCCATCAATACCAGGTGTTCCCGGCTTGCCATTGTTCTGGCTCGGATCACCCCAGCATTGCTGGTAATATTGCATCTGGCAAACGCCAGCACCACCGTTTCCACCAGCAACACCTCCGTACCCCTGTCCGGGAAACCCTGGCAAACCATCGTTGGTATAATCACCACTGGCATTATAAACTATATATCCTAAAATGGAATTTGTATCTCTTATGAAGCCACCTCTTTCACCACCGGTACCACCTTGTCCGCCCGAATAGCTACCCGTAAATGACCCGCCAGCACCAGCACCACCCAAGCGGCAACATACTCCACTTCCGAGGCTATCATGATCACCTTCTGCACCGGTTTCGCCAGTGAGGCCAGCAGCGCCAGGCATTCCAGGAGTTCCCGGAGCTCCCGGAGTTCCATCTGAGCCATTACCTACATTTACCTTGCACCTGGAAATCACATAGTTTGTACAGTTGTTTATATAAATCCCATAAACACTTACGCCATCACCTACCGCATCCGCCACATTGATAGTAAGATCCAACAGGCGAAAGCCTGAAACGTTAATACAGGAAAGACCAATAAGGCTATTCGGATTGGTTTGAATGTTGGTGTTGTCGCGTTCAATAACAGTAATGGTGGTATTGCTTTTGACCCATGTGGTGGCATTGTAACCACCTTCTATTGTAATGTTTGAAGGGATGCTGAGAGCGTTGCTAAGGTTATAGGTCCCTTCGGCCATACGCATGATCTTATTTGTGGAACTGATAAGCGTAAGCCCGTAAGCAAAGTTGGCGGGAGTTGCCTTTGTACCAGCAGTTCCGCTTGATGCTCCGCCCGGGGTTACATAAACATAACCACATTCCTGCCCTACACTGTTTAAGGAAACAAATAAAAAAATTAAACTGAAACAACAGTATAAAAAACTTCTCATCCGATTCAATTACGGTTAAAACTTCCGGTTTTACAAAAACGAAATGTAATGATATGAAAATAAACGAAAACATGCAAAAAAATGAACCTTAATTATCTGTAGAAAAGGTGCATTTCATCGCAAATTAATATTTTGTTCTATCACTACAGGCCAATTATTCATTTTATAGAGGTTTTTTAGAGGAAAAAGGTTGCATTGGAATGGGATTTTTTGAAAAATAGTCAATTTAAATGGTTTTTCCTGCAGGGATATAACTGTTGCGTAGCACTGCCGCTTCAGAAAGGAAAATCAGGCTAAAAAACAGGTAGGGATTGATTTTCTCGCAGAGGTTCGCGAAGTTATTCGCGGAGTTTCGCAGAGGCGTTTGGGTATTTGTTTCGGTGCGCTGCACCTTTTGAGGGCGTTTATTGATGAGGGCTACAAAGGTTGCGCGGCTCTGCCGCTTCAGAAAGGGAGATCCGGCTTAAAATTAGGTAGGGATTGATTTTTCCGCAGAGGTTCGCTGATTTTATTTGCAGAGTTTCGCGGAGATATTTTGGACGGGGGGCTACAAAGGTTGCGCAGCTCTGCGCATAAAAAGGAAAATACCTTTAAAACCTTTTTCATAGTATCTCGTAAGCTTAGTGAATAATTAACGAAGCTTTAAACAATTTTATGTTCATTACTTTATTATGCATAATAAAAAGCTGCTTTTTGTTTTTATAGTTTAGCCCATATAATAAATTAAATATTCTGAGCAATGGTGAAAGAAAAAAAGATTTTCGTTCTGGATACATCGGTAATTATTTATGATCACACTGCGGCAAAAAGCTTTCATGAGCACGATGTGGTAATACCAATAACAGTATTAGAAGAGCTAGATAATTTTAAGAAGGGTAACGATACCAAGAATTTTGCAGCACGCGAGTTTAGCCGCTATATTGATAAAATCTCTAAAGGCAATACATTACAGGACTGGATACCTATTAATGGCAAAGGTCATGGAATGATTAAGATTGAGATGCACCATGGCTCATCGATTGATGCGGAAAAAGTTTTTGGAGAACGCAAGGCAGACCACCGTATATTGAATACGGCACTTTATGTATCAGAACAATACCCTAAGAACAAAGTGGTGCTGGTTACCAAGGATATTAACCTACGCATTAAAGCTAAATCACTGAACCTGAATGCGGAAGATTATGAGACTGGAAAAATTAAGGATGTAAGCGAATTGTACACCGGGTGCAGTGAGATTGAAAAAGTATCCAATGAGCTTATTAACGAGATTTATGAAAAAGGGTTTTGTGAACCGACAAAACTACTGAAGAAGCAGAAACCTGAGCCGAACCATTTTTATATTCTCAAAAGCAGCTCCAAGTCCGTACTTACAACGTACAGCACCACCAAGGACATGATTGAACGCATTAAGAAAGTTACTGCTTTTGGGGTATCGCCTCAGAATGCGGAACAGGCTTTTGCCCTTGATGCCATACTGAACCCCGATATAAAGCTTGTGACGATACAAGGGGTTGCGGGCACAGGTAAAACATTATTATCATTAGCCGGTGCGCTGGAGCAGAGACGAAATTTTCATCAGATTTATTTAGCAAGGCCTATTGTTCCGCTGAGCAATAAAGATATTGGCTATTTACCGGGCGACATTAAATCGAAGCTAAACCCTTATATGGAGCCGCTTTGGGACAACCTGAAATATATCAAAGGACTGTTCACCGAAAAGGACCGCGAATACAAACAAATCAACGAAATGGTGGAAAATGAGAAGCTGGTTGTTTGTCCGCTGGCGTATATCAGAGGACGCAGCTTATCCAATGTATTTTTCATTGTTGATGAAGCACAAAACCTTACTCCCCATGAAGTAAAAACGGTTATTTCAAGGGCGGGTGAAAACACAAAAATGGTATTTACCGGTGATATTTACCAGATAGATACCCCTTACCTGGATACTCAAAGTAATGGTCTTTCATACCTTATTGACAAGTTAAAAGGACAAAATTTATATGCTCACATAACACTTCAGAAAGGAGAGCGCTCAGAGCTGGCAAACCTTGCGAATGAGTATTTATAGGTTACAAATAAACGAATGATTGCGAATTTACGAAAGGCTGTACAAACTGTGCGGCCTTTCGCCTTTACACACGTATTTTCTATTTTATGATGCGAATTTGTACTTATTGTTTTCTCCTTTCTTTAGCATTTTTAGTATTGACCGGTTGTGCTGTTAAGAAATCGAAAGACATTACATACAGTGCAGAACATAAACTACAGCTTGATGTGTATTCACCTAAAAAGAAAGAAACAGCTAAACCTGTTTTCATTTTTATTCATGGTGGCAGCTGGAATTCGGGCAAAAAATCAATGTATGATTTTTTGGGAAAGGGAATGGTGAAGAACGGTGCTGTAGCGGTGATCATTGATTACCGACTTAATGACCGAACAACTTACGATGGCATGGCAGCAGATGCTGCAACAGCTGTGGAATGGATTAAACAAAACATAAGCGCTTATGGCGGAGACACCAGTAAAATATACATTTCGGGACATTCGGCCGGTGGACACCTTGCTGCTCTTATTGCAACAGACAATACTTATTTTAATAATTTAAAAATCCCGAACCCTATAAGAGGAACGATTTTAATTGATGGGTTCGGGCTTGATATAAACAGTTACTTAAAAAATGCGGAACCGAAATATTACAATATTTTTACTCCCACTTTTACTTCAAACCAAGAGACATGGGTGAGTGCCTCACCTATTTCCCATCTGCACAAAGGGATGCCTCCATTTTTAATGTTCCTCGGAGGAAAAACGGGTTCGGGAATTATAAAAGATAATTCGAGGTTTTATGAATCAGTTATGAAGATTGAGCCAGATACGAAGCTGATTGTTGTGAAACGGAAAAGGCATATTGGGATGATTTTTCAGTATGTAAATCGGTACAACAAAGGGTACAAGGAGATTATAGGGTTTATGAAAGAGAAATGAAGGGTTGGGTTTCAGTGAATTAATCATACGGCTACTTTGCGAATGTTAAGTAATGTGTGTTTTACTTTTCTTGTTGAAAAAATAACAAAATCCCGATAGCTATCGGGACAAGAAAAAACGATTCCTCCACACAGCCGACAAAGCACCGCGTTTTTTCAGGCCTCACGCGCGACTTCGACAGATAGTACGCATCTGTTTTATTGTTTGGTTAAATTCTCATCTGACAGATCGGGCAGCAAGAAGAGAATAAATGTAGCGATTACAGGTAATAAGAAGCCTATAACAAACCACACTTTGGGATTACGGCCCAGGCGTTTTGCCAGCCGGGATGTAATGAGTGGGAGGCTGAGCAGAAATAATGCACCAAGGCTTATGAACATTAATGCTCCCATGAATCACGTTTTTATTTTCAATATAACAAAGCGAAGCAATCCCTGACTGGCATGAGATTGCTTCACTCTGCTCGAAATATAATTTTAGTAATCCAAATCACCGAACTCCAGCTTTTTGCCTTTTAATCTTAATCCTATACGGCAAATCCACACAAAGAACGGAACATACATTAATGCATGAGACATTCCGAAATGATCAAGAACAATTACAGACTTGCGTTTCAAACGCTCTGAAATAAGATACATTGCAGGAACCAGCAATAGTGTAAGGAATGTTGCAAACGCAAGTCCAAAAATCATTGTCCACGATAATGGCCCCCAGAACACCACGCTATCGCCACCTAAATAGATGTGAGGATTACCAGTAGCAAACAGCGCCTGAAAATCAATATTCAGACCGACAGCAAGTGGAATTAAACCCAAGATAGCAGCTGTTGCCGTAAGGATAACCGGAGTCATACGTGTACGGCCAGCCTCAAGTGTAGCAGCATACAGGCTCATTCCTTCCTTACGCGCCATTTCCGCAAACTCAATCAAGAGTATACCATTTCGGACCACCACACCACCCAATGCAATGATACCAACACCTGTCATTACAATACTCATGTTCATTTTAAAAATAGCAGTACCAATCAATACACCAATGATACTGAACAGGATTTCCGACAAGATGATAATTGGCTTACCCACCGCATTAAATTGAAGGACAAGGATAAGCATCATCAAAGCGAATGAGCCAAGTAGTGCTTTACCCAGAAAGGCACCTGTTTCAGCCTGCTCTTCCTGTTGCCCGGTCATTTTAACTTCAACCTTACCTGTTGGCACATATCCGGCCATAATTTTATCTACATTGCCTGCAACTTCCACTTCATTAAAGCCCTCTACAACATTTGATGAAAGGGTGATAACACGCTTTTGCATTTTACGTTTAATACCACCATAAGTATTGCTGTATTCGACCGTACAGAAGGCAGATAAAGGAACACTCCGCAGAATACCGCCCATGTTCATATCCCGGAAAGTAATTTTAAGATTTCGCAATGCTTCGATATTATTTCTTTGATCGTATTTGTACCTTAACTGGATAGGATACTGGTCGTTTGCATCGCGGAACTTACTTACCTCATCACCAAAAACGGCCTTACGTATTTCCATTCCAATTGTCGCAGTATTTATGCCTTCCCGGTTGGCACGTTCCCTGTCAATATTAAAGACTATTTCAGGATTAATCGTTTCAAAATCTGATTTTAAGTTTAATACTCCCGGAATTTTCTGTTCATCCAGATAACGTTTCAATTTTATGGAATTCACAACCAGCTCATCAAAGTTATCACCACGTACCTCAATATTAATTGGTTTTGAAACCGGAGGACCTGCCTGCTCCTTTGCAACAGTAATTTCGGCTCCGGGAATGTTCCATTTTAAACCTTGTAATTGCTTTAAATAATCCGAAGTTGACTGCCCTTCCCTGTCTTTGAAATCAACAAAGGCAATTGCAATTTTACCTCTGTTAGGATACTCGCCCTGATCCTGATCCTGAGGATCCGTAGTGCCCTTGGTAACATTTGTAATAATGGATTTCACAATTTTATTGGAATCGCCAATAACATCATTTACCTTTTGTTCAACCTGCAACATTACCTCATTTGTTTTCTTAGGATCCGTACCAACAGGCAGCTTTACGTATACATAAACAAAGTTCGGGTCGCCCTGCGGGAAGAAAACCACTTTGGGTCCGCGTGCCACGAAAAACACAATAGAAAGAAAAAACAACCCAACAACACCCCAAACTGCCCTTCCGGGGTGGCGAAGAAAACGCGCCAAGAGTCTTGAATAAGCGCTTTGAAATGCAGGCCAAAAGCGGGTTTGAAATGCCTCAATAATTTTATGCAACCAGAAGCGGTGCAATATCATGAAGAAAGCAAAGAATAATATCAGATTAGCAAATGCGTGCAAACCCATTAAATGAGCCAATACAGATGCTATCAAATACATTACAAGCTGTAATTTGGCCAGACCAGATAATTTGCCGTATTTTTTCTTTTCTTCATCGTGCGATTTCATAAAGTCTACAGCGAAAACAGGATTGATGATGTATGCGACAACTAACGATGCCAGCAACGTTATAATCAACGTAATGGGCAGATAAAACATAAATTTACCGATGATACCGCTCCAGAATAAAAGCGGCACAAAGGGAGCCAGAGTTGTTAATGTTCCACTCAATACCGGAAGGAAGACTTCCCCGGCAGCAGATTTAGCGGCATACACAATATCCTTTTTTCCGTTATCAAAAATACGGTGCGTATTTTCGATAACCACAATTGCATCGTCCACCACAATACCGAGTGCAAGCAGGAAAGCAAACAGCACAATCATGTTCATTGTATAACTGAACCCGAAGCTATCACCAATCAACGGCATCACAGCAAATGCAATAAACATTGACAGAGGCACAGACAAGGCAACGAATATTGCATTGGTAACGCCCATAAAGAACATTAAAATGAATGTTACCAATATAAAGCCGATAATAATCGTATTGATCAAATCATGCAGGGTAGTTCTTGTTTTTTCAGACTGATCGCCTGTTATAGTTATTTTCAGGTCCTTAGGAAAGTTCTCTTTTCCCATTTTTTCAACAAGAGCATGTACCTTGTCGGATGCATCGATCAAGTTTTCACCACTACGTTTAATCACATTTAAGGTAATTACATTCTTACCTTCAAGACGGGCATAGCTTTCCTGTTCCTTATTGCTATCTATAACTTCAGCAATATCTTTCAAATATACTTTAGCACCTGAACCTGATGCAATAACGAGATTCTTAAGTTCTTCCACAGTTTTAAACTCACCTTTTACAGCCAGGTTTCGTTTCATTCCGTCCATTGGAACCAAACCTCCTGAGATGTTCATATTCTCCATATATACAGCACGTTGAATATCCGACAGAGCAAAATTTGCAGCCTGCATTTTAAACATGTCAACATTTATCTGAATCTCACGTTCCAAATCACCAGCCATGATAACCCGCGAAATCTCTTTCATGCCTTCAATACCATCCTTCACGTCATCAGCGTACCTTTTCAGCTTATTTAAATCCATGTTCCCAGCAATATTCACGTACATGATAGGAATCTCTGAAAAATTAATTTCTATTACATTCGGCTGACGGGTAAGGTCCTTTGGTAAATCCTGATCGGCTTTAGCAACCGCATCCTTTACCTTCTCTTTTGCTTCCGAAACATCCACAGAAGTCGCAAACTCAACCATAATTACCGATACATCCTGCAACGAAGTTGAATTTAATTTTTTCACTCCGGCAATACCCTTCAATTGTTTTTCAATTGGTTTGGTAACCAGGTTTTCAATATTGGCAGGAGAATTTCCAGCATAAACTGTATTGATATACATTGTAGGAATTACAATATCCGGGAAGCTTTCTTTTGGCAAGCTGTTGTATGAAGCGATACCCAATATTGAAATAAAGACCGTAAGTATATATATACTTATCCTGTTATCAATTGCCCAGCTTGCGGGTTTAAATTCTTTGAATTTCATGATAATTTTTTATTTGCCACAAAGGCACAAAGGCGCTATGCAGTATTTATAATTTCTCGAAAGGTTATTTTTATTGTTTATAAACTATTGGATCACCATCATTGATTACATCATAACCAAGAGTAACCAACAAATCATTTTCATTCAACCCTGATTTAATTTCTGCTTTGCCACTATACTCTTTACCAAGTGTTACAATCCGCTTTTTGGCTATACCATTTTCAGCAACAAACACAAACGATGCGTTATTCTCATCCTTCTGGATGGTACGCACAGGAACAGTTATAGCGGGCTGAGCCGACTGGTAATCGTTTACATTCAAGCGGGCAACCATATTCGGATGATATTCTTTTTTGTTATCCAATAACACTTCTACAAGAAATGTGCGGCTTGCAGGATTGATGGCACGGGAAACAAAATTTACTTTTGTTTTTAATGTATCGTCCATATCCGGGAAAAACACAATTACTTCACTTCCTTTTTTAATTTTTGAAGCGTAGGTTTCGGCAACATCCGCTTTTACTTTCAGATTGGAAAAATTGATTACACGAATAGCAGGCATACCCGGTGCAACCATTTGACCTAACTTAATATCCACCGCATCAACAGTGCCACTGATAGGGGAAATTATTTTCGACATGGACAACTGCTGTTGCAACATTGCCATTTTTTTCTCCATACTTTCCTTGTTTGTTTTTGCCTGCAGAAACTGTACTTCAGTACCTATTTTCTGGTCCCACAAGTTTTTTTGCTTATCAAAGATCTGGGTTACCAAATCATAGTTGGTTTGCAGGTCGGCAATACTTTGCTGTATAGTACGTGCATCAGTTTCAGCCAACACGTCCCCTTTGTTCACATTGTCGCCCACTTTTACATTTATCCTTGTAATTGTTCCTGGCATTTCAGTACTGATAGCCACGTTTTCATCAGCATCCACACGACCCTGTACATCAATATAATTTCTGAACACCTCTGGTTTCAAAACTGCAACAGATACCGCAACAGCATTTGCAGAAGAATCCTTCTCACCCAATTCAGCTTTTAACGCAACAATTGAATCTTTTACACTTTTCCATTCAGCGCCTAAGGCATCCAGCTTTGATTTTAATTCAGCTTCCTGCTTTGTAAATTTTTCAAGTTTTTTCTGTTTGTCGGTTCCTGAATTACATGCAACTAGTAGCAGTGCCAAACCTGGAATTAAAAATATTTTTTTCATTTGCCGGTGTTGTTGTTTTTAAGCCTCACCCTTTATCCCTCTCCAAAGGAGAGGGGTGTGGCGTATGCTAGGATTATTTTATATTATTCTATTCGTTAATTATTTTTTAAAATGTTCTATTTCAAAGCACCGTTTGCCTTGTCGTAATCAATTTTTGCGACCAGAGCATCAAAGAGAGCATTATAATAATTTGTTTGTGATTCTTTTAAAGCTGTTTCAGCTGTAATTACTTCAATGTTTGATCCTACCCCCTGATCATATTTCAGCTTTGATACCCGAAACACATCTTCTGCTACTATCATATTTTTCTTTTGATTTTCAAGCGATGCTGCTGCATTTTGAAGAACAGTAAGAGAAGAGGAAAGTTCCAGGTCGATTGATTTTTTAATAAACTCCATATTGTTATCTGCCTTCTGAAGCGACACCTTAGCCTGCTGAAGCTTATAATTGCGCTGCAGACCGCTGAATATTGGAACTGCAACCTTTGCACCAATAAGAGCCATAGGATACCACCTATAACCAGTATTAAAAATGTTAAACTCATTACGTTGAGCTGTACCATTCACAGAACCATAGGCAAAAGCGTTTGGTAAAAATGAAAATTTATTACGTTTCAGATCCAGCTCTGCAAGATGGCGCTGTGTTTCATATAAGTTATACTCAACACGTTTAGCATAATCAAACTTTTCAGCGGATATATCAGAACCTATATCAAACTTAACATCGGACAACTTATCAGTTAAAGTAAGATTGGCAGCAATGTCCATTCCCATCTGATATTTTAATAAATAAACACCTACTTTTAATAAACGTTCAATTTTTTCATGTTCCAGAACCAGGTTATTGTAAGCTACAGTTAAACGGTCGTGATCCAGTTTCTCTACCAGACCATTGTCTAATAATGCTTTGGTATCATCCATCGTTTTTTTAAGCCGTGCAATATTTGCGTCCATCAACAGAATACGTTCCTGATTAATGAGCACTGTATAATATGCTTTACTAACGGTGGAGGCCGTTTCAATTTTCGAGCGTTGTGTTGCTTTGCTTGAAAGCTCCAGGTATACTTTTGATGCTTTAAGACCCAGGAAATAATCTCCGCTGAAAAGCAGCTGACTGGCATCAAATCCCGCTGTAGCCTGGTATTCCGTTCCAAACTGAACAGCAGCAAATGAACCCGGAGGGCCACCGAAAAACTCTGCAGGGATAAGGGATGTAGGCAATTCCAGAAATTTTTTCACATCAAAGCTGGCATTAACCTGTGGAAGGCCCATTCCAAATACTTCCTTCACTTTATTTTTTGCGATCTCCTCATCCAGCATTGCATTTTTAATATTGTTTTGATTTTGCAAAGCAAAATCAACGGCCTGCTGGAGTGAAAACGAATACGATGAAGGCGTTTCATTTGTCTGGCTAAAGGCAGCAAAGGACGCTAACCCCAAACCAATTATTACTACTACTTTTTTCATTTATTTATTCAGCGAATAACGAATTTATATGAACAATCTGTGTTACCACCAATTCTGATGGTTCGAGCCTCTTTGCCAAGCTTATATACTATTCTTCTTCTGTTACCTGTTTATATTTATTTATTAGTTTATGTCCTTTGAGTGTACAAATCCCATGTAAAAAATGGTCGAGCAAAGCAAGCTGAACATCAATGATTTTGAACTTATCCGGTGGGAACACCTGGGGGTTGAAGCCCATTTCCACTTCTTCCATACGAAGACGAGCAATAATTTTTGTATTGATATCAGCACGTACCAATCCTTGCGCAACCCCTCTTTTTACTGAGTCTTCCACCATTCTTTCAATAAAATCCTCCTTGAATTTGTTAAAAAGCTTCCACGAGTCAGGATGGTACTTTTGTAAATCATAAAACAAGTTGGGATTCATTTGCGAAAACAATGCGCCCATGTGTTTCATCATTTCAAAAACTTCCTCAATCACATTTGCTGAGTCGTCAGCTATTTTCTGAAAAACACACTCATTGGTTTTCGTGAGTGAAGACATCAAAGTTTCTACCACTTCATTTTTATCAGAGTAAAACTGGTAAATGGTCTTTTTTGATATTCCCAAATGTTTGGCAATATCATCCATGGTAATACTTTTTATCCCGTATTTAAAAAACAGCTCCTCAGCACCCTTCAATATTCTGTCTTTTGTTTCCATTTATCAGATTGTAAATTGTGGAGCAAAACTATGGAAACGTTTTTCATTTTCAAAGTTTCCGACAAGATATATTTTTATCAACCACTCAAACAACTGAATTTCAATCAATTAAAAAAGAGGATTAATTCACTTTTAACTCTAACCGTTTAAAAAAGCGATAAAAACCCGGCCAGAGTTTCCGTTTTTTCACCCTTAAGTGTCGTATTTTCCTAGTCAAATAATGACAAATACCTTGAAAAACCCTAAAAATTTCGTTTTTTTGTATTTCGCGCTTAAAAACCTTGAATTTTAAAAATATGATTGCAGAACGAAGAACAAAGATTAAGGAATTGCTAAACGTAAGCACCTATGGTACTGACGTAGTTGTTAAAGGATGGGTTAGAACCTTCAGGAATAACCAATTTATAGCTATTAATGATGGCTCTACAATAAATAACATACAAGCGGTAGTTGATTATCAAAATACGGACGAGGCATTGCTGAAACGTATAACAACCGGTGCTGCGATAGCAGTAAAAGGTAAACTGATAGAATCAACGGGAAAAGGACAAAAAGTAGAAATAAAGGTAGAACAACTGGAAATATTGGGCGACAGCGATGCAGAAAAATTTCCTTTGCAACCTAAAAAGCACAGCCTTGAATTCCTTCGCGAAATTGCACATTTGCGTTTCCGTACCAATACATTCAATGCGGTATTTAAAATACGTCATTCACTGGCATTTGCGATACATAAATTTTTCAATGACCGTGGCTTCGTATACCTGCATACCCCTATTATTACAGCTTCCGATGCTGAAGGTGCAGGCGAAATGTTCCGTGTAACCAACCTGAGCTTTGACAACCCTCCACGTACTGAAAATGGTGAAGTGGATTTTAAGCAGGATTTTTTTGGAAAAACCACAAACCTTACTGTTTCCGGTCAGTTAGAAGCGGAGCTTGGCGCGATGGCTTTGGGAGAAGTATATACTTTTGGCCCTACATTCCGTGCCGAAAATTCTAACACCACCCGCCACCTTGCAGAGTTCTGGATGATTGAACCTGAAGTAGCGTTTGCTGACCTTAATGACAATGCACAGCTTGCAGAAGATTTATTAAAATACTGTATTAACTACGTTATCACAAATCATCCGGATGAACTTGAGTTCCTGAAAAACCGCTTATTGGAAGAAGAAAAACAAAAGCCTATGGACGAACGTTCTGAGATGGATTTAGTAAGTAAACTGAACTTTGTTGCCTCCAGTGAATTTCAGCGGCTCACCTACACAGAAGCAATAGAAATACTTAAAAATTCAGCACCTAATAAAAAGAAAAAATTCAAATACCTTATAGAAAACTGGGGCGCTGATTTGCAAAGCGAACATGAACGCTATCTTGTAGAGAAACATTTTAAAAAGCCTGTTATTCTTACGGATTATCCGAAGGAGATCAAAGCGTTTTACATGCGATTGAATGAAGATGGCAAAACAGTACGTGCAATGGATATCCTGTTCCCAGGAATAGGTGAAATTGTTGGTGGTTCACAACGTGAAGAAAGATTGGAAAACCTAGAACAGAGAATGCGCGACATGCACATACCTGCAGAAGAATTGTACTGGTACCTGGATACACGCAGGTTTGGGACAGCTCCACATGCAGGGTTTGGATTGGGTTTTGAAAGGCTTGTATTATTTGTTACAGGGATGACAAATATCAGGGATGTAATACCGTTCCCAAGAGCGCCTAAAACTGCGGAGTTTTAAGGCCTCACCCCATCATCCCCTCTCCTAAGGAGAGGGGAAATCTTTCTATTATGACAGCAGCCCTCACACTCATTCAACAACTCCACCAAGGCGATAAAAAAGCTTTGGCACGCTGCATCACTATTGTTGAGAATGAATTGGAGGGTTCACAAGAAATACTAACCTCACTTGATTTCAAGCGAAATGTGCCTGTACTAGGGATAACTGGTCCCCCAGGTGCTGGAAAAAGCACATTGATAAATGCTGTTATAAAACAGCTAACAGAGAAGGGGAAAACGGTTGGTGTAATTGCTATCGATCCTACCTCTCCTTTTAATTACGGCTCTTTGCTGGGTGATCGCTTGCGAATGGCGGAGCATTTCACAAATGAGAATGTTTTTATCCGTTCGCTTGCAACACGAGGTTCTTTGGGTGGCTTATCGGCTGCAACCATTGAAATAACGGATGTTATGAGGGCTTCGATTTTTGATTACATTATAGTAGAAACAGTTGGTGTAGGGCAAAGCGAGGTGGAAATTGTTGGTCTGGCAGACACGACCGTACTTGTGCTGGTACCCGAATCGGGGGATGATATACAAAGCATAAAATCCGGTGTTATGGAAATTGCGGATGTGTTTGTTGTAAACAAATCGGATCGCGATGGAGCTGCATTGTTTATGAAAAACATACAACAACTGGTGCATTCCAAACCCGCTGGAAACTGGAACATTCCGGTAATAAAAGCAACTGCCACAAAAAACGAGGGCGTAAGCGAGCTTATTGATGCTATTGACAAGCACCATGCTCTTGGCGTGAATAATAAACGCTCTTATTTGCTTGCAGAAAAAGCATACCGGCTCATTCAAAACCAGCGAATGAAAAATGTTTCCAAAAAACAGCTACAACAACAGTTGGAAAGCGAATTAAAAAAGCCGGATTTTAATCTTTATCGCTTTGTAAGTCAGATAAAATAGTATTTGTGGCATGCGGGCTTTTTTCTATTTTTATGGGTACCAACCTATAAGCACCCATGAAAACGAAACTTTTTATCTCTATTTTTCTGACATCATTTATCACATTAAAATCGCAGGACCAGAACATTTCCAATGGGAATGTTTTTGAGGGAGAACCCTACATTGCTATTAACCCCAGCAATCCTAAAAACATTGTCGTTGCCTGGATGGGCTTTGTGTTTAATAATGGCTCAGGACTTACAATAAAGGTTAAATCTTCGTTTAATGGTGGCTTAAGCTGGAACACGACTGTCAATATGCCCCACATTGTTCCTACGTATAAATCTGCTGATCCATCTATGGCTTTTGATAATAACGGGAACTTGTTCTTAAGCTATATCGACTACCGTGAAAATCCCGATTCCGGGGGTGTATATCTTTTTAAATCCATGAATGGCGGACTCAGCTGGGGAGCACCCGTTAAAATGATTGATATGTATGCCGATGGAAATAAGCTGCCTATAGACCGCCCGTGGCTTGTCGTAAATAATACAGGCGATAAGCTTTACCTGACAACAAAACCTGCACCCTGGATACCTGCACCTAATCGTCCGTATTTTGTTACATCAGCCGACAGTGGCGCTACTTGGCAACCATGGCGTTACCTGGATACCGTCAATTATCTAGTTGGCAATCTTATTGCTGCTCCTATGCCTGCGCCCTGTGGATATGGCAATACATTCCATGCAATGTATCCAAGCTACGTAACATCACAAAATGTTTACCCACAATATATTTTAGCAAGTAGCACCAACAACGGAGCACATTTTACTTATCGCACATTCACAAATACTCAAACACCTGCTGCTAATGACAGCGCCAAGCTGGCTTACAGACTTATACAGGATCCAACCAACAGTAATCATCTTGTATTTGTATACCCAAGCAAACCTTATGGCGATATTGATATCATGATGATTGAAACCAACAATAGTGGCACCAGCTGGACTGCACCTTTACGCATAAACGATGACCCACAAAGCAACAACAAGATGCAGGACATGCTTTGGGCAGATTTTGATACCGATGGGGATTTAATCATAACATGGCGCGATCGAAGAAATTCACCAGGAAATGGATTTGCGAGAGCCTCTGAATTCTATGCAACATTCAGGGATCATGACTCCTTAAATTTCTCTGCCAACTTCATTCTTAGCGATATGCTGGTTCCTTATGACGATATCCTTTCTGAAAGTGGGAATGATTTTATGTCGACCGTGCTGCGCGATGATACGCTGTACAGTGTATATGCCAATACAAAGGACGGCTCGCTTGATGTATGGTTTGTAAAATCTTTTGCACGGACAGGTGCCCCAACAAGCATTTTCCAGCTTGAAACCAAACCACCAGGCTTATTTGTTACACCAAATCCCTCTTATGGAATTTTCAACATTTCTTTAAAAAGAAATCAACTTCTTAAAGAAATAATTGTACACAACCAAAAGGGTGACATCATTCTTTCAGAAACACATAATGACCAAGCCATCGTACTGGACTTGAGAAACCAGCCAAATGGCATTTATACTATTACAATCAAGACAAATGATTCTGTTTCTACACACAAAGTGGTCATATTAAAATAATCACTTCGTACAATGGTCGATACTTATCCACAGTTTCGTGCATTATTATAATTATTTGGCTTTAATCTTTGATTGCCTGGCTGATTTTTCCTTTTTATTTCGTAAATTAGTTTCTTATTCCGGCCCGGAAAGCAAGTGGTTATATCCGGTTCTGGCAGATTCAATTTTAAAGGCAACGCATCGCTTTGATTAGCAAGGAAGACATAGATAAAATTTTTGACGCAGCACGTGTTGAAGAAGTGGTGGGCGAACACGTTACATTAAAAAAACGTGGAGCTAATCTTATTGGCCTTTGTCCGTTCCACGATGAAAAAACACCCTCTTTTTATGTTTCTCCGGCCAAGGGAATTTATAAATGTTTCGGCTGCGGTAAAGGGGGTAATGCTGTTAATTTTATTATGGATAAGGATAAAGTATCTTATCCGGATGCTTTGCGGCAGCTTGCAAAAAAATACAATATTGAAATAACGGAAGAAGAGCTGAGCCCCGAACAGCTTCAATCAAACAGTGAAAGGGAAAGCCTGCTGGTTGTTTCTTCATTTGCTCAAAAAAAATTCACCGATAATTTACATCATACGGACGAGGGCAAATCTGTTGGCCTCGGCTATTTCAGGGAGCGGGGCTTCAGAGATGATATCATACAAAAGTTTCAGCTTGGCTACAGCATGAACCACCGCAGTGCTTTTACGGATGCCGCTGTTACTGAAGGATACAAAACCGAGTACCTCGTAAAATCGGGACTTACAATTGAATACAAAAACGAAGAAGAGTCCGCTGCAGGTTCAGAAGAAACCGTTACAAAAAACGCTGCAAAATATCTTGACCGCTTCTGGGGACGTGTAATGTTCCCGATACACTCTGTTTCGGGCCGTGTGATAGCGTTTGGAGGACGCACATTACGCACAGATAAAAAAATAGCGAAGTACCTCAACTCGCCTGAATCAGAAATTTACCATAAGAGTGATGTGCTGTATGGTATATATTTCGCCAAAAATGCGATCTCCAGGCTCGACAACTGCTTCCTGGTGGAAGGATATACAGATGTAATTTCCATGCACCAGGCAGGGATAGAAAACGTAGTGGCAAGCAGCGGCACATCCCTGACCATAGGCCAGATAAGGGTTATACGAAGGCTCACCAACAACATCACAATTTTATACGATGGTGACAATGCCGGTATCAAAGCCAGTTTCAGGGGAATTGATTTGATTCTTGAAGAAGGATTAAACGTAAAAGTTTTACTTTTTCCGGATGGTGAAGACCCGGACTCCTATTCCAAACGCGTTAGCAGTGAAGAGCTGAAATCCTTTATTGAAAAGAACTCCAAAGATTTTATTTCTTTTAAGACCCACCTGATGATGAATGAGGTGGGAAGCGATCCACTAAAAAAAGCAGGCCTTATCAAAGAAATAGTGGATAGTATCGCTCTTATCCCTGATGCCATTTACCGCTCGGTATATGTGAAGGAATGCAGTAAAATAATGGATATAGAGGAACATGTCCTATTAAATGAGCTGAACAAAATCCGCAACAAGCGCTTTAACGATAAAGGAAACCCTGCATCTGAAACCCTACCACCGGAAATCAATACAGAAGAAATTCTTATTACTGAAACGCAAAAGCAGGCATTGGATGCAAGTGCCGAATACCAGGAACGGGATATTATACGCCTGCTTTTAAACTATGGCCGTAAAACCGTTTTGGTGGAGAGTGAAGAACTGGACGAATATAACAAACCACTTCAAGTGGAGATTCCCGTTGCCTCACTTCTGGTACATGAGCTGGAACACGACCAGATTGTTCTTGAAAACCCGGTATATAATGCCATTTACAAAGAGTTTGTTGAACAGCTCAGCAATGAAGCAATACCTGATTATAACCACTTTATAAACCACCAGAATACTGATGTTGCTTATTTAACGGTGGATCTCATCAGCACCCCTTATTCACTTTCCAAGTGGGAACAGCACCAGATTTATCCAACTATGGAAGAAAACATCCTAAAAAAATCATTGTACCACGCTATTTATGCGCTCAAGAGCCGCAAGCTGGAAATGATGATACACGGCATTCAGAACAAATTAAAGGAACAGCCTCCCGAAGAAGAAATGATAACATTGCTTCAGACACAACAACAGCTGATAGAAGCAAAAAAAACCTTTAACTCCCTGCTTGGAAGAATCATTCTGAAGTAATTCTTAATTTGAAAAATTCTTTATTTCGGCCAGTGCGATTTCCTGGTTGTCTGCAACAAAAGGTTTAGCTGGTGCTGATGGATTATTAAAATCCGAAGGTTTGAAAAAAGCAATTTGCCTTTTATCTGTTACTGTCCATATTAAATTTTGAACATCCCTGTTCAGGTTCACTTCCTTTACACCGTTAAAAGTAAACACTGCATTTTTACCTTTTTCAATCACATAAACAATCGGATTGACGCTACCGGGAGAAGGCCCCTTAAACTCTTCCTTTTCCCGTTCTTTGAGAACATTCGCCACCTGTTGTGTTTCAATCACACGGGGCAAAATTGGCCTATCACAATTATATATCCCAAAAGCCCTAATCGTAAACCTCCTGTCGACAGTGAAATTAGCAGCACGTATAAAATCCTTACGATTATAGGCAGAAAGTTCCTTATTCACAGAAGTTAATTTTGAATTCTCCCTTTGCTCCTTCATTTTTTCCTTTTCCTGCATCTGGGCCTGTTTCGCCTCAAAATCTTTCAGGGCCTTGTCATAACCCTCTTTATCAAAAACCGGCTTTGCCCGCACAGAAATTGTAGTATCCGCCTTTTTAAGCTTTACAATAAACAAACCTTTTGACTCTGTACTTTGCAAGGAAATTTTGTCCCAGCTTATTTTATAATAGGCAGGTTTAAAGCTATTGTCGGCAACTTCAAATAAAACGTTTTCATAGGCACTCAATTCCGGGAAATCCTTCTTATCATACCCTATGTTGAAGCAATATTTTTGTTGGTTCGCCAATTCTGGTGTTACAAGCAGTTCGTTTTTAGCAACAGGCAAACTTTCTTTTACAGGCTTCTCAATGGCTTTAATCGCACTGGCCGCTTTATTTCCATCAACCGGCACAATCTTATCTTTCCCTTTGTACGACCAGTTTTTATTCAGTGTATCTAAGTGGTACAGGTTAAAATCCGCCTGGTTATTAGCTGAAGCCATTGAAACCTCAACCTCCTTGTCTTTATTCAACAACAATGGCTTATTTCCGTCATATCCTTTTATCTCAATCATACCAGCGGATTCAAAAGTATAGGCAACACCAGCAGAATCATATTTCATTGGAATTCCCGATACAAAAATATCGTATGCTGTATGAAATTCCCGGTAATTAATTGTAACGCTATCACTCAAATTATCTCCGTCTTTCACAACAAAAGCATTAGCAGGAATTACAACTGTACTGCCGGTCTTATACGTGAAAGTGCCACCATTTTTTACAGAAATTCTGTAAGATGAAAAAGGAATGTCTATTCCAGGTAACGGCTGCTGAACAAATGCCTGCTGCTGCTCTGTAGCAATCTGCTCTGGTGCCTGAACAGAGTCGGCATGGGTTGTACCAGACATATAAACAACAACTGCAACAACGGCAGTACCAACAATAGCAGCTCCTCCAATAAAAAGTTTTTTCAACCAATTACTTTTAATTGCACTATAATTTTGTTTCAGGCTTTTAAAATCCTTGTGCCTGCTGATTTGCTCAGAACCAGGAAGGCTACGGTCTGTTAAAAGCTTACGTTTTATGGTGTTTTTATCTTTCATTCTTCAGCAATTTTTTTAATTTATCCAGTATCCTGTATGTTTTTACTTTCGCATTGTTTTCAGTCAACTCCAATATTTCGGCAATCTCTTTGAACTGGCGCTTCTCAAAAAAACGAAGCTCAATGAGTTCCATGTCTTCATTCGTGAGCATTCCAAGAGCAGCATGTAGCCGTGTGTAATCCTCCTCCCTTTTCTCCTCACCAATTTCGGCTATCATATTCCAAACGCCTTTGCTCTCTACACTCACGACCAATTCCAATCTGTTCTTAAAATGCTGGTCGTACAATTCATTACGAGCTATCCGGTAAAGCCATGAACCGAAGGGCAAACCCACGGACTTGTATTTATGTATATTTGTAAGGGCCTTCAGGAACACCTGCGATGTAACATCAGCAGCAATATCCTCGGTTTCAACCCGCTTCAATATGAATAGAAATATCTGTTCGTAGTAATTATTATAGAGTACATCGAACCGGTCAGGATTATTCTGGGCTTCTCTTACGAGTTCTTGCTCTTTTCCTATACGCTCCTTACTATAGTGATATGGAGTTGCTACTTCTTTCATAGAAGCCTGTTTAAGTTTTTATTTTAATAACTGGATAAAAAAGAAAAAGATACGAAATGTAAAAAAAATTATTTCAGGCTGGCCGCACTCATCAAATCGCCCATTGTACTAAGGTTTTTATCAAACACCTTCACTTTCAATTCGGTTGTTTTAGTCGGATCAAATATTTTGCTATCAATTTCTTCAGTAGTTACAACTCCCAGGTTACCATTCCTTAATTCCACAAAAACAAGATAAGATGAATACTGTTTGAGAGCAAGCCTGTTTGGCGCCAGCCCGAGTGTTCCACTTACCTGGGAATACAAATTACTCTTAGTGTTAACAATAATAATATTGGATACAGCCAGTTTCCCGGAACCTGCTGCGTCAACAAAATCTGCATCAAAACTTTTTATCCTATTGTCATTCGTTTCCAGAAAACTTTGCGGAGAAGGCTTAATACCTTGTAATGAAAGCCGTCTTATAAAGTAAGAAAGCAATAGTGGTGTATTCTCCAGGGCCTGCTTTTCATTCGCTACAATATTGTCATAGTATTCGAGCCATTCTTCACGACTCATCAGCTTTTCTTCATCACTCATGCTGAGTTGCAGCTCCTTCCAGGCATAGTTCAGCATATTGTTGAAATTGATATCGTACCTGCGCTTTTCCCTGACATGCGTTCTTTTAAACTGCTCGGCCCTTCGCGAGAGCGCCTTTTGATACAATAAAAATCTTCTTGAGTACGTCTGTTGCGTTTTTTCAATCGGAGTTACAGTGGATACAAAAGGGTAAGCATTTATCTTTTCAAACCCGGATGGCGATTTAAGGTAAAGCGTAAAAAGACTATTGTTTTTATCGAACTCTATCCTGATGTCGCTCCAGCTTTTTTTAAGTATTTTTTTTCTGAATTTTCTTCTGCTCAGCTCGCCCTGGTATACCCATTTCATTCCCGAAAAAGCACGTAACTCAGGGTAATTAACCGACAACATTTGAGAGGGATAGAAATAAAAAACATTCTTGTATGATTTACGTAAATTGCCATAAAACCAATACCACCCAAAACCGAACTCCCCTCCCACTGCCATACCGCTTGGCAGGCGCTGGTAAACATTTGTATAATTAAGATTGGTATAGCGTTCCTCAAACCGCAAGGTATCGAAAGTGTAATTAATCCCTGTAAAAAGAGAAGGGTATAAAAGATAAGCGCCTGACTGAATACCCGTTGACTTTTTTGTCTTTAGCATTCCTGTAAGTGTATTTTTTGCAACGGGGGATGGCGATGCGTCAAGCTTATACTCTTCTTCTACCTCTTCCTCCGTTTGCTCAACCGGAAAATTGAGCTCTGCATTCGGAAACATCTTTTTTATTTGTTCTATCTCTTCACCCGAAACTTCTTTGTCAATAGCCAGAAAACGTATGTCGTTTCCTTTTAGTTTCTCCAGATCCTTTGCGGGACTTAATAAAAGATTGCCCTGAATCGACAAATTGTTAATTGCTTTCAATGACGACAAACCATCAGGAAGGGTTGCCAGAATATTATCACTTACATCCAGCAACTGCAGGGCTTTCAGCTTGGTAATATTGTCGGGCAGCTCTGTGAGGAAATTTACAGGAATAGCTAGTGCAGCCAAAGACGGAAGCTCAGCAAGTTCTTCAAAAAGTTCTTTATAATCCAACTGATTACTACCGGAAATTTTCAACTTTTTAAGTGAACGGACTTTCTTTAAAGCGATTGAATTTTCTTTGAGATTATTGTCAAGCAGATTCAATTCACTAATATTTGAATTGCTAAGGCGTGTACACAAATCAATATAATCCATCCCCACATTACCTTCAATTGTAAGTTTCTCAAGCGTTTTAAGGCCTGCTATACTTTCAGGCATTTTCACAAGACCATTATCTTTAAAAGTTAGGCTTTTCAGGTTTTTCAGGACCGACAGCCTGTATAAAATTTTGTTCAGCGCCACATCCTCCGCATCACCCTCAAAAACAATTGACTCAAGGTATTTGAACGTATGTATTTTTTTAAGCACCATTTCAACATCCTCAGGATTGCTTAAATCCACTGAAATTTCTTTTGCCTTCAACTCTGCTTCAACAATACTTGAGGCAATAGAGGGCTCAACTATGCTATCTGACTGACAGTACAGTGTAGCTACATAAAAAACAAAACCAATTAAAACTATGAATTTAAGTTTCATACTCTGAATTAATAACCGTCTAAATCCGGGAAAGATACAAACTATGGGAATTAAATTCCATAAATATAACCATTGCAACTTATCCGGATGGACGAATTGTCCTGCACCCTTTTTACAACACCTTTTTAAAATTCCAGAAATCAAACGATGTTATTACGACCCTATCCTTCTAAATAGCACCAAAACAACAACTTTTTTCAAAATTAAGCAAAAGACAAACCAAACAATCGTAGATACAAAATCAATATTCGTCTATAAAAAAAATTGCTTCATATGTTGTTATTAAGTTAACTTTACATCCAAATTTATTTAAAATGGCGAGTAAAACCAATACTACAACTTTCTGCACTTTTTTTTCCTCTTGGTTAATGTGTATTCTGTCTCTTGTTTTTTTACATCAAGTGACTTCCGCACAAAACAACGTAGGTATAGGAACCATCAACCCACATGCAAGCTCCCTGCTTGAATTAAACGCAAACGACAAGGGGCTTCTCATTACTCGTATTGCCGACACCAACAATGTTATTTCACCAGCAACAGGGTTATTAATTTACCTGACAACCAACAACAGATTTTACTATTTTAATGGCTCCTACTGGCAGGCCATTGCTGCAGGAGTTGGAATCAATGGTTCTACAGGCACAACGGGGAGTACTGGAACTATAGGAATTACGGGTATTACCGGAAGCACTGGAACAACAGGGCCTACAGGAATCCAAGGTAATACAGGTGGTACGGGAAATAGTGGCAGCACAGGTTCTACCGGGGCTACCGGGCCGATAGGCAGCACCGGAGATTCCGGAGCAACCGGAAGCACAGGAACTACAAGCTCAACTGGTGCTACAGGAAGTACTGGCTCAACAAGCGCTACAGGAAGCACCGGGAATACAGGAGATACCGGAAGTACAGGAAGCACAGGTGCAACGAGCTCAACGGGAAGCACAGGAAACACAGGCGACACTGGCAGCACAGGCACAAGCGGAACAACAGGAACAACGGGTAGCACAGGAGCTACAGGAAGTACGGGGGCTACAAGTACTACAGGAACAACCGGAAACACAGGTGCTACAGGAAGCACAAGCTCTACAGGAGCGACCGGAAATACAGGTGACACAGGCGCTACAGGAAGCACAAGCTCTACAGGAGCGACCGGAAATACAGGTGACACAGGTGCTACAGGAAGCACAAGCTCTACAGGAGCGACCGGAAATACAGGTGACACAGGCGCAACTGGCAGTACAGGAACAACCAGTGCTACCGGGGCCACGGGCAGTACAGGAAGTACAAGCTCAACAGGAGCAACAGGTATTACAGGCTCCACAAGCAATACCGGTTCAACCGGCAACACCGGTGATACCGGAGCTACGGGAAGCACGGGTACAACAAGCGCCACCGGAGCAACCGGCAGTACGGGGGCAACCAGTGCAACTGGAACAACAGGTACCACTGGAAACACTGGTGATACAGGCAGCACAGGTGCCACTGGTACAACCAGTGCAACAGGAAGTACTGGAAGTACGGGTGCAACAAGCAATACTGGAAGCACCGGGTCTACAGGAGCAATAGGAACAACGGGTGCTACAGGACCTGTTGGCTGCGCTTCAGCAAATTATATTATAAAATCTGATGGAACTGCGGCAATATGTACAACCGCTCCTATATTTGAAGATGGTAGCGGGAATGTTGGAATTGGAACAACTACTCCTGCGGCCAGGCTTGACATTCCCCAGGTTACTGGTAATATTGCAGCATTTGGTAACTTGCATATAAACAATGGTTGGAATACGAATTTTACTTTTGATGGACGAACCTATAATTATTTACAAGCTATATTTGGCAGGGGTACTGGTGGTGCATGGAAAATGTTGTACGATTCGGTGACATTACGTTCAGCTTTTGTTGCTGATGGGCCTCTCATATCTGTTGAAGATGGTGCTTATTTTGCAGGTAATGTTGGAATTGGAACCGTTTCCCCTGGACAAAAGCTGGAAGTGAATGGCAGTGCCAACATTCAAAGTACACTTTACTTTAATGCTAACAGTGGCTGGAATGCAAATATAGCAGGCTCCGGTCCCTATACTGTGAGAGATGTAGGAAATGCTACTCTTGCTTCTGCATACGATTTGAGCACTTCTACCAAAGGAATACGGATTAATAATCTTGCTCCCGCCACTCTTGAAAATATAACAGGCGACAATCCTTCCCCTTATGGTATAGCTTTTACTGATGGTGATGAACATGCCGGGATTATGGGATTACGTGACGGGACAGGCGCAAACCTCATCTCTTACGTTGGCAATAACGGTGCAGGCCAATTCCAATGGAGCAAATGGACCTGGGATGGAGCAAATAATCATTTGAGTGCACCAATGATGGTTTTAAACTGGAGTGGTAATCTGGGACTGGGAACATCAAGTCCTTCAACACAACTCCACACTACCGGAGGTGTTCGTTTTCAAACGCTTACAGGAACCGGCAATCGCTTTGTAGTAGCGGATGTTAACGGAAACCTTTCTGCAAGCTCCGTAACAACAGCCGGTATAGTTACAGGCAGCGGCACCCTTAGCTATATTCCTAAATGGACACCAGATGGCGCTACGCTTGGCAACAGTCAGATATTTGAGAATGGGACCAATATTGGAATCGGAACAACGTCTGCCGGGCAAAAACTGGAAGTAAATGGCAGCGCCAACATTCAAAGCACACTCTACTTTAACGTAAATAGTGGCTGGAATGCGAATATAACCGGTTCCGGGCCTTATACCGTAAGGGATGTAGGAAATTCAACTATTACTTCCGCATACGATTTAAGTACCTCCACTAAAGGAATCCGCGTTAATACCCTTGCTCCTTCTAATCTTGAAAACATAACAGGCGATAATCCTTCACCTTACGGGATTGCATTTACTGATGGTGATGAGCATGCCGGTATTATGGGCATAAGAGATGGCACAGGCGCCAACCTTGTCTCCTATGTTGGTAATAATGGTGCAGGACAGTTCCAATGGAGCAAATGGAGCTGGGATGGAGCAAACAATCACTTAAGCACACCTATGATGCTTTTAAACTGGAGCGGCAATTTAGGTATTGGAACAACAAGTCCTGGTTCAAAATTAGATGTTGCCGGACAAATAAGAATCCGAAACGGGAATTCATTAGCTTTTGAGCGTGATCTTGGTCAGGCAGATTACAGCACTTTTGTAGATGCTTATGGTTATCCTTCACAGGGTTACGCTGCTGGCGGTGCGAACAACTTCTTTTTAAGACTGTCATCAAAAGGAGGAACTCATGTAGTACTGAATACAGATGGAGGTGTTGGAGCTGCAGAAAACGCTTTCGATCACTTCATTGTATGGCAAGGTGCAGTGGACGGTGACAAAATTTTAGATGTTTCAAATGTTGGTAAAGTAGCTGTAAATAATAACCTGGTGATCATGTGGCAGGAATTCACAACACCTTTAATTCATGAATTTTCCTGGACCGGATCTGGCGCAATAACAGTTAGCTTACCGGGATCAATACCTTCTAATGCGAGATATGTGCTTGCTGATATTTTTATTACTGCCAACGGAAACGATCATCAGAATATTGTTTTAGGCCGTTCAGCACTGAGTGCCCAGAGAAACTGGATAGAGCCTACCCCGGGAACCCAGCCATCAACGCAATTTGGCACGCTGACAAGGCACGCTATAACTTTATCATACCCTGGAGAAGCAGATGGATATACTTCAAATTATGGTATCTGGTACAGCTCACAGCATGTTCCGATAAGTAACCAAACTGTATATTTTCAAAATTACAGTAACAGCGGAACCAATGGTTGGGTATATATGGTTATCAAAGGATATTCCCTGTAAAATAACTTTTTATAGGCTTAGAGAACAATTATCAAAGTCGGACAGCGGTTACAATCCGCCATTAATGAGCAATAAAAAAGCCCCAAACATAACAGTTTGGGGTTTTTCAAATTTAAACAGATAAACTATTAATACACCAGCTTTTTTTCCTGGCGCTTACGCTCGTTCTCATCCAGCAACACTTTACGTAAACGTATCGATTTCGGTGTTATTTCAACATATTCATCCCACTGGATGTATTCCATTGCTTCCTCCAGGGAGAAGGTAATTTTAGGCACTATACGCATTTTTTCATCACTTCCGGATGCACGCATGTTTGTCAACTTCTTTTCTTTGGTAATGTTTACCACCATATCATCCTGGCGGTTGTTCTCACCTATGATCTGACCGGTATAGATTGGGTCACCTGCTTCAACAAAGAATCTACCTCTGTCCTGCAATTTATCAATTGAATAAGCAATAGCCGTTCCTTGTTCACCAGAAATTAAAACACCATTACCACGACTTGGAATGCTGCCTTTCCATGGCTCAAATGCTTTAAAACGGTGCGCCATAATAGCTTCACCAGCAGTTGCAGTTAAAATATTATTACGTAAACCGATGATACCACGAGAAGGGATTTCAAATTCGATATGAATCAAATCGCCTTTCGGCTCCATTACTTTTAAGTCTCCTTTACGTTGTGTAACGTACTCAATCACTTTACCTGATACTGGCTCTGGAACATCTACTGTTAAATACTCAACCGGCTCACATTTCACCCCGTCAACCTCTTTTATAATTACCTGAGGCTGACCAACTTGCAACTCATACCCTTCGCGTCTCATGGTTTCAATCAATACCGACAAGTGGAGAATACCACGTCCGTACACCAGGTAGGAATCTGCCGAATTGGTTTCTTCTACGCGTAATGCAAGATTTTTTTCCAGCTCTTTGAACAAACGGTCGCGCAAGTGGCGGGAAGTAACAAATTTACCTTCTTTACCAAAAAACGGTGAGTTATTGATGGTAAACGTCATGTTCATTGTAGGTTCATCAATCGCGATTGGCGTAAGACCTTCCGGATTTTCAAAATCTGCAATGGTATCACCGATTTCAAATCCATCAATACCAGTTACGGCAACAATGTCCCCTGCCTGTACTTCGGTAGCTTTTTGCTTACCCAAACCTTCGAATGTGAACAATTCCTTAATACGTGATTTAACAACGCTTCCATCACGCTTTACAAGCGATACCGGCATATTTTCTTTGATAGAACCTCTTAATACACGGCCTACGGCAATACGACCAACGAAAGATGAATAATCAAGCGAGGTAATCTGCATTTGCAAGGTACCTTCGTGTGCAGGAGCATTCGGGAAAAAATCAATGATTTGATCCAATAAATAGGTAATATCAGCAGTTGGAGTTTTCCAGTCCGGGCCCATCCAGCCTTGTTTTGATGAACCATACACCGTTCTGAAGTTCAATTGCTCCTCAGTAGCATCCAGGTTAAAGAACAGGTCAAATACCTGGTCGTGCACCTCATCCGGACGGCAGTTTGGTTTATCTACTTTATTAATAATCAGAATAACGGTTTTGCCCTGAGCAAGCGCTTTCTGAGTAACGAAACGCGTTTGAGGCATTGGACCTTCAAATGCATCTACCAACAGAACAACACCATCCGCCATGTTCAATACACGCTCTACCTCACCTCCAAAGTCACTGTGTCCCGGAGTATCAATGATATTGATTTTAGTGCCTTTGTAACGTACAGAAACGTTTTTGGCAAGAATGGTAATCCCGCGTTCGCGCTCCAGGTCATTGTTATCAAGGATCAACTCTCCTGATGTTTCGTTTTCACGGAACAGTTTCCCGGTATGTAAAATTTTGTCTACCAACGTGGTTTTGCCATGGTCAACGTGAGCAATAATGGCAATGTTTCTGATGTTTTGCATTTAAAATTTGAAAATAAAAATGTTTTTTCTTCACAAAAAGGGCACATCCCTGCGCAAAGCGGGTGCAAAAGTAGTCATTTTTATTGGTATTTCCTTGAAATAGGGGTATTTAATAACGGTTTCTTAAGGTTTTGGGAAAACAGGGGCTTAAAATGGGATTGAAAGCCGTTATGGAAAGGGATTTTAACCGTCATTACGAAGGGGCTTTTAGCGAATGTCTGAAGATTCCTTCGGAGAAGCAATCTCATGCTGGTATGAGATTGCTTCGCTCCGCCCGCAATGACGGTTAAAAAACTACTATATCACAATATTTACAATCTTATTAGGCACCACAATCACTTTTTTAGGAGTTTTTCCCTCAAGATATTTCTGGGTTTGCTCCAGGGTCATGATTTCTTTTTCTATTTCTTCTTTGGATAAAGAGCGGTCGTATTCCTGAAAAAAGCGGGTTTTTCCATTGAACGAAACAGGGTAATTGAAGGAGCTTTCTACAAGGTATTCTTCTTTGCATTCAGGGAAAACAGCATACGTGATGCTTTCTCTATGCCCTAACTTGCTCCACAGCTCTTCTGCAATGTGCGGTGCATAAGGCGCAATAATGATTGCCAGAGGCTCCAGTATCTCACGTTTGTTACATTTCTGCTCCGTTAGCTCATTCACACAAATCATAAAATTACTTACGGAAGTGTTGAATGAAAAACGATCAATATCTTCTGTGATTTTTTTTATGGTTTTGTGCAGGGTTTTTAGCTCGGCCTTTGTAGCTGGTTCATTGCTGATAGCCTCACCCCTTGCCCCTCTCCAAAGGAGAGGGGTGTTGTTCCAGTCTGTGGTATGATACAATCGCCACAGCTTACGCATAAAATTAGAAACACCTGTAATGCCATTGGTGTTCCAAGGTTTGGAAAGCTCCAGAGGCCCTAAAAACATTTCATACAGGCGCAAACAATCTGCACCGTATTGCTCCACCATAGAATCCGGGCTCACCACATTCCATTTGGATTTGGACATTTTTTCTACTTCGCTGCCACAGATGTATTTGCCGTCCTCCAAAAGAAATTCAGCGTTCTTATATTCTTCTCTCCAATTTTTAAAAGCTTCTATATTTAATACATCATTTTCCACCATATTAACATCAACATGCAATGGAATAATCACGTGGTACCTAATCGGTGGTAAAGACGCAATATTATTCTCCTTGAGTATTTTGGAATGTCTTGCAAATATCTCAGTGTTATATTCTGTTTGATTATCAAAGTATTTTTTAGACACGAATAGTGAAGGAAGAGATTCAAAAATTTTATTATCTTTTCCATCATTCTCAATATGCCCCACAAAACCTAAACGATATACAAAATTACTTCTTCCCTGTATCATCCCCTGATTAATCAGTTTTTTTGCCGGTTCGATCACAGGAATCAATCCTAAATCGTACAAAAACTTTGTCCAGAAACGCACATACAGTAAATGCCCTGTAGCATGCTCCGCCCCGCCCATGTATAAGTCTACATTTTGCCAATAGTTTACTGCCTCTTTCGAAGCAAACTCTTTGTCATTATGTGCATCCATATAACGCAGGAAATACCAGGAAGAGCCAGCCCAGCCCGGCATGGTGGAATATTCGTATTCATATTCCCCTTTGTATTTCCAGTCTTTGGCACGGGCCAATGGTGGTTCACCGGTTTCAGTAGGGAGATATTTATCTACCTCCGGCAATACCAACGGCAATTCACTTTCGCTTAACACATGAGGAATTCCATCTTTATAATACACCGGAATGGGCTCCCCCCAATAGCGCTGACGCCCAAAAATAGCATCACGCAAACGGAAATTGGTTTTGCCTTTCCCTAAGCCTTTTTCTTCTATTACGGCAATCGCCTTTTTGATGGCAGCTTTTACCTCCAATCCGTCCAGAAAATCAGAGTTAACCAATTTCCCTTCTTTAGCTTCATAAGCCTCATCCCCCGGCCCCTTCTCCAAAGGAGAAGGGGGAAGAATAACCTGAGTAATGTCTAATCCAAAATGCTTTGCAAAAGCAAAGTCACGCGAATCGTGCGCAGGAACTGCCATTACTGCACCTGTTCCATAACCGGCCAACACATAGTCGCCTATCCATACGGGAACTTTTTTTCCAGTGAACGGATGTGCAACATAAGCACCGGTAAACACCCCGGTAATTTTTTTCACATCTGCCATACGCTCCCGCTCACTGCGGTTTTTGGCAAATGTCACATATTCTTCTACTGCTTTTCTTTGTGCATCTGTTGTAATTTTCGCTACCAGTTCATGTTCCGGGGCTAATGTTACAAAGGACACTCCGAAAACAGTGTCGGGTCGGGTGGTGAAGACTTCAACAAAAGCCTCACCCCCTGCCCCCTCTCCAAAGGAGAGGGGAGACTGTAACGCCTTTGCAATTTCATCGCAAACCCAATTGATATTTTCCTTTACTGAATTATTTGTAAATCTGATTACTCTATAACCAATTTCTTCCAAAAGATAAGTCCTTCCCTCGTCATACTCCTGCTGATAGTTATGTATTTCACCGTCAACTTCAATAATTAGTTTTTGTTCCAAACAAATAAAATCTGCTATAAATTGATCAACAGCGTGCTGTCTCCTGATTTTATATCCCAGCTTCCTATCTCGCACTTGCTCCCAAAGAAGCTCTTCTGCTTCTGTTTGATTTTTCCTATTTTCTCTCGAATTGGATTTCAATCGTTCCCATATTGCCTTATTTGCTGTTTGATAGCCAGGCGTGTTATCCCTCTCCTTTGGAGAGGGGCCAGGGGTGAGGCTAAAACGGATGCTGGTTCCTACCGACTTCCCTATCCAGTTACGCTGCGCTTCTTTAATACTTTCCGTCCAGTCAATACCTTCCAAATCATTTAGTAATCTATCGGCATAAGCCGTAATACGCAGGCTCCATTGCTTCATCAGCTTACGTTCCACCGGATAGCCCCCACGCTCAGAAACACCATCTTTCACCTCTTCATTGGCAAGCACGGTACCCAGTTGCGGACACCAGTTCACCATGGTATCACTCAGGTAAGCAAGTCGGAATTGTTGCAGAACCTGCTCTTTAGTAGCTTCTGAAAAACCGCTCCATTCTTCAGCGGTAAAACCATCGTGGTAAACTTCCAAATCACCGGTTAAAATATCATCTTCGGTACCTTTAAAACCGGTAGTTTCAAAAGTTTTAACAAGCGTTTCTATTTTCTCCGCCTTGTTCGTTTTTTTATTGTACCAGCAGTTGAATAACTGAATAAAAATCCATTGGGTCCATTTGTAATAGCTCGGATCGGAGGTTCTCACTTCCCTGTCCCAGTCGAATGAAAAGCCTATTTTATCCAGCTGTTCACGGTAACGTGCAATATTGGTTTTGGTAGTAATTTCAGGGTGCTGGCCGGTTTGAATGGCATATTGTTCAGCCGGAAGACCAAATGAATCATACCCCATCGGATGTAATACATTAAAACCTTTCAGGCGTTTGTAGCGCGCAAAAATATCAGAAGCAATATATCCCAACGGATGCCCAACGTGCAAGCCAGCCCCGCTTGGGTACGGGAACATGTCCAGCACATAATATTTAGGTTTGGAAGAGCTGTTCTCCGTTTTATAGGTTTTATTCTTGGCCCAGTGTTCCTGCCATTTTTTTTCTACTTCTCTGAAATTGTATTCCATTTTTTATAAACTTTTTTAGCAGGTGCGAAGATACGAATTAGTCAGACTAGTTTATTGGTTCATTGGTTATTAGGGTAATAGGTAATGGGTTATTGGGTTAATAGTTATCCGTTATTAGTTATTAGGGGATTGGGTTACAGAGTTTACTGAGTTACCAGGTTATTAGCTATTGAATGTAACTCACACCTTATATACTACTATTGCCAATGAACCAATGAGTTAATAACTACAACACAATAACCCCAGCTAGTAACAGATCACTAATAACCCGATAACTATTAACCTATAACTATTAACGGCCAATACTATTAACCTATAACTACTAACCTTTACCTATTAACCCAATAACTATTAACCAATAACTGATAACAAATAACCTAATAACTCAATCCCCCAAGCCATTTCCGAGTTATTAACGTTCAGTTGTTTATTTCAAAAATGATTTTACTGTTTACGCTAAAGGATTAGCCCTAATTTAGCACACACAAATCCCAACAAGGTGGCAGAAAAGAAAAAAGCAGAACGCAAATTCGTAGGCTCTACAATTACTACAGTAGTTAGCCTGGCGTTGGTATTGTTTATGCTTGGCCTGTTAGGAATTATTGTACTCAACACCAGCAAGCTTTCCGACAACCTGAAAGAAAACATTGGCATACAGATTATCCTGAACGACAATGCCAAAGAAGTGGACATTCAACACTTTACAAAAACGCTGGATGCATCTGATTATGTAAAATCAACAGAATTTATCAATAAGGAAGATGCTGCCAAACGCCTTCAGGAAGATTTAGGCGAAGACTTTATTGCTTTTTTGGGCTACAACCCCCTGCTTCCTTCTATTAATGTCCACTTGAAGGCGGTTTATGCCAATACCGACAGCATTGCATGGATAGAGCAGGAAATACTGCACAGCAAGCTGGTAAAAGAGCTGGTCTACCAGAAATCGCTGGTAAGCATGATCAATGAGAACGTACAGAAAATAGGGCTTGTAATCTTAGCTTTCAGCAGCCTGCTGATGGTAATTGCCATAGCGCTTATCAACAATACCATAAGGCTTTCAATCTACAGCAAACGATTCATTATCAGGACAATGCAACTTGTTGGCGCCACACAGAGTTTTGTAAGCTGGCCTTTTGTGCTGAAAGGCATTAAACATGGTATTTATGGTGCTGTTATTGCCATACTCATGCTCATTGGAGTGCTGTATTTTGCGCAAAAGCAGCTTCCTGAGCTCGTAGAGCTTCAGGACGAAACCATGCTTGCCACCCTCTTTGGGATGGTTACAGTTATCGGGATTATTATCTCGGGAATCAGCACGGCACTTGCTGTGCGCAAATACCTGCGTGTGAAGTCGGACGACCTGTACTATTAACCCTCTCTGTGTAAATCTGTGCTTGCTCTGTGGCCTTGGTGTTATACTTTACACGGCAATAAACCGCTTTGTCCCCATTTATAATACAAACCGTATATTTGTTTCCTGTTAAACAAAAAAGCCTGATGAAATTTAAAAAGCCCAGTTTAATTGTCCAGATTTTTTTAGGAATGTTTTTAGGGATACTGGTAGGGTATTTCTGGAAAGATGTGGCTCCCGGCCTGCACATACTCAGCGACATATTCATGCGCCTGATTAAAATGATCATTGCGCCACTTGTATTCTCAGTGCTTGTTGTAGGTGTTGCCAAAGTAGGGGATTTTAAATCGGTAGGGCGGATTGGAATCAAAACCTTATTGTATTTCACTGCTGCTGCCATTGTTTCGCTATTATTAGGACTAATGCTTGTCAACTTTTTTGAGCCTGGTAAACAAATGGTGCTGGAACTACCGCCTGCCAATGCAGCAACGGGAATAGAAGCCAGCAAAGGATTTGATGCAAAAAATTTTATTGAACACGTTATCCCTGACAGCATTGTAGGCGTGATGGCAAAAAATGAAATACTGCCCATTGTTGTATTTGCCCTGTTTTTTGGTATTGCTACCGCTTCCATCGGTAAAGGCGGCAAAATAGTTGTCGATTTTTTCGACTCCATTTCCCACATTATGTTTAAGGTAACCAATTATGTAATGGCTTTTGCTCCTTTTGGTGTATTTGGGGCTATTTCAGCCGTTGTAGCAAAACAGGGACTGGGGGTACTTACAGGATATTTATACCTTATAGGAACATTTTACCTCGGTTTGCTCTCTTTTATTTTTATTATATTATTTCTTATCTGTTTCCTTTTAAAAATCAACTTTTTCAGGCTGCTCAACCATATTAAAGAGCCTATCTTATTGGCTTTCAGCACTGCCAGCTCGGAGGCTGCTATGCCTAAAACCATCGAATCGCTTGAAAAATTCGGATGCAGGAACCGCATCATCAGCTTTGTACTACCGCTAGGGTATTCTTTTAACCTGGATGGTTCCATGATGTACATGACTTTTGCAACCGTTTTTATTGCCCAGGCTTACGGCATTGATATGAGTGTAAGTGACCAGATAGTAATGCTCCTGATATTGTTGATAACCAGCAAAGGAATGGCTGGTATACCAAGAGCTTCACTGGTTGTAATTGCCGGTATGCTCCAGCATTTTAATATCCCGGTTGAAGGCCTATTATTATTATTGGGCATCGATCAGATTCTGGATATGGGCCGCTCTGCCACCAACGTGGTTGGAAATGCAGTAGCAACTGCAGTGGTGTCGAAGTGGGAAGGAGAATTACATCCCTATAATACTCCGCAGGATATCGACAAAATAAAATTAGATTAATACCTTTCCCGGGTGGGCTGGTATGTGAATTTATACGCAACTTTAATAAACCTACCCGGACTTAACTATGCTGGATTTCTTAAAACAGCTTACGGACCCGCAATCTATCATACAGTATGGTGGACTGGCCCTGTTGTTGTTTGTTGTGTTTGCCGAAACCGGACTGCTTATCGGCTTCTTTTTACCTGGTGATTCACTCATATTCATTTCGGGCCTTATTTGTGTTTCCAAACCGGAAGTGCTTGATGTAAATATTTTTGTTTTGATCCTGCTCCTTTCACTGGCAGCCATTTTAGGCAATATAGCCGGTTACTGGTTCGGCCACAAAGTTGGCCCTCCACTGTTCCATCGCAAAGACTCCCTGATTTTTAAAAAACAGTACCTGATTGTTACTGAAAAGTTCTATAAAGACAATGGTGGCAAAACTTTAATAATAGGGCGCTTTTTACCCATTATCCGCACTTTTGCCCCCATATTGGCAGGGGTGATTCGTGTGGATTTCAAAAAATTCATGCTTTACAATATTGCCGGGGCTATAGCCTGGATTGGTTTGCTTGCAAGCATCGGTTATTACCTTGGCACGTATGAATGGGTGCAAAAAAATGTAGGCTATATCGTTATCGGACTGGTAATCATCACGTTAATACCGCTAATAAGCACTTACCTGAAAGAAAAAAGGAAAAAAGGGGAATAAAACCAATATGTAAAAACCGCCTTTTACACTTCAAAAACAGCCATTTAATAAACCATTGATTATCCTGGCAATATTGTTATTTACTTTGCGTTCACAAGTTGCCGGTATTTATTAATAATTAGTTAATCTTTTAAAATTTTTACTTTCAAAATAGATTTAGTATGTTTGAAGCCTTGTTTTTGAAAGGAAGAAAAACAATAAAAGAATTTAAAAGCAGAACACTTTCAATTTAAACTTTAAAACTTAAAATTAACCTTAAAATTAACAGCAATGAGCAAACAAAATTCACCTAGCGTATTCAAATCACTATTTGCATCCTTAGCTATTTTAATCTGTGTAGGAGTAGGGATTCTTATTTATGTTTTTATCCTTGGCGACCCATCGCATTTTGACGCAGAAGGACATCCGAAACAAGGTGATTATCTTGGAATGATGTACAAAGGAGGTTTTATCGTACCTATCCTTATGGCTATCTTTTTAATTATTATCACTTTCTCTATTGAGCGTTTAATGACCATTGCCCGTTCAAAAGGTAAAGGCCGTGCTGAAAATTTTATCCGCAACATCAAAGCTTTGATTGCAGCTGACAAGTTTGATGAAGCTATTGCTGCCTGCGATCAACAGCAAGGTTCGCTGGCTAACGTTGTACGTGCCGGTGTTGAAAAGCTAAGAGCATTGCACAACGACAACTCTTTGGACAAAGAAAGCAAAGTAGCTGCTATCCAGAAAGAAATTGAAGAAGCAACCGCTCTTGAATTACCAATGCTTTCTAAAAACCTTTCTGTTATCTCTACCTGCGCTACTATTGCTACGCTATGGGGACTAATCGGAACGGTATTGGGTATGATTCGTTCATTTGCTGCGATGTCGCAAGCTGGTGCCCCTGATACTACTGCTCTTGCAACAGGTATTTCTGAGGCGCTTATCAATACAGCTATCGGTATCATTGGTTCGGTTGTTGGTATTATCATGTACAACTACTTCACCAACAAAATTGACGCTATCACTTTCAGCATGGACGAGGCTGGTTTTACTATCGTTCAATCTGTTAGCGCTCACAAATAGAGGTTACTAATAACGAATAAAAAACGAATTTATGAAACGGACTTACAACTGTTTTAGCTATTCTGTTTAGTAAATTCGTAACAATTCGTTTATCCGTAACCAATTTTCGTATTATTATAATTAATTAAAATACAACAAGACATGCCTAAAATTAAGATGCCCAAAAGCAATCCCTCGCTGGACATGACCCCAATGGTGGATTTGGCTTTTCTTTTGGTTACCTTCTTTATGCTTACGGCCTCTGCAAGAGTTTCTGAACCTGTTGTTGTTGACACACCATCATCTACTTCGGATAAGCTGTTACCTGAAAATGTGATCATGATCAGTGTTGACGATCAGGGCCACGCTTTCTTCAACGTTAACAACTATGATGTGCGCATCAGGACGCTTGACAGAATGGCTGCTCAATATAAAGTTACTTTTACAGATAAGGAAAAGGCAGAATTTGCCAAGATGACCAGCTTTGGAGTACCTATTGTTCCGGTTCCGGGGTACAGCGGGGCTTTGCTTAAAGATTATATCAATATGGACGAGAATGCCCGTATGGCTGTAAAGTCGCCTGGAATCCCGACCGACTCTTTGCATAACCAATTGGGTGACTGGATCCAGTTCGGCCAAATAGAAGCTGCGAAACAAGCACAGGAACAAAAAAACAAAGCAGAAGCTGCCGGGCGTGAGTTCAAATACGAACCACTGCGCTTTGCAATCAAAGCTGACGGAAAAGCAAACTATATCCGTGTAAAAGAAGTTATTAAAGTGTTCACCGACAGGAAGATTTATAAATTCAACCTGATCACCAACCTTGAAAAAGGAGATGAATAAAAAAATTTAAAATCTGTTATGGAATTTGAATTTTTAACGCATCTGTTAAGTATAAATAAGAACTAGTAAAAATCTTATAAAAGCATTTAGAAATGGCAGAAGTAAACACCGATGATGGTGGTGGCAGTGGCAAACATGGTAAGAAACGCGCCAAGAAATCATCAACCCGAATAGACATGACGCCAATGGTGGATTTGGCGTTCTTACTGCTTACATTCTTCGTACTTACATCTACGTTCAGTAAGCCGAAAGCAATGGAGCTGACTTTCCCGGTTGATCCTGAAAAGAAGGAAAACCAAATCAAAGTAAAAAACGCTATCACTTTTATAATGACGAAAGATGATGGACTTTATTACTACAACGGAGAGTTTTATCCACCGAACAATAAGGATGGTATGCCTCCAACAACCTTATCAAAAACCAACTTTTCAAAAGACGGGCTTCACAAGCTTTTACTGGAAAGATACGAACCAACCCTTAAGGAAATCCATGAGTTGGAGGATAAGTACAAAAGAAAGGAAATAAAGGCCGACACTACCCTTAAAAGGATGCTCAATGAAGTAAAAGGCCACAAAGACGCTCTTACTGTACTGATTAAAGCAGATGACCAGGCTACTTATAAAAACGTGGTGGATTTGATTGACGAATTAAATGTTTGCCTGATAGGTAAGTATGCTGTTGTAGACATGATGCCTACAGAATTAGAATTATTAAACGCTGAAAATACAAAATAACAATGGCGGGAAATCCATTATTTAATAACTGGACAAATGTTATTGCTGAAACGCGTAACGAGCTTGTCTTTGAGAATAAAAACAAGACATACGGGGCGTATGATTTGCGCCAGAAATACAACCGTACGGTAACCATTGCATTAATTATTACTTCATTATCATTCCTTCTGGCAGTTTGCTTCCCGATGATTCTGAACTGGATAAAACAGAATGCTGGTGAAGAAGTTGAGCTTCCGGTAAGCGAAACGGTTGTGATCATGGAACCTCCTCCGTTGGATCCGAATGAACCACCACCACCACCACCGCCACCACCACCGGTTATGGAAACGGTAAAGTTTACACCACCTGTAGTAACGGATGACGAGGTAATCGATGAACCACCTCCAATCCAAACGGAAGAGACTCCACAAGTTGCCGAGGTTACACAAGAAGGTTCCGGAGACGATCAAATCATCATTCCTGAAGAAGGAACTGGTGTAGTTGAGCCCGTAAAAGAGGAAATTTTTACCATTGTAGAGCAGATGCCTGAATTTCCAGGCGGTGCAGCAGCCATGATGAAATGGATTAAAGATAAGATTGAAGCTATCGGGTATCCTCAGATGGAGAAAGAAGCCGGTATTTCCGGAACCTGCTATGTTACCTTCGTTGTTGACAAAGAAGGCAACGTTACGGATGCAAAAGTATTGAGAGGTGTTTCCGGTGGGCCAGGTTACGACAAAGTAGCCCTTCAGGTTGTGAAATCAATGCCGAAATGGGGTGCTGGTAAGCAGAACGGACGTGCAGTATCTGTACAGTATAACTTACCGATTAAATTTACAATCAGATAAAAAAGAATTAAAAATTCTGAATTTCAAATCCTAAATTCTAACATCAGTTTGATACTAGAATTTAGGATTTGATGTTTTATGCAAAAACGCCATGCTTTCTAACAATACTTCACCACTAAAAAAAGTAAGCTACTATTTCAGCTTTGTAATGGTGGCGCTTTATATTGTCATTGCACTGGTATTTTTATTTACAGATGCAGCAATTGAAACATTCCCGGTATACCGTGAAGCGGTTGGCGGCATACTGCTTGTTTATGCCGTGTTCCGGATTTTTGTAATAATAAAGCGCAATCGCAGGGAAGAACAATAGAATATTCATAAATTTGAATATGAAGCTACACCGGGTTGTACTTGTTTCCTGTTTTCTCTTTTTTAATTCTATTATCATATCTATGGGTACTACTCAACCGATAAGCACACAAAGTAAAACTATTGTATTTATTCATGGCTTGTTTCAAAACCCACAAGGCTGGGCAGAATGGAAAAAACATTTTGAAGCACAGGGATACACCTGCTATACGCCTGCTTATCCTTATCACGAAGGAAAACCGGAAGAGTTAAGAAAAAATGTAAACCAGGCATTAGGAAAGCTTACCTTTGGCCAGGTAATTGACAGCCTCGCTGCATTTATCGACAAACTTCCAGAAAAGCCTATTCTTATTGGACATTCCATGGGAGGACTTGCAGTACAGAAACTGATCAATATGGGCAAGGGTGTAGCTGGAGTATGTATAGATACAGCGCCACCAAAAGGAATCATAAGTTTCAAATGGAGTTTTTTGAAATCAAATTTTCCAACGATAAACCCGTTCAAAGGAAATTCGGTTTGTTTACCAAGTATTAAGTGGTTTCAGTATGCATTTTGCAATACACTCACACTGGAGCAAACGGCAAAAATATACAATGAATCTGTTGTCCCTGAAAGCCGCAACATTCCGCGCAGCAGTACAAAAAATGATGGCTACATTGATTTTAAAAAAGCACATGCGCCATTGCTGTTTATTGCGGGGGAAAAGGACAATATTATCCCTTCGTCATTGAACAGAACCAATTTCGAGGCCTACAAAGATACAAACAGCAAAAAAGAATTTAAAGAATTTCCAGGCAGGACACACTATATCTGCGGCCAGGAGAACTGGCAGGAAGTAGCAGACTACATTCTTGGCTGGATGAAAAAATAATGAAACAACTCTAATATCAAACTCATGCATATTCCAAAGTTCGGCTTTAGTATTTCTTTAGTTGCTTTCCTCCTACCCTTTTTACTGGTAACATGCAACGATAAAACTACAAAAGAATTAAAACCTCTGGTGATGCAGGACCAGCTTGTGTATACTATTCAGGGTTATAAAATCCTGACCAATTCGTTTGATAAAAGTGAAAAATCCGATGCTTACGGTTATGGCAGCCAGGACTATTCCGGTATAAGCACACTTTATGGAAGCTCCAGCGAAAAACCAGTGTGGATGCGACTGCTGTTGTTTGCTGTTTTTATTACAATCCTTGCAGGACTGGTGTTCCAGTTTTTCATAAAACTGGAGATGCTGAGAAAAAAAATTTCCATACTATCGGCAAGCGTTGCTATTGCGCTGCTTCTTATATTTTATATATTTCTTGAATATACAATTAGTTCAAAACAAGCTGAAACAATGGATGCATTTAGTGGTGAAGGCACTTCAGCCTTTGGCTCATCTTACCTGAGCACATTAGGAAATATTGAATATACAATTGGGCTGGGGTCGGGCTTTTACCTTTGTCTTCTCGGACTACTGATAGTTCTTTATTATTACCTTTTCTTTATTAAAAAATATTCTATTGTGAGAAGCAGGGAAACAATAGCTCTTGAAACACAAGCAGCTCCAGCCATTCCTGGCGAACCTACGAATTAAAACTATTTAGAAAAATTATTGGTGTAATAAAAATTCTTTTAAATCGCTAAAAACAGGATTTATAACAATACTTCTTTTCTGAAGCTGAAGAAGATGTTCAACAGAAGCAGGTATTTTTACAGCACCCTCACCAATAATTTTTTTCACAACATCGTCAAACTTCACAGGATGAGCTGTTTCAAGTATTATTCCTTTTTGTGATGGGTGCTTTTCAAGGTATTCCAAAAGAGCCGCATAAGCAACTGCTCCATGAGGCTCAAGCAAATAATTGTTTTCATGGTATACACCCGCAATTGTTGCAGAAGTTTTTGCATCCGTTACAGAACAATTGCTTATCATTTCCTTAATCCGGGAATGTTGGTGTGAAAACAGTTCCAGCATACGAACAAAATTACTGGGATTACCCACATCCATTGCATTGGAAATTGTAGCCACTGCTGTTTTCGGGTTAAAAACTCTATTGAGAATATACTCTGAAAACACATCATTGGAATTGCATGCAGCAATAAAATGTGCTACAGGAGCACCGGAAAAATACGCTACGAGACCTGCACAAAGATTTCCAAAATTACCGCTGGGAACGCTGATCACCGGCTCAAATTCATAAGGCCATTGCTGCAGTGCATAAAAATAGTAAAATTGTTGCGGGAGCCAGCGCGCTACATTTATTGAATTTGCAGAGGTAAGTGATAATTTTTTATTCAGTTCCCCATCCGAAAACGCTTGCTTTACCATGGTTTGACAATCATCAAAAGTGCCCTGCACTTCAAGTGCCGTAATATTCCTGCCAAGCGTAGTCAACTGTAATTCCTGTATCCTGCTTACCTTCCCGGACGGGTACAATATCACAACATTAACACCTTTTACATCCAAGAAACCATTGGCAACTGCACTGCCGGTATCACCTGAAGTGGCAACAAGAACCGTTACTTCCTTATCACTGCTTTTTGAAAAATGGCCGAGGCAGCGGCTCATAAAACGTGCGCCAACGTCCTTAAATGCAAGGGTTGGTCCATGAAACAGCTCAAGCGAATAAACCGACTCGTTTATTTTTTTCAATGGGAATTCAAAATCTACCGTTTCCTTACAGATGGTATATAAATCAGCATCCGGTATAGTATTCCCTACGTAAGGTTTTATCACCTCAAAAGCAATATCTGCCTTAGAAAGCGTTTTTAGTTTCTCAAAAAACGAAGCGGACAGAACAGGTACAGTTTCAGGAAAATATAACCCTTTGTCCGGTGCTTGTCCACTAATAGCGGCCTCCCTGAAACTTACAGCAGGAGATTGTTTATTAAGACTATAATATTGCATCTATTTAGTTCGATTTATCCTGTACCATTCGCGCTATTTTTGTCACCAATCCCCTTGGTGTAAATCGTACACTATTTGCCATTAAATAATTCACCGTTCCGTGTATAGCCACAGCTTTGCCCTGCATCATTGCCCTATAACCATACTCGGCAACTTCTTTTGAAGTAGGCAGCTTCTTCCCTTTCACCAGTTTACTCTCCTGCATATCAGCAGCAGCCTGAAACCCACTCTCCGTTGCGCCCGGGCATAAAGCAGTAACTGTAACTCCCGTACCCGAAAGTTCGTTGGCAACAGCCTCACTAAAATGCAATACATACGCTTTGGTAGCATAATAAACTGCCATCAATGGTCCGGGTTGAAATGCGGCTGTAGAAGCAACATTCAACACCCTGCCATTTTTTCGGTTAACCATGGAAGGTAAAAACAAATGAGTAAGGTAAGTGAGTGTCGTAATGTTCAGGTTAATCATTTGAAGCTGCTTGTCCCACCTGCTTTCGGAAAACATCCCAAAATCACCAAAACCGGCATTGTTTACCAAAAAATCAACAGTAACACCCTGTGAACCACACCAGTCAAACACTTCTTTGGCAGTGTCGTAATTACTCAAATCTTTAGCAAGCAAATGTACTTTCACAGCATACTGCTTTTGCAATTTTTCTGCCAGCTCCTTTAGCTTGGACTCACTTCGGGCCACAAGCACCAGGTTAACCTTATTTTTTGCAAATAGCTCTGCAAGCTCCAGCCCTATGCCCGAAGATGCTCCTGTTATTACCGCGAAAGAAGTTGCCATTTAAAAGAGTTTTGGTTGTATATATACAAAAATATCATTTAGTTTTGTAATGCACCACAACGGACAAACGATAATTGTAACATTATTGCTATATGATAATACTCAGAGTTATTTTACTGTTTTTCTTCATTCTTAATTTCATAAGTACGTCCAAATCCGCTTCTCAAGCTGACAGCCTTGAACAAAGCCTTAAAACAGCCACAGATACAAACAAGGTAAACATACTGAATAAGTTAAGTATGCAGTATTTTGAAAGCAACGGCCCCAAAGCCATTGAATTTGCCAGACAGGCAATTGAACTTAGCAAAACCCTGAACTTTCAAATAGGCATTGTAAAAGCCTACAATAATATTGGTATTGTTCACGATGTTACCGGTAAATACGATTCCGCGCTATACAATTACGGCCTTTCCCTTGAGCTGAGCACAAAGCTCAATAATAAAAAGCAGATGGCCAACACCCTGAACAACATTGGCCTTGTGCATTGGAACAAGGGAGAATTCGACAACGCCCTTGACTATTATCTGAAATCACTGAAACTGTTTGAAGACATTGACAACAAAAAAGGTGTTGCCAATACACTGAGCAATATCGGCCTGATATATACTGATCTAAAAAAATACAAAGAAGCGCTTGACTACCATATCAGGGCATTAAAAATGAGAGAACAGATTAATGATCAGTATGGTATTGGTGTTTCACAGAATAATATCGGACTCACTTATGGATACATGAAGGAATACGCCTTAGCACTTGAATATGTAAAAAAGGCCCTGGTAACAAAGCAACACAACAATGATTTATACGGACAAGGCATTACCTTGAGTGATATAGGCGTTATTTATGGTGGCTTTAAAAAATATGATCTTGCCATTGAATACCAGCTTCAATCGCTTGCCATACGGTCAAAACTGAACGACAAGCTGGGAATGGCAAACTCTTATTGCATGATTGCAGCTGATTATGGTAAAAAGGGAGATTATAAAACGGCCATTGAATATAACTTAAAAGCCCTGGAACTGGCCAATCAGCTGAAAGCGAAGAAAAGATTAAAAAAAATTTATGCCGAACTTTCACATGATTATAAAAAACTCAGCAATTACCAGAAATCACTTGAATATTTGGAAAAATATGCAAAACTGAATGACACCATTTATTCTGAAGAGAGCGCATCAAAAATTGCAGAGATGCAAACCAGGTATGAAACAGAGAAAAAAGATCTGGAGATAACACGGAAAGATCTGGAAATAAACAACAACCAGCTGGAACTTACAAAACAGAAAAACCAACGCACCATCCTGCTGATTTGTATTTTGGGTATCTGTATTATTTTCTATTTGCTGTATGCCCGGTATAAATTCAAACAAAAATCAATCTTAAGCCAGGAACTGCTGAGGCAGCAGGAGTTGCGTTCTAAAGCAGTAATTGAAGCGGAAGAAAATGAACGTGCGCGCATAGCACGCGAACTCCATGATGGCATTGGACAGCACCTGTCTGCCGTTAAACTGAATCTCAGCAACCTTGAGTCGTTGCTGCACCTGAAAAATGAGGATGAAAAAAAACTGATGAGCAATGCCCTTAATATTATTGATGATTCCGTAAAGGAGGTGCGCCATGTTTCCCACAGCATGATACCCGGAGCATTGATGCAGGCAGGGTTAGAACCCGCTCTGCGTGATTTTCTGAACAGGTTGCAGGTTCCGGGCAAACTAACAATTGATTTTGAGGCACATGGGCTTGGCAGCCAGCTTGAAAGCACTACTGAGATAATTCTTTTCAGGGTGGTACAGGAGGCCGTAAATAATGTTTTAAAGCATGCACAGGCAAGCCTGGTAAACATACAACTTATACAACACGAAAATGAGCTTGTACTGATGGTCGAAGATAACGGTATAGGGTTTAATCAGGGTGAATTAAAAAAAGAGGGTATCGGACTGAAAAACATCCGCTCCAGGATAGCCTATCTAAATGGAACCTTAAACATTGATTCCCAACCAAATAATGGAACAACAATTACTATAGAAATACCGTTGAAAAAACACTATCTTTAAGCTGTAAATGCTTAAGGAAACCTTTAAAATATTTATACTGGACGATCATCAAATGCTGATTGATGGTTTAAAAGCGCTGTTGCAAAATGAGCATCAGTATAAATTATGCGGCACTGCCCAGGATGCCGTACAAGCCTTACAGCTTATCGAAAATAACACTCCTGATATAATACTCAGCGATATCAATATGCCGGGAATGAACGGCATTGAATTTACCCGTGAAGTAAAAAGAAAATACCCATCTGTGAAAGTGATTGCACTTTCCATGTTTAACGGGCAACCTGCCATATCCGATATGCTGGATGCAGGAGCATCCGGTTACATACTGAAAAACACAGGAAAAGAAGAACTGTTGAATGCATTGCAAAAAGTTGCTTCGGGTGGAATGTTTTTCAGTGACGAAGTTGCGGCAGAAATCATGAAATCCATGAATGATCGCAATCAGAAAAAGGAACCCGCGGTTGAAATCCATCTTACAAAGCGTGAAAAAGAAATTATTCAGCTGATTGCCAAAGAATATAGCAATGCACAAATAGGAGAGGCACTGTTTATCAGCGAACGGACGGTTGAGACTCACCGGAAAAACATATTCCAAAAGGTAAATACCAAAACCGTTGTAGGCCTTATTAAGTTCGCCATAGAGAATAAACTCATCGATTAATACCACCATCTACGTACTGGCACGGATATAAAATTACCCTTCCGTACGGATTGTACTGCTTTCCTGGTTTTAAGACTTTTGTATCAGTTCAAATCGCATGTATGCGATGGTTAAAAATTCTTAAAAAAACAGCTATGAATACAAACCTTACTTCCAGATTTCTTTTTTCCCTTATTCTTATTACAGTGCTTCAATTAACTTCAAAAGCACAAATGGTAAATTATAAAATACTTAAAGACGATCCGAAAGATGTAACTAATTTATGGGTAGGTGTTGAACTAATGAACTTTGATATCGGTTTTAAAAACATTCATGGGCTCAGCTTTAGTTCAGGCGTTTGGGCAACAGCCGATTACAAAGAGAGAATTAACGCAGAGGCTGTATTGAGATACGGCTGGCTAACAATGGGCAAGCTCGTTGGTGGTCCTGATATTAAAAACCACCACCAGATTGAACTGGGAGGGTCTTACTCCTTAATAAAAAAGACCAAATCCAAAAAGACAAATATTATCCTGTCTCAATCCACAGGCTATAACAGCGAAGGGAAAAAAGTAACAACCACAAAATCCATAGCAGTTCCTGCAACCCGAATTTCGGCCCTAGGTGCGAGAGGCGGCTTATACAGCATTGGCGGGGCTTTTGGAACCGATGCTTACCCTACTATAACTCCGGACATCATTAACTACAGCATGAGGGGTGTATATGTGGGACTATTCCAATCCAGCACCCACAATATTTTTATCAATACAGATACTGACGGCATTGCAGCAAAATCAAAGCGAATGAAGTTCTATGCAGATCTTCTTATAGTTCCCATACAGGCTGCACGCTTCCAGGGAGTAGACTACAAATCTGTTATAGGTGCCGGACCCATTGGATGGAGGGTAGGGATACAAGCCATGCCGATGGAATTACGCAAAGTACAAAACCTGGATGTTAAAATTAGAGGTATAGTAATAGGTGCTGAAGCCGGTATTCGCCCTTATGACGGGATATACGTTGCAGGAACCTGGACTATCTGCATCCTGAGAAAAAAATCACCTAAACTGGGTTATACAAAACCAGAAACTGAAAACCGCACCACCGAATAATTTTGAGGATGAGAAATATTTTTTTCTGTTTCCTGATTGTTTACAATGTTTGTGCTGCTCAAAACATTGAGAATGCCGGCCCTCAGGTAAATTCTCAATACGATGAACTTGCACCCTACATTACACCTGATGGAAAAAAACTATTCTTTGTTCGTGTAAACCATCCTCAGAACACACTGATGCCCGAAAAAACCCAGGATATATGGTATTGTAAACTGGAGAACAACGGTACATGGGGCACCGCAAAACATCTTGGTCCACCGTTTAACAAAACCTGGTATAACTCGGTTTTTTACCAAAGTGCGGATGGTAATACAAGGATCATTCGGGGAGACTTTAAAAAAGGAAGTTTTAAAGGAAGCGGGTTTTCATCAACACATCTTTTGAAAGACGGGTGGAGCGAACCAGAGGGAATTAATGTAAAAAAATACGAAAGAATGTCGAATGGTAAAAGTGCAGGAATATGTATCGGCAGCGACAACAAAACAATGTTGTTTTATCTTTCGGAAGAAGATGAAAAAAACTGTAACTACAATCTGTATGTAAGTTTTTTTCAGAAAGATAACACCTGGTCGGCACCAGAACCGCTGGGAGCTGATATCAATACGGCTTATTATGAAATGGCACCCTTTCTTGCAGCCGATAACATAACCCTGTACTTTTCAAGTGATCGGCCAGGTGGATATGGGAGCAATGATATATACATGAGCCGCAGACTGGATGATAGCTGGAAAAAATGGTCGGCACCAGTAAACCTTGGGCCTTCAGTGAATTCATCTGAGTGGGATGCCTACTATACGATACCAGCATCGGGAAATTATGCCTACATGGTTTCCGGAAAAAATTCACTGGGTGGAACCGATATAGTTAAAATAAAACTTGCCGAAGAAGTAAAACCAAAACCAGTTGTGCTCATAACGGGAAAAGTGCTGGATGCAAAAACAAAGCAGCCTGTATCTGCCGATATTAAATACCACTATTTACCGGAAGGCAAAGAAGCAGGCATAGCCAACTCCAATGTCAGCAATGGTGAATACCAGATTATACTTCCATACGGACACACCTATGGTTATAGGGCAGAAGCACCAGGATATTATGCAGTAAGTGAAAACCTCGACTTAAGCGATTTAAAAGAATATAAAGAAATGGTTCAGGATCTTTATCTCGTACCAATACAAACAGGTGAAGTAATTCGTTTGAACAACATATTTTTTAACACCGGGAAGTGGGAGCTAAAAAATGAATCATTTATTGAGCTCAATCGTGTGGCCGAACTACTAAAAAACAATCCTACCATGCAGATTGCAATTGCAGGCCATACAGACAATGTAGGCGCAGATGATATTAACATGCAATTATCCGCTAACAGGGCAAAAGCGGTTGTTGATTACTTAATTTCACAGGGAATTACTGCCGAACGATTAAGCAGTGAGGGATTTGGAAAAAACAAACCTGTTGCCACGAATGATACAGAAGAAGGAAAAAGAGAAAACAGAAGAGTAGAATTCACAATTATAAAAAAATGATTATCGTATAACCTGTAAAACAAAAATACAAATGAAAAAAACATACCTTGGAATTGCATTTCTGAGCCTGGCCTTAGGTGTTAAAGCCCAAACAGGAATACACCTGCAACAGTATAATACCAGTGCTTATGTGTATAACGAAGATTCGGTATATATGTCGGTAAACGTATCTGATGACTTTAGCCGCATGGCATTGGTAAATCCTGTAACTAAAGTATGGAAATACCTGAACACTGTTGATTATGGAAAATATCTCGGACCTTTCGTTATGAAAAACCCCATGGAAGGTGTGATGCTATATACCTCTTCCAGCAAGGTATACAAAACTACTGACGGTTGGCAGACACTCAATGAAGTAAGTGGCGCACCATCCGGCTTTATACAGGTAATAAATACAGGTGCTGGTTATCTGGCGTACCAGGCTTTCCTGAAAGATTTTTATTTTTCTGCAGATGGCACTACATGGACCATGACCCTGGATGCCGGTAGCGGCACCAATGCAATGGCAGCAAAAAACAACAAAGTATTTATTCTTACCGGAGCAAGCTTCAATTTTACATCCTCTGATGGTGGTCAGACTTTCACAAATGTTCCCTTTACCGGCTCAATGAATGGTAATTTTAAAGAGATGGTGATGGTTGGAGAAGACACGCTTGTTGTGGCCACTGATTCACATTTATATAAATCTTTTGATGGCGGTCAAACATGGTCCAATCATGCCTTTCCAGCTACGTTACAAAGCATAACTATTAAGGACACTGCTGAAATGTTTATATGCACACCTTTGCAGAACTATCATACATCTGATGGCGGTGCTACATGGCAGATGAAAGACAACACAGCCACTGGCCCAGGAGACTACATAGGTGATAACCTATTCATCTGGCCCAACTACAAATCAACAGACGATGGAGCTACCTGGAGTGCCATGTTTCCAAAAACCTTGGAAAACAACACCATATTTGATTTGTATTTTAAAGGCAACATTGGACTTGTAGGCAAAGGTGGTGGAAAAGTAATCTGTTCTTTCGACAGAGGCTGCTCGTTTGGTTTTGATATAACACTTCCAACATCTGAAGATATTATGGCTGTGAAAATATTAAACAACGGGGATTTCATTGCGGGTGACAGAAAAAGCCAGATTTTTATCAGTTCTGATAATGGACAAACCTGGACACAACGTTACACAAACACATTTACGTACAATGCAATTAAATTCTCTCATTCTGATAATGACAGTATAATTTTGGAAACACGTGCCGGACAGCCTATAGTATCTTCAGACTTTGGAGCCACATTTGATTATTTTACGGCAGGTGGAGGCACTCACTCGCAAACGGTAAAGCCAAACGGAGAAATTATTGATGCTGGTGGTTGGTTTGATTACTCACTGTTTCAAAATAAAGGCATTGAAATTTCAAGGTTTACGCCAACCGGCACTGAAACCATACTAGACACATTCCTGATTGCTTCGAATGCTGCAACAGAAGCAGTAGCTGACATTCAAATGGCGAGTAATGCAATTGGCTATTTAGTGACCAACAACAGTAACGGATCCAGCACTAAAATATACAAAACTACCAACGGTTTTATGGGAGGTACTACGTTGACAAGCACTATTAATTCATTCAGCGCAACACGCCTGCATGTTCTTAGTGCAGATACACTTATGCTAACAGCCTCTTCCAGTCCCGTTTACTATTATTCTTATGATGGCGGTACAAACTGGACCCAGGCAACATTAAATGTATTTACAGAATATCCTTCGATCTACACATCCATCAAAAAAGCGCACTTCTTTGATGCAGAGAATTATATTTTTGCCCTCAATAATTATGGCCTCTATGTAAACACACCATTTACAGGAAGTGTACCTACGGCAATTTCGGAAATACATAGCCCAACCAGTAATGGGTCTGCCCTCAATGTATATCCAAACCCTTCAGATAATATCATTAACATTAATTACAAAGGACTTGCTGATATCACAATCTATGATTACAGCGGACGTGTGGTTTACAAAAAGTTGAAAACCGATACATCAAATGCTATTGACGTTTCAAACTATGTACCCGGATTATATATAATAACCGTAGAAAGCACTAATGGAATATATAACACCAGGTTTGTAAAACAATAATTTTATTCTATTGGATATTTTTGTTGAAAATCCCCATACTTTAATCAGTATGGGGATTTTTATTTCCAAAACCTCTGAAATATCCTAAACATTACTATGTTTGCGTAAAATAAGAAACGCATGAAACATCTATTACTTTTTTTGACTCTCTTAACAGGCACATCACTATGTCTGGTTTCACAGATACCGGCCTTTCCCGGTGCTGAAGGTTTTGGTGCATCCACTACAGGCGGAAGAGGCGGCCAGGTAATTTATGTAACCAATTTAAATGATAGCGGCCCCGGTTCCCTGGCTGAAGCATTAGCTACACCTGGCCCTCGCTATATTCTGTTTAAAGTAAGCGGTATTATAAATGGTAATGTGGAAACAGTATACGGAGATTACACATTGGCCGGACAAACATCTCCTGGAGGAATTATTGTAAGGGGGTTTATAGTAGACGAAGTATACGATACAATAGGCACTGGCGACAACATTATTATACGCCATTTGCGCTCACGTCCTCATGATCCGGCTATTATAGCCGGTAACCCTCAGGACGATGCATTTAGATTGGACGGAACCAGAAATGTAATAGTGGATCATTGCTCTTTTGCAAATGCTATTGATGAATCGGTGCAGCTTTCACAATCATCCCGCATTACTTTCCAGAACTGTATGCTGTCCGAAACATTAGGCGACCATTTCTACCTGGGCGGAATGTTAATGAACTATTCTACTGCAGAACATCCACAGGACAGTATCTCCCTACATCACAACACATGGAATCGTATGGGCGGCCGCTTGCCCGAATTGAGCTGCGAATCAGAATACGGCAAAGAGCGTCCGTTAAATTTAGAACTTTCAAACAACCTCCTGTGGGACCAGCAAATCAATATCTGGTACAACTCCAATATTGACCAAACTGCACAGGTACCAATCGATTCCTTTTTTATTAACCTCAACTGGATAAACAACTACAGCGTAGGCCGCACAACATATACTTCCGGAATGATTGCACACAATCTGCTGGAAATTGCAGCAAATAACATATATGCATCGGGTAACAAAATGAATTTGTACCCCCTCTATTCCGATTATCAATTATTTTATTGCTGTAATGATTTCGATCAAGCAGGTAATAACCCAAACCTTGATGGAGGCATTGCTACTCATATGAATGCAAGACATCCTTTCCCCGCCATTGCATACACGGCTACAGATTCTATCTTAAATTACATGTATAAAAATGTGGGAGCATTCCCACGCGATAGCATGGACAGAAGACTAACAAAACCTTTCCTGTCAGGCATTCCTGACGCTGCCCCAGTTGATTCAGCAGATCATTTTAACGATGCATTTATAATACCTCTTACATCACCTGCTGCACCAATGGATACTGACAACGATGGAATGCCCGACTATTGGGAAACCGCACACGGTTTAAATATTAATTCGCCCGATCACAACGGTACCTCTTTATCAATGAGCATTACGGGGCAAACCGGTTATACCAACCTGGAATGCTATCTCAACTGCCTATCTGACGCTTTGGTAAACGGCTCAAGCTCTGCACAGTGTGGAATTGTATCGGGTGTTGAAGAAAAAGCCACAAATCTTCAAAACGAGCTGATGCAGAACATTCCGAACCCATTTAAAGCCAATACGCTTATCAATTTCAGCCTCCAAAACAGAGAATCTGTAAGATTGGAAATTACAGATGTTTTAGGAAGGACAATAAGTGTACTAGTAGATGAAAAACTCCCTGCCGGAAACCATTCTGTATCATTTGAAGCAAAAGGTATAAAGGCAGGAGTATATCAGTACCGCCTGACCACAAGCAACCAGGTAATTACAAGACAAATGATTGTTGAATAGTACTAAAAAACAAATTTAACCAAACGGCTTTCATTAAAAATTGAAAGCCGTTTCCATTTTCTTCCGCCTTTCTTTCCAGTCATCACACTGTTTCACAAATCCATTTCAACGGAATTTCTTCCACGTTCACCGAAATTAACAAATCGTTCTTTTTGCCGCTCCGTACATTCACATAGTTATATGCACCTCTTATGATGTTATAATACTCATTGAACATGGAAATTTCGAAGCTTACAAACCTTCTTTACAGATACCCCACGTCTGCCATACTACGTAAAACAGTATACAAAAACGATGCACTTAAAAAAGCATTGGTTCTGGCGCTTATCTGCCTTAATGGATATTCATTTTCACAAGTAACAGATAGTGTAAGGGTACAGGAGCTGATTGAATTGAGCCTTGAGGATTTAATGGACACACCTGTATCAAGTGCCTCTAAAATCGGTCAAAAGGCAAGCGCTGCACCAAGCATCATTACTGTAGCAAACAGAGAACAACTAATTAGATACCAATGGATGACGCTCAATGACATAGCATTCAAACAAGCTGGCTTTACACCGGGCCAGGACAGGTTTAACCAGGTAATTGTTTCACGGGGCATCAGCGATTTGTTGTGGAGCAAACGACTGCTCATATTATTTGATGGTGTGCCCTTCTCCAGCTTTCAAAGTTCTGTAACCGATCAGGCCTTTTCTATAAATATGGCAAGAAACATAGAAATTGTGAGGGGACCGGGGGCAGCGCTTTATGGCTCACAAGCAGTTACCGGAGTAATACAGGTAAACAGTCTTTCATTTTCTGATTTAAAAGGTAATGGGGAAATAAGAATAAAAATTGGCGATTATGGCTACCGAAACCTCAATGTATTAACAGGCACAAAAGGTGAAAACGCCAATATAATTGTAGCATTCAACAGCTTTAGCTCCGATGGAAATGAAGTGGATTCTTATGATTTGCGTTTAAAAAGAGATGCCGATGGCAATTTCATAAAGCAACGTACACAGGATGAAAAAAACAGCCAGCATTTCTGGACCAAATTGGAAGGAAACAATAAACTCAAAGGTCTCAGCCTATCGTACCATTTGCAAAATTATAATTTCCAGATGGGGCATGGCTTCTTAACCATATTTCCTGAAATTGAGAAAACAAGCAGCGTTACACGCAATTATGTACTTGCAAAATACGTAACCCCACGCTCTTCAAAAAAGCTTATCCAGGAGTATGTATTAAAATATGATAACGAAACCTCCAGATACAACATGCAAATTGCACCGGTTGGGTTTTCCCGAGTACTCCCCAACGGACTACCTGACAGCTCAGGCGTTTATGAAGAATATGTAACACCCATAAACAATTTGTTCGGACGTATGCAGTACATCTATTTGCTTAACCGGAACGCTACACTGCTGGCAGGCATTGAACAAGACATGTTATATTACCGGGGCGACAAAATACACAATAGCAATGTAAATTTAAGTGCACCAGGGTTTTATCCATTTGCGAGCGGTAAACTTGAGCGTGTTGGCCCATTGTATGAACCTATAAAAAATCATCCTGTAAACACAACTGGTATTTATACACAGCTTACCACCGGTCAATGGCTAGGTAACAAATTAACAGCTACTATTGGGGCACGCTATGATATGTATTACTATACATACACAGATTTGGCCACAAAAGAAGAAACAAAAAGGTTTCAAACACATTTTAGCCCCCGTGTAGCTTTAATCTATGCTGCTTCTGAAAATTTTTCAATAAAAGCATTATATGGTAACGCATTCCGGCTGGCCTCACCTTTTGAACAATTCATTGCCAACAGTATTATCAGTGGGTCAGGAAGAGGTAATATAAAACCTGAAGACCTGACAAGCTATGAATTGTCAGCAGACTGGAACCTTAATAAAATGTTAAAATGGAGAAACACCATTTTCTATTCCGTATTTAAAGATCAGATAAGGAGCAGCAGCAGCCGTGGCGCTTTTGATAATGTTATAGGCACAACACAAGGTGGTTACGAATCAGAGTTAGAATTATTATTGGATAACGTACAGGCATTTGCTAATTATTCTTACGTTAAACGTTTCAAAGAAACGAGTAACGACACGCTTATAAAAACAAGCAACTCCTTAATCTGGTATCCCGCACATTCAATAAATGCAGGCATAAGCTATTCCTTAAAAAGATTCTTATTTACCGTTTCCGGACATTTTCAAAGCATTGTTAACCGAAGAGAGAGCGAAAAAGGCGCACCCACAACGGGCACTAATGCAGGGATCAATTATGATAATTTAAGAGGTGCGCAGGTGAATCAATGGTACACGGTTGATCTGAATGTAAGTTACAATGTAAACCAGCAATTGGAAATAAAGTTTATTACAACAAATGTATTGGATAAAAAATATTTTTTAATTAATAATCTTAGTGGAAGGGCTCCATTACCATTCGATTACCAGCAGCAAGGAAGAAGATTAATGATATCGGCAAGGATTAAGTTTTAAATCTTGTTTTCGCCAATTAACCAAATGTCATGAAAAACAAAACGATCCACTTTTTTAGTTTGATTCTGATCGCTTATTTCCCTATACGTACCTGTGCTCAGCAATCTGCTTTTAAAGCAGCATTCCTTTACCATTTTGCTGAATATATTAATTGGAAAGACAACAAAATCAGCACCTTCAACTTTGGTGTACTGGAGCAGTCGCCTATTACAAAACAGATGCAGGCAATTGCAAATGAAAAAAAAATAAAAAACAAACCTATTCTTGTAAAGGAATTTAGCACACTGGATGAGGCCGAAGGATATCAGTTTCTTTTTGTCCCGGCCAACTGTAGTATACCTATCGAAAGCATACTTTCTAAGTATGCCGGAAAACCAGTCCTGATTGTAACAGAAAAAGAAGGCTTCGGAAAAAAGGGAGCACACATCAATTTTTTATTGTCAGACAACAGGCTTCGGTTCGAAATAAACCTCAAATCATTTAATAATTCAGGAGTCGAAGTCAGCTCGCAACTATTGCAACATGCCATTATCATTGAATAGAAGGCTATGAAAAGGCTATACGACATATCTATAAAGTACAAACTGATTCTTATGCAGGTTGTTACTTCATTCATAGTATTAAGCATTTGTTGCACTTTTTTTGTAATTACCGATATAAAAAGCTACAAAAACCGAAAAGCAGAGAGTATCCAGGCCATTGCACAAGTGCTTGGTTCAAACAGTATTTCTGCCATTCAGTTTCTTGACACAACCTCTGCCATTGAAAAACTATCACAATTGAAGGTGGAAACCGATATATTAAATGCTGAAATCCTTGATAAATCAGGAAACATTTTTGCTATCTACACAAAAGAGGGATACTTGCCTCAATATTTAAAGCCGCCCTCAGACATTGATACTTTTAAAGAGGAGTTTAAAGATAACCAACTCTTTGTTTACAATAAAATAATGAGCAATGGTGAACATATAGGATTTGTGGCACTTCAGGTAGAACTGACCGAATTAAAAACCATTGTTAATGACAAAATACGTATTGCTGCGCTGCTGTTCATCGTAGGAATTGTCCTGGCTCTTCTTATTTCAATGATATTTCAGGGAGGCATTTCCACTCCAATCCTCAATCTTGTGCAAACCATGCAAACTGTGACCCAAAGTGGAAATTACTCAAGCCGGTCCCCCGTGAAAGGAACTGATGAGATAAACACATTGTCGAAAGTATTCAATTTAATGCTGGAAGAAATTGAGAAGAGAGAAACACATATTAAACAGCGTTCGCAGGAGCTGGAACTTGCAAATCTTAAATTTTATAACCTGATTCAAAGTGCACCGGATGCAATAGTTACAATAGACCAAAAAAGTACAATAACCAATTGGAACGCGGAAGCTGTAATTATGTTTGGCTGGAGCGAAAAAGAGGCGATTGGACGGAGGCTGACCGATACCATTATCCCGGAAGGGTATCGTGAGCCACACGAGCGGGGCATTGCAAGATTCTTAAACACGGGCGAAACAAAGGTTATGAACAAACCAATTGAGCTTGTTGCCCTTAAAAAAGACGGCACAGTATTTCCGATTGAATTAAAAATCTCGTCATACACTTTCAGCGGCCAGGTTATTTTTATTGGCTTTATCAGGGATATACGTGAAAGAAAACAAATCGAACAAAAAATACTTTCGCTGAACCGGGAGCTGGAAAATAAAATTTCGGAACTGGAAACATCCAACAAGGAAATGGAATCGTTTTCTTATTCCGTTTCACATGACTTACGGGCACCAATCAGGGCAATCAATGGCTTTTCAAAGGTGATTGAAAAACAACATTCATCGCAGCTTGATGAGGAAGGAAAATCGCTTTTGCATACCATAATGGGTGAAGCTATACGAATGGGCCAATTAATCGATGATTTACTTGCTTTTTCAAGACTGGGCAAAAAAGAAATCGAAAAATCAAAAGTCGACATGACAGATGTTGTAAAAGAAGTAGTACAGGAAATTTTAAAAATAAACGAACAAAACTACCACGCAAAAATAACGGTTGATAACCTGCCACAGGCAGCATGCGACAGAGGACTGATAAAACAGGTATTTGTTAACCTGATTGGCAATGCACTCAAATATTCCTTTCAAAACCCCGAACCTGCTATTCAGGTTGGCTCCTATTCAGAAAAAAACACAACTGTGTACTATGTGCGTGACAATGGTGTGGGTTTCGATATGAAATTTTACAACAAACTGTTTGGAGTGTTCCAACGGCTTCATAATCCCGAAGATTTCAGTGGAACAGGAATTGGGCTGGCAATTGTAAAACGGATAATTGTAAGGCATGGAGGCAGGGTATGGGCCGAAGGAATGGTCAACAAAGGCGCAACATTTTACTTTTCTCTTCCAAGAGAATAAACTCAGAAAAAACAGAATTGAATTTACAAACAATAATACTTAACGACATGAAAACAAATCCTCCCTTTGAAATTGTATTGGTTGAAGACAACCCAAGCGATGCAAAACTGACAATAATGGCCTTAAAAGAAGGAAAGATTGTTAATCAGATAGTTCATCTGAAGGACGGTGAAGAAGCTTTAAATTACATTTTTTGTGAAGGACCTTATGCCACCCGTGAAATGGTGAACCCGATTGTAATTTTACTGGATCTGAAAATGCCAAAAATAAATGGCATAGAAGTGCTGAGAAAAATCAAGGCAGACGAACGAACCAAAAGCATCCCGGTTGTAGTTTTTACTTCATCGCAGGAAGACCCAGATGTTAAAGAATGTTATGAATTAGGTGTAAACAGCTATATCGTTAAACCACTGGAATTTGATCAGTTCTCGCAGGTTGTTATGGACCTTGGATTGTACTGGTCACTGCTCAACCATGTGCCGGAATAGCGGCTGTAACAACCAGTACAAAAATTTAAACACGAATCCCTATCACCAGGATATCGTCTACCTGGTCCAGGTCGCCCTTCCAGTTTAAGAAGGACGAATACAACTGATTTTTTTGTTCTTCCATGGAATACTTTTGTATGGAAAGCAATGTTTCCTTAAACTTTTTGTACATCAGCTTTTTTCCAAGCGGTCCGCCAAACTGATCCGCATAACCATCGGTAAAAAGGTAAATACAATCCCCTTTTTCCAGTTGTATAACGTGGTTGGTAAAAGTTTTTGTATCACCGGAATCTGCGCCAATTGCAAGCTTATCGGCCTTTATTTCCTGAAGCTCATAAGGCACCAGGCTCTCCTGTAACCCATCGCCTGTGTTCCTGCGCACGATGTAAATAGGATTATTTGCACCCGCATACTGGAATTCCATTTTGCTGTAATTAATAATGCACAGAGCCATGTCCATGCCATCCTTAATTGTATTCAGGGTTTCGGAGACTTTTTTATTAAACAAGCCCAATGCCTCTCCGGCATTATTAACAGTAGCCCTGTTTATAATTTGTTTTAAAATTGTATTGCCAATAACGCTCATTAAAGCTCCCGGCACACCATGCCCCGTGCAATCAACCGCAGCCACAACCGTTACTTCCTGCGCAGGCTGATTCGGACGGGGAGTGGTCAGTTTGCTGTCGCACCAGTAAAAATCGCCACTCACAATATCTTTAGGCTGGTACAATATAAAATGCTCTTTCAGTTCGATCGTCATTTTTTCCCCGGAGGGAAGCAATGCCTGCTGTATATTCAATGCATAATTAATACTGTCTGTTATGTCTTTATTTTTTACCTCAATAATTTTTTTCTGTTCCAGCACTTCATTTTCCAATCGCAAACGTTCAGTAATGTCACGTGCATAAATAACAACTGAAGGCCTTCCTGCAAATGGGGCAACCTTTGCACTGCACTCAACTGGAAGAATATGGCCGTTCTTGTGCACAAAAGGGATGTCCTTATATATCAATCCTTTTTTCTCCCACACGTCAGCAACCGTAGTTGAACTTCTTTCAAGAAGCTCTTTGGGTTGAAGCTCAAACAGGGTCTTGCTCTCCAGCTCCTTTTTGGTATAACCCAGCATAGCTGCTGCACTTGGGTTACACTGGTGAACACGGCCATCAACAATATCGATAACAAACATAGCATCATTGGCCTGGTCAATAATACTTTCATAATTAACCTTCTCTGCTTCAATAAGCGTAAGCCTTTTTTCTGCTGACTGATACTTTAGAAATACAGAAAGTGCAACAACTATAACACAAAGTGTTGAGCTTATTATTATTACCCAGAGGACATAGTTCATTGTTTAAACATTTACTGTAAAAAACTAGTAACCCAACTTATCGACAACAGGGAATATTGTTCTTGGATCAAGGAACTCCCCTACCCTATCCGGCCGCGAAGCATATTGCACCAGACCATTCTTGTCTATAAGAAAAGAAGCGGGAAGCGGTATCCCTTCTTCGTAATCTTCTGCAAAATCATTATCATACTCTTTCAGCTGAACACCATAGCGCATTGCTGTTTTCTGTCCGGGATCAGAAAGCACTTTAAAATCAAGTGATAGCTTTTCCACCATTTCGCGGTTTACCCCAACAGGATCGGGCCCTATTGCCATCACAAGTATATCTTTTGTATAGAACCTTTCCTTTTCGCGCTGATATGTCCTGAGCATCATGTGACAGCCCGGACACCAGTCGCCCCGCACAAAAATCAGCAATAAATTTCTCCTGCTCTTATAGTCATTGATACTCACAAGTTCTCCATCCTGGTCAGGAAGCTCAAAATCCGGTGCATTTTTACCGATGGCAACACGGTTGGCGCCCATTGCATAACCCAGCAATTGCTTTTCATCCTTCATGACGTCAAAAGTAAAAACACCCTGAAAAAATAATACAACAGGTGGAAACACCCAAGCTTGCCATCCATTATCTGACCACATATTCCCCACCAGATACAAAAGTACGGCAACGGAAAGCATGGCCGGCTCAAACCAGGTATAACGCGTATGGCAAAAAACACGGAACAGAACTACCCTCATAATGGAGCCCGAAGCGGCAACAAACACCGATAATGCAAGCAAAGGGAAATTCGTGAGGTTTTTATCCAATATAAGCCCCAAAACAAACGCGGAACCAAAAACTGCAGAAAACTGGTACCATGATGTATACTTTGCCACCTCCTTTATCGCACAAAGATAACCGGCCAGGACGTATACAGGGGCCAGTGCGGGAAGCTCTGATTGTAACAGGAAAAGTCCCGTAGCAAGGAAAATGAATGCTAATGTTGTATAAACATGAACCCTTTTTATCATCTTGTCAGAAAATAGGACTATACGAAGATAAAAAAATCAGGCAATATTTAAAACAATTGGACCTAATGCTAAAAAACAAGGGAGGCCGAAAATTTCGGCCTCCCTTGTTTAATTTGAACTCTCTTAAAGAGCCGGTTTGGATTTTTAATGTTTGATAAAGCGTTTTGTCACTTTTTCATTTACATTGTTCACAGTAATAAAATAAATCCCGCTGTTAAGACCTTCCACATTTACAGTTGCTGTATTTTGTCCTTTTACAAAATTGAAATTTTGCGTTGAAACTTGTTTGCCAAGCATGTCTGTAATTACAACATTTGTTTTCTCAGCACCAGAAGAGACAAACGAAACAGACACCACATCAGAAGCAGGGTTAGGGAATACGAAAACAGCTGTGTTTTCAATACCTTCATCATTAATTCCTGATGGCATATTCATGCAGCTTTCCCAATGCATCACCTGACCGCGGATTTCTCCACCAGCATTTGCAGTTGTGTGCAGATTAAGATAAATCATTTCGTTCCACACCATTGAGTCAACTAAATCTGTGTAAGGCGTTGCATCGGTCGATTTCCAGTATCCGAAACCAGAAGCGTTACCACCTGCAGAAGTAAATACAGAAGACAAATCCAATGCAACACCACCATTAGCACCCGCAGCACCTGAATGGAAATGAGCACCTGTAAGTACACCACTTAAACCGTTTGCAACCACCATGTAATGAAGGTTTGTTCCATCTCTGTCTACAGATACTACACCAGTACCCCAGGCAGGAACACTAATTGCAGGAACCTGTTGATCACCGCTTAACTTCATGGTATACCCTTCACGTGCTAAACGATAAACCTGTCCGCGGATTTCACCGCCCGCATTCGCAGCTGTATGAACATTGATGTAAAGATTACCTTCAATAAGATCGGTAAGCATTGTAGACGTAAGTGCAGTACCAGCTACATAACCACTAATGCTGTTACCACTGATGTTTGATGAAATGTCCGCAGCAACTCCACCTGTTGAACCCCATGCACCCGTGTGAAAATGTGCGCTTGTTATTGCACCGCTCAATCCATCGGCAACTACATCATACCATAAAGTATCCATAGTAGTGTTCAACAATAACCTTGAAACTCCCATTGCAGTTGTTGTTACAGCAGGAACCTGCTGATCACCGTCTAACCATGCATCAAAAGACAATTTATTATCGTGCCATAACTGACCGCGGATTTCGCCACCTGCATTTGCACTTGTATGAATATTGATATAGATGTTACCGGCTTTTAAGTCTGCTAAAAACGCTGAAGGGTTTACTTCACCGGAAATCGTATTACCAGAAATCATGCTTGTTAAATCAATGGCAACACCACCGGTAGCTCCAGCTGCACCTGTGTGAAGGTGTGCAGAAGTAATTGCTCCGCTTAAGCCCTGAACCAAAACATCAATACTTAATGTGGACATGTCCTGAGAAAGATTAAACACTCCCAAACCATAAGCAGTAGTTGTAACTGCCGGCACTTGTTGTGCACCATCCAACTTTGCAGTATAGGCATAATCCGACTCAAGCCAAATCTGGCCACGGATTTCGCCACCGGCATTGGCTGCGGTATGAACGTTTACATAATAAGCCCCTGCCAGGTATTTGGCCACCATTGCGCTTGTAAGGTTTGCACCTGTTAACATTGCACTTACATTCCATCCATTTACATAGGATGTTAAGTCTGTTACTACAGCACCATTAACCCCGGGGGCACCTTCATGCACGTGAATTCCTGTAATTGGTCCTGATAAGCTGTCAATGCTTATACTTACACACATAGTGTCCATTGTGGCATTTAATCTGAAACTTGCTACACCCAAGCCTGATGCCATATTCATTGGCACCGACTGCATGCCATCCAATTTTGCTGAAAGGAGTAAGTGCCCTTCCATTGCCTGAGCACCAAGTGTGCAAAAAGCCGAAAACCCTAATAAAAGTTTACGAGTAATTTTTTTCATAGATTTTTTTTTAGTTGTTGTCTTCAGTTTGCTGTTGCCCAGTTTTTTTGTTTGTGAGTGGTGTATTTCTATTTCGACCAATATCGTTAATTATCGACAAACAGCCGGATATTTATTATCAACAATATCAGATACGATATAAATAAGAGATTGGATTTTAAAAACGAAAAAAATTATAATAGACTGAATTTCAGAACATTAAATACAAGATGCGGCCATTTATAAATGACTGGTAAAAGAGAAATCACACATTGCCCATCAGGCACAAAGTGGATAGTGTAGGAGCAGGACTGCCACCGGCAACTTCAACAGTAACAGCAAATGCCTGGGCATTGCTGATTTCTTTCATTTTCTGCAAAACAGTATCATTGGCAGCAACATCAAACACACCGGCATCAACTGGCTTGCCGTCTACAATAGCCCATAGCTGGTATTGTTTTCCCTGAGGGGGAGCCGGAAGCTGAACCAGGGAAAGATAGGTTTCACGTGTACCGGTATTCCAATATATTGTAGCTTTTGAATTGACAGTTGTGTCTGTGCTTTTCAGGAATATCTGTTTGGTAGAAGGATTTGAAAGCAGGGCAACTTCAGCATTCCTGGCATTCAAACTAACATTCTGAACATTCAGCTGATCCACGTAATAATTTTTCTCTTGTTGAATTACCGCCAAATCTGAGCTCAGCCTCAAAACCTTAGAATAAAGCAGCACATTTACAACAGAACTAACTATTAACAACACCACAGCGGCAGCAGCAGCATAGCCGTACCATTTAGGGCCGGATTGGCTCTTGTTTCTTACAGATGCTTCCTCTCCACCGTTGAGTTTCAGCATCAAACGGCTTTTTACCGCGTCCGGAACTGTAGGTGCTTTGGCTGATGAATACTGAATCAACGCATTTTCAATAGCTTCTATTTCAGTCAATACTTCGGGGTACTTAGAAGAAAGCTCCCGCACGAGCAGATTTTCCTCTGCTGTACAATTGCCAAGCACATAGCTTTCCAAAAGTCCTGATGATATGATTTCCCTGCTATTCAAACTATTTATTAATAATATCTCTTAGTATTATAATTGCCTGCCTTACCTTTGTTTTAACAGTACCCAAAGGCATTTGCAGCTGCTTCGCGATCTCGTCCTGCGTATAACCTTTATAATAGGCCATATCTATGATCGTCTGGTGCTCCGATTTTAATTCGGTAAGAATATTTTTTAAACCAATATGATCATAATTGGCCGCATTGTGATATTGCTTGTCAATATCATGTACGATATTATGTGAACTAAGGTTTTTTAAATTGATTTTGTTTTGCTTTGACCGCGTATAGTCTATAGCGGCATTACGGGTAATATTCAGCATCCATGTATACAACCTCCCCTTGTCCGTATCATATGAACCAAAACTATTCCATATCTTCAAAAATACCGTCTGCAATATATCTTCCGACTCTTCGGCATCCCCTACAATAGTATATATAACCCCAAACAACGCTTTTGAATAATTGTCGTATAAATACGCAAAAGCACTTTGATCCCCACTCCTGACAAGTGAAATCAATTCTTCTTCTGTATATTTAACTTTGGTCAGCACTGTTTCGGAATAAGGCCCTAAATTAATTTATTTACGTAATAAAAAGCTGGCTGGATTTCAATCATCTGAATTTTTAATCAAACAAGCACATTTCCCGTCATTTCTCTAGGGATTTCTAACCCCAGGATCTTCAGGATAGTCGGTGATATATCAGCAAGCTTACCATTTTGTATCTTTTTGTATTCACTGTCTATTAAAATACATGGAACGGGGTTGGTAGTATGAGCAGTATTTGGTGAACCATCGGCATTGATAGCAACATCAGCATTGCCATGATCGGCAATAATTATAAACGAATATCCTTTTTCCAAACCTGCTTCAACTACTCTTTTCAAACATGCATCTACTGTTTCTACCGCTTTTACAATTGCCTGGTAAACACCCGTATGCCCTACCATATCCGGGTTTGCAAAATTGAGGCATACAAAATGTGCCTCTGCCTTCTGCATTTCCGGAACAATGGCATCTGTAAGCTCTATAGCGCTCATTTCCGGCTTCAAATCATAGGTTGCAACTTTAGGTGATGGAATTAAAATTCTCTTTTCACCCATAAACTCTTTTTCACGCCCTCCAGAAAAGAAGAACGTAACATGAGGATATTTTTCTGTTTCTGCAATGCGGATCTGCTGCTTTCCATTTGCTTCCAGCACCTCCCCCATTGTATTTACAAGATTGTCCTTATCATACACCACACGAACATTTTTAAATGTAGCATCGTAATTGGTCATGGTAACATAGTACAATGGCATTGTGCTCATTTCATGTTCAGGCATGTTTTGCTGCGTCAGCACTTGTGTAATCTCACGGCAACGGTCCGTACGAAAATTAAAACAAATCACCACATCGCCTGGTTTAATTATAGCCACAGGAGCACCTGCGGCATCAACCGCAACAAGAGGCTTTATAAATTCGTCCGTAACACCTTCTGAATAGGATCTTTCCACACTCGCAACAACATCAGTTGTAGCAGCCCCTTTTCCCTTTACAAGCAAGTCATACGCCAGCTTAATGCGTTCCCACCTTTTGTCCCTGTCCATTGCATAATAACGGCCAACAACACTGGCCACTTTTCCTGCAGACTGTAACAAATGGTTTTGTAAATTTTTCAAATAATCAAGGCCGCTTTTAGGATCCGTATCACGGCCATCGGTAAAAGCATGTATAAATACTTTGCTCAAGCCCTGTGCTTTCGCCATATCGCACAAATGGTGAAGATGAGCCTGTGACGAATGCACCCCACCCTCAGAAACAAGACCCATCAGGTGAACCGACACGTTGTTCTTTTTAGCATATTCAAAAGCCTCTAACAATACAGGATTCGTGTCAATAGTCCTTTCACGCACCGCTTTATTGATCAACGCCAAATCCTGGTAAACCACGCGGCCTGCACCTATATTCAAATGCCCTACCTCGCTGTTGCCCATCTGTCCATCGGGCAAGCCTACATCCTCACCTGATGTACGAAGCGTAGAATAAGGGTAGTTTTTATACAGACTATCCATAAAAGGAGTATGCGCATTTGCAATGGCATCTGCTTTTGTTCCATCGCCAAGCCCCCAGCCATCTAAAATTATTAATGCTACTTTTTTCATATAAAATTACTTATACATTATTTTAAACTAGGACACTTCGCTGAATACTATTTCGAACACAGTTCCACCCTTTGAATTATTCTTTACTGTAATAACTCCTTCGTGTTGCTTTACGAGATAATCAACTATATATAAGCCAAGTCCGGTCCCTTTTGTTTTACGTATTTCTTCATTTCCCACACGGTAAAATTTCTGAAAAATAAATTGTTTTTCCTTCTCAGGGATTCCCCCGCCCTCATCGGAAACGAATAAAATTATTTTCCGATCCTGCTTTTTTAAACCTACAGTAATTGTTGATTCCGCGGGCGAATACTTAACTGCGTTCTCAAACAAGTTAAGGACAATAGATGGGAATGTTGTTTTATCAATTGACATATAAATGTCAGGCTCAATGGCCAGCACCACCTTTTGCTTATAGTTAAAGGCCCTCATCGTTTGGTTCATGCCTTCTGTAAGGTATTCCGACAGGTTGTGCTTTTCTTTGTGAAGCACAAATACACTGTTTTCAATTTTTGCAGCAAGCAAAATATTCTCTACGAGGTTATTCAGCCTTTCTGTATCATTAATGGCATCCGCAATAATTTCTTTCTGCTTCTCACGACTGAGCTCATGCCTTTGGAGTGTTTGCAGCTGTAGCTTGGCCGATGCAATTGGGGATTTTAACTCATGTGTTACAGATAATAAAAAATTTTGCTGCTGAAGCGCCAGTTCCGCTTCTCTCTTAAATGTTTTACGTACCTGAAAAATACCAGCCACCAGCACACCAATAAAGACAAAACCCTCCCCGAAAATCATCATCCAGCGCTTGTGAAGCTTTTCATTCAGCTCATTGCCTTTCATCACCACGTCATCGAGGCTATCACCCTTTAACAGATTAAGTTCCGTTTTCAGGTGATAGATTTCATTGTTCAAATCAACCATCAGGTAACTCCACCAAATGAACTGAACAAGCACATAGGCTACCAGGATATAGAACCAGAAAAGCGGACGTGTTTTAACGGCATTTGCGTTCATCTTAACAAAGGTAATAAAAAACCGGGTGAGCCGGAAGCCAGTCACATATTGGCACAAATCCAAATATTTTTTCGCATTTTTGTTTTATCGCAATACATACAAAAAAAACTGAATTATGGACATCTCTTACATTATAAACCACCTTGGCGAAGATCGTGATGAATATTATGGTGCAGTAGCACCGCCTGTATTTCAAACCAGCAATTTCTGTTTTAAAACGGTTGATGAAATGCGTCAACAGCTGAAAAAAGAGCTTGAAATCCCTTTCTACACACGCGGTTTCAATCCTACTGTTGCAATATTGCGAAAAAAAATTGCCGCTCTTGAAAAAACGGAGGATGCCCTTGTTTTTTCAAGCGGCAGTGCGGCTGTGGCAGCGGCTGTAATGAATGTTGTAAAAAGCAGTGATCATGTTGTATGTGTTGCAAAACCATATTCCTGGACCAATAACCTGCTCTCTAAATACCTGGTGAAATACGGGGTTACGTATACATTTGTAGATGGGTCGTCCGTTGAGAATTTCGATAAGGCCATCCAGTCCAATACCCGACTGATTTACCTGGAAAGCCCTAACTCACTCACTTTTGAAGTGCAGGACATTGCAGCCATTGCAGCTGTTGCAAAAGCAAAAAACATTACAACCATATTGGACAACAGCTATTGCTCCCCTATCAATCAAAACCCTTCCGATTATGGAATTGACATGATTGTGCATTCCGCAACCAAATACCTGAACGGCCATAGTGACGTGGTAGCAGGCGCTGTGTGCGGAACAAAAGAACGCATCCGGAAAATAATGGCGGAAGAATATATGACCATTGGAAGTATTATTTCACCACAAGATGCTGCATTATTATTGCGTGGACTGCGAACGCTTGAAGTACGCGTAAAAAGGAGCAGTGAGAGCACAAAAAAAATAATACAATTTCTTGAGCAGCACCCAAAAGTAAAACAGGTTTACTATCCTTTTTCAGAAAACAACCCACAATCGGCACTCGCAAAAAAACAAATGACCGACTGTGGAGGACTGTTTTCAATTGTTCTGAATGCAGAGAATACCAACCAGGTAGAAAATTTCTGCAACGCACTCCGGTACTTTCTTATGGCAGCATCCTGGGGTGGGTATGAATCATTGATATTCCCCGTGTGTGCATTAGCGGCAAGCAAAAGCTTTGAAAATCCATTGCCCTGGAACCTTGTACGCTGTTATGTAGGACTGGAAGATGCCGATGTTTTGATTGCCGACCTGAAACAAGCGCTTGATAAGATTTAAAGTCTTTTTCTAACACAGAGATCACAGAGCTTTGAGAGTTTCACAGGGAAGTGCTCTGTGAAACTCCTTTTTTTCTCTGTGCTCTCTGTGTTTAATTTCTAAGAATTACAAGCACCCAATATTATTTATTCATCTTTATACTTCCCGAAGCGGATTACAAAACCTATATAAGGAATACCTATCAGCCAGCCGTTCTCAATCAGTGCTGGTGTATTCAGAAAACCTGCATCAAGCGTGGAACGCGGCCCCATATACCGGAATGCGTAAGAAAAAAAGGTTTCATAGTGGCTCGCCTTTGTAATACCCCTGCCAAAAGGATCTCCCTTCATGTTTATCACCCAGTTTTCTGTTACCAATGCAAATTTTTTACCAACACGGGCCATACCATTCGCAACAAAAACCGGCTTGTCCTGCCATCTGGTAGTACCATCAGAATTATCCAGCCCATAACCTGCACCCACAGTAATATTGTGATCGTAATTTCCTACTGTTAAAACACCAAATCCAATACCCACACCCAGAATATTATTCCCGTTAAACGGGAAAAAGCTATTTCCCAACAATACCCCACCGGCAACGTGTACATCCTTACTTATACTGTAACCAACCTTAGTATTGATGTAAGCGCCCAAAGGGCCAACCAGTCCACCACCCACAGAAATCCTGTCGGTCACACCAAAATTGAAAGCATTTCCTGCACCGTAAATATTCTGATAATACCCTTCACCTTTTTTCAAACAAAAAGCTGATGGAGCAAACAGATAGCGCGTAGAATTCGGATTTTTAAACCAGATGGTACCTTCCTCTGTAATCTTTCCCTCTTCCAATTCCCGCACCTCTTTAACTTTATATGCCGGCAAAGTTATTACACCTAAATCTTTGGTTTCTATTACCAATACTGAGTCATCACGCTTTACAATCTTACCGGAAAGTATAGAACCATCAACGAGCGTTACTATTTGTGTTACGTTGCCATGTTCCGGCTTCAGCGATTTTATCTTTTTCCGGCTGATTGTTTTCTGCCCTATGTTATTATCCAGCAAAACTACTTCTGAATTTGTTTCGCTTACCAGTTTCCCCTTTAGCTGTGTGCCGTCAACCATAATCAATATATAATCCGGTTTAGCTGAGGCATTTCCATTGCCGCTACTTGTTGTTTGAGCAACAAACTCATCAACCGTACCATTTAAATACTTTATTCTCAGTATTTCGGATTTCGGCACCACGTATGCCGGACCATCGGGCAAGTCAGCCCTCTTGTATTTTATCTCTGACTGAGATATTTCCGTTATTTTGGCAACAATTGTTTCATTGTTTTTCTTTACAATAGTATCCTGTGCAAACGATGTTGTAACCAACAAAGTAGCACCAATTGATAAAATTATTTCTTTCGCTTTCATAATTTTCCTGTTTTTTTTAATTGTTTTAATATCTTTCATTATATAGATTCACTGCCTCTGTATTGTAATGTTTACGTTTACGCTTAAATACTCCTGAAACAATCGGACAGCTTATTGAGCCACCAATACATATTACACTTAATGCTGCAATATTGCCATTGGTTTTTGTACTGTACTGCCCGTTCACATCGTAACGTGTTGTTACAGCGTTTTCGGCCAGCAACAAACCTGCAACGCCCAGAGGTATGGCCGCAAAACCAATATATTGAAGCTTTTGCGCCTGCTTTGCTCTGGCCACATATCCTGCAATTTGCTTGTCTTTTTTATCAAGGAGTAATTGCTGTATTTTTCTTTCAGAATAAACGTTCCCTTTATATGCATATCTGTTCCCGTCAACTTCTATTTTCTTTCCCAAAGGCACCGGCTTAAAATAATCATCGTTGGTGTACTGTTTCATATTAACCTGGCTGTCTGATGCTGCACTTATTACTTCTTTTACTCCATTTGCATAAACAATCATTTTAACATTTGATTTCAGCTCAATGTATGTTGGTCCGTTCGGAAAAGCATAACGCTTATACTTTATTTCAGATGAATTTATTTCTGAAACCTTCGCTATTATAATAGCATTGTCAGATTTTATAATCGTATCCTGTGCAAGTATCGAATTAAAAAAGACAATACAGCAAAAAAAGATGATATTTTTCATGGATGTGTAGTTTTTAGAGTTTTTATTTTTAGATCCGGTTGATTTTATAATTATCTTATTTGTTTCAAACGGTTGTAGCTGTTCGAAAACTGTGTTTTAAAATTTTCGCTGCCTGATTTCAGTTTGCTTTTTAGTTTAACAGTCTGACCAAAACCAGTTGCTAAAACAATTACCAGTATAACCGTAACAATTCCTTTGCTAATCATACCTGTTTTTACCTGAGTTTTCATTTTTGTTAGGTTTTAAATTATTTATGAAGCAAAATTAATCCGGTACAGCCCCCTGAAGAAACGGGATACTGCCTGCCTTTTTAAAGCTCAATCAGAAACTGCAATTAACAGGTTACTGTACCGGAGAAGATGTGCCAATTTGCATTATTTGCAAAAAACTTTTCTATATTTACGGAATATTGCAAAAATGAATTTCATTTATTTTAATAATCACTGAATTATTATGGTGAAAAAAACGGAAGAATCGGCACAAACGGCCCAAATGATATTGATGCAACGCCTAAAAGATGCATTGCCCTCCAATATATCCCTGGTAGATGAGCTTGCAGACCTTCTGCAGGTAAGCAACGACAGTGCTTATAGGCGGATGAGGGGTGAAACCGCTCTTAGCATTGAGGAAATCGCTGCCATCTGCAAGCATTTTAAGCTGTCGTTTGATGCTTTTATCAATAGCAGCAACGACCATGGCCTGGTTACTTTTTCTTACCACCAGCTGAACAGCCATGTAAATTCATACAAAGAATACCTGCTGAATATCAGTAACGACCTCGACAGGATCAATAAATTTGAAGAAAAACAGATCATCTATGCAGCAGAAGATGTTCCGGTTTTCCACCATTTTTATCACCCTGAACTGACTGCTTTTAAAATATTTTATTGGAACAAATCCATACTTAACTCTAAGGGGTTTGAAGAAACCAAATTCGACAAATCGATTGTAGATGAGGAGCTTATAAGCATTGCGAAAGGCGTTTTAGACAGATATACGCAAATACCTTCCATAGAAATATGGAGCGATGACACCGTTAACAGTACCGCCAAGCAGATTGAGTTTTACTGGGATGCGGGCTTCTTTAAAAGCAAGGAAGATGCTCTTTTAATGTGCGACCAGGTATCTCAAATGCTGGACCGTATTAAAAAACAGGCTGAAATGAATGTTAAACTCGACCGCAACGACAAGCCTGTTTCTTCAGAAAACAACTATGCACTGTACCACAGCGATATTATGATCGGCAATAATTGCATCCTGGTGGATACCGGTGGAATAAAGGCCACCTACATCTCCTACCACACCTTCAATGTAATGCTCACCACCAACACCAATTACTCCAACGAAACCGATTTATGGCTGAAAAACCTGATAAGAAAATCAAACCTCATCAGCGGTGTGGCAGAAAAGCAGCGTTACCAATATTTCAAACGCATTGAGGGGGTTATCAAACGATTGAAAGAGAAAATAGAAAACGATTGAGCGTTTCACTTAACCCCTGCTTCTAAACAAATTTATCAGGTCTTCGGCTGTCCGAATCCGGCTTTCAGCTAATACCTCCTACCTTCTTATTTTCAGGATATATATTTGGCTTATAAACCATCACGTTCACAGTGAACGCCACCTGAAACCGAAATGAAACCTGTTCCCAGACAAGTAAAAAAACACCAGAACAAAGAACTGAAAAAAGATATTGCAGCCAGTTACGACCATTTTAAAGTTTTTGAAGGACAGCAGTACACCGGGATGAAGATTGGCCGTTCACACAAGTGGCACTATGATGCTGGTGTATGGAAAGAAAAAAAAGTCACCCCTGAAAAATGGGAAATTGAATATTCCGTAAATAAACGCAGAGCCGGTAAAGCACCCGATGGCTCAGGCGTACCTGTTGGTACCGAATACCACTGGTATATTCTTTCACATCAATACGTGAGAAAACTGGATGCTAACACTTATACTACTTCTATGATTGGATTCAAACATAAAATAGCCCACAAACGTGCTGATAAAGACAAGTGGAGCGTGAGCGAAAAAACACAGAAGAAAAAATTAATTGCAGCCTTGCAGCAATTAATCGATCTGCTTGAAAGCCAGGAACAACTGCCGCTTCAGCCTGAAACTGAAACCAAAGGTGAAAAAATCCAAAAACGGAAAGCGATACAAACCAAAAAAGAGCTTGCAGAAACATTTTAATATTTTTTGTTATGGAACTCGAACTAACGGATAAGGAAACATACAAAATTGAGCATGTTCCTATAGATTTTACTTATAACGGTATACGTTATACAGGAGAGGCCATCCCTGTATCTTCCAGCTGCAGGGATGGCGTTTGCTTCGATCTAGAAGTTACTCTCAATGGAAAATTCATTGGCATGGCTCATTCTACACTCAACGGGTGGAGAATGGAAAAGGTTGATGACCAGGAGTTTGTAGATAAAATCGGAGAGGAAATCCTGCTTTGGTACGAATAGGACTGCTTTAGCTTCCGAAAGTTCTCAACTTATATCATTCCCGATAACCTGTTCCGGGAACGTGAGTTGGGAAAACTGCTAAACCCCCATCACCCGTGTTTGTCATCGGGCATCTTTCGAATTAGCAGAAGGCATTCTCACTTGTTTGGCCGCATTATCCATTGATCAAGGGCCTAACCATTGTTTTATTGAAAATTACTCATTAAATTTACTAAAAAGTGATTTTCATGAGGACATTTTATCTCACCCTGCTGCTGTGCCTTTCAACGGCTCTTTTCGCGCAAAAACAAAAATATTCGAAAGCTAAAATATACCTTGATGGTAAAGAAAAAAACCTGCATCAGCTCTCCAAACTTGGCCTGGCTGTTGATCACGGGGAGCACAAACAAAATACTTTTTTTATTTCGGATTTTTCCGAACAGGAAATCGCATTGTTAAAAACCAATGGTTTTCAGGTAGATATATTGATTGATGATGTGTCTGCCTTCTATAGCAACCGGAATAAATCACAGGACAAAAACATATTGAAAAGTAGCGGCACACGTTCAACAGGGTGCAGCAGTTCCAGTACCATTGCAACACCTTCTAACTTTCAGCTGGGCAGCATGGGAGGATTTTATACCTACACTGAAATGCTTGCCATACTGGATAACATGGCATCGCAATACCCCAACCTAATATCTGTCAAACAACCCATCAGCAACATCAACTCTGTGGAAGGCCGCCCGTTATACTGGCTGAAGATATCCGACAATCCCGGTACGGATGAAACCGAACCCGAAATCCTGTATACTGCACTGCACCATTCAAGAGAGCCGGCATCTTTATCACAGATGATTTTTTATATGTATTATTTGCTTGAAAATTATGGCACAAATGCAGAGATTACAGCACTGATCAACAATACGGAAATGTACTTCATTCCCTGCGTAAACCCGGACGGATATGTATACAATGAAACAACAGATCCCAGCGGTGGCGGGTTGTGGCGTAAAAACAGGCGCAACAACAACGATGGCACATACGGTGTTGATCTGAACCGTAACTATGGTTACCAATGGGCTTTTGACGATGATGGTTCTTCGCCTACTACGAGCGATGAAACATTTCGCGGCACTGCTGCATTCTCAGAGCCGGAAACACAAGCTGTAAGATGGTTTTGTGAGCAGCACGAGTTTAAAATGGCCATCAATTACCACTCGTATGGCAACGATTTGATTTACCCATGGGGATACATAGCAAATTTATACACCCCTGATTCCGCTGTATTTGAAAGCCATACAAAGCTCATGACATCATACAATCATTTTACGGCAGGTACAGGAAACCAGACTGTGATGTATGTGACCAATGGTGATGCTGACGACTGGTGTTATGGGGAACAGACAACCAAATCAAAAATACTTTCAATGACCCCGGAAGTTGGGTCTGCTATTGATGGTTTCTGGCCAGCGCAGGAAAACATAATTACCATATGCGAAAATTCTTTGTGGCAAAATATATTCGCTGCAGAACTGATTGGCAAATATGCACAGGCGAAGGACCTCTCCCCCTACGCCATTGATAACGTTAACGGATATTTTAATTATTCGGTTCAAAGGCTTGGACTTGATAGTCCGGCCACCTATACCGTTTCAATTGTGCCGCTTGACAACTGGATCACAACCGTTGGGCCTGCAAAAACATACAGCAGCATGAGCCTGCTCGAAACAAAAACAGACTCTATTTCCTACGCCATCAACCCTTCTATTGCCGGTGGTCAGGTGTTCCGATATATACTTAAGGTAAACAATGGCTTGTATGACAAAAACGATACTATATCAAAAATCTTTGGACAGATTGATGTTGCCTTTTCAAGCAATAACTCTACGATAAGCGGCTACACTGCTTCAGGAGGTAACTGGGGAACATCAACAGCTTATTATACCTCAGCACCAAGTTCAATTACAGATAGCCCCAACGGCAACTACAACGACAACACAAATAAAACCCTGAAGCTTATTACCGCTATTGATCTGAGCACCGCCCTCTCTGCAAATCTCAGCTTCTGGGCACGCTGGGATATAGAAGCCGAATACGACTACGTTCAGGTAATGGCATCAATTGACGGAGGCAACTCCTGGGCACCCTTATGCGGAAAATACACAAACCCGGGAAGCCCGGACCAGGACTTTGAGAACCCGTTATATGACGGACAACAGCTTAACTGGGTGAAAGAAGAAATCAGCCTTGATGATTATATTGGCACCACTATTCATATCGGTTTTAAAATGGTCAGCGACCAGGCAGTTGATGGCGATGGTTTTTATTTTGATGATCTGTCTGTAAACAGGGTAAATTCATTGCCTTCAGGAGTAATGGAAAAAGACAATAAGAATGGGCTACTTCAAAACGTACCAAATCCCGCATCCGAAAACACTTCCATACATTTCACATTGCAAAACATCAGGAACCCTGTTTTAAGTATTTACAATGTTATGGGAGAATTGGTGCATAAAGAAATGATTAAAGAGAAGCAAACTTCAGTACTGCTTGATTTAAGCTCATTTGCAAACGGCACCTACTTTTACCAGGTTTCAGGAGAGGGATATTCTTCGGAAGTATTGAAAATGGTGGTGTTGAAATGACCCTTGCGTAGTAGCATTCGTGTTATATGAATAGCAAGCTAACGCACAGTTTTCGACAGGCTCAGACTGACCAAGCAAAACAATTTATATAATTCTATTTATTTGAAAGCATTGGTGCGCTGTCAGTCTGAGCTTGTCGAAGACCAGGGGAGGATTATAACATCGACCTTACACTTCCCCAAATTTGCTACAGGCCCATACAATGCAAACAAACCAGCCAATCTTAAGCTCCACCTATTGCCCCTTAGCTGTATCATTTGCAGGCTGCTGTACCGGCTGTTCCTGGCTTTGCTGCTTTTTAAGACTATCCAGGTTTACCGAACGCAGGAAATTCAAACCTACCGGGTTATTTGATTTTTTAAGTGTTTCTTTTGAAGCTTCTTTCTTTTCCTTTTCAGCCTTAGCAAGGCGCTCTTTCTCTTTCTTTTCAGCCTTTCTCGCCTCCTCTTTCTTTTTTTCTGTCTTTAATTTTTCAGCTTCAATCTTCTCTCTTTTTTCTTTCTCCCTCTTTTCGGCCAGTTCAGCATCTTTCTTTTCTTTGGCTTCTTTAGCTTCCCTTTTCTCCTTTGCTTCTTTGGTCTCTTTTTTCTCAGTCTTAGGGTCTTCCACCTTTTCTTCCTTTTCAGCCTTGGCAGGCTCCGGGATCACAGCTGTAACAGTATCTTTAACAGTCTCAGGCTTCAGCTCCACCACCGCGTTGTTTTCAACAGGTGCAGTATTCGAAACCACAGGAGGTTCTGCAACAGGCTTGTTTGCAGCGCTGTCAGCCAACGGTGCGGTTAATACAACATCCTGTTTCGGAGCTTTAAGAATGGTATACAACAAATAGCCTCCGCCTGCAAGCATCAGCACCACAAAAAATATATAAGATGAAAAAATACTTTTTACAAAGCCAGCACCTTCGCCTGATCCGGAAAAAGAGGGAAATTTAAAAGAGGGTGCTACCATTTTTGGCGCTGTTCCAAGCATACCCTCCATTTTCGACCAGTCAGAAGCAGTGGCGGCCGACTCATAATTGCTTAGGGTTTGTTTTACAAACTCATCCAGCCTGCGACTATCCGTTCTGTTTGCCATCTGATTTAGTAATTAATTGCTTAATGTTCTGCTGCAGGTAAAATTTAGCCTTATCCAGGGTTATCTCTGACGTTTCTTCGCTGATGTTCAGTATCTCAGCAATTTTTTTATGCGGAAAACCTTCGATTAAATTCAGGTTGTATACTTTGCGGTATGCCGGAGCAAGTTCCTGCACTGCCTTCAGGATAGTTTCCTTGTCAGCAGCTGCCAGCAACTGTTCTTCCGTGATAGGTTCAGCAGGCTTGGGTGCCGGTGCTGCAACTTTATTTGCATGAACCGTGCTTACAATCATATTTTCCTTGTTTTTACGAAGGTAGTCGATTGCGGAATGGATCATTATGTTTTTAACCCATGCATCCAGCGGCTCATTGGGCTTATGGTTTTTTAAATCATTGAACACATTTAAAAACCCTTCATGTACCATTTCTTTTGCTTCTGCGGCATTCTTGGCATACCGAAGACACAATCCGTACATCGCGCCATAAAAATGCTCATAGAGGGCTTTCTGGCTTTCACGGCTGCCTTTCAAACAACCTTTGATGATATCGGCTTCATTCATAAAAATCGAATCGTTACAAAAAATTATACCTTATACGGATAATGATATAAAAAGTTAGCTTTTTGACCTAAATTTTTCGGGGTTAATTTATTGTAAATTCGGTATCGGCAATACCCTGGTTTACAACAATGCTTTCAGCAGATTGTTTCATGGACATAACTCCGCTTATCGATAATACAGATGGGAATTTAACGCCATTGACTTCCTTATAATCAACAATATCCGTAATCTGAACAAGCGGCCCCATCTCCGTGTCGGCCGTTTCCATTTTTCGAATTTTCAGCCCGCTTGAAACGTCATAATATTCTGTCATTTTCTGACCCTTAGGGCTCTTTATTTCAAGCTTATAAGCGTCCTTGCCTTCAATATTTTCTACTCCGGCCAAATTAAGTTTATAACCGAGTTTTTCGTACTGCATTTCAATAAACATAACTGCCTGTGACTTTATCTGGTCAAGACCTTCACCCGTAAGCTCCGATTTGCCTTGTGCAGAACTTTGTCTGCCTTTAACACCATCATATGCTTCTTTCTGAACTACTATTTTACCCATTGTTACAGACATCGCATATTTGTTTGGTGCTTTTTGCTGTGTGACAATACTCAGTTCAGCACCCTGAACCTTGGCATTCATTTTTGTTGTCACATCCTTCACTTCCATAATTGCCTTTTTACCACCAATAGCCTTAATATAAGCATCAATGATTGTTTTAGGCGTTACTTCCGCAGGAACAACTTTTGCAACCTCCTTTACACTGTTGCCATAAGAATCATAGAATTCCAGTGGCTGGCCTCCGGCAAAACGCTCCATCTTCTTTGCAAGCTCCGATTTATCACCCACTACAAGAATAGTTGCATTTTCAGGACGTATGTATTTCTGCGCCATTACAAAAACATCTTCAACGGTAACAGCTGCAAGGTATTTCAGGTAGTTGGCATAATAATCCTTAGGCAGCTTGTAGCGGTCCATATTAATCGCAAATTTTGCAATGGTAGAAGGATCTTCCAGCGCAATGGCAAAGCTTCCGGTAAGGTAATTTTTAATGCCATCCAGCTCGTCCTGCGGCACCCTTTCCGTTCTGAGCCTGTTCAGCTCATACATTATTTCGGCAACGGCACTATCAGAAACAGCATTCCGCACTTTCGCATAAGCGCTGAATTCGCCCACCAGTTCATCGTGATTGAGTGATGAATAAGAACCATAGGTATAACCATGCTTTTCCCTTAAGTTCATAAACAAACGGGAAGAGAAGCCTGCACCAAGCACAGTATTCATTACACGTGCCTTGATCACATCTTCACTGTTCGGTTTTAAATCCACCGGGTAGGTAACATTAATAACCGATTGCACCGCACCTGGCTTATTTACAATTGCAACACGGGTTTTCACCGGTGGTAAGGGCATTGGAAACATGGATTTGGGCACTTCGCCTTTTTGCCATGACGAAAAATATTTTTCGATCAATGGTTTCGCCTCTGAAAGGGTAATATCCCCAACAACCGCCAGGTAAGCCACATTAGGCCTGAAATAGGTTTTGTAATATTTATTGCATTTCTCCAGTGTTATTTTCCCAACGCTTTCTTCGGTTGTTATTTCACCGTAAGGATGCGCCTTGCTGAAGTTAAGCACTGCTTTTACATTTTTTGAAATCGCATCCGGATCATCCTTTTCGGCTGCAAGCCCTGAAAGGGTCTGGGTCTTGATCTTATCCAGCTCCTCCTGCTTAAAGTCAGCATTGATGATAACATCTGAAACCAGCTCCAGCAGCTTATTCTGCTGCTTCTTAAGAGATGATGCATAAAGTCCGGTAGAATGGGCCTGCAGCGTGGCACCAATAAAATCAATATCGCTGTCCAACTTATCCTTTGTACGGTTTTTTGTTCCGCAGGTAAGCAACTGACCGGCTATGGAGGAAGCACCCGTGGCATCGCCTTCCAGCTCAGGGTCAATGTCCAGCACCAGTGAATAGGATACTGTTGGCAATTTGTGGTTTTCAACCACGAACACCTTAAGTCCGTTCGGCAGCTCAAAAGATGGAATGTCGCCAAGCTTGATAACAGGCGCTGGCGCTGGAACCGGCCGTTTAGAGCGGTCAAGCTCATTGCCTTTTTTCTGGGCATAAACAGACGCTGTTAAAAGAATGAATAGAGAAAGTACAATTTTTTTCATGTGCGTGAATACGATTATTTCTTTAAAAATTATTGAACAGTGTATCGGGTTAATTTGCCGCTTTAGGCAGATAATAAAGCACTACACGGTTTTCTTTCGTTAAATATTTCTGTGCAGCCTTTTGCAGATCCTCGCGCGTTACTTTCATAAAGCGATCAATCTCCGTATTGATAAGATTGGCATCTTTAAAGTATACGTAATAGTTGGCCAGGTTTTCAGCAATTCCGGACACTTTGGCGTTTGCCGAAACAAAATCATTCTCCACCTGGTTGCGCAGCTTTTGAAACTCTTCCTCACTTATCAGAGTTTGCTTTACATTGTCAAACTCCACATTCATGGCAGCTTCCAAATCAGCCGGAGCTACTCCCATATTGCTTATTCCAAACACCAGCGCCAATCCCGGATCTTCAGATGATAACGGGAATGCACCGGCATACACAGCTTTTTGCTGTTTATCCACAATGGATTTCTGCATACGTGAGCTCTTGCCTTGTGAAAGTAATGTTGTAAGCATGTTCACAGCATAGTAATCAGGTGTACCCTGTGCAGGAATATGATATGCCATAACAACAGCAGGCAGCTGGATATTGTCGAACACGGTATCACGCACTTCAGCGGTCTTTACCGGCTCCACTTTATTCGGCCTTGAAATTGGCTGCGTGCTTCTGGGAATACCACCAAAGTACTTTTCTATCAACACCTTCGTTTGTGCCGGATTGATGTCGCCTGCAATTGATAATGTAGCATTGTTTGGCACATAAAACATTTTATAGAAATCAATGAACTCCTGCAATGAAGCTTTATTGATGTATTCAGGTGAACCTCCGGGAGTCCAGCGGTAAGGGTGCTCCACAAATGCATGTCCGAACGATTCATTTAAAATGGAACCGTAAGGCGTGTTTTCATTTCGCTGCTTCAGCTCCTCTTTCACCACCTTGCGCTGTGTTTCCACACCTACCGTATCAATCTTTGCATGAAGCATCCTTTCCGATTCCATCCAGATGCCCAGCTCCAGCTGGTTGCTCGGCAACACCTCATAATAAAAGGTCCTGTCGAAGGAAGTGTTCGCATTTAAATCACCACCCGCATTCTGAACCAGCTTCATAAACTCGCCACGCTTTATGTTTTCAGAGCCTTCGAACATCAGGTGCTCAAAAAAATGCGCGAAGCCTGTACGCTGGGGATCTTCGTTCTTGGAACCAACATGGTATAAAACGGTAACTGCTACAATAGGGGTAGAATGGTCTTCGTGAAGGATTACGTGCAGACCATTCGGCAAATCATATTCCGTGAACTTGATTTTGTTCTGGGCATATATTATTCCCGAAGCAAGCAAAGCCACAGATACTAAAAAATGTTTCATTTTTTGATGAATTATTGAATTTGAAGGATAAAAATACAGATATATTGATAAAAAAGAAGGATAAATTGTAAATTAAACTAACCCTATTGGGATTCATTAAAAAGCAGGTGTGCGCTGGCCATTTTGTCCCGATAGCTATCGGGATTATTTCAGGATCTGCGCTCCGGGTGGATAATCATAGTATAATTTTTATCCAAAAAATTATTAAAAACAAAAGCGGTGACGAAGTTTTTCGTCACCGCTTAATTCCCAAAGTGTCATGCTCACCAGCGTGATTGCATCTTTGAAGAATAATCAATACAATGGGTACAACACCCCTCTCCCGAGGAGAGGGGCAGGGGGAGAGGTTACTGTTTCACCATCTTCCTGGCCTCAATTATTTTCCCATCCACTACCAAAGTATACGTATAAATCCCATTGCTCAAATCACTTGCAAATACATTTACCATGCCTTTGCCTTTTTCTTTCAGATCAACAGACTGTATCAACCGTCCTTGTGAGTTATAGAAAAGCATCTGTGCTTTTTGTGTATTGTCCGGCAAATAATAGCTGATGCTGGTTTGCTCTGCAAATGGATTCGGAACGTTCTGCTCCAAAACTATACTTTGGGCATTTGTGAGCTTTATATCTGTTTGATGAGCATACGTGGCGTTTGTTGATGTGGAACGTAGCTCACCTATGGTGCAGCAGGAGTTGAGCCTGTTGGTTAGCTCATCAGTTTTTGCCAGTAAATCTTCTTTAAGACTTTCAATTTGTTTTTGCTGTTCCTGCACGCCTTTTGTTAAAATTGCAATTAGCTCAATGTAATTCACTGATTTAAAAGTAAACCCGGGATGAGTAACATTGCCCAAACTATCCATCTCCTCACCTTTTGATTCAGCTTTAACCAATTCCGGCATAATTGCTTCTATTTCCTGGGCAACGAAACCATATTGCCGTTTGTTACTGAAATTTAAACCGTATACATTAGCAGTATCGTAAAAATACGTGCGTGGCTTAAGCTGATTAATGATTTCAGACACATTAGATATTGTATCAATATTCGTTTTTAGCTGCTGATCGGAAGACAACCAGGTTCCATTGTATGTTCCATTACCATTAAAATAGGACGTTCCGTTTACATATAATTTGTAAGTAGTATTTGTAGTTGTACCAATACCAACACAATGGGCACCCATGGAACCCGGCTTTATTGTAATCACAGGCTCGTTAATCACACCCAGTGTAAGGTCATAACCATTCCCCGTTCCTATAGCCAGAGGGGCATTATTCGTATAAAGCTGCCCCAAACCCGCACGGTTAACACCAAACAAGGTACCGCCCATGGCAGATCCTCCCATAAGCTGATATACACTTTTTGAGGCTGAAATATCATGAGTTGCAACTGCCGCATAGCTCGTTGTCCCGCTATTAATAGCCGCTCTGATTAAAGGAGTAGCACTAACCACGTCTAACTGATTTACCGGGTTGGATATTCCGATACCAACTTTATTATTTGTATCAACATATAATTGCGCGGCAACAAGCAAAGGAAAAAATGTTATTGCTGTTAAAATAAATAGAATTTTATTCAGTGTTATTTGATTTGTTTTCATAATTTGTTTTGTTTTTAGTTTAAGATTTTAATTATTGACAGGGTACTGCTGCGGTATAAGTAATGCACAAAGTATTACCTGCCGGGCCGGAAGAAAAGCTTCCTGAAGCCCCATTAATTTGCGCTGAGGTATTAAATTGAAAAGTATTGTTACCCACAGTTCCGGGGGTAATGGCTGAAGTTCCAGCAATTGTTACAGTAGAGTATATTTTACTATTGTTAGCCCTTGCATTAACATAGTCTGTAGAAGATGTTACTGTTGATGCTGCTGTTCCCACATAAGAATTGGGACCCACATCGCTGGCTCCTCTCATTGCATCCTGTAAGGAATATGCCTGACTACGGCTTGCAATTATTGCATTGGTACTCTTGCTGAAAACCAACAGCATTGTTGCTTCCTTCTGTATAGAGCAGCAATATGTACCCCCTGAACAACCTCCTCCGCTAATGGATGAATTTCCCATATTAAATGCAAAATTTATTGTTTTAGAGGTCTGAAGGCTATTGTTGAAATTGATCGAAAAAGTTTGAGCTGAATTATCGTATCCTCTCGGTGCCGACTGCTCATCCTGATTCATAATTATCACCCTTATTTCTGTGGCAGTGGTACATGCCAAAGCTTTGTAATTTGCCGAGGTTGGGCCTGACACGGAAGCAACCGCGAAATAAGTAGCTCCGGCAACAAAGTTTTCACCAAGCATTTTAAAATGCCAGTAAGTAGGTTTTTTTCCTCCTAAGTCACCAAATCTACCCGGTTTAGAATTTAAAAAACCTACATCTGTAGCATAGGAATTTCCACTATAGCCTTCAACGGAGCTCCAGAAATTCAATATTTCCATACTTTCATCCATACATACGCCCATCATTTCCGCCCAAAATTGGCCACCAATGAAGCTGTTAGCACCATTGCCGGTAATAAGGTCGTCCGTGCCGTTAGCCGCATTTATATCATTCATGTGGCAGATATTAGCTTCTGTAATTGCAACATCAAGGTTGGAATACCCACCGGTATTTAACCAGCCCTTTACTTCAGCAATATCATCTTTCAGCTTTCGTGTATAGGCTGTAGGTGTTATGCCATATTGAACTACCGTACTATTTTTGCTTAAACGGTTAATAACATTAGACCGGGTTGGAGTTGGAACACCAAGTGTTAAACTACCTTCATCATTGAAGGGGTAGTAATGCCAGCTGAAAATAGATATATAAGGCCGAATATCAAACTCTCCTGTATTAGTACCTAATACCTGATTGTAGCGTCCTGTCAACTGCTCAATCAACCGATTTACTTTGCCTGTTCCGTGATTATAATTGTCATAGCTATACAGCTCCGGGCCAACAAATTTGGGACTTCCCCAAGCACCGTTCCATGTCCCTCCACCTGTAACCATAATAGCATCATAGTAGGCTTTAATATACCCATGAATTTTTTGTGCTGCATCCGTACCGTCATAGTTATGATTTAGTGTACCACCTTGTTCCGGTTCATTGGAATATACCCAGTAAATAACAGGAGCGTAATAACCACCTAAATGTGTGTTTGCTGTTGCAGTTAAACCATCATTTACACCCTTCACAAGTAAGCTCGCTTTAGTAGCAGCATCAGCCAAAGTAGCAATTGGATTTAGTCCACCATATTTAAGGGGTAAAGTCATCATGGGCACAATGCCATTATCCTGCATGGCAATTGCTTTAGCAATATAATCCTGAATAGTTGTATTAAGATGGCTCCCTGGCCCAGTTCCATCAATTTCACAATCATCTTCTACTCCAATTCCTCCATAGCGCATGTATTTAGTTTTGCTGTCAAAAATATGGTTCTGTGCGCTGTACGTTCCATATTTGTCCCAGAATTCATCCAGGTGCCCTCCGGCAGTTGTATTGGCACCTACCACATTTGTGAGATGGGCATTTTGCCCGAAAATCCCATCGGAAATCTGGGCTTTGTATTCCTCCGTGAGGAAGAACGCTGCTGCTGCCATACAGCAGGCTCGTAGTTTGTGTTTCATTCTATAAATATTTTTTTAGTTTAATTATTTATAATTTGCAACAACACTGGTCATATATCTTGATGGGCAATTGCCTCTAATTTTTTAAACTATTATTCTAAGTAAGAGAAAGCGGTTTATAACGATTGATGATACTATATCAACGAAAAAAAAAATTATAAGGCAGACGTGAGGTTAGTTTTAATAAAACGATTAACTGCTCTTGTGATGAGAAAAATTCTATTTATTCTATATATATTAAATGTGTCAGTACTTTCCGCTCAACAGGTAGAGTGGGCTGTTTCAGAACCATACCCTTCTTATGTTACAAGAGTCAATACTGTGGTACATGATAATTTTGGCAATACATTCATCAGTGGTAGATATAATTTTGGAACCGATTATAAAATTTTTATCATTAAGTATAATTCAGCCGGAATCAAACAATGGCAGAAAGTTTATAATGACGGTACAGGAGTTATAGGATTGTGCACAGATATTTCAGGAAACTTATACACCACTATGTTTGCAATGACTATAGAAGGAGTTTCCTATACCCCTAATTCAGATGTATTATTTACTAAATATGATCCTAACGGAAATATGCTTTGGATTAAGCCCATCAAAATGTATATGCGCCTTTCCGAGCATACGGACGCACAAAACAGCATTATTATGACCGGAGCCGTAGTAGACACTGTAAACCTCGGAAATGGATTCATACTTTCTGCTCCTCCGGGGGAAGATAGACTGTTTATAGCCAAATTCAACACAAATGGAGATTGCATCTGGGCACAGCAAAATGATGGTGGTAAATACCCGTTACTTTGTACTTCCAATGGTGATATGTACGCTAAGGCAGAGTTATATGGCCAAACATTAACCGTTGGACAAGGCAACAACCAAATAACGTTAAATCCCGCTGACGGTGAACAATACGTTGCCAGATATAATTCTGCTGGTCCCCTAATATGGGTAAAGCAAGATGATTTTTCCTGTATTGCACCGGATAATAATGGAAACCTTTATAGTCTTATACCTGATGTAAGCAATACTCCACAAAACAGTCATAGAAACCTGTATTTAACAAAATACGATTCCAATGGTAATATCTTATGGAAACGCACTCATTTATTTTCCCCAGATTGGTACAAATTTGCAATGAAATGTAACGCTAATGGTGACATCTATTTTACCGGAGGCTTCACAAACTATCTAACCATTGATTCAACTACAATTAATGATGGCGGCAATACACGCACATTTGTAGCTAAAATAGATAGTAGCGGAACATTAAAATGGATAACTGTAAGCAGTGGTGCTGGTGGTTGCGGTGCTAAGGATATTACTATCGCCAATGGTAATGAAATATACATTACCGGTGATATGGGTGGTGGTGAAAATATCTTTGGTGACCATACCATAAATCAGGCAGCAGGAGTATTTGCTGTAAAAATTATTGATAATGAAATTGTTTCCACTGCTGTTGACAAACCACCTCTTACCACATCTTCGACACTTAATGTTTTTCCAAACCCGGGAAGCAGTCTTATAACCATAAGCCTTTCATCTAATAAAACAGATGAAAAATACGAATACCATATAAGCAATACTATAGGGCAAACCCTTTATTCACAATCTATAGCACAATTCTCAGGCTCCTACTCCAAGCAGTTAAATTTAAGCTCGTTTCCTAAAGGCAATTATTATATTACTCTTTATTCCAATTCTACGGGCAATAAAGTTGTAAAAGAGGTTAAGAAAATAATACTTCAGTAATTCAATATGTCAGAGAACAATTGCGCGGCTGCAAATAGAAAACATTCTATTGACATGGCTGTTATATAATTCAAGCAATATGTTATATGATTAAAACTATTTTGAAATGAAGCGACAAATCTGGGTTCATTGCCCAAAGGCATCTATTATCTCATCCTGTATACAGGGATTACAACTGATAAAAAACAATTGAAGGAAAGCCGGAAAATAGTGTTGCAATAATTGCTATTGTAGAAAGTATGTGTAATAACTTTTTATGAATAATTACCTTTGTAGTAAATATCAATTTCCGCTAAACCCTAAACCCCATCACCAGCACATCATCGATCTGGGTTTTGTCGCCCTTCCAGTCAGAAAACACCTTTTCAAGCTTTTGTTTCTGTTCCTCCATGCTTAAGTGGTGGATTTCAACAATAAGATCACGGAAAGGCTGGTAGTAGAACTTTTCATTTTGAGGACCGCCAAACTGGTCAACAAAACCATCCGTAAAAATATAGCAGCAGTCTCCTTCCTGAAGCTGTATTGAATGGTGAGTGAATCTAAAAGACGTGTCAGCGGGAAGGCCAATGGATGCTTTATTCGCTTTTATTTCCTGGAGCTTTCCTTCACGGACCAAGTAAAGAGCGTTGTGCGCACCGGCATATTCCAGCTCGCAAAACTTCCCTTTTCCCACGTGCTCTTTACTACACGGCAACAATCTTACCAAAGCAATGTCCATTCCGTCATTTACTTTACCAATGCCTTTTGTTTGGCGTAGGGAGGCAACAACCTGTCTGCTCATTTCATCCAGTATGGCAGCAGGCTGCTGATGCGTTTTAACTACCTGCTCCAACAAATTGTACGCCATCATACTCATGAATGCACCCGGCACTCCGTGACCGGTGCAGTCAATTGCAGCCAGCAATACCGAAGGCTGTTCTTCATTCTTTATTTCAGTGAACCAATACAAATCACCACTCACAATATCTTTTGGCTGATGAAATACAAACAATTCCGGCAAATGCTGCTGAATCAGATTTAAAGGTGGAAAAATAGAATCCTGTATGCGCTTCGCATAGTTAATGCTGTCCGTAATCTGTTCATTCTTTTTATCGAGCAGTAAATTGGCTTTTTGTTTTTGCCTGTATCCCCTGTATATAAAAAATGCAAGCACAAGCACCAGTAAAAAACCCGCAATAAATGCATTTCGTACTATTGCCTGCCTTTCCGATTCAGCTTGCTGACTGGCAATTTCTGCATCTTTTTTTACCAGTTCCTTGTTCTTTTTTTCGGATTCGTATTTTGCATTCATCTCCGTCATTTGCTCACTTACCTGCTCATCAAACAACGTATCTTTTAAATCAGAATACATTATCTGGTACTCGTAGGCTTTTTTAAAATCTCCTTTTCGCTCATATATTGCAGCAAGAGCTGAAAAGGCATCCTTTACTCCATCCTTATTGCCTATTTCCTGGAGTATCTTAATTCCCTTATTCAGATATATCAGGGCTACTTCCAGGTCATTCAGCATCAGGTAGCAGGTTCCAATGTCAGTATATGAAAGGCCTATGCCTTTCTTGTTTCCAATACGTTCATTAATACCTGCCGATTTAAACAAATATTCAAGTGCCTTTTCATACTTGTCCTGCTGGTAATAGAGTGAGCCAACGTTCATGTATGAATCCGCCATACCTTTCTTGTCGCCTATTTCTTCACGAATAGAAAGGCCTTTCAAAAGATTTTTCAGCGCTTCACGATACTCTCTTTTATCGATATAAATTAATCCGATATTATTATAGGACATTCCAATACCAAACTTATCACCAATTGCTTCGCGGGTTTTTAAAGCCTTTTCATAATATTCAATTGCTTTATCGTAATTATTCTGCTTCTGATAAATAACGCCAATGTTATTGTACGAATTTGCTGTTCCACTCCTATCGCCAATTTCCTCTCTTATTTTTAAGGCCCTCAGATAATTTTCAAGGCTTTTCTCATAATTGCTGAGGTTCAGATACACAAGGCCTATGTTGTTATAGGAATTCCCAACACCTTGAATATCGCCACATGCATTACGGTACTGAATGGCTTTCTGATGGTTTTCAAGAGCGAGTTCGTTTTCTCCGAGGTAACCATAAATTACACCCTTATTACTATAAGCATTTCCAAGCCCCATTGTGTATTTTAACTTTTCAGCCAGTTCAAGAGCCTGAGCAGCATACTTCATTGCAATTTCATAGTCGCCAATATTAAGGTACTGACGGCTGATTGTATTAAGAACATCAACCCTGGAAGTATCCCGGGGCGCTGTTTTCAAAACACCAAGTAAGGAATCCGTAAGAGTAACAGGCAACGGGGCTTGCAATACAATTAAGCCTTTTACTTGTAAACAGGTAAAAAACAAAAACAGAAGTACTACTGAAGAAAATGAAAGAAACCTCTTTTTCATTGAGCTTGTCTTTACCTTATTGCCTCAGAGGCGAACCGGGTATTCCTGTCAAATATAGAAAAAATAAAAAAGCTACCCTTATAGGATAGCTTTCCAGGACAACAACATTGATTTTGCTTATTGCTTCACAAATTTTGAATGATATACTTTCCCTCCTTGCTCTACAACCATAATATAAACGCCTGGTGAACATGCAGAAACATCAATACTTGTTACATCACGCGCTGAGAACACTTCTTTGCCGGTAAACTCCATCAAACGCACTTTAAAAGTTTTATTTTGTTCCACATCAAGGTGTACCAAACCCGTGGCCGGGTTTGGATACACTATAACAGTATTGTTGTTTACCATCTCCTTTACACCTACTGAAGACGTGCAGCCCGCATAGGCAATCACATCGTCCCACAAATCAGACTTTACAGTTCTCAATCCACACTGGCTTCCGTTAGGTGTTGGTTTTATTTCCATGTAACAATCGGTGCTGCTTTGATATTGCGGCCAGCTAACCATTCCAGTCCCATTCGGATCGCCAGTAGCTGCAAAGTTCGACCAGTACTTCAACATTACCATCTGTACGGAATCATCCAGCGGACTGTTGTTTGAGCTCAGTGGTATTGCATTTTCAAAATTATTAAATACATAAAACAATTCCATCCCATGATAAGCCCCCAAAGGTGCCAGTTGCGGAATGGTGTGCTTGTGCGTATAAAAATAACGCCATACTGGTTGTGACTGGTTTTGCGAAACACAACGCGCTGTTCTTCTAGCTGTAGCTGTAAATTGAGCATCTGTAAGAATACCCACATAGGATGCCCTTGCCTCTGCATTGTTGGAGCCAGGGTAAAGTGCCTGCACCTGCGATTGGTAGGACAGAGGCACACTGGTAGCAATCAACAGCGACAACATACCGGGGGTTACAGTAAGAGGTGAGGAAAGGCTCATCTCTTCGGAATTTGAACCAATCATCAATGGCACCTTATTGAAATTGCCGCTTTGAAAGGCCTGTTCCGGATAGCTTGTAAACACATAGTTATCCAATGACGGTTGCCAGTTCATTTGTACAATGCCACCCTCCAGAGGGCTCGACATCCCAGCAAGAAGTGAATCTGCATCCAGAGAACGCATGAAAGCGATTTTCTGTGCATCTGTCCCGGTCGAAATAAAACTGTCAACAAATGCAATACCCTTGCTTTTTGAATCTGCATAATCGTTCACAACAGGCACTGCGCTTTGTATACATGCCCGTTGGAACAAGCCTGCCGACAAGGGTGATACAAGAAGGTTCCCAACATTCACACCACCAGCACTTTCACCGAAAATCATAACCCTCGTTGTATCTCCACCAAAATTGGAAATATTGTTCTTTATCCACTTAAGTGCAAGGATTTGATCAAGCACAGCATAATTTCCGGCCTTCCCGTTCACACTCTCCTGTTCCAGGCCCGGATGAACCATAAAACCTAATGGCCCAAGCCTGTATTGTATGGTAACAACAACAACATTACCTCTTTCCGCCAGATTTTTTCCAAAATACATTGGTGTATTTGCGTTTATTTCATTTGCGCTTCCCTGCTGGTTTCCGCCACCATGAATAAACACCATAACGGGTTTATTCGCTATACCGGTTTGAGGTGTCCACACATTGAGGTACAGACAATCTTCATCGCCCAATAGTGTGTAGTTGGTATCGCCCTGCTCATAGCTCTTTTGGGGACAAGCCGGAGCAAAGCTACTGGCATCCATTGTATCCAGCCACACATCCGGGTTTCGAGGTGCCTTCCACCTGAGGCTATCCACAGGTGGTTTGGCAAAAGGAATACCTAAAAACTCATGAACAAGGCCATTCATGTTTCCCTCAATATAACCATATTGAGTGCTTACCACTTGCGATTGCAATGCAGTACTTGCCGCAACCAATAAGAAGAGTATAAAAATCGCCTTCAGGTTTATTATACATTGTAATTTATTTTTCATAGTATATGCTTACATTAACTGTTTGACGGCAAACCCATCGCAAGGTTTAACAGCGCAGAAATTTTAATTTGAAATTCAACCCTCCACCACCATCGGCAATAGATTGCATAAGCCATTCGGCTCATGTAGCTTTACAAATATAAAAAAATGAAACAAATCGCCCGAAGCAGGCTATCCTCAGCTTAAAAGAAAATAATAAGGCGCAACATTCTCGCAATTAAACAACCCTATTTTACAACCAAAGTTCGCGTAAAACGATTAATTCCCACCATCACAACGGCAACATATATACCCTGCTGCAGTTGCTGTTCCTGGAATGAAACCAAGAAAAGATCTTCCTGTACAGGAATTTCACCCGAAAATACGCTACGTCCCATCATGTCGTAAATCTGGACACTCACAGTTTTAGCGGCCTCTTCTTCGGTAATAGTCCCATTAATGAATGTAAGTTTACCATTTAGAACCTTTCCGTCCGAAGGATTTGGAAACAGCTGAATGTCGCGTATAAAGGCCAATTCAACATCTTCTGCGCTTTCAGCTTCAACGCCCCGTGTATCGTCCTCATCTGCCACCTGCATACCCGGTGATGACGAAAAGGTTAGCCGTGTATTCGGGCGGTAATAGCTTCTAGTACCTGTGCTCTGGCTGCACACACCACCATTTGCCAAATCAGTCCTGTAGTAGAGTGCTACGTAGCTGGAGTAACTGTATGACTGAACAGATGAGTTAGCCGTAAAACTGCTGTTGTTCCAGCAGATGGTAACAAGCAGGTTACTGCTTCCATTGTAGGCAAATGGTGTATTAAATGTGTATGTATTCCACCCCTGCAGGGCTGAAGCGGTCCCTGTATATACAACTGTGCCATTGCTGCCAGTCATAAAAGATGTGCTGCTGAATGAAGAAGCCGATACGTGTGCAACGCTAATAGTAAAGCCATTCATTGCCTGAGAAGCAGCATTGGTAACGTTAAATGCCAGTGCCGACAAATAGGGCGATCCGGCAGACCAACCTGCAGCAACAAGCTCCTGTTTGGTAATGATATATTGTGTGCGCTCATCCATATAGATGGTACCAAAAGGATGGGCAGAGTAGGCACTTGTACCTGTTCCCACAGTAATTACAGAGCCGGACGAACCCGAGCTGGAAGTTGTAAAATTTACCACAGATGAATAGCTCCCCACAACTGAACAAACCGCCTGCACCTTAAACTCATAGGCAGTGGCGGGAGTAAGTCCGCTAAGCGTTTTACTTGCAGACGAAGAAGTTGCACTCATCCATGACGATGATGATACGGGCTTATATTGTATATTATAGCCCGTGGCACCAGAAACAACTCCCCAACTAATTATTGCACCATTTGTTGTTACACTACCTACAGAAAGCCCTGAAGGCGTACCACAAGACGAAGGCGCAGGGGATTTCACACAGATATTAAATGTTGTAGTAGAAGGCAATGTTGCTCCGTAACTGTATACGCGCACATAATAAGTTGTACCCACCGTAAGCCCTGTAGCATGGAGCGTTTCACTGGCACCTCCACCTCCGCCATTATCAGCACATCCAATCTGACCACCTGAACAGGAACTGTAGAGAGACACTACTGCATCAAAGTTCGCAGAAGGCGCAACAGTGATGGTGTGCGAAGAGGCTGTTGCCTGGAATTTATACCAAACATCAAACAGCTTAGGAGTTCCGCTAAACCCGTCACAACTTGCTTTTGGAAGCCCGCTTGCCGAAGCACCGGATATAGTGCCCGCTGTTTGCACACAGGTTGTATTGGGCGTAATATCCTGCGCACCTGCACAATTGTCATTGGCAAGAGTACTTGCAGCTGTTGTAGTAAACGTTACGGAACCGGAAAAACTGCCTGCCGAAGAACAAATAGCCTGAACCTGGAATTCATAAGCTGTTCCGGCACTGAGGCCGCTTATTGACTTCGAAGTTGATGTAGCGGTAACTGTAGTCCAGGCAGTAGCTGTTGTTTTCTTATATTTTACATTATAGCTGCCTGCACCTGAAACAGATGACCAGGCAAGGGTTGCAGAACTTGTAGTAATAGCATTTGCTGAAAGTGACTGTGGGATACCGCAGGAACCCACATTCAAACAGCCTACTATACCAGTCCCGCCAACAGTTGCTATCATGGCTGCACCCATGGCATCAATCTGTGCAATTGTTTTATGAACTCCCTGTCCCGAACCGGAATTTGGGAAAACAATATAATCTATAATTCCCTGGCTGGTACCGCCAGTGCGGGCATTTGAATTGATGCCCAGTTTATTGGCAAGATAAATCGATCCTTCGCCCAATTTGCCTGCAGGTCCGCCATCGGCAAAAATTGCATAGCATCCGAGTCCAGTAACAGTATTGTATACATATCCTACATCGCCAAGCTTAATACCAGCAAGTTGTGTCACTGCTGAGGGCAACACATAAAATGGGATAGATTCCGAGTCTACATACCTGAGTGGGTTTTTAGCCGGATAGGCAGTATTAACAAGTGAAGTTGGTGAAACATACATCCCCGGATAAGGATCACCGGCACCTTGTACATAAGGTGTGCCGTTAGAATTTGTAACAATACCCCACCAGTTGCCCGGGTAACCAGCGTTTGCCGTATAATCCAGACCGCTGTTATTGGGGCCATAAGCCCTTGGGCTTCCATCTGCGTCAATGGCAAATTTCGCCCTGAACATAATTGCTCCTGATGGATTGTGCTTGTATACCTTGAACCCCTGTATGGTAGTTTTCAGACTAAGGTTACAGTTAACTGACTGAGCCCTTGATGAAGCACTACCGGCCAGAATAGCCATAAACAAGACAAGCACATAAACTATCTTTTTCATCGGATTACAAAGACTGTTGCATTTTTTTATTTAACCACCAGTCTTTTTGTAAAGCGCTCTGTTCCTGCAATCACCACTACCATATACGCACCCGTATTAAATTTCGCTGCATCCAGGAGAATTGAAAACGAACCCTCTTCCAAAGTTACATTCTCCGAAATCAGTTCACGGCCAAGCAAATCATATACTTTTACTGTCATGCTTTCATACTCTGTATTTGCAAGCTTTCCGTACATAATTCCGCCATCAACAGGATTCGGGAATATTTCAAGCTGAGGCTCTCCTGCCTCAGTTAAATTACCATTTCTGTAATCCTGGTTTTGTGTTGCAAAAGAGGATGGAGATGAAATGGACATAGTAGAAGAAAACTCAAACTTGGTATTCGGACGGTAATAGCTTAATGAACCGGTTGTTTTTGCACAAGGTCCGCTGCTCGACAAATCAGCTCTGTAATACAATGCCTGATAAGCAGAGTAGCTGTTTGCATGTACGGCCGAATTGTGGGTAAAACTGCTGTTGTCCCAACAGATGGTCATCAATACATTGCTGCTTCCGTTGTATGAAAAAGGCGTGCTGAACGTAAGTGTATTCCATCCCTGTACGAGGCTTACAGTACCTGTATATACAGTAACGGAATTGGTGCCTGTTAAAAACGATGTATTTACGAAAGAATTACCCGAAGTGTGGGCCATCGTTACTTTAAATGAACTCATGGCCTGCGGTGAAACAGATGAAACATAAAAAGAAATTGATTTCAGGTAAGGAGAAGCAGAGGTCCAACCGGCAGCTGTAAGCTCCGATTTTTTGTAAATATACTGCACTCTCTCGTCCATGTATACTGTGCCAAACGGGTGTGCAGAGTAAGGGGTGGTGGCTGTACCAACAGTGATTGTGCTGCTGGATGAGCTGCCTGAAGAGGTTGTAAATGTAGCAATAGCAGAATATGAACCCGCAGATGAACAAACCGCCTGCACCTTGTACTCATAAGCTGTAGCCACATTCAGACCATTCAAAGTGATTGAATTTGTTGAAGAAGAAACAGTGGTCCAGGTAGAGGAGGATACCGGCTTGTACTGCACATTATAGCTTACAGCTCCTGACACTGCAGCCCAGTTAAGTGTTGCGCTGCTCAGGGATACCGAACCTGCTGCCAGCCCAGAAGGAACACCGCACGAAGAACTTGTGCCTGTTATGCAAATATTGAATGTTGTTGTTGATGGAATAGCAGCACCATAAGCATATACGCGGATGTAATAAGTGTTGCCCACTGTAAGTCCTGTGGAATTAATGGTTTCAGCCGCTCCAGGGCCTCCACCGTTATCTGCACAACCGATCTGTCCGCCAGAGCAGGATGTATGCAAGGCAACCACAGCATCAAAGCTGGTTGATGGTGTAACTTTTATGACATGGTTTGTAGAGGTAGCCTGGAACTTGTACCATACATCCAGTAGTTTTGGAGTGCCTCCAAAACCATCGCAGCTTGCTTTTGCAAGCCCGCTTACTGTAGCTCCTGCAACATTACCTGCTGTTTGAACACAGGTAGTGTTTGGATAGATCTCTTCAGCATTTGCACAATTGTCGTTTGATAGTGCTGCTATTGTTGTAAAGGATGCAGCCGAAGAATAAGCCCCTGTTGAAGAACAAACGGCCTGCACTTTAAAATCGTACGATGTAGCTGCCGTTAGTCCGCTTATACTTACAGAATTTGTAGTGCTGGTTACGGTAGTCCAGGTAGATGAAGAAGATGGCTTATGTTGTATGTTATAGCTGAGTGCTCCCGATACAGCCGCCCATCCCAGGGTAGCATTATTGGCAGCTACTGTAGTTGCAGACAGCCCGGAAGGTGTACCGCAGGTTGTAGAAGTGTTGTTTATAAGACTGTAAAAGGTTCCCCATGGCCAGTTAACGCCCGGATCAATCTTTCCTGTGTTTGGGTTGTGCTGGTGGCCCTTTATTTTTACCGAAGCAGGTTGGGTGGAGTGGCAATTGCAGGAAGGGCCATTGTATGCTGTTGCAGGATTGATATTCTGGCTAAGGCATATATCCTTTACCAGGTTGGCTGAGCTTTGCACCATTGCATTGGTATACCAGCCTGTTTGAGAAGCATAGCCTTCATGCTCTATACCCACAGTATAGCCGTTTTCTGTTCCCACATGCCACGCCTTTTTCGACTCCAGTACCATTTGAGTTACCTGCCCGTCTGATGAGCGAACTACATAATGTGCAGAAACCCCAGCGTTGCAATTCTGAAACCACGAAATGCAGCTTGCATAGCTGCCTTCCACATCATGTATGGTTATTGCGGTAATTGCCTGTGAACGTGAGCTGAAATTACAGGTTGCAGCCTGGTTCCATATTGCCGGTGCATAATCAACGGACTGCACAGTTGGAGCGCTGTTTCCACCTGTAGATTTAAATACATTCCCACCTGTGCTCACCACGTTTTCATCTGATATTTCTACGTGCTCTGAGCTCAGCACACGGTAATTTTCTTCTCCAAAAAGTGTATGTAAATCAAAATTGTGGTCCGGGAAGCTATAGGCAGCCTGGAAATCCGGCTGAGTCATAAACCAGAAATAAGAATATAATTGAGAATACACGGCAAAAAGCTGGCCTTCGTCTTCCTGAGGAAGTTCGCTCAGGCCCAGGAGTGTATTAAAAATAATATCGTCCGGCTTCGTTTCTTCACCGGCCTGGTTTTTAAGTGTGGTCATTACAGAATTAAATGCAGCTGCATAAGCAAGAATGTTCTGTTCTGGGCTGCTGATTATCTCATCGGTTGAAATGCCGGAAAGGTTTGAAACATAAACCAGGTTATTGCTGAAATATCCTTTTCCATCCAGGGTAAGCCCCATAACACCATAAGCCATTGGGAGGCCCATACAGCTTTCTTCCTGTCCCGGAGTATGGGTAAGGTGATAAATATGTGTATTACCATAGGCTACGGCCTCCAGTATCCCACGCGGGATATCCGGGAACTGTTGATAGGCGTTTTCAAAATATTCGCTGTAGTCAACCTTTAACAAAGGGGCTGTTGTAAGTGTTTGCTGGCCCAAAATGGTAAGAGGCAGTAAAAAGAGTATTAAGAGTAGTTTTTTCATCATTCAAATTGGTTAATAGGTTAATTAAATAGGTTTTTATATAAATAAACGGTTGTTCTGTGTCTTTTAAGCCTCCTGTGGCATATTTTAATTGTGATAAAGTTAATTTTCGGATCACCGGAACACAAACCAAATTTCGGCTAAGTGTAGGAGTCTGGCAGTCAAAAATCTTATCAAAACATACAGTCAAAAGAGTATTGAAAGCGCCAAAACACCTGAAGTACATGGCTATGGCAGCCAATTTAGTTTTTTAAAGATATTTTGTTATTTTTGACTGTTGTTTCTTTGAACAAAGCGATATGTGGTATAAATGAGTAGCATTTAATTATCAGTAATTTTAACTTATGCGTCCGTCCGACAACTTATTTGACCTCATACGCTCTCTGAACCCTTCCGAAAAAAGGCACTTTAAGCTGTATGCCCAACGACACATAGTAGGCGAAGAAAACAATTACCTGAAGCTGTTTGATACAATCGACAAGCAAAAGGAATACGATGAAGCAGCCCTGAAAAAAAAATTTCGCCAGGAAAAATTTGTACAGCAGATACACGTAGCCAAAAACTACCTTTATACGCTGATACTGAAAGGCCTGAACGAATACCATACGGTGGATTCGGCCCACATACAGCTCCGCGAACTGCTCAACAGTGCCGAAATATTGTTTGGAAAGGGATTATATAAACAGGCATCCAAAATCCTTAATAAGCTCAAGGAAAGGGCATATAGGTATGAAAAGCAGGTGTATGTGCTTGAAGCCATTGTTCTGGAGAACAAAATTGCTTTTGCCCTTCAGGATATGGATGCTGCAAAGGTTGTACTGAATAAGGGTGCCCGTGAAGAAGAGCAGCTGCTGCAGGACTATCAGAACGTAAGGCAGTATAAATACCTTTCCGACAAGTTAAAAATATTTACAAAAACAAAAGGTACTGTAAGGGGCGAAGAAGATTTGCAGGAGCTGGAAAGCATCATCAACCATCCGCTGATGAATGACGAGCAGAAGGCAATTTCATACAATACCAAATACTCCTTCCTTTATGTATACAGCAAATACTTTTCGGCCAAGGAAGATCATAAGAACGCCTATACCTACTGCAACAAGCTGGTACACCTGATTGAATCCAACCCGGAACAGATCAATAAAAACCCGCAGTCGTACCTGCTGGCCCTGAATCACCTGTTGGCCACACTCAAGGAGCTGAGAAAATTTGATGAATTTGAAACAGCACTAAAAAAATTAAAATCGGTACAGTCAAAAACCATACATTTCCAGGCCAGGGCGTTTTCTTACAGCTTTATCCACGAGTGGAACCTGTTGTTTTACACAGGCCAGTACCAGCAGTGCATTGCACTAATCCCTTTTCTGGAAGAAGGGTTGCAACGATTTGATAACCAGATAACAAACGACATAAAACTGCTGTTTTATTTCGATGTTTTTTACGGCTACTTTGTTTTAGGCGAATATCAGAAAGCGGTGAAATGGCTCAATAAAATCCTCAACGACAGAAGGACCGAAATCCGACAGGACATACGCAACTTCGGCATGCTGGTGAACATTATCCTGCATTACGAAATGAACGATTATGATTTGCTGGAATACCTTATCCGCTCTGCACAGCGCCTGCTTGAAAAGGACAAAGAAACGCATAAGTTCGAGCTGCTGGTAATCGCCTATATCAAGCGCCTTATCAAAGTAAATTCAGCCGATGAAAAACGTAAATTGTTCATCAAACTGCGTAACAAGCTGCTTTTCGCCAACCTTGAAAATTACCTGATCGCATTCTCCCGCGGAACATCGGAAAAAGTAATCCTCAACACCTTTGATATCCTTGCATGGCTTGAAAGTAAAATTGAAGGCCGCGCCTTTTCTGCAATTTTAGCTGAAAAAGAAAAGGACAAACGAATTTAAAAAAGTTGATTTTCACTCCCTTGCACTCAAGCATAAGAAATTAAAAATCAGCCGATTATGGATTTATAATAATATTCTTATATTCGTATTCAGATATTGACAAATTAAATGAAGCCACTCATTATAAAAGGTACTGAATATTCGCCTGAAATTACTTTTACGCCCGATACCGCTGTTTTTGTTATTAGCGGTGAATCAAGGCCCGAAGATGCAGGCAAATTATACAACACCGTTCTGAAATGGTTGGAAGAATACCTTGCGGAAGCTGGCAAAGGCAATACAGGATTGCGCTTTGAGTTTAAATTGCTTTATTTCAATACTGTTTCGGCCAAATATATTCTCGAGATTTTAAGGCTCCTGCACATCAGCCATTCACAGGGCCATAAAATACAGGTTGTGTGGCATTATAAGGCCAAAGACGAAGACATCAAAGAATCAGGTGAAGAGTTTGCACGCCTTGTTAACCTGCCTTTCGAATTCATAAAAGAATAAAGAACATTGTAAAAAATGAGGGCTGACTTTAGTAAGTCAGCCCTCATTTTTTTTAATACTATTTGTTTGCTTATTTCTGAACAACAATATATTTTGTAAATACACCACTTGCTGTTTCAAGCTTGCAGAAATAAACTCCCGATGCCAGTGAAGTAATGTCCACTTGTTTGTTGAACTGTCCGTTCACAACTTCATCATTAGCCACAGCAATCATTTTCTGGCCCATATTATTGTATAGCGCCAGTGTCACTTTTTCAGGTGATGAAACGTCAAACGCTATATTCAATACATTAGTTGCAGGCACTGGATATACATTAAATGAAAGCTCATTTTCACCTTCAATAACCGATGTTGTTCCGCTTACACTGATTGTACCCGAATATGGCATTTTGTTATAAGCAGTAGCTGTAACATCAATTATGCCGGCAGTTGCTGTTGGTATAGTAATTACTGCTGAAGTGCCATCAGAAATACCTGTTCCAAGAATAACACCATTTGCAGATAAGCATACCAATGCACCCGCCACATTGCAGTTAACTGTTACCGTTACGGTTCCAATTGCCTCAAAAGCACTGTGTGTTACGGTCATTGGCGCAGGTGTATTGGTATAAACCATTACAGAAGGGTCACCAAAAATATTCCACGTATCTGTCATTTCATAACCGTCATTCAGGTAAGCATCGTTCATCTCCATGCAGCCATTCATGGAAAGCCCTCCAAACGTACGTTGTATATTTCCGCTTACACTTTCAATCATAATATCAACCATTGCATCCTGCCCTTTCATTGGCGGGTTCCAACTTTGGTTTATAGTCGACATGAAAGTTGCAAGCGCACCTTTTGGCTGGCTAGGAGTTCCTTGTCTTAACCAGGCTTCGGCAAAACATTCACCAACATTCACAAAATCACCATTCACGCAGGCAACAGACCAGATAAATGGATGTTTCTCCGTATTTGTTAAGCTGTGAATATTGTTTGTTGAGAAACCAGAGCTTACAAATGAATCGTCAGACCCGTGGCCGGTATATGTAATAATACCAACGCCATTGTTTACCTGGTTGGCAATGCTCGCAGCAGAAGGATTGCCCGAGGCATCAATTCCACCCTGGCTGCCATCATAATTTTCTGTAACATCATTGTAAGTATACCCTAATAACTTATTGCGGATAACACGCTGGTGGTCATAATCCATTTCATTGTTATCGCCAGGGCCTTCTGAAGAGGCAATGGTCACTCCTTTTTTATACCAAGTTCCTGAAGCCTGTGGCATACGCTCATAGTTCAATGTGCGGTTTACCTGGGTTTGCACATGGGCAGAAGTTGTTGCAGAAAAACGCCCAACAAATAGTTCAGGGTATGAATCATTACCACTTATATAGCCATAATCATTGTCTGAATCACCCGCTGTTTTTGCTGGATGCTGGCACCTGAGCAGCATCACCTACCAGCAACACATATTTTAAATCAGGATGGGTATTATAATAGTTTGCTATGTATGATTTGATTGCTGCAGAACTGCTTCCTGCAACAGATTTAAGTACGAGATCGGTCTGAATACCTTTTTTGTTTTTCCAGGTAACAAAAGGCTGCATATCTGCACTGAATGCATCATGGCAGATAATCAACATAGAGCCGCTTCCGGAAACCGGGGTGTACCTTAAATTTCCCTGCATGGCAGAATAGTTTATAAACTGGCGCTTGTAAATTGCGTTAAACTCCAGATCGCCTGTCGGACTGCCGGTTCGCTCTATTTCATTTACGCCACCCTCTGCATTTTTTACTGTAACTGCTACAACTATTTTTGTAAAAATCCTAAGCACTTTTGTTTGAGGGTTGTACTGGAACGGACAAACGCTTAGCGCCTGCCCTCTGTAATCCCTTAAAATATAAGGAGTAGACATTGAAACCATTGCTGATGGGAAAAACTCATCGGTATTGTAAACACTTCCATAGGTATACGGAATATCAGATGGGTTTAAATTCCTTTTAAAATTACCTTTTGAAGGAGCAACCGATACGTTCAGCATATCATAATACTCGCTGGAAACAACATTAAATTGCATTTCGCCTTTATCAGGTATAATCAACGATGAAGTAAGTTTAGGAAGATCAGGGGCTCCGGCAATCATTAATGGAGTTCCTTTGTCTAAAGAGATAATTTGCGCCTGGCCCTGCGAGGTAACTACCTGTTTGAAATGCACAGTACCCGGCTTAAACTCTATAGTAGTAGTTGTTGCCGTTGCATTCACCAATTTAATGCCTGTTGGTGTTTCTGCTAACATTAAGCCTGGTAACAGTAGCAGAAGGAATAGAGTAAGTTGTTTCATTGGCGATATTGTTTTTGTGAATAATTTGAGATTACCCGGCCATTATTACCCTTGATAATAACAGCGAAACGGAGAGGCTTTGTGTTTTTCCATAGGCAATTATTGTTTTAATATGAATGAAAATACGCTTTTGGAATGAGAAAAGCAAATAAAGAAAGAGCTTTTGCTAAAACATATTTGATTTCCTGTTTCAAAGTTAATTCACAAATAGGTGTAAAGACAAACCAACTTAGAGGTCAAGTGTAGGTATCTGGGTTGTTATCAAAAAATGAAAAAAATAGTTATGACTTACAACAGAAAATTGAATATCAACAACTTGTATTTGTAAAATAGCAGAAAACTTTTGCTCTCTTTAATTTAAAGTCACCAGATCAAAATATTGGGGTGGACGCAAATTAAAACAATAAAGCGTAACCCAGATTTATAAAAGTTGAAGACCCATAAATGGTAAAACCTTTGTCTTTCTTTGAAATTGGACCATCTGGTGCTAAAACATTATAGTTCCTCTCATTATATATATTTATTGAAATCGGAAGCTCAACATATAATCTGCCTGACCACAGAGCAAAATCAGTGCCCGGACAAATAACGCCAGAGAATGATTTTAGTCGTTCGTAATGTTCAAATGTTCCTTCACCAAATGGAACCCCGGTATCAGTCGAATAACGATTTTTTGTTGAAAACTGCGTATCAGAAGTATTAAAATCCGCATAACCTAATCCCTGCGTTATATACAACCTGCATTTACCTGATTTATTGTTACCGAATATGTAATACGTTGATACAACCGAGCTATTTGACAAATACCCTGAATTGTACTTCACCATATAATATTCCGAAGCATCAAAAGCTTCATAATAATCCAATCTTTTATATTTTATAAAAATAAACTTAAACCCAACACTCCATTTTCCGTTTATTAAGTAATCAAATTTTAAATTGCCGCCTAAATTTGATAGTCCAATATCACGCAGCGTACTTGCTCTCATATTGAAAATACTGCCATTTCCGGAAATGCCCAAGCCGAATGACATTTTGTTTAAGCGAATACTGTCCAAAGATAAATGAGCACTATCCCCAAGTAATGGAAGGGACTGAGTTTCCGACTGTAAAGAAAGAGGATCCGGTAACGTCTGGTCTTCTTGTGCAATATTGGCTTGCGATAGCATTGCTGAGACAAGCACTGTTAAAATTTCTTTTTTCATAGCTTCTGAGTTTTTAGTGTTTCTACTTAAAAGGATGCTATTACTTGAAAGGGTGGCAGTATCTGTTTGAAAAAAAAATTTAAGTTGATGTTCATTTGTAGCCGGATCAGTTACCAATACTGCATCTAAAGGCATTCGGGAATTTTTATTTTTTTCAGACGAACCACTGAAATCATCTCCTGCTTTTTCCTGTGCTACTTCATAAACCGTTACAGTATCATAAACCCTTATGGTATCATACACAGTAATGTGATCGTATATTATTACAGTATCGCTCAGTTGTCCAAATACATTGAACGACAAAAGGAACAATAGTATGCTAACAATATGGCTATTTTTCATATCTTGAAGAGTAGGATTTTTTTTGTAAAATTTCCCAATGCTTAAAGTCAATACCCTTTGTAAGTATGAAATAATTTACAGGATATGACGCTACCAATGTTCCTGCAATAACACCATAGCTGACAGGCAAACTGAAAGAGCCCGCAATAAGCAAGTATATACTGAATGCATACATTGGAGCAGTGGATATAGAAGTTGCTGCCAGGCTATGCCTGATTTGCTCATTAAACCCTCTTTTAAAAGCAGTATTATGGAATCTTTTATTTTCGCTATTAAACCTTGAAAACCTTAAGCATTTTATAGCTTCTACCGGAATGGAAACAGAGTCCGGATATGTAAACAGGAAGTATTTGTTTTCTTTTTCCTCAGCGGACAATGTTCTGTCCATTTGGATTTCTCTTAACGCTTTGTTATATTCCTTAATAGCTTTCCATGACATGGGCTTATGAAATTTCAGCTGAACGGATGAAGAATCAATATGTGTAATAATATAACTGGCTGGCTGCCCCCATGAAAAAAAAGGCACTGGCAGATACTTTTTTCTGAGTGTTCCGCTTTTAAACATAACACCATTTAATGTGGGCAGTGTTACTTCATAATGCCTGTCTGAATTTTTTCTTTTAAAAGTAATCTTTTCAGTTCTAAAAGGTTTAGATGAAGCTGCATCAGCCCCAACAGTCGTATTGGTTTTACTCAAATGCAGTGTATCGCCCTGTGCAGCAACCGCCTGAGAAAGCAAGGCGGAAGCTACAAGCGTTAAAATTTCTTTTTTCATAGTATCTAAGTTTGTTTGGGTTTCACTTAGATGGATACTGTTTGCATGAATGGTGGCAGTGTCGTCCTGAAAAAAAATTTTAAGAGTGAGATCGCGCGTTGCTGTATCTATTGATAATAGTGCATTTTTCAAGGAGTTCCCGGAAGTAAAAAAAACATCATTAACATTTACGGTATCGTATACTACAAGCGTATCGTATACCTTTATCGTATCATAAACGATAATATGATCGTATATGACAAGCGTATCGGCAGACTGCCCATAGATCCTTGTGAAAAGTAATACAAAAAAAAGGCAGAAAAGATTAGTTTTCATGCGTTGGTGCCACCTTTTTAATAACTTGCTTATGTTCAATTACCGTATCGCGCTGGATAATGGTTTTACGAATAATTACTGGCTTGTGAACAGACACACTATCTGCTTTAGGAGCAATCTTACCTTTTCTATCTACCGAAGGTCTTTTATTTAAAGGTTTTTCGACTTCTACCGGTACCGGTTTTATACCAGCTGCTGTATCAGATTGTATTGCCGGAGTTGAAGGAGTATATTCATCGGGTGCCGGAGGAACCACCTGGTTCTGCTCTTGGGAAGGCTTCTCTTCTGAAACGGAAAAAACAATAAATGCAGCAATACCAGCCACTGCGATTACACCAGCGAAAACAAGCCATTTTTTTGCCAGCAATTTACTTAGGGTATTCCTTGATGACAGAGCTTCTTTAGGAACATGCTTCGTCAAATCAAGCTCCTTTTTAGGCTGCAATTCATACCCTTTAAAAGCATCTTTATATAACTTGTCAATGTAATTTTCGTCCGACATATATTGAATTTTTTATTATCCTCTTTTTTCTGCTTTCAGCTTTGCTTTTTCAAAAAGCAGTTGTTGAATTTTTTTGCGGGCCCTTGCCAGGTGTGATTTAGAAGTACCACCGCTAATATTAAGCATTTCTCCAATTTCATTATGGGTATATCCATCTATTACATACAGGTTAAATACTACTTTATGGTGTTCTGGCAACAACTCCACGACCTCAAGCAATTCCTGCTGGCTAAAACCTGCATTTTCTATTGTTTTTCTTTGCGTTTCTTCCTCTTCATTTTCTCCTGTTGTATCCAAATGACCTTCAACAGGCTCATTGTCTGAAAATAACATCTTCTTGCTTTCACGCAGGTATAACAAAGCTGTATTAATAACAATTTTACGCAACCAGCCTTCAAAAGCACCTTTGCCTGAATATGTTTTTATCTTGTTTATGGCTGTAATAAAAGCATTGTGCATCAGGTCTTCCGCCAGTTGCTCATCCTTTACATACCTTCTGCAGATACCAAGTAATTTTGAGGCATTATTTTTATAAATAACATCCCAGTTTTCCATAGCCCAACCTTATAAATGCTGTTAAGGCCCTAAATTAAGGATACAATCTTAATAAAGGGTGGCAGTTTTCATTTAAATTAATTCTATTAACATGAATCCTGCCAGTAATTAAACATATCTTTTATACTTTTGCCCTATGAATTTAGACCTCACCGGAAAAACAGCCCTTGTATGCGGAAGCACACAGGGTATAGGTAAAGCATCAGCCATAGAGCTTGCATTATTAGGCGCAACAGTTGTTTTGGTTGCACGCAATGAAGCGTCATTAAAAGCAGGCATTATCGAGCTTGATAGCTCAAAAGGGCAAAAGCACAGTTTTATTGTTGCCGACTTTCAGAAACCGGCTGGATTAAAAGAAAGAGTAGAAGCCTTTATAAATCAGAATGGCCCTGTACATATCCTGGTAAACAATACAGGTGGCCCTCCGGGCGGCCCAATTACCAATGCTAAAACAGATGAATTCCTGCAGGCATTCAACAATCACCTAATCTGCAACCATATTCTTGTACAGGCAGTGCTGGAAGGCATGAAATCGGCCAAATACGGACGCATTGTAAACGTGATCAGTACATCTGTAAAAATCCCGCTAAAAAACCTGGGGGTGTCAAACACTATACGCGCAGCTGTTGCCAACTGGTCAAAAACACTGGCAAATGAAGTGGCTAAATATGGTATTACTGTAAACAATGTTCTGCCGGGGGCTACACTTACCGGACGTTTGCAGAGCATTATGGAAAACAAATCCAAAAACACTGGAGAACCGCTTAAAGAAATACAGGATGAAATGATGTCAGAAATTCCCATGGCCCGCTTTGCTGATGCTTCTGAAATAGCCAGCGCAGTGGCGTTTCTGGCAAGCCCCGCTGCAGGATATATTACCGGAATTAATGTACCTGTGGATGGTGGAAGGACTGGTAGTTTGTAACCTCTGCCCATGGCCCTCTCCTTAGGAGAGGGGAGTGTTGATGTAAAGATTTTTTTTATTCTGCTTTCTTCAAAACTGCACCAGAACAATTAGTCTCCTCTCCCGAGGAGAGGGGTATGGGGAGAGGTGTATTCTACTCCTTGGTAACAGTACAGTTAAATGCCCTGGAAGCACCAGCAGGATTACCCTGGGGCTGTATGCCATGTTGTGCCTTTGCTTCAGGTTCACATGTAGCCCTCAGATCATCATCAGATTTACTTTTTTCAGATTTCACATATACCGCTGTATTGTATACAAAACCCGTAGAATCTATATCTTTTATTTTACAACTGCAGGTATAATTTTTCTTGCACCCTGTAAATATCACAAGACTTATAAAAAGTCCCAACACCGCTTTTTTCATATTTTTAATTTAAAAACAACTTACATAAAGATAACAATTTAAAACGGAATTTCATATACCTGTATGTGACAGCTGCGTTAGATAAGGATGCACATCCCATAGAAACTTGGGGTAAATATACAGGCAGCACTATGATTGTATATTCTCATAACCTGCATCCACACCTAGATTTTTTCCCATTGCAGCTGCCACAGCCAGCTCATCGCAACGGTTATTTTCCTTGTTGCTTGCATGTCCTTTTACCCATACGAATTTTATGCGATGCTTCCTGTAGAGCTCCAGGAAACGTTTCCAGAGGTCAGGATTTTTTTTGTCTTTAAAATTTTTCTTTTCCCAGTCAAACACCCATTTTTTTTCTACCGCATCTACCACATATTTGGAGTCTGAATAAATGGTAATCATCAAATCTTCTTTTTTCAAGGCTTCCAGTGCTGCAATTACACTCCACAATTCCATGCGGTTATTGGTAGTTAAGCGAAAACCTTCAGAAAGCTCCCTTCGCAGGCTGCCATACAGCATCACCACACCATAGCCTCCAGGTCCAGGATTTCCGCGTGATGCACCATCAGTATAGATAAAAATCATAAAAAGCGGTAATAAAAAAATTGTTGGAGTAATAAAAAAATAAAGGTTTGCATAGTATTGCAAACCCTCACCTTTTACTTAATAAGACCAAAAGATGTTCTGCGGTTTCTCTGGTGATCTTCTTCTGTCTGTGGTTTTTGAACCAACGGACGAGTATCACCAAAGCCTTTGGTAACCATACGCTCAGGAGCAATGCCTTTTGATACTAAGTAGTCGAAACACAATTTGGAACGCTGCTCAGAAAGCTGGATGTTGTTTTTATCAGTGCCACGCTCTGCCATATCAGTATGCGATTCAATAACAATTTTAAAATCGTTGTTCAGTTTCAACACCTCAACCATATTGTCGAGCACTTTCATAGCTGAAGGACGAAGAATAACCATTTCCATATCGAACTCTACATTCGGGAAGCTGATATTTCCGGCAGCAATCGGAGAAAGGAAAAAATCCCTTTCAAAGTGTTTGGAATCTGTAAGGCCTACAGTAAATACAGTACCCGCATCTCCAAGGAAGTTTGCCTTCTGAGCTTTCATGTAAAGTTCAACACCTTCTTTCAGCTCATAAAAATAATTTCCGGCAGTATCAGTAGTAATTGCAAATGGTTCCCAGTCACTTCGTATGTCTTTAAATGTAATGGTCGCATTTGGTATAACTGCGTTGGTTTCTGCATTGTAAACAGTCCCCTTTACATCATATACATTTTTTTCTTTGCTCACTGCATAAATTTTTGTACAAGCACCACCGGTGCATGTTTCGCATTCTTTCCGGTCAGATGTTACATACCCGTTCTGCTGGCTGGCATCAAGTATAAAATAACTATCGTCCTTGCTGGAGTTGATTGGCATTCCAAGGTTAAGTGGTGCCGACCATATTGAATCGTCTTTATTTAAAGATGCTTTAAATACATCCAGGCCGCCATAACCGGAATGCCCGTCAGAGCTGAAATACAACGTTGATGTAACTGTGTGAAAGAACGGTGCCACCTCATCTTCGGGGGTATTGAACAACGGCCCCATATTTACAGGCTCTCCGTATGTTCTTCCTTCTTCGTCAATGAATTCATACCACAGGTCCATTTTACCAAAACCACCAGGACGGTTGGAAGAGTAAAATATAATTGAACTTTCGGCATTCACAACAGGATCAGTGCTTTTGTAGCCATCCAGGTTCACCTTATCGTTCATTTTTTGTGCAATCAGCCATTCACCGTTAAACAGGCGTGAAAAGTAAATAGCACATTCATTTTTATCGGCTGGTGACCATCTTGTAAAGAAAAAGCGCGCATTGTCCGATGCCATAAACCCAGCCCCTTCGTTCTGGTTGGTGTTAATTGGCCCCACTACTTTCCTAAGCTCCGTACCGGTTTCTGTTTTGCTTAACGTATAGATATCGCTGGTGTATTTTGCTTTTTGTTTTTTAGGGTCGGCCACCACATTCCCATCTCTTGCAGAGCTGAACTGTAGCGTGCTTTCATCACCGTAATAATTAACAGCAAAGCTTGAAGTGCCTGTATTGAATACCGAATCCAGCTCTGTAACAACAACTCCTTTTTGCATTGCATTCGGGTCAACCCCCATGTAACAACCTGCAATTTTTTGCTTTGCAAGCTTAATCATGCTTTCGTCTTTCTTTTCCGTTGCTTTGGCCAATGCGGCCTCAAACTGAAGATTAGCAGCAGCGTAGTTGCTATTCTTCATAAATGCATCGCCCAGCCAGTACGTTTCATAAGGATAAACAGACAGGTTGGTTTTCACCGATTGCTTGTACCAAAGCTCAGCATTCTGGTAATCGTGGTTTAAACGATAAGATTCTGCAATCTGGTGTACCACATACTGATCCGTGGAACTTGCAATTTCCATCACTTTTACCGAATCGTTTTTAGCAGTAGCACTGTCGGCCTTTGCTGATGATGAAATTGCAACCGTAATGTTGAAAATCTTAAATCCTGAAGCACTGTCCTTTTTCGCTGGTGCAAAAGGTTTGGTTTCATAAGGATGAGTAATGTCCGATGGTGTATTTTTATCAATTACTTTCGTATAATAAACCACCGCGTTTTTATAGTCACCTTTTTTGAATGCTTCATCAGCATATTTCAGCCACTCCTTTTTGGTTTGAGCCAGAGAAGCGGTACAACATGCCAACAACAGTATAAATGCGGTTATATGTTTCATAAAACTTTTAAATTCCTTTATTCTAAAATTCGTAACCCAGCCTTGCAGGGCAGGTTAAGCATATCAAAATTATAAGCGTGGACAATTTGCCAGCGGGTTTGGTTTGCTCCTGCGGGCAGTATAAGTCAATGATATTTCAAAACCTCCACGTGAAGCTGACACAGTTTTTAAGCCGGATGTATTCACATCATAGCTCACACGTGCCAGGTAATTTCCTTTTTTCAGGCCAAGTTCCAGGATAGCAGCATCGTTGCTACGGTAGGTAGGCCCAAAAATCAGGTAGGTATCAGAATCTTTCAGGAAATAGTGAAACAAAAGTGTCGCTGTTGTAGAGCTCACGTTCTTTTGTGTCATGTAAAGGAATTTAGGAAGCAACTGCAACTTTTCATTTACATTGATTTTCACACCACCATGCAGGTAATTGCGGGAAGGCAGCCTGTTGGATGCACCAAAAAATGATTCAGTAGGCTGAGTAAGGTGAGCCACTGAATAACCGATAAACGGGTTCATACGTGAGCTAGCCTTTGCGTAATAGTATAAGAAGCCAGCATTGATGTCTTCCATTGCAAAACTGGTATTACTGAACGTTTCACCACTGGATACCGATGCATCAAACATTCCACCGTTTATTCCGCTGTATTGATTAGCAAAGGTCAATGACGATACATTGATGCTTTTCTGAAGCATACCAGCCTGTATTCCGAGTGCCAGGTGATGATTGTTGTCTTTATCAAAAACAAGGTCATAACCAAAAGACAGCAAAGCGCTTGTAACATTGTACCTGCCCGCTCCGGCACGGTAATTCAGCACCTGTGCGCCTATCCCAAATTTTTTAACCGGCATGTCAAAAGAAACCCCGGCTGTTGTGAAGGGTTTGCTTGCCACAGCCGCCCACTGCGTGCGGTAATGTGCATGTACACGGTAATGGCCATCAAACATACCTGTCATTGCAGGGTTCAGGAACATAGGTGGCGCATCGTACTGCGACAGCTGAAAATCCTGCGCAACAATAACAGAAGGTAAAAATAAAAGCCCTGCCAGCAGCTCCTTGCGAACAAGAACTGATAAGCCGGTGCGTATTATTTCACTTATTTTTTTCATTTATATCTTATCTTTTTGTTGATACCTCCGTATTTGCATCTAGCGCAATAGGGTTACATCACCTGATATCTTTATTTCTTTATCGTTTTCTGTTGTGCCTACAACTGTATATACATACACACCCACTGCCTGGTCAACCCCTTTGTATTTGCCGTCCCAGCCCACCGACTGGCTATCGCTCATAAATATAACTTCACCCCAGTTGTTGTATACTTTAAATTCTAATTTTTTGAACGGACCACCGTAAACGTAAAACACATCATTTTGCCCGTCCCCGTTAGGTGAAAAGCCGGTAGGCCCCTGTGAAGATAAAGCAGATACGATCTGCTGGTGACAGGCTGTATCAAGACATCCGAATGCATCCGTGGCATAAAGGCATACATCATACATTCCACCGGTGTTATAGGTATATGTTGGGTTTGTCAATGTTGAACTTGCACCATCGCCATATTCCCAGTTAAGAGTGTTTGCATTTACCGATTCATCGTTGAACATAACCGCCTCACCTACATCGCTGGTAGAGTCGCTCACAGTAAAGGCTGCTACCGGACCATCGGCAATACTCAATGTTTGAACAAGGGTATCTTTACATCCATCTGAAGATGTAACGATCAGAGTTACCGGGAACGATCCGCTTGTTGGGAAGGAGTGCGCAGGGTTTGTATCTGTGCTTGTTGTATTATCGCCAAAGGTCCAAGCGGAAGTAGCTATTGTAGCATTGTTTACTGTTGATGTATTGGTGAATTCAGTTCCTTCTTTTACACAAACACCTATTGCAGTGTAGTTGGCCACAGGAATACAATACACAGGCACTGTTTGTGTATCGGCATCGATACAGCCATTATCAGCTGTTACAACCAGGGTAACTGTTTTTGAACCACAGTTGCTGTATGTATGTGAAGGCGATTGTGCAAGGCTTGGAAGGCTTAGGTCTCCGAAAACCCAGTTCCAGTTAGTGATGGAACCGGCAGCAGTTGAATTATCATTGAACTGAACAGGGCTTCCGACACAGGCACTAACAGCAGTATAATTGGCTGTTGGCGACTGCTTAATGATTACAGTAAGTGAATCCTCAACTGGCTGGCAGTCACCGTTATCATCGGAAACAAACATCAGTGTTACCATGCCGGCTGCATTGTCAGCAGCACTTGGATAATATACACCGTTCAATGCAGTAGAATTTGGAAGAAATATACCGGTACCACTAGAAGACCATGTACCCGCTCCCGTTGAAACCGTTACATCCAGCAAAATAGGGTTGCCGGAGCATGAACTGTCTTCGGTTTTGATAATTACCACTGGAAGCGGAGTAAAGTTAATAGTAAGAGAATCCCTTGTTGATGCACAAATCCCGTTTCCTGTTGTTTCAAGATAAAGGATTACCGAGCCCGCAGCAGTATCGGTTTGGCCGGGATGGTAAAAAGTTGTAACAAGGCTATCATCCGTAAATGTACCTTCAGTGCTCAATGTATGCCATACACCACCTGTAGCACCGGTAAGCGTTGCAGTAATAGAAACAGAACCTACATCCTTACATACGGAAAGATCGGGCCCTACATCGGCAACCGGTCCAGGGTTAAAAATAATAAGAACAGTATCGCTTTTGTTCGGACAATACGGACTGCTGAACGAAGTAAGAACCAGTGTATCTACACCATTTTGTTTGGCGGTTTCAGTTGGCGTGTAAATAGGAGTTAAAGAAGTTGCTGAAGGCGAAAATGCTCCTGAAGCTGTCCAGATCCCACCACCTGCATTTTGTATAGAACCTGATAAATTTACAGTCTGATTGTTATCGCAGGTTGTAATATTAGTACCAGCATTAACAACTACGGTGCTCTGGATGCCGATACCGCTGGTTACAGAGTCTTTACAACCGTTTGAACCGGTTACCACAAACTTTACATTGTATGAAACATTACCAACACTGTAGGTATAAGAAGGGTTCTGAACAGAAGTGGTATCATTGTTTCCGGGTGCCCCGAAATCCCATTTGTATGAAACGATTGTAGCCCCTGGACCTACCAATGAAGCATCCGTAAAGTTAACAGCACTGGTCACACACTTTGGAGCATTGCTCGTATAGTTGGCGTCCACAAAGTTCATGTTCACAATTGCGGTAAATGTATCTGCGCAAACGGTGTACCTGTCAACAATTAGCGTTGTCGTGTAAGTTCCTAAAACCGAATACGTATAAGGTGCAGGGTTCATTACATTGGAAGTATCTCCCAAGGTACCACCGTCACCAAAGTTCCAGAAATAGGTAGTTGCGCCTACCGAAGTATTTACAAAGGTTACTGTTTTACTGTTACAAACGCCTGCAATTGTGTTAAAACGGGCGGTATCCCCGGGACAATCGGCAAAAGAAACGAGGGGACCTAAAAATATGAAGGTATATAATAAGAGTAGCTTATTCTTCATTCAGCTTTTTTATTTTTCGCACTAAATTGACGCGTAAAAGTAGTAAAATTTTTATACATTCAAATTTTTCTGGCAAAAAAATGAGTTTTGAAAAAGAAAGCCAAACCAACAATTAAAAATTGTTGACTATCAACCAGTTATGCCGAAAGCAAAAACTATAGTGCTTCAGAAACAACCTCATTTACACCCGGAACCATGCGCTTCAGCAAAGCTTCAATTCCTGCTTTTAAGGTAAGCGTAGACGAAGGGCATCCACTGCAGGCGCCACGCATCTGAACAGTTACTATACCCTCATTAAAGCTTTTAAAAGTAATACTTCCACCGTCACTCTCCACGGCAGGACGGATATACTGTTCCAGCACCTCCACAATTTTAGCCTCCGCTTCAGTAGAAGGAGCACTGTGCTCTGTAAATACTTCTTTTTTAGCTTTGAAAGTATTGTCAACAGGCATTTCGGTTTTTGGCAATTCGGTAATGATGGGTTTGCCTTCGCTGATGTACACACGAATAAAATCACGCAGCTCATGGATGACTTCTTCCCACTGTACATTATCTGTTTTTGAAACTGTAACGAAATTGCTCGCCATAAAAATAGCCTTTACAAAGGGGAACTCAAACAGTTTCGCAGCAAGTGGCGCGCCCTGGGTTTCCTGTTTTGAGAGGTATTGTGCCGTTGCCCCATTTTCCACGAGCAGCTGGTTGGCTACAAATTTCATGGATGAAGGATTGGGAGTTCCTTCAGCATATATAACAACTGGTTTTCTTATTAATAAACTCATTTTTATCGGCTTAATTATTAAGGATCCAAAAATCCAACATTTACAAAATCTATTCTTAATTTTGCTGATGTAAAGATAAGAATAAAAAGTTGGCAATTGGCAATTGGCAAAAAGCAATTGGAAGTTGGTTTTTATTATTTGACTTTACCTAAATAAAATAGTTGAACAATTAAGCAATTGAACAGCTTAACAACTAAAAAGTTTCGTAATAGCAGATATGGCAAAAAAGGTTGATTTTCTCATTGTAGGCTCGGGAATTGCCGGACTTAGCTATGCTTTAAAGGTAGCCCCTTTTGGTAAGGTATATATGATTACCAAGGCCAACGAAGATGAGAGCAATACAAAATATGCACAAGGCGGCATTGCTGCCGTAATGTACCAGCCCGATTCTTACGAAAAGCACATTAAAGATACCCTTATTGCAGGAGATGGTATTTGCAACGAAGAGGTGGTGAGGATGGTGATTACTGAATCTACAGAACGTATCCACGAGCTGATTGAATGGGGCGCAAATTTCGACAAGACAGAAACAGGTGAATATGATCTCGCAAAAGAAGGAGGGCACTCAGAACACCGCATCCTGCACCACAAAGACAATACAGGCTTTGAGATTGAACGGGCATTGCTTGCCGCTGTGCACAAGCATCCGAATATTGAAATACTGGATCATCATTTTGCAATTGATATTCTTACGCAACATCATTTGGGTATTGAGGTGAACAGTAAAACACCGGGTATTGAATGCTACGGTGCTTATGTTTTAAACCTTCACACTAAAGAAATAGAAACCATACTGGCCCGAATTACGCTAATGGCAACAGGGGGGGCTGGCAACGTATACTCTACCACCACCAACCCTTCTATAGCCACAGGCGATGGGGTTTCTATGGTATACCGGGCCAAAGGACAGGTGGAAGGAATGGAGTTTTACCAGTTCCACCCTACTTCGCTTTACAATCCGGGTGAAAAGCCCTCATTTCTTATTTCTGAAGCTGTACGAGGCTTAGGAGGCGTGCTGAAAACAATTGACGGCAAAGAGTTTATGCACAAGTACGATCCGCGGGGTTCGCTTGCACCGCGTGATATTGTTGCGAGAGCCATTGACAATGAAATGAAAATCCGTGGTGAAGATTTTGTTTACCTGGATTGCCGCCATTTAAATAAAGAAGAGGTCATAAAGCACTTTCCGAATATCTATCAGAAATGCCTCAGTATGGGAATTGATATGTTGCAGGATTATATCCCAGTAGTACCCGCTGCCCACTATATGTGCGGAGGTATAAAAGTGGATAAAAAAGGTAGGAGTTCCATTCAAAACCTGTATGCCATTGGCGAATGCTCCTCTACAGGCTTGCACGGGGCCAACCGCCTGGCATCCAACTCCCTGCTGGAAGCCGTGGTTTATGCGCACCATGCTGCTCATGATTCTATTGAAAAAATTAAATTTGTAAGTCACTGCGAAAATATCCCTGATTGGGATGCAGAAGGCACACACCATCCGGAAGAAATGGTATTGCTTACCCAAACACTGCGCGAGGTGCAGGCAATCATGACGTATTATGTCGGAATTGTACGCTCCGATTTGCGCTTGCAGCGCGCTTTCGACAGGCTTGAAATCCTCTACAAAGAGAATGAGGCGCTTTACTTGAAAACAACTATTTCACCAAAGCTCTGTGAATTGCGCAACCTGATAAATGTGGCTTATATTATTATCAAACACGCCCGCGCACGTAAGGAAAGCCGGGGGCTGCATTATACGGTAAATTATCCGAGGTGAGTCAGAGTTATTGGGTTATTGGGTTATTGGGTTATTGGGTTATTGGGTTATTGGGTTATTCGTTATCAGTTATTCGTTATCAGTTATTGAGTTAAAAGCAAACCACCCAATAACTTAATAACCAATAACCAAATTTCAGAATTATTGAGTTAAAAGTAAAACACCTAATAACCCAATAACTAATAACCGATAACTTAATCACCGATAACCAATAACTACTACTGCTTCACCATCTTTTTCGTTTCCATCGTTTGCCCGTCTACAATAAGGGAATAGGTATAGATCCCATTCGTTAAATCATTAGCAAAAACGTTCAGCTGTCCTTTACCTTTTTCTCGCAGGTCAACGGCCTTTATAAGTTTACCCGACTGGTCGAAAAACACAATCTGCGCCCGTATCACACTTTCAGGCAAATAATAAGAAATGGTGGTTTGCTCTGCAAAAGGATTAGGAACATTCTGATTCAAAACAACAATATTTTTGTTGCTTAATTCAATATTGAGCTGTCCAGCTCCCTCCCCTTGGGGGAGGGCTGGGGAGGGGCTTACCTGCATTGAACGGTTTTCATTGGCATTGCAACAACCGGTTACTATCGACATTAACTGGTTTAGCTGATTCTGTAGCGAAGCATTAATAGAATCCTGCTGCTGTGTTTTTGCAGTAAGGCTGTCTATCTGCTGTTGCTGTTGCTGCATTCCCTGGTTTTGCTCCTGCAAACCTTTTATAAGGATTGCAGTAAACGCATTGTAGTTAAGTGTTTTGTAATTCACGCCCTGGGTAAGCAATACACCGGCAGTATCATAAGTTGCAGCTTTGCTCCTGGTGTCAACAAGCTCCGGCAATAACTGCTCCACATCCTGGGCAATCAAGCCATATTGCTTTTGGGAATTAAAGTTCATGCCATAAACATTGGTGGTATCAAAATAGAATGTGCGCGGTTTTAACTGGTTAATCAACAACATTGCATCCGATATAGTATCTACTGAGGTTTTAAACAATTGGTCAGAAGTAAATACCGAATTATTCTGATAATAAGTTCCGTTTACATTCACGTTTCCATTTACGTGCAGCTTATATGTAGGCGCGGACACACCAATACCTACATTTGCACCATTACCCAAAACAAGGCTATTGCTGGCCGTAACCTGGGTTCCGGAACCTATTGCAGTTGCATTTGTAAGTGCCGGACTGCCAATTGCAAAATAACCTATAAAGGTATTATTGCTGCCTGTGGTTGTATAACCAGCCCCGTAACCTATAGCAGTATTGAAGTTCCCGACAGTATTATCATGCAGGGCATAATAACCATTTGCGGTGTTGTGGATACCAGTAATGTTCCCAGCCAAGGCCTCATTACCTGTGGCGGTATTCTGTGTCCCCTCTGTATTACCAGCCAGGGCGAACATTCCGAGCGCGGTATTTTCACTTCCACTCGTATTAGCTGTAAGCGATGCAAAACCAATGGCCGTATTACGTATACCATCTAAGTTTGCATTCATAGCATAATTTCCATTGACAACATTCGCACTTCCGGTGGTATTGGATGTAAAGGCATAGGTCCCCGCAACGGTATTATCCACCCCAGCCATGCCTGGATTTCCAGCCTGGAAGCCCCAGAAAGCATTGGACATGTTCTGATCAATACGGCCCGCATGCTGGTTACCCACACGTATATTTAATGGGGCTCCATCAGTAGTTCCAATAAAATTAACACCATCCACCGTACCCGCATTACCGGTTCTCGACCATGCTGTAAGGGCACCATCAGCACCTGTTGCACCGGTATTCCCTGTTCTGCCTGTTGCACCAGTATTTCCGGTAGCGCCTGTTGCACCATTTTCACCTGTTGCTCCAACATCTCCTGTAACACCAGTATTACCATCCGCACCCGTTGCTCCGGTTACGCCCGTATTCCCATTTTCACCGGTTGCCCCGGTTACACCCATAGCGCCTGTATTTCCTGTAGCTCCGGTTGTACCATCTGCTCCGGTTGCCCCGGTTACTCCCGTTGCGCCAACTGCACCTGTATTTCCCGTTGCACCCGTAGCACCTACAGTACCCTCTGTAATAATTACTTTACCACCTGCATCTACACTTAACACCCGTCCGTTGGAAGACAATGCAGTTGACGAAAGCGTAAGATTGGTAAATGTTAAACCACTTTCATCTGCTGTACCTGAATTAATTTCTAAAGTGTTAGTTGATGTTCCGGTATTGATTCCGACATGAGTACCATCGTCTGTTATCAGGCTATTACCAATAGTGGTGTTTCCTGTGAATTTAGGGAGCGTATTTATTATCGGGGTGCCTGTAGCGGTGATGCCGGTGCTGTCTATATTAGTGATGGTGGAATCAAGTTCCTGAACGGCTTTTACCAATGGCACAACCATATCTGCATAACTCAACCTGTAAAAATCATTTGGATTTTGTGGGTGTAAAACTCCGCTAAAGTTATAACCAACTGCCTGAGCTGCCGAATCTACTGATTGTGCTATAAACCCCGAACGTAAAACCGCACCGGTTTCAGCTTCCTGAGCAAACAAACGTAAGCTATCAGGAATGTTAAACAAAGAAGCTACACTATCCACATCTAAATGGAAAGTAACAGGTTGCAGTAACCGTATAAATTGCAAACCAACATTCAAATTTGAAACATCTTTTTTAATTCGTTTATCAGATAATGAATACGTATTCACAAAAGTGCTAGTGATATTATTTACATCTCCTATTTGTACCATGTGATCGGCAGTAATGGGAGATACAAAGCCTAAAGCTGTGGAATTGGTATATTCTGCATTGTTATCAACAGTATAAGCATTATAGCCTATTGCCGTATTATAATTGTTTGTTACGTTTGAAAATAATGCCCTGTTTCCGACCGCAACGTTAGAATTTCCGGTTGTATTTGAGCGTAAAGTTTGCGCACCCATAGCAGTATTATCGTTTCCTGTGGTGTTTGCTAAAAGAGAGCTTCCACCAGTTGCAGTATTCGAGGCCCCTGTGGTATTTGCAGCAAGTGATTGATACCCGGTGGCCGTATTGCCAGTGGCTGTTACATTTTGCATGAGTGCTCTTGTTCCTGTAGCTGTGTTTCCAATACCAGTAGTATTCGCGTTCAACGCATCAGTACCTACAGCTACATTTTCAATACCAGAAGTATTATTTTGGAGCGACCTGAAACCAGAGGCCGTATTTCTTGAACCGGTTGTGTTCCACTGAAGTGCCATGGTCCCATTTGCTGTGTTGTTGCTACCGGATCCATTGTTTTCCAGCGCCCAGGAACCTGTAGCCGCATTTTGCTGGCCTGTTGTATTTAGTCGTAATGACTGAAAGCCATTAGCGGTGTTAAAATCTCCTTGGTTAGAAAAAAGTGCCTCGGCCCCGGTTGCTGTATTGAAACTACCGTTCATGTTTGAATTTAATGCCTGAGTACCTACTGCGGTATTTGATCCTCCGGTCTGATTCATAAAAAGTGCATGCCATCCATTAGCGGTATTGTTACTACCATCCTGGTTTGTGAACAATGCCTGATGCCCGCTGGCAGTGTTAAAATTACCGAGGTTGTCCGAAAATAGTGCCTGAAACCCAATGGCCGTATTATTATCTCCACCATTGGCTGAAAACAATGCCTGGAAACCTATACCAGTATTGGTATTTGTCACATTATTATTGCCGGCCTGATAACCAAAAAACACCTCACCCGTTGCCGGCAAACCTATTCTTCCTGCCCTTTGATTGTTTACACGTATATTAAAAGGCACATTATCATTTGTCCCTATATAGTTAGTTGCATCTACAGTTCCAAAATTACCAATAGTGAGCCAAGCGGCATTAGTTGAAGTTGTGGAAGAAGCCGAGGTTACAATAGTTAACGTTCCGTTAGGGTTAAAATCATCTGATATAATACTTGCTTCGGGCCCAGTAGCGCCTGTAGCTCCCGTTGAACCCGCACCAGTTCCACCTGTAACCCCATTGCTGCCGGTAGCACCTGTACTGCCGGCATCGCCTTTAGAACCTGTAGCACCTGTATACCCAGCACCAGTAGCGCCAGTACTTCCGGTACTTCCTATGGAACCAGTAGCTCCTGTATTTCCTGTATTTCCTATAGCACCGGTACTTCCGGTATTTCCAATAGAACCTGTAGCACCAATGTTTCCTGTATTTCCAGTAACACCCGTGCTTCCGGTGTTTCCAATAGAACCTGTAGCACCACTATTTCCCGTGTTTCCTATCGCACCTGTGCTCCCTGTGTTTCCAACAGAACCAGCAGCACCAGTGTTTCCTGTATTCCCTATCGCACCTGTGCTTCCGGTGTTTCCAATAGAGCCAGTAGCACCGCTGCTTCCTGTATTTCCTGTAAAGCCTGTAGTACCATTGTTCCCCGAAGCCCCCGTGCTTCCTGTACTTCCTATAGAACCTGCAACACCTGTACTGCCTGTAACACCAGTATTTCCGGTTGAACCAACCGCTCCTGTGTTTCCTGTATTACCAGTACCCCCTGTTGCGCCTGTCTGACCTGTTATACCATTATTTCCTGTGGCACCTATACTACCAGTCGTTCCGGTAACCCCATTGTTTCCGGTTGTACCAGATGCACCAATGCTGCCTGTACTACCTGTTGTCCCTGTTCTACCTACAATACCCGTTGCTCCGGTTGCCCCGGTTGAACCTGTATATCCGGTAGCACCAGTACTGCCTGTTGTCCCCGTAGCTCCCGTTGTGCCACTGGCCCCCGCATCAGTTGTGAGAAATACATCCCCACTTGAATTAACCGTAAGTACTTTACCATTGCCCGCACCAGCAACCGTGCTGGAAGTAAGGTCTGTAAAACGCAAACCGCTGTTGCCACCTATATTGGATGTTGGTGACGAAGCTGTGGTATTTATCTCAAGGTTCATTGTTGGGGTAGCTGTACCCACACCCACGTTACCCCCCTGGAATGTTGCTGCGTAATTGTTTGTACCACCACTTACATTTACATTCAGCCCAACATTTGCTGCACCGCTGCCGTTCCATGTTCCGGTGGACTGTATATCTACAGCCGTTTTTCTGACAGAGGCAGTGGATGATGTAGCAGTGCTGGTTAATTCATGCCCGATATAAGAAGTAGTTTTGGCACCCGATGCAACCGTATGCAGCAGAGATGAAGGATTAACTATGTTTATGCCCACATTGCCATTCACCAGCGATAAGGTATTTAAAGGAGTACCGGCTGTTCTGTTTCTGAAAAACATACCGGCAGCTGCATTGTTCGAAACCTGGTCAAAAGTAATATTGTCTGTTGAATTGGAAAACCGGATATTTAATCCTTCAAGGGCAATACCGGCATCTCCGGCTAATGAAACGGTGGGCGAGCCACTGGCCGGGGATGTTAACAAAACATTTCCGTCCTGTACGGTTAGCTTTTGAGCGGGGGCGTTTGTG
>JAGVJJ010000033.1 GCA_020051175.1 Bacteroidia bacterium | reverse complement strand
TGCAGGTTCCGCTTCACTTGTTGAGGTTATAAGATTATAATATTTAATTAATCTCCATTTCCCGGTCAAAGTCGCATTGTTTTCTTTGTGGCAAACGAATGAAGTCATTACAATAATTAAAATAAATACTTTGCTCATAGAATTAATATTAATACATAACCTATTTAAAGATAATTGACAATAAAAGTTGCTGCAACGCTGCTTGGAGGACTGTTGTCACTTGATAAAAAAATTCGATTTTGTAGTTTCATGTCCGTTGTATTTGGGTCTCTTTTGTCACACTGAACTATCAGACTGTGTCCCACAGGGTTGCTTACAACATTTTGCTTAACGCATGATAGGGCATCATTGGTAGTAAGGTATTGCCGTTTTTTCTGATACCTTTTGTCATAGCGCTGGCTATTTCTTCGTCTGTCCGGTCTTTCAGTGCATAGGGTGTTGTATTCGGAATAACCAATATGCTCGGAAAAGTGGAATCAATTTCATGAAACGCAATTCCACCACCACCTTCTGTACCCGGTACTACCTGCAATGAAAATTTTTTGAAGTCAAGCTGACTATGGCACATAATACAATTGACAACAGAATTAACCAGGTAATTTCCGCGTTCCAGTTTCAGTTGCAGTGAGTCTTCCTTTGTAAGCGCAGGAGTATTGTTGATAGTACCACAGGCACTTAAAAAACCTGTTATAATATAAAAATGAAAAGATGGTTGGTACTGATAATTTTTTTAATCGTTGATGGCGTTTGGTTAAAAAAATTATTTCAATTACTTTTTAAATATATAAGGATTATTTTAAAAAAAATCAGTTCCCGTTGTTTTGGTAAGTTTTCCTTATCCGTGTCAGTTAATTGCAGTTGGTCGCCCCAATGGTATCGGGAAAAACTCTGACCATCACCCAAATTAGCTGAGGAGACCCGATAGCTATCCGATTGTTGTCTTACAAATGTGAGACTCTTCCACTGGAAGATTTAAAGGCAAGAAAAGTTTTAGAGGAGTAAAATAGCTGATAACGCAACCTCACTTCTCCAGTTCCTGAAAAATACTTCCGGCGCCGGTTGTAGTAAACCAGTTGAATTCCTTGTGCAGTTTCACCACATGGCCGATAATGACCAAAGAAGGCGAACTAAAGTCTTTACCAGCAAAATCATTTGTACAGCTTTTAAGCGTGGAAATATGTACCTGCTGATAAATTGTTGTTGCCTGTTCAATAACGGCCAGAGAGGTATCAGCCTTCTCATTATAATGCAGGAGATGCCCTGTAAGTTGACAAATATTTTTGGCAGCCATATAAAATACCAACGTATCCGTGGTATGTGCCAGTTCTTTCCATCGCTCCGGCGTATAGCTGCTGTTGGGGTTATAAGTAAGCCATTGCACGCCCTGCGAATAATTGCGTGCAGTTAATGGAATGCCTGCATAAGCAGAGGCGCCGGAAGCGGCTGTAATGCCGGGTATGATTTCAAAAGGTATTTGATGCTGCTTCAATGCCATCAGTTCATCCAGTACATTGCTGAAAAAAGCAACATCGCCGCCTTTTAACCGCATTACTGTTTTGCCCTGCAAAGAATGTTCAACGATAAGTGCGTTTATTTTTTCCCGTGTTGCTGAAGCGTCATTGTAACCCTGCTTGCCGGCCAGGATTATTGTTGCATCTTTTCGTGCATGATTCTTTATAATAGCGGGATTCACCAACCTGTCCATGATGATGACATCCGCTTCCGCCAATCGTTTTTGTAATTTGATAGTGATAAGTTCTTCATTTCCGGGGCCAGCGCCAGCAATAATAACTTTCCCTTTTTTCCGAGACTCTTGCATGAATTAAATAATTATTGAATCAGCACTGCCGCTACTGTACTGTTGCTCGTTTCATCTATCAAAATGGCGCTGCCGTTTATGCTCAGTTTATCATAAGGATCATAAACCAGCGGCGAAGCTGTTTTGATAGTTACTTTCACCACCTCATTCAGTTTTACTCCTCCTTCTACGGGCTGATGCTGTAATGTATTTACATCTAATTTATACTCTATGTTACGGACGATGGCCCTTACCAGCCGGCTGTTGTGCTGCAGGTAATATTTATTTCCGGGCCGAAGCGTCTTTTCATCCATCCAGCACAGGAATGCTTCCACCTCATTGCTGATTTGCGGCAGATCATCCGTTTTTACAATAGTATCGCCGCGACTGATGTCAATATCATCACTCAGTTGTATCACAGCCGCCTGCGGTGCAAATATTTCTTCCACTTCCTTACCGCCCACTTCCAGTTTACTGATAGTTGTTTCAATACCGGCAGGTAATACTTTTATTTTATCACCTTTCTTATAAACCCCGCTGATCACTTTACCTGCATAACCGCGGTAATCATGAAGCTCCCCCGTTTGCGGACGAATGACATACTGCACCTGGAAACGGGCATGGGTATAATTGATGTCGTTTTCAATTTTTACTTCTTCCAGGAAATCTATTAATGTATTTCCTTCATACCAGGGTGTAAATACAGATTTATCGACAATATTATCGCCCTGCAAAGCGCTGATAGGAATGTAAGTCACATCGCCGAGCCCCAGTTGTTTTGCCATAGCAGAATAATCAATTATAATATTGTTGTACACATCCTGTGAAAATCCTACGAGGTCCATTTTATTAATCGCCACCACCACATGCGGAATCTTCAGCAGCGATGCAATGATGGAATGACGGCGGGTTTGTTCCACTACGCCCAGCCGGGCATCAATCAGGATAATGATGAGGTTGGCATTGGAGGCGCCGGTTATCATGTTGCGGGTATACTGCACATGGCCTGGCGCATCGGCAATAATAAATTTTCTTTTCGGCGTTGTGAAATAACGGTACGCCACGTCAATAGTAATGCCCTGTTCCCTTTCGGCACGCAAGCCGTCGGTGAGCAAAGCCAGATCAACAGAACCATCTGTTCTGTTTTTAGTTGACCTTTCCAATGCTTCCAGTTGGTCAATTAAAATATTCTTGCTGTCGTACAGCAAACGACCAATCAACGTGCTTTTGCCATCGTCAACACTGCCCGCAGTTATAAATCGGAGTAAGTCCATAAGCCCGGCCCCCTGTCCCCCAAAGGGGGAACTTAGTTTGTATTAGTCCTTCAAGTTTGAAGGACCAAGTAGTTTAAAAATTTTCAATTATAATATCTTTTCATATCATACTAAGAACTTCATAAGATATGCGACATTAGCACACGGATGACACGGATTAAACGGATTTGCACAGATTTTTTAATTCCTATTTCTCTTTGCTTTGATATTGGATTTACACTGATAATTTTCCACGAAGTGGAAAATAAATCCGTTAGTATCCGTCATATCCGTGTCATCCGTGTGCAAAAAATGTCGCCTAAGTCAGGCAATAATTAGTACATAAAAGAACTCCCCGCCCTAAGTTCCCCCTTCGGGGTACAGAGGGCTAAAAATATCCACCCTTCTTCCTGTCCTCCATGGCTGCTTCGGTTACTTTATCATCAATTCTTGTTTCACCTCTTTCGCTGATCCTTGTTGCAATAATTTCATCAATCACTTCATCTAATGTTTCGGCACTGGATTCCACTGCTGCAGTGCAGGTCATATCGCCTACTGTACGGTAGCGGACTTTCTTTTTTAAAACAACATCGGTTTCATCAATGCGTATGAATTCTGAAACTGCTATTAGCTGTCCTTCATGTTCTATCACCTCTCTCTCATGAGTAAAATAAATGGATGGTAAATCAATTTTTTCTTTGCGTACATAATTCCAGATATCCAGTTCGGTCCAGTTGCTGATGGGAAACACTCTTACATTTTCGCCTTTATGAATACGGCCATTATAAATATTCCATAGTTCAGGCCGCTGCAGTTTTGGATTCCATTGTCCGAATTCATCGCGGACAGAAAAAATTCTTTCCTTGGCCCTTGCTTTCTCTTCATC
>JAGVJJ010000063.1 GCA_020051175.1 Bacteroidia bacterium | reverse complement strand
CGGCATTCACGGATTCTTTTGTATTATTTCTACCCAAAGATATAGTGAGTGGTGATTTTTACTGGCACTATCGTATAAACTTAGAGGGACTGCAGGCGCAGTCTCCTGGCAGTTTATCCGAGGAACTTATTGTTGTTGGGGATTGTACTGGTCATGGTGTTCCCGGAGCCTTTATGAGCATGATTGGCAATACGTTGCTAAACGAAATTGTAAATGTAAAGAAGATACATTCGCCTCCAGAGATTCTAAGTCAATTGAACAAAGGTGTCTTTGACTTGCTGCATCAGGGAAACAGCGATTCAGAAACGCAGGATGATGGAATGGATATAACTATTTTGAAAATAAATCATCGGAAACCGGAGCTGGAATATGCTGCGGCAAATCATTTTAGCTACCTTGTAACTAATAACCAGTTGGAGAAGTTGAAAGGAGATATTTATTCAATTGGCGGGATGCTTGGCAGTTCTGGTATTCAATACCAAAGCCGCAAAATAAAGTATAAAACAGGAAGTGCTGTCTATTTGTTTACGGATGGGTATATTGATCAGTTTGGTGGTGAAAAAGGGAATAAATATACGGCTATGCGCTTTGAAACAATTTTAAAAGATATTAGCGCCATGGATATGAGCAGGCAAAAGGAATTATTGGTTGATGAATTTCAAAATTGGAAACGGGAAAATAAACAAATAGATGATATTTTGGTATTGGGAATTAGATTGTAAATTAGTTCGAATAAATAAACATTCCGTATGAGTGGCCAGTTAAAAAAAGGTGTAATTTTTTTTGTTTTCTTTTTTTGCTTTCATGTATGTGGTATTGCAGGTACTGTAGCCTCTGCACTTTCCGATTCGTTGTTGAACATCATAAAAGTGAGCAATGAAGATACTTTGCGTGTTAATGTTCTCAACCAGTTGTCTGACCAATACATGATGAGTGCCGAGTACGACAAGGCATTGGAATATGCGCAAAGCGCGCTTCGTTTATCCGAAAAGCTGGCGTATAATGAAGGGAAGGCTATATCCGCACGTACTATTGGTAATGTATTTTGGTATTTGGGCAATTTTGATAAGGCCCTTGAGAATTATTTTCAGTCATTTTCAGTGTGGGAAAAACTGGGTGATAAAAAGGGAATTGCCGATGCATTTACATCCATTGGTATTGCTTATATCATGCAGGGCAACTATGAAAAGGCACTTGATGTTCAGCTTAAAGCATTAAAAATTAAAGAAGAATTGAATGATAAAAGGGGGCTTGCAAATACATACAATAGCCTTGGGGTTATTTACTGGAAAATGGGAAATTTCGATTTGGCACTCAGCCAGTATCTGAATTGTTTGACGCTATGGGAAGAGCTTGGAGAAAAGAAAGGTATTTCAGCTGCATACAACAACATAGGTATTATTTATAATCTCAAATCGGATTATGAAAAGGCACTTGATGCATATTTAAAGGCACTTCGCCTTGCAGAGGAGATGAGTGATAAAAAGGGGATTGCGCAAACCTATAATAATATTGGAAGTATTTATATTGATTGGGGCAATATTTTCGTTGAAGAAGGAAGTATGGGCAATGCACTTTTGCAATTTAAAAAGGCACTCGGAAGCCACCTGAAATCACTTGCTATTCGTGTTGAAATTAAAGACAGGCATGGTGAAGCCATGTCTCATAACAATATAGGTGGTGTGTATGTGAAAATGAATAGGCTTGATAGCGCCTTGGTGCATTTGAAGCTTTCACTTTCAATTTACAGCGATTTGGGTGATAAGGATGGTGTAAAAGATAGTTATGCTTCACTCGCTGATTTGTATTCAAAGATGAAAAATTATGAAAAAGCCTATGAATTTCATGTGCTCTATTCCGGTTTAAAGGACAGTATTTTGAATGAAGAATCGGCAAAACAAATAGCCGAGATGAATATAAAATATGACAGTGAGAAAAAGGATAAAGAACTAATTAAAAAGGATGCAGAAATAAATAAGCAACAATTGGAGGCTGAAAGAAAAAACCTTCAGCGCAATGCATTTATAGCAGGGTTTATATCGGTGCTGGCCCTTGTGTTTTTTATTTTGCGCAGTTATAATCAGAAAAAGGCTGCTAACCTTCAGTTGGAAGAAAAAAATGACCTGATTGAAAAGCAGAAAAAGCTGGTGGAGGACAGGAATATGAAAATAACAGATAGTATTACTTATGCGAAACGTATTCAATACGCCACTTTGCCTTCCGAAGCGGATATAAAATCAGTCTTTCCGGATTCTTTTATAATCTTTAGGCCCAAAGATATTGTCAGTGGTGATTTTTACTGGCATTCACGCATAATGCACCCTAATCACGAGGGTTCAGAAACGCCTGGTACCAACACTTTCGATTTGATTGTTGTGGCTGATTGTACAGGACACGGTGTTCCGGGTGCCTTTATGAGTATGATTGGCAACACATTGCTCAATGAAATTGTAAATGTTAAAAAAATTTACTCTCCGGCATTGATACTAAGTGAACTGAATAAAGGTGTTATCGGCTTGTTGAACCAGGGAAGTAGTACTTCTGAAACGCAGGACGATGGAATGGACATAACGCTTTTAAAAGTAAACCATCGGTTGCAGGAACTGGAATATGCTTCTGCCAATCATTTTAGTTATGTTGTAATGAATGACCGGGTAGAACAATTGGAGGGTGATATTCACTCCATCGGTGGTTTAATGGGAAATCCAAACCTCCGGTTTAGCAGCCAAAGTATTAAGTTTGAAAAGGGGACTACTGTATATTTATTTACAGATGGCCTTATAGATCAGTTTGGAGGCGAAAAGAACAGTAAGTACACGTCTGCGCGTTTTAAACTGCTTATAAAAGATATTCAGGCGTTTTCTCTTAATGAGCAGCAGGAGCGTATTGTTGCGGCATTCGAAAACTGGAAAGGTAGCAACGCCCAATTGGATGATGTATTGGTGATTGGTATAAAGGTTTAAAAATTTCAGGGGGCAATAAACTCTCTGTTGATTCATGAGAAAGTATAGAGTATTTTTTTTACTTGTATGTTTATCACTAGTGTCTTGTTTTGCTTTTGCACAGCGTAACAAGCGTGTTGTGGATTCATTGTTAAATCTGTCTGTTAAAGTAGTTGACGATACGTTAAAGGCAAGGCTTTTTAACCAGATTTCATATCAGTACCTCAATGTTGGCCAATTTGCTAAGGCGCTTGAATATGCAGATAAGGCACTTCAGCTTTCAGAAAAAGCTGGATTTAAAAAAGGCGTGGCGACAGCTTTGAATTATACCGGCATGGCCAATGAGCGCCAGGGTAACTACAAGCAGGCAGAAGAGCTCTATTTAAAAGTGATGGAGATCTGGGAAGAACTGAATAATAAAATAGGAATTGGAAATGTATATATTAATATCGGAAATATTTACACCAACAAAGGGGAGTATGAGCAGGCCTTGTCATACTATTACAAATCTCTTGCTATCTGGGAGTTGATAGATAATAAAAGAGGGGAGGCAAATGTATATATGAATATGGGTAACATATATCTTGCACAAAAAAAGTATGAGTTTGCATTGAGGGATTATTTCAAGGTTTTAAAGATATGGGAGGGACTTAATGATAAAAAGGGTATTGCTGATATCTGCAACAACCTGGGCAATGCATACAGAAATATTGGGCAAAAGGACAGCTCACTTAATTATCAGCTAAAAGCTTTAAGGATTAGAGAAGAAATTGGTGATTCGCACGGTCTTTCAAGTTCTTACAATAATGTGGGATTAGCATATATGGAGCGAAAAGATTTCAAAAAATCTCTTGAGAGCCATTTCAAATCATTGCAGATAAGCCAGAATATTGGAAATAAAGCGGGAATAGGCAATTCATATTGCAATATTGCTTTGGTATACATTGAGCAAAAGAAGTTCGATGAAGCGGAGATAAGTCTGCAAAAATCACTTGATAAGTTTAAAGAAATAGGTTTTAAGGAAGCAGTGAAAGAAGCTTTGTCTTGCTTTGCTCAACTTTACGAAACAAAAGGGGATTTTAAAAAGGCTTTTGAGTATGGCAAACTGTATTCAGAAATGAAGGATTCGCTGCTCAATGAGCAGATGAGCCGGCAGATTACAGAAATGGATGTAAAGTACGACAGTGAAAAGAAGGATAAGGAACTAATAAAAAAAGATGCAGAGATAGTAAGACAACAATCCGAGGCCGATAAAAAGAATCTGCAACGGAATGCTTTTATTATTGGTTTCTTGCTTGTTCTGACGGTTGCTTTCTTTGTGTTGCGCAGCTACAATCGGAAAAAAGCGGCAAACATACAGCTGGAAGGAAAAAATCAGCAGATTGAAAAACAAAAAAAGCTTGTAGAAGAAAAAAATGCGAAGATTACTGATAGCATCACGTATGCAAAGCGTATTCAGCACGCTACATTGCCATCAGAGGGATTAATTAAGGCAGCGTTCCCGGATTCTTTTGTTTTGTTTCTTCCCAAAGATATTGTTAGCGGAGATTTTTATTGGTATTCGCGTCTGTCTGCCGGTAGCACACCTACATACAAGGACAGTAGCTTATCTGAATCCGAAAGCTCCGATCTGATAGTGGTGGCAGACTGTACCGGTCATGGTGTTCCGGGTGCCTTTATGAGCATGATTGGCAATACTTTGCTGAATGAAATTGTAAATGTAAAGAAGATACATTCGCCTTCCTTAATTTTAAACGAGCTGAACAAAAGTGTTATCAATCTGTTGCATCAGGGAAATGCCGCTTCTGAAACACAGGACGATGGGATGGACATTTCACTTCTGAAAATTGATTCCAATACACAGGAGTTAGAATTTGCTGCGGCAAACCACTATTCTTACCTGCTGGTAAACAATAAAGCCGAACAACTCAACGGTGATATTTATTCAATTGGTGGAATGTTTGGCAGCAGTCACATCCGGTTTGAGAGCCGTAAAATAAAGATGGAGAAGGGGAGTAGTATCTATCTTTTTACGGATGGTTTTATGGACCAGTTTGGTGGTGAAAAAAACAGTAAGTATTCAGCTTCCCGTTTTGAGGCATTTCTGCTAAGTATTTGCAACAGGAGGATGGAAGAACAAAAAGTGGCTTTACAAGATGAGTTCGAGAAGTGGAAAGGCCAGAATAAGCAGTTAGACGACATTCTTATTATTGGGTTACAATTTTAGAACCGTGCTTTTTGTTAAATTTGTTTTCGATGCTATTCACTAAAATGTGTATTTTGAATTGTTTCTTGAGTGTGTGATGACGACTGTATTTTATGAAACCTGGTTTTAAAAACAACTTTTGTTTACAAATTATATTCCTGCTGTTATTCACAGTCAGTAGTATCGCATCATATTCCCAATCCAAGGTTATAGATTCATTGCTTAACGCTTTAAGCACTTCCAAAGAGGATACCAGTCAGGTAAACATTCTGAATACCCTTAGTCAGAACTATGGGAATACCGGTAGTTATAAAAATGCAATGCAATATGCGCTGAAGGCCAAGCAGCAGGCAATATTACTGGAGTACCAGAAGGGAACAGCGATGGCTTATAATAACCTTGGCCTTAGTTTCGGTTATGATGGCAAGTATAAAATTGCTGAAAATAATTATGTGTTGTCGCTTAGGATATATCAGACTATTGGCGATTTAAGAGGCATGGCTGCTGTTTATAATAATCTGGGTAACCTGTGCCTGGACATTTCAGATTACAAAGCTTCTATGATGAATCACAATAAGGCGCTTGAGATCCGCACGAGAATAAAGGACAAAAAAGGGATGTCCGGTTCATATAATAATCTTGGCAATGTGTTTCGTACACAAGGGGATTATGAGAAGGCCATTGATAGCTATTTGAAATCTTTGAAAATTAAGGAAGAAATAAGTGCCCAGCACCCTGAAGACAATGCTGTAAAAAGGGGGCTAGGTAACACGTATAACAATATTGGGTTAATTTATGCAAATCAGCGCAATCATGATAAGGCGCTTGAGTATTATATAAAGGCCCTGGAAATGCGTATAAAAGCAGATGATAAACAAGGGATTGGAATGTCGTATGGCAATATAGGCGCAGTATATTATGGCAAAAAGCAATATGAAAAAGCGCTTGAATACTTGTTGAAAGCCCTTAAAATAAATGAAAGTATTGGAGATAAATATGGTGTGGCTTTGCTTTATGATAATATTGGAAGCACTTATTTTCATCTGGACGACTTCGATAAGGCCCTCCAGAATCACCTGAGGGCATTTGAAATGCAAAAAGAGATTGGTGATAAAAGAGGCTGGGCCAGCGCTGGCCTTAACATTGGCCGCATATATTCTTTTCAGCAAAAATATGATTTGGCACTCCAGTATATGAATGAGAGCCTTCAGATATTTAAGCAGATACAAAGCAAAACTGGCCTCAACAGTGCTTATGCCTATCTGGCAGATTTATATGCAAAGACAAAAGATTATAAAAATGCGTATGAGTTCCATAAGCTCGCCTCTGCAATGAGTGATACGTTGCTCAATGAGCAATCCAACAAGCAGATAGCGGAGATGAATGTGAAGTACGATAGTGAAAAAAAAGACAAGGAACTCATTCGGAAAGATGCGGAAATCAACCATCAGCTGGCCGAAGCAGAAAAGAAAAAAGTGCAGCGGAATGCATTTATTGCCGGCTTCTCATTGGTGCTGGTGCTTGCATTTTTCATTTTCAGGAGTTATCGTCAGAAAAGGCGTGTTAATAAGCAATTAGAAGAGAAGAATAAATTGATTGCTGAACAGAAGCAGCTTGTTGACGAAAAAAATATGAAGATCACCGATAGCATTACGTATGCAAAGCGTATTCAGCAGGCTACTTTGCCTTCTGACGAATCGGTAAATGCTGCTTTTCAAAGTTCTTTTGTTCTGTTTATGCCAAAGGATATTGTAAGTGGCGATTTTTACTGGCACTCAAAAATTCAAATTCCATCTATGGGAAATGATGCAAATGAAGCCGGCAGTATAGAGTTGCTTGTTGTTGCCGATTGTACCGGCCATGGTGTTCCGGGAGCGTTTATGAGTATGATTGGGAACACACTTCTGAATGAGATTGTAAATATAAAAGGCATTCATTCCACGGCTCAGATTTTGACTGAACTGAATAAAGGGGTTGTCAACCTGCTCAACCAGGGAAACACTACATCCGATACGCAGGACGATGGTATGGATGTAACGATTTTGGCACTGAACACAGCTAGGGGTGAAATGGAATATGCTTCAGCTAATCATTTCAGTTACCTTGTATCAAACGGCCAGGTAAAACAAATTAAAGGCGATATTTATTCTATTGGTGGAATGTTTGGCCGCTCCGATATAAAATTTACAAGCCAAAAATTAACACTGGATAAAAATAGCGCTATATACCTGTTTACGGATGGTTATATGGATCAATTCGGGGGAGAAAAAAATACAAAATTCACATCTGCCCGTTTTGAGGAATTGTTGAAGAACATTCAGCACCTGGATATGGCAGAACAGAAGCGTACCATAGAACAAACCTTTTTGCAATGGAAAGGCAATAATAAACAGCTGGATGATATACTTGTGGTTGGAATAAGGTTATAATTGTTATTTCTTGAAAAATCACGCGTGAAGCTTTAAAGTGACATTTTACCCACTCCATGCAATGATAAATGTAACAGCAAGAAAAAAACTTACTCCACCTCTTTCATATTAAAAGGAAAATTCAACAGCTTTGAGTAACGTTCACCAGACGATAACATGTCAGTATCCGATGCGCTGTAATACCAGTTGATAACAACCTGGTGCTTTTGCGAAAGCTCATGCAGGAGCACAAACAGCTTGAACAGCTGCTTAGAGCTTGCAGTATTATAATATTCAAGCTTAAAGTTAAATTCTGTGACAGCATTTGGTGATTGCGAATAATTCTTTACCCACTCCAGTATTGGTGAAAAAAACTGGGTAGCATCTTCCGGAAAGCAGCGCTCACTTAACTCAAAAATACCACCACTGGCATCCAGAACTACTCTGGGTGTATCACTGGTAGGCTCTATTCTCAACGTTTCCATAATCTTGCTTTACGATAGCGTTACCTGTATCTCAAAAAAAGAGTACTCGGCATTTATCTGACTAAATTGAAACAATATATTATTTCTGCTTTTTAATTTAATATCTGCAAAGCCCAATCCTGCACCTTTTTGGCCCTGCTTTTCATCGGCCATCATTATTCGGTTGTACAAGGTATCAAGGCTCTCAAATGAGGCATCATTTACTTCCTGAAGGGTTTTACGGATAACTTCCACTCTGTTGTTCAAAACAAGATTTCCGGTGGTAAGTGTATACACACCATTTTTTTCTCCCAGTACAAAAATCCCTGATTTCCCTTCTTTGGTTGTATCCGGATCATCGGCATGTTTGTAAATGTTTTGCAGGAGCTCAACAATAACATTAAAAATCTTTTTGCGCATCACCAGCTCTTTCGTGCTGCCCATATTCCCTTCAGCCATCGACAAAATACCAATAAGGCTCTCCTGCGTAAAATCTACCTGGTAAATCAGGTGAAGGTTTTTTTCAAGTATTAACTTGTCTACATTCTCCAGCCAGGTAAGCCTGTTCTCATGTATGTTCTCATCCACAGGCAGGTGCTCTGATTCCGGCAGGGAAATGGTGGTCTGAAAGTAGAAATGCGAAAAATCATCATTCAGTTTTTTGAAATCGTACGCAAGCTTATTCCCTGATTTTCTGGCCATTTCAATAAAGCCCAACCCTGCACCACCTTTTGAAGAAAATTCGCCCTGTGAAAGCATTTCTTTGTAATATTCTTTCAGATGTTCTTTATCCAGGCTGTTTATTTTCTCCAGGTTCGATTTTAAAAAATCAACCTTTTTATTCTCCACCACATTGCCTGATGTGATGTAATATTCCTTTTCAAGGCGCTGAATTACAAAAAAACTCGAATTATCCCCAGCCTCTTTCTGTGGTACCTGGTTATGACGGGTAAGGTTCTGCAACGACTCCACCATAATAAAATACACCTTCTTTTTCATCGAAGATGATTCGCTGCTATTCTCCATAGTGGTTTCGGCAAGGTTCAGGATCTTGCTTGTCAAATCATCAGATAAGTCGCCTCTGTAGATATAGCTGAGGGTGTAGCGTTTCATCTGACTATACAGGTCAAATATAAAAGAAGATGTATTTTGCGACTGTCCCTCCACTAATTGAAATGCTTTATAGAATTGATAATCAGGGTCCGTATTTTATACCCCCTATAAGACAAACATATTAAAAAATGTTTAACTAAAAATGAAAAAACGATGGTTAAATATCAAAAAGCTATTGTTGAAATCCTTCTTTGGGTCAAATTTGGGATAAAATTGTGGATTTACACATGTAACTTGTTGAAAAATAGATAGTTGAATGTTTAGGGCCTGTGTTTTGTCTCAAAACTTATTAATAGAAGATTGTTAATAATTCATCTACAAATTGTAGATAATTATAGAAGCTTCAAATAAAATGGTCTAAATATTTCATTATTAATGATTTATTTTTTATATCTTTACTATCCAATCAAAAAGTAAAGCCCAATGTTTGAAATTTTAAAGAGTTTTGAAACAAAATACGGTTACCTTAAAAAGAAAGGACTTATCATCGAAGGATTAGCGATGGTAGACGTGAAGAAGAAAAAGCATGTGATCAAGGTTACCCGTCCGCTGGTGTTTGATAACCGATTGATTCCAAAGCGTTTCGAAGGACTGGATGTGAAAACAAGCATCAAAATCAGCTCTGAGATGCCTAAAGAGTTTAATGTGGACCGTACCAAGCCGGATTGGCACAAAAGCTATTATATGTGGGCACCTGAGCGTTTTATGAAATTTGTAGAACGTTGTGAGAATGAGCTGAGGGCACAATTGGAATGTCCTCAAATGACAAAATCAGAACTGTTGGATGCATTGTGTTTTGGTAATTTCCAGGAGCACAGCCAGAAAAGCCAGCAGTTGATTAAAGAAGGCAAATTACCTGCCTACAAAGCGAACTAAATGTAATTTAATATAGGGTTAAACTATTTTTTAGTTTATTAAAGCACGCTGTTTATCAGGGTGCTTTTTTATTTATATTCGTGCCTCAATACATTAACAATCAACCACAATACGCTTTTATCATGGAAACAGGATATGTACAATCAGTTGTAGAAAACAATATAGCCACCATCACTTTCTTTCATCCTCAGAGTAACTCGTTGCCTGGTAAGTTATTGTACCAGCTGGCCGAAGAAATTACAAACGCAGGGAACAATCCCGAAGCACGTGTAATTGTGTTAAAAAGTGCCGGTGAGAGCACTTTTTGTGCAGGCGCTTCTTTCGATGAGCTTATTTCCATCAAGGATTTTGAAACCGGGAAAAAATTCTTTTCAGGTTTTGCAATGGTTATTAATGCCATCCGCAAAGCACCTAAATTTGTTATTGCCCGTGTTCAGGGTAAAGCTGTTGGTGGTGGGGTAGGTATTGCCAGTGCAGCTGATTATACACTTGCTGTAGACACAGCATCTGTTAAGTTAAGCGAATTGGCTGTGGGGATTGGTCCGTTTGTAGTTGGTCCTGCCGTAGAACGTAAAATAGGCACTTCAGCTTTTACTGCGTTATCGATTGATGCAACTAATTGGCAAACAGCACAATGGGCTCAAAATAAAGGCTTGTATGTCAACATTTTCCAGACAACCGGAGAATTGGACGTAGCTGTAGGCACCCTGGCGGCCAGACTTGCAAAGTCGAACCCCGAAGCAATGGAGCTGCTTAAAAAAGCATTCTGGAAAGGGACCGAAAGCTGGGATACTTTACTGATAGAACGTGCAGAAATGAGCGGTAAGCTCGTACTTTCAGAATTTACGGTAAATGCCATCAATAAGTTTAAAGCCAAAGCATAAAAAGTATGTCGGAAAGCTCATTTAAAACCCCTGTTGGTCGCTTACTGAAAATCGGTTTTTGGGAAGGTATATCTTACCTTATTCTATTGATTATAGCAATGCCTCTGAAGTACTGGGCTGGTATGCCACAACCGGTGAGAATTGTTGGCATGGCTCACGGAATTCTCTTCGTAGCCTATATTGTAGCCCTGCTGCATGCAACTATTTTCTACAAATGGTCAATAAAAACATTTTTGATTGGGTTTTTCCTGTCTTTTTTGCCATTTGGGACCTTTTTCCTCGAAAAAGTGATCAATTGGGAAAAGAAATAAGTTTTTACCAATAAGCTCAACTCACATTTCGTAAAATAATAGCCACTACGAGGATTTGCTGTTTTTCGTAATTATGTTACGAAGCTGCGCGTAAGGATTGAACAAACGCGATGCCGTGTTGGTCGTGGGGAGGAATCGTTTGTTCTTGTCCCGATAGCTATCGGGATTTTGGTTCTTTTTCATCAAGGAAAAGAACACACACAGGGTGTCTTATGAGGTAATACAAAATCCCCTATGCAAGGTAACGTATGTAAAAAAAAGATAATTTACCCTTTCTTAGGCCCTGCAACCCACCCACTAGCACTCCACCTATCAATGGTTACCGCAGTAGAAGCTGTTTCCTTTACTTTAGGAGAAGTATACGTCCCATGCAATGCATAACCCATGATAGGCTGACTGTCATCTGCAGGAACAATAACATACCCATCATTCTGGTTAATGCTGAATACATAATAAATTGCTTTTCCTGTTGATGAAACCTCCGTATAAGTCAATGAGGTTTTGTTAATAACCTGCTTTGAATTTTGCCTGTAAAAGTTCTCGGCTACATTTTGAGCCGTTTCAATTGTTATAGGACATGCAAAGCTTAAATTATAGCCTAAAAGCATCATAAAAACCGGTAAAACAACCTTTTTCATTTCTGTGAGGATATTAGATTTTTAGATTAATCTATTAAAAGAATAGACCAAATTTAGATCATCCTGCAATCCAAAGCAAATTAAGTTGTTAACAATTTGAAAATTTTGCAATGGCAGATTTTTACGAATAAAAAAGCCAGAGAACAGTTCGTTTCTGGCTTTTTAACAAAGGAATAAAATACCGTGCCTATTGTTCGGAGTAAATTTTATCTACCAGATCCTTGTTGGCGGCTAAAATAACTTTCCGTTTTAACGACAGCTTAGGAGTCATTTCACCTCTTTCAATAGACCATTCACGGGCCAGTAATTCCGGGCGTTTAATTTTTTCATATTGTGCAAGGTCCTGATTTACCTTCTCTATCTCTTCCAGTATGCGCGCCTTTATTTCAGGGTTTTTAATAATGTCCTCGTTGCTCTTATACTCAATGCCTTTACGTTTGCAGTATTCCTGTATAAATGCAAAGGATGGTACAAGCAGGGCAGATGCATACTTCTGGTTTTCGCCTATTACCAGGGCCTGCTCAATAAATGGAGATTCTTTTATCCTGTTTTCAATCATTACAGGGGCAATGTATTTACCGCCTGAGGTTTTAAATATCTCTTTTTTACGGTCGGTGATTTTTAGGAAGCGGCCTTCTTCAAACATACCGATATCACCGGTATGGAACCAGCCTTCGCTGTCAATAGCTTCTGCCGTAGCATCCGGACGGTTAAAGTATCCAAGCATCACATTCGGGCCTTTTACAAGTATTTCACCATCCTCGGCAATTTTAACAGTTACTTTATCAATAACTGGTCCTACAGTACCAAACTTTATTCCATTTGGCAGGAAGCTGTTTACAGCAATTACAGGAGATGTTTCTGTTAAGCCATATCCTTCAAGCACGGTAATTTTAGCCGCGTTAAAAACCCTTGCAAGGCGGGGTTGCAGAGCTGCACCGCCAGATACAATCGCAACAATATTGCCACCCAAAGCCTCGCGCCATTTGCTGAAAATTAGTTTATTGGCCAGTTTTAACTGGGTTTCATACCACCAGCCGTTAGCTCCATGCAGTTCATAACGAAGGCCCAGATCAAGCGCCCAGAAAAACAATTTGTGCTTCAGACCGGTTAAGTCCGTTCCTTTGGCAACAATTTTATCGTATACTTTTTCAAGCAAGCGGGGTACGGTTGAAAATACTTCCGGCTTTATCTCTTTTAAGTTATCTGCAATGGTTTCAAGGCTTTCGGCATAATAAATTGAAATACCCTTGTACATGTATAACGTGGTAAGCATGCGCTCATACACGTGGTTCAGAGGTAAAAAGCTAAGGGCTTTCCATTCCGGGTTAAACGGACAAAGATTTTCCGAAGCCATGGAATTGCTCAGCAAATTATTGTGCGAAAGCATTACTCCTTTGGGGTTACCGGTTGTTCCCGAAGTATAAAGAATGGTAAGTAAATCATTTGGTTTAATACTGGCTTTCACAGCCTCTACCTCTGCCGCCTTTGGGTTTTTTCTGCCCGCTTCCAGTATTTCAGTCCAGTGCCTGGCACCCTCAACCTTGTTAAAAGTGTAAATCTCTTTTACGCTTGGTGCTTTTGCTGCAACGCCTTTTACTTTGGTATACAAATCCCCGCTCGATACAAAAATGTATTTTACGCTGGCATCATTTAATATAAAGTTTAAATCGTTTTCACTGATGGTAGGGTATATAGGTACAGTAATGGCTCCGGCCTGCTGTACGGCAAAGTCCGCAAAGTTCCATTCCGGCCTGTTGTTTGAGATTATCGCAATTTTATCGTTTCTTTCCACACCCAAACCAATCAGTCCGTAACTTAGGTTGTTCACAGTATCAGCAAACTGCTGTGTAGAGTACGTCACCCATTTGCCGTTCTCTTTAGCAGCCAAAGCGTTTGGTTTATTATACTTCGCAAGCAGTTGTGGGATAATGTCAAATACGCGTGTTACAGCCATAAGAATTGTTAAATTTTAGAGTTTTAGAATTTTAGAAGTTTTTAGAATTTTTAAAACATTTATTTTAAATACGAGATAGTTCCGAAACTATTCAACATTCAATAAATCAATAATTCTAAAATTACCTTTATCTTTACAATCGCTTCAAAAATAATCTATTTTACCGATTCACCAAAATAATTTTCCCTGTAATGAAATGAGCCATAACAATTCCTTATATAAACCGGGAATGCAGATATGGTGAATTCCATGTTACAATAAAAAAATAATTATCTATACATGAAAACAAAACTTACACAACTGTTGAACATTGATTTCCCAATGATAATGGCACCTATGTTCCTGGTGAGTAATGAGGCTATGCTTACTGCTGCAATGAAAGGGGGCATTGCCGGCACTTTCCCTAGTTTAAACTACCGCAACCCTGGAGAAATAGACCAGGTATTGGACAAGCTCAATGAAGTGAAAAGTAAAACGCCTAAGGGAACGTATGGCGTAAATATGATTGTGCAAAAAACAAACCCCTTATATGAAAAGCATCTGAAAGTGTGTGTTGAGAAAAAGGTGCCTTTTTACATTACCTCGCTGGGAAGTCCCAAAGAAGTGATCCTGAAGGCACATAGTTATGGCGCTAAAGTATTTTGTGATGTTACCAACCTGGAACATGCCCAAAAATGTTTTGATTTGGGCTGCGATGGTTTTATTGCTGTAGGGCAGGGGGCAGGCGGACATGCGGGCCCTAACTCTTTGCAAATCCTTGTTCCGGCACTTCAGAAAGCATTCCCTAATACACCTGTAATTGCTGCGGGGGGAATAGCTTCAGGTGCAGGTATTTTGTCCATGCTGACACTTGGAGCTGAAGGGGTATCTGTTGGTACACGCTTTATTGCCAGTACCGAAGCTGGTGTTAGCGATGCTTATAAAAATGCCATAGTAAGTTCCAAAATGGATGACATTGTGATGACCGAAAAAATATCCGGCACCCCTTGTACCATCATCAATACTCCCTTTGCAAAAAAAATAGGCTATAAGCAGAACTGGTTGGAGCGTGCTTTGTCAAACAATGCCCGCACCAAAAAATATTTTAAAATGTGGGTACAGCTCACTGGCATGAAAAGGCTTGAGCAGTCTGTAAAACCAGGTAATTACCAGACCCTTTGGTGTGCCGGGCAAAGTGTGGAGCTTATCAATGAAATAAGTTCTTGTGCCGATATCATTGAAAAAATGAAAAAGGAAACTGTGGAAGCATACAACCGCCTTACAGCTGAAATTAATGCATAAAGCCGGAATAAAAATGCGGTTATCATAGTCAGGCACAAACATTTCCTTACGTAGAATATAAAGACTGTTATTTGAAACACGGACAAAAATGCGCTTTACCTGGAGAAGTCCGTTTTGCAAAATAAAAAGTCCTCAATTGTTCGTACAAGGGACACTAATAGATTTTACAAATTAATCTGTAATTCGTAAATTAGTAGCGCCTACGCTGGAAGCTATGGCGCAAGCGTTAATTATTCGTTATCTGTAACTATGGCAAAGAATTATAAATTTAAAGAGCTGAAAGTGTTTTCATCGGATGAATGGATGGCAAATGCCACCAAGAAGTACCGTACGGTATTCGACAGGATGGAAACAACCTATATACGTGCTGAGTTTTCTTTTTATAACAAACTGTTTGATGAACAGAACTGGGATGCCAAAATTACATTAAAAGCATTTTCGGTAACGGACGGTAAACGCACCGAGCTCTGCAGCATTGATTCTTCCCTGACTATAAAAATGGATGAAAACATTGTATACATCCGCGATGGATGGGGCAATGCTGTTGAAGGTTCTTTTTGGATCAAGGGAAGCTATTGCTGGGAGGCCTATATAGACGATGAGCTGGTGGGTAGCAAAAACTTTTTTGTGGAAGATATTGGTAAGGTAACTGCCACTGCAAACCCTTATTTTTCTGTTGAATCCGTAAAGCTGTTTGCCGGCAATTATGACGGATGGAATAAAAAAGAAAGAACTTATTTCAAAAAGTTCAACCGCAATCAAACTCCTTATTTGTGGGTGGAATTTAAGCTAAAGACCAAAACCCCAAGTGAATGGAACTATGAGTTTTTCTTTAATTTTTACGATGATGCCGGACAGCCAAAAGGTCAAAGTATACGTACTGGACTTATTGAAAAAGATAAAAAGGACTGGATATATACTTTTGATGCAGGGTGGGGAAGTGAGTACACAGGTACATGGCAGGACGATAAGTACACCGTTGAGATTGTATTCATGGATACGCTTGTTGCACTTGTGCCATTCGAAATGGGCGATTCCAATGAGGAAGGTGTTGTGGAGCCAATCACTGCGGCTGAACATGCTCATTCCAATGCTACGCCTTTGGCAGATCCCCAGAATGAAGAAACCATTGATCAGCTGCTGGTAAAGCTGGATGAGATGGTTGGCCTGGATGAAATAAAAAAGAACATTCGCGACCATATCAATTATATCAATTTTATCAGGCTCCGCAAAGAAAAGGGATTTGAGGACGCTGGAAAAATTAGCCTTCACAGCATTTTTACCGGCAATCCTGGAACGGGAAAAACCACAGTGGTAAATATGCTGGGCAGACTGTACAAAAAAATGGGCTTGCTTACAAAAGGGCATGTAAAAGAGGTGGATCGGGCTGATTTGGTGGGACAGTACATTGGGCAGACGGCCCCACGCGTGAAAAAAGTAATTGAAGAGGCAAGGGGTGGGATTTTGTTTGTAGATGAAGCCTATTCTCTTACAAGGGCCAAAGAGGATTCAAATGATTTTGGGCATGAAGTAGTGGAAATCCTGCTCAAGGAAATGTCGGATGGTGCCGGGGATATTGCAATTATGTGTGCCGGCTATCCTAAAGAAATGCAACATTTCATTGATTCCAACCCGGGCCTGAAATCGCGGTTCAGCCACTATTTCCATTTTGAGGATTATTTGCCGGAAGAAATGGTTGCAATTGCTGAACTGGCAAGCCAGAAAAAGGGAGTAACAATCACTCCTGATGCAAGAAAACTGTTGGAAGAAATACTGGTAGAGGCTTACCGTAACCGGGATAAGGCCTTTGGCAATGCGCGTTATGTATATTCTGTGATTGACGAAGCAAAAATGAACCTTGGCTTGCGCCTGATGAATCATCCCAATGTGTCTGAACTATCCAACGAGGTGCTTTCAACCATTGAATATGCCGATATAGAAAAGGTAGCTGCCGGTCGCAATAAGAAAAAGTTAAAGCTCGACATCAACGAAAAAGTATTGAAAGAAGGTCTGGCTGAGCTGGATGCCCTTACAGGCATGAACAATATCAAGGAAGAGGTGAAGGAGCTCGTGAAACTGGTTCGGTTTTATAAGGAAACCGGCAGGGATGTGCTCAATAAATTCTCCTTGCACAGTATATTCACCGGAAACCCTGGTACTGGTAAAACTACGCTCGCACGTATCATTGCAAAAATATACAAAGGGCTTGGCCTGCTGGAAAGAGGCCATGTAGTGGAAGTGGACAGAGAAGGGCTTGTGGCGGGTTATGTTGGACAAACCGCTTTGAAAACTGGCGAAAAAGTGGAAGAGGCCCTCGGTGGTGTTTTGTTTATCGATGAAGCGTATGCATTGGCCAACAAGTCGGGCAGCAATGATTTCGGGCAGGAAGCCATACAGGTTATTTTGAAACGTATGGAAGACCTCAGGGGGCAGTTCGGAGTTATTGTGGCTGGTTATACAGGCAATATGAATGAGTTTATTGAGTCCAATCCGGGCTTGAAGTCCCGTTTTGATCGCGTGTTCAGCTTTAATGATTACAACGCGGATGAAATGTATACCATTGCATTGTCGATACTGGCGAAAGAGAAGATTGCACCGGATGCAGAAGCAGAAGAGCACCTGAAAAAATACTTTACATTCTTGTTTAACAACCGTGATAAAAACTTCGGTAACGCACGTACAGTACGCCAGGTAGTGGGTGAAGCCATTAAAAACCAGAACCTGCGCCTGTCTGAAATACCAGCTGCTGAGCGCACACCAAAACATCTGGAAACGCTTACTCTGGACGATGTGAAGGAATTTGAAACCGAAAGTAAACGCTCGGAAGGAAGCAGCCTCGGATTTAAAATTGGGAATTAGTTTTTTAAAAAAGGTATCCGGAAGCTATAGCCTCGCTTATTGGTTTTCTGGTGAATATAATGTACCCGCGCGGTTAGTCTGAGCCTGTCGAAGACAAGGGGTAGCTGTTGTTTTGAACCCAACTTCATTTTAATCCTTCACAGCAGAACTATAATCCGCCACACAGCTCCTCTTATACGTTTTGTGCGGACTGATACAAACGCCTGTATTTGTAAACGCAGCGTTTAAAAGGTTTTTCCTGTGCCCCAGGTTGCTTACATTTTCATCTATGAGCAGGCCAATTACCATATCCAGAGCGCTTACGTTCCCATAATAACAGTTTTCAGCTATTGCACACTTGCAATCGTTAAGATAGGACTGAAAGCGCTTTTTTAGATTTCCATGGCCTGTCTTTCCCTGTTTTCCAAAAGTTATAGCATGCTCTTTTGCTATTTTATAAAGGCGTTCTGAAGGCTTTAGAACCGGCAGACTGGGTTGTGTTTCCAGCGTTTTTAATAATGATTTTGCATACTTGCTTTTAGAACCGGTAGAATCAATATAATGCTTTACAAATGTATTTCTGAAAAGTAATGGATCTAGCCGCAACAGGTTGGTATAAAATATTACCTGTTTTTCTTCTTCGGTAAGGTAACCTATATCCTTTGCGGTGTTTGCTTTTTCGAGTGTTTCTTTGTCCCAGCCCTTTTGTGCAAAACAATACAGCTGTATAAAGCTCATCAATAAAACAAGTATGGAGGAAGGGAATCGCATGCAGGAAAAGTACATTCTGATAGGAACGCGGATCTGTTATGATTATTATGATTTAAAATGATTCAATATAGAAATTAAAAATAAATGTTGAATTAAAATCATCATTTATCCGCCCAATCATAAAAATCAGCGTTCCAATAAAATACACTTTGCGCATAGCCGCTGCCCATCAACCCTTAAAATTTATACCCCACGCTGAACAGCAGCTGGGAATCCTTGATGTTGAGGTTGTTTGAATTGTTATACCCCGTATAATGCAACCTGGAAATCCCGTATTTGTATGAAATGTCAAAGAAAACAGCTTTTCCTGTACCACGCATATTGCGTTGTATTCCGAAGCCAGCATAAATAAAGGAGTTCATTTTTTTTGTGAATGATGAACCTTTACCATTAAATATCTTATTCGCAATACGGGTAAATACCTGGTATTCAAAATCCATGGTTCCTTTGCCATCATACACAACGGTTTCAGTAGAATCGTTGTTTATAATATAATAAGAACTGAACAGGTACCTCAGGCCTGCACCTCCATAAAAATAAGGTGTATAGAAATTGTCTTTTTCGTTGTTGAACATTTTTTTGAATCCTATAGGTACCTGCACTTCCTGAACCCTTACTTCATGCGTATACGCATATGTTTTGTCAAACAAATATGTATAACCCGGAGAAACATAATATCCCCTGAATGTAAAGCCCTGGCTAAGGTAATCGAGGCCAATCAAAAAGCTGGCACGCCTGTCGAAACGTATCTCGGCCTTGTAAGACGCATTAAATGCCGGTTTTCGTTTTGTGTCTGCAGTATGCTGCGGATGGTTTTTATACATGGATAGTGCAGGGGCTATGCTCAATGTATGCTTTACCCTGGCAGCCCTGTAATCCACACGGTCCTGGCCATAGATATGCACCGTACATAAAGCACTTACAACAATCAGAAGGTATTTATTTACTGCCCGCAATTTAACCTAGTAGAATAAAACTTTAACAAAAATACATATAACAAACGTTTATAAAACGTTTTTATGATGAATAGAGCATTCTAAAGGTTAAAAAGTTAAAACGCCAAAAACAGAAGTGTTCCATAAAAGCAATAATGATGGGTAAATATGTAATTTTTTTCGGAAAAGATGTAAGAGTTTCCGGTTGGCATGAATTTAGTTTTGTAAAAAAGATAATCATACTGTGGATTGCAAATTTTAATACTAAAATAAGATGGGAAATTATCAGTTTTCAGAAAACGGACACACTGCAGAAGCTTTCGGGACAAAGCTTGCGAAGGATATTACAGAAACAATGAACCAGGCCTATAAACGCCAGATGGAAATGTCGGCCCAATTCTACAATCGTATTTTTGATATGCCTGTTCTTAAGGACAATAGTTTACAGGATGAAAATTTCTGGGGCCTGCGTGTATGGCAGAACAATATGAGCATGGCCAAGCATTCATTGGATACATATACCAATTGGGCAAAACAGATGGGGATGTATTCGTTTAGTCCGGCAAAAAAGAAACCGGAGGTTTTTTCAAAAGATTTAATTGAAAAATTTATTGATAACTATGAGCGTCAGATACAGGAAATAAAAGAGTTCAATGCTCTTTTTATCGATTCGCTTACAAACAGTTCTCACATAACGTTCGAACACACCTCAAGGATAATTGAAAACTTTAAAAAGAGTACCGAGAATAACCTGGATTTGTTTATGCATACTGTAAAAGGCCTGCTACAGCCTGCGAACCAGAACATATTCACCGAGATTACAAAAGAGATCGATGCTATTACAAAACTAAACTTTGAAATCTGGGCAGATTTGGTTGAAACAATGGGCCGTACCTACCGTGCAGATGCAGCTGCAGCACATTCTGAACTAAAAGAGCAACCAAAAGCTTCAGAAATGGTGGAGAAAAAAATTGCAAAGCCGGTATATAAGGAGTACAAAGCCAATAAGCACAATGTAACTGCAAGTCCCCGGGTTAAATCGCGTGTGCATGCGATTCGGAAAAAGTAACAATAGTAAAATCTGGCTAAAGCCAATAACGAAAGCCTCTTTGGACACCCAAATTACCACGCATAAAAAGGCGTGGTAATTTGGGTGTCCACCTACTGGCTATTATAGAGCGCTCAGCTTCATTAGATTAAGCTTCAGCTTCGATATTCAGCTTGCTTTTCCTGTAGCTATACCCGAAATAAACCAGCAATCCTATTCCCAGCCAGCCGGAGAACCATAACCAGTTGGATGGTGACATACCCGTCAAAAGATAGCAGCACGAAATCAATCCCAGAACAGGGATCAGCGAGAGGTTTTTAATAAATGACAAAACAGCGATTACAATACATAGAATGAAAAACACAATCATGGACAGGTTTACTGTAAACGTTTCTGCAGTGAAGGTCATGCGGGATGTGAAAAACTCAGGTGCAAGGCAAAGAACAGAAACAGCTGCAGCAACAACAATTGCAGGGAATATCCATTTAGCATTGATGTAAGGCATCCTGAATTTGCCCTTGGTTTCGGTTGTATCATCTTTTAAAGGGGGGGGGAGCAACAAAACCCCGCCACACACAAGTACAAAGGCAAACAAAGTTCCTATGCTGGTAAAATCCAGGATGAAATTTTCATCTGTAAAAAACATCGGAAGCCCTACAACCAGACCGGTTATGATAGTTGCAAAGCCTGGTGTTTTGTATTTCGGATGTACTGAAGAAAAGCGCTTTGGCAATAATCCGTCCCTGCTCATCGTCATCCATATACGTGGTTGCCCCATCTGGAATACAATCAATACACTTGTCATTGCTACCACGGCTGCAATGGAAACAATGAACAGCATCCATTTAATGCCCTTTATTTTAAATATTTCAGCCAAAGGATCACTTACACCAAGCAGGGTATAAGAAACCATGCCTGTAAGCACAAGTGCCAAAAGAATGTAGGCAATGGTGCATATTACCAGCGAATAAATCATGCCCCGCGGCAGATCCCGCTGTGGATTTTTACACTCTTCAGCCAACGTGGAAACAGCATCAAAGCCAATATAAGCGAAAAAAACTGCAGATACTCCGCCCATAACCCCGCCAAAGCCATTTGGCATAAAAGGGGTCCAGTTATCAATATCAATATAAAAGAACCCTACCAGGATGATCAGTACAATAACGGCAAGCTTTATCATTACCATGATATTGCTGATGTTTTTTGATTCTTTAGTACCAATATAAACCAGCCATGTGATGATGATGTTGACCATTACAGCAGGCAAATCAAAAATGATTCTTAAGCTTCCGATTTGAGGGGCTGTATTCCATGCAGTAAGGCCTTCTCCAACCGTTTTGTCAATAAATGCAAGCTTTGCCGCTTTGTAATTGATGGTCAGCCATTCAGGCAGGTTTATCCCAAAGCCTTCAAGAAGATTGGTGAAATAGCCGCTCCATGAAAAAGCAATGTAGATATTGCCGATAGAGTACTCCATAAGCAAGGCCCATCCGATGATCCAGGCAAACAACTCACCGAAGGAAACATAAGCGTAGGTATAAGCGCTCCCCGAAACAGGAACACGTGCTGCAAACTCGGCATAACACATCGCTGTAAATCCACATGCAATTGCACAAATAACATACAATAAAATTACACCTGGTCCTCCCGAAAAGCAGGCATTACCAATAGCACTGAACGTTCCCCCACCAATGATCGCAGCGATGCCAAAAAAGGTCAGGTCTCTGACAGACAGCACTTTGTTTAGGATGTGCTGTTCGCCATCTCCACCCTGCAGGATAATAACGTTCGTAGGCTTTTTTCGGAATAAACTTTTAAAATTCATAATTAGCTCTTTAGATGTGTCGCAAATGTATAAAAATAATTGGTATGCCTATTTTGGTGCAAAAATGTAGGGTATGTCACTGTCAATGAACGATAAAGATGCGATTTTCGTAAATTCGCAATAATTCGTTTATCTGTAACCGCCTTTTTCCGTAAATTTGAAGCTTAACAGAATTACAATTCTCCGGAGGAGTCTTCGGCTAATCTAAAATTCAACAAATCAACAATTATAAATATGTCTGAAACATCACAGGATAAGTTAACAACCGTTGAAACGGCTAAAAAATTAGGTTTATTGCCGGAGGAGTTTGAAAAGATTAAATCCATATTGGGACGTACTCCTAATTTTACGGAGCTAAGCATATTTTCAGTAATGTGGAGCGAGCACTGCTCTTATAAAAATTCTATTGTTTGGCTGAAAAAACTGCCCAAAAAAGGGCCTTATATTCTTGCCGAGGCCGGTGCTGAAAATGCCGGTCTGGTAGATATTGGTGATGGCCTTGGCTGTGCCTTTAAAATAGAGTCGCACAACCACCCTTCGGCATTGGAGCCCTACCAGGGAGCTGCAACAGGTGTGGGTGGTATCAACCGCGATATCTTTACCATGGGGGCGCGCCCTATTGCTCAGTTGAATTCGTTACGTTTTGGCGATCTGAAGCTCGATCGTACCAAATGGCTGGTAAAAGGGGTTGTTAAGGGTATTGGTGATTACGGTAATGCATTCGGCATCCCTACTGTTGGCGGTGAGGTGTTTTTTGATGATTGTTACAATGTCAATCCGCTTGTGAATGCCATGAGTGCCGGTATTGTAAAAGCAGGTGAAACTGTTTCTGCAATTTCTTACGGTGTTGGAAACCCCGTGTATATTGTTGGTTCAGCAACCGGTAAAGATGGTATACATGGTGCTACTTTCGCTTCGGCTGATATTACTGAAGATTCTGCGAAAGATCTTCCTGCAGTGCAGGTGGGGGACCCTTTCCAGGAAAAATTATTGTTGGAAGCAACACTTGAAGTAATTAAAACCGGTGCTGTTATTGGTATGCAGGATATGGGGGCAGCAGGTATTACCTGCTCCACTTCCGAAATGAGTGCAAAAGGTGAGCACGGTATGGATGTGTGGCTGGACCGAGTTCCTACCCGCCAGGCCAACATGCAGCCTTTTGAAATATTGCTTTCCGAATCTCAGGAGCGTATGCTTATCGTGGTAAAGAAAGGCAGGGAAAAAGATGTGGAGAAAGTATTTGAAAAATGGGATTTGAACTGCTCCCAGATTGGTGTGGTAACGGATACAAAACGTTTGCGCTACTATGTAAGTGATGAGCTGGTAGCTGATGTTCCTGCTGATGATTTGGTACTGGGCGGAGGTGCACCGGTGTATCACCGTGAATATAAAGAGCCTGCTTATTACGCGGAGTCAAAAAAATTCAATATCGACAGTGTAAAAGAGCCGCAGGATTTGGTTGCAGTAGCTAAATTTTTAATGTCGCACCCGAATATTGCTTCCAAGCAATGGGTATATAACCAGTATGATTCAATGGTGGGTACGGTGAACATGAGTACCAATGCGCCTTCTGATGCAGCCGTTGTAAATATTAAAGGAACAAACAAAGCCATTGCTTTAAAGGTGGATTGCAACTCCCGTTACGTGAATGCCGACCCGGAAATCGGTTGTGCGATTGCAGTATCGGAAGCTGCGCGTAACATTGTTTGCAGTGGTGGTGAACCTTCTGCAATTACCAACTGCCTGAATTTTGGAAACCCATACAACCCTGAAGTTTACTGGCAGTTTGTAGGTGCCATCAAAGGTATGGGCGCTGCATGTATTAAGTTCGAAACTCCTGTAACGGGCGGCAATGTGAGCTTTTACAATCAGTCGTCTTATGAAGGACCTGTATTTCCTACCCCAACAATTGGTATGCTTGGAGTGCTGAAAGACAAGTCTACCCGCATGACCCTGAACTTTAAAAACGAAGGCGATTCAATTTACCTTATCGGAAGCTCTAAAAACGATATCTCTTCTTCTGAATATTTATACTCGTACCACAATGTTAAAAATACACCTCCTCCTGCATTCAACCTGGATGAGGAATTTGAAGTGCAGCAGGCTGTAAAAGCACTTGTGAAAGAGCGTGTTATACAATCGGCCCACGATTGTGCGGATGGTGGTTTGTTTATCACCCTTTTGGAAAGTTCCATGACAAACGGGTTAGGCTTCAACATCAGTACCAATGAAGAGGTACGTAAAGATGCGTTCCTTTTTGGGGAAGCTCAAAGCCGCGTTATTGTTTCAGTTAAGAAAGAGGACGAAGACAAGTTTATTGACCTCATGATGGAATCCGGTGCAGAGTTTGAATATCTTGGTGATGTTACAGGAAAAGAAATGGTGATTGACGAAGAATCGTTTGGTACTGTTGCCGAAGCAAAAGCATTGTTTGACAGTGCATTGGGGAAAATGCTGAATTAAAATAATTTCAGTTGATTTAAAACCACGCGATGTTTTTAAAACTTGCGTGGTTTTTTTGTGACTTTTTTCCGGAGTTTATATTATGACTATATAAACTCTAAACATTCTTTTTATGGAAAAGAAAGAAAAAAGCAATAAAATCATAGCTTCGGTACAGATTGCTATCCTGTTTTCCTTATTTTGTTCCTGCTCCCTCTTTGCGCTGAACCGTGAAGTGAATTTTGAACAGCTGCCACTGAAGAAGGCATTGGAAAAGGCCCAAAAAAATGGTAAAATGCTGTTTGTTGATTGCTACACTTCCTGGTGTGGTCCGTGCTTCTGGATGAAAAACAATGTTTTTAATAATGATTCTGTAGCCGATTTCTACAATTCCAAATTCATATGTATAAAAGTAGATATGGAGAAAGAGGAAGGACCGTTACTGGCAAAAAAATACAAGATCACCAGCTATCCTTCAATGCTTTACTTAAATGAAAAAGGCGAAGTGCTGCATAGAACTGCGGGTTCTGTACCACCTCAGAAGTTTATTGAAAATGGAGAAGATGCCATGGACCCCCAAAAGCAATTGGTAACGCATTCAAAGCTGTTTGCAGATAATCCTGCGGATGCAAAAATTGCTTACTCATATTTCAAAATGCTTGAAAATTTAAATCTCTTGCATGATTCGTTAATTATAAAGTATTTTTCCAGGGTTCCACAGAAAGAAATCCTCTCGTTGTACAATTGGAAAATACTATACGCTTATTCAGGTTATTATACAAAGGAGTTTAAATATCTGCTGGCAAACAGGCCAGCTTTTTCAAAGGCTTTTGGTGCCGATTCTGTAGAATCCAAAATAAATAACGTTTTCAGGGAAGTGCTTTTCGATGACTACAGGAACAATCGCATTAATCACCGGAAGAAAATAATCGCTGAATTCCGGGGACTAAAAACAAAAGATTGCCAGCGTATAATTGCAAAATCAGAATCAAAGCTGGTGACGCTTCCAAATGCAACTATTGAACACGCTATGGAGATCAAAGATCCTGTATTGGGAATGTTGAATGTTTCTACTAATCAGGGTGCCTGGTTTAAATTTGTACCTGGCCATGATACAACGCTTACGTTTGACCTTGTTCCGGAAGACAGCCTGGACGATTATGATTTCTCATTGTATGAGTGCAACAGTGAGGATTGTGTTGATAAGCTGAAATTATCGAAAGCTGGTGCCGTTCGTTCATGCTACTCGTATTGTACTTCTAAAAGTGGTGTTACCGGGCTTTCGGAATACACTCAAACACAATCTGTAGGGATAGGTCCTGGTCCGGCTTATGCTGCTTCCATTCGGATAAAAGCCGGTCGTACGTATTATTTGTATGTATATGCATATTACCCAAGTGTAACCGGTTTCACTATTTATTTATACAATATGTGGCCTAAGCGGAAGCCAGTTGTAATGCAGAATATTTTATTTGAAAGTAATAAATCGATATTGTTAAAAGAATCATTTCCTGAAGTGGATAAGCTTGTTCTCAGGTTACAAAAATCAACTCAGATGAAAATAGAAGTGCGTGGACATACAGATAATATGGGCGACAGAACAAAAAATCAAATGCTGTCAGAAGAAAGAGCAAAGGCTGTTGTTGATTACATGGTTTCTAAAGGAATAGCTAAGGATAGATTATTTTACAAAGGGTTTGGTTGTGAAAAACCAATTACTAACAATGCTACGGAAGCGGGGCGAAAAAAGAACCGCAGGGTAGAGTTTGTGATGGTCATGAATTAATTCGGTCGTATTGTCCGATCGGCTGTCCACAATGCTTGCCCCAACCAATTAAATTACTATTATTGCAAATGAAAAGCATTTGCAGATGAAAACCGTATATATAGCATGGATTGGGATTGTGTGTATGCTGTTTTCCTGCACGCAACAGTCTGAACAATCGCGTTTTCAGGCAAATACACCTGACGTGGTTACCGTTGATGGCTATGTTTTGCCGCCCGACAGCATATCTCCTCCTGTAGTTAAAATAGCTGGAAAACCAACTGTTATCACAGCCGGATATCCACAGGAAGTGATAGCCAATGCAAACATTCACCCTCAGGGAAAGCCTAAAATAGTACCTGCAACATTACCGTTTATTACTCGTCCCGGAACGGATACTTTTTTGCTGCCGGAAAAAGTGCTGGTAAAGGACAGTTGCTTTACTGCAGGTGTGCCTGAAACCAATATGGCCAAAGAGGCTTATACCCGCGATCACAACTCACAGAATTTTTGCTCCTATGGAAAGCTTCAGGGGCTTAAACACAGCATTGTGAACTGCATATTGCAGGATAATTTCGGTAATTTGTGGATAGGAACTGCTGGTGGTGGTGTAAGCAAATACGATGGACAAACATTTACCCATTATACCGAAACAGAAGGTTTAAGTAATAATAACATTCTCTGTATGCTCATTGATAAAAAGGGCAATCTTTGGTTTGGGACCTATGGTGGTGGTGTATCCAGGTACGATGGAAAATATTTTGCACATTTCAATAGCAGCAATGGCTTAAGCGATATTATCCCTTCCTGTTCTGAAGATAAGGACGGGAATGTATGGTTTGGCAGACAAAGTGGAGGTGCCACGAAGTGTGTGGTGAAAGACTCCGGAAAGGTTGAGTTTATTACCTATGCCGCAAAGCAGGGTTTTTCGAATAAAGGTGTACGCAGCATAATAAAGGATAATACTGGCAATATGTGGTTTGCCACCGAAGGCGATGGTGTTTTTAAATTTGACGGCACTACTTTCTTTCACTATACGGTTAGGCAGGGCTTGCTAAATAACAGGGTTTTAAAGCTTTTACAGGATAAAAATGGTAGCATCTGGTTTGGTACCGAAGACGAAGGTGCATGCAGGTTTGATGGTAAAACTTTTACAAACTATACTACCGAGGAAGGGTTGAGCAGCAATTTCATTTCGTCTCTTATTGAGGATAGCAATGGCAATATATGGCTTGGCACATACGGGGGAGGTGTGAATAAGTACGATGGCAAGTCATTCACCCATTATACCGACAATGAGGGGCTGTACAGTAACCTTATTTTTGGTTTGCTGGAGGATAAAAGCGGAAACCTGTGGATTGGTCCTTACTGTGGAGGCCTTAGTAAATACAATGGAAAAACATTTACGCATTATTCCAATAAAGAAGGATTGGCCAATAGTTCAGTTTTTGCAATAGTGGAAGACAATAGTGGAGCTGTATGGTTTGGTACAAACGGTGGCGGCATAAGCAAATATGATGGTAAAGCATTTAAAAGTTATTCAACCGGTCAGGGCGTGCCCCACAACACCATTTGGGATGCATTAAAAGATAAAAATGGTGATTTATGGTTCGGTACCAATGGTGGTGGGGTATGTAAAGTAAGTGGTTTGGAAAAGGATCGCCCGCAGTTTACCATCTATGATGCAAAGCAGGGAATGCCAAGTGGTATAATTAGAAGCGTACTTGAAGATAAATCCGGGAACCTGTGGTTCGGAACTGAAGGTGGTGGTGTGTGCATGTTTGATGGGAAAAAGTTAACCTGCTACACTACAAAAGAGGGACTTAGCAATAATGCTATTTTTTGCCTCGAAGAAGACAAGGATGGCAACATCTGGATAGGTACCTACGGTGGAGGTGTAAATAAGTTTGATGGTAAAGTATTTACACATTACACTGAAAAACAGGGGCTGGCAAACAATTTTGTTTTGTCCATGCTTAAGGATGCACATGGGAATATGTGGTTTGGCACTGCCGGTGGCGGTGTAGATAAATACGATGGCAAATACTTTACGCATTTTACTGAAAAGGAAGGCTTGCAGAACAATTTTGTTTTGTCCATCCTTGAAGATAAAAAAGGAAACCTTTGGTTCGGGACCCGCTTTGGGCTGAGCAAACTGGCAAACAATTACATGGTGCGTCTTGCAAAAAATTATGCAAATGAAAGCAATGAGCAGCTCATACTTTTTAAAAATTATTCTTACCAGGATGGCTTTCTGGGTATTGGATGCAACGCCAAGGCCATTGCACAGGATAAAAAAGGCACTATCTGGATTGGTGCCAACGACAGGCTTACAGCGTTTCATCCTGAAGGGGAAGATGTGGATACCATCCCTCCCAACGTTCAGTTGACAAATATTGAGCTGTTTGATGAAAATATCCCCTGGTTGACTTTTGAAAAAAATAAGGACACTTCAATGCTTCTGGGCAATGGAGTAAAAATAGCCGGGTTAACATTCGATAAAATAGGGGAATGGTACAATTTGCCTCAGAATTTAAGTCTCTTTCATGATAATAACTACTTGGTTTTTAATTACATAGGGATTACGCAGAAACAAAGCCGGAAAATTAAGTACCAGTATAAGCTGGAAGGGTTTGATGATAAATGGAGCACCCAGACCAATCATACGGAGGTTCCATACCGCAACCTGCCTCATGGGAACTACATCTTTAAAGTGAAGGCGATGAACAGCGAGGGCTTCTGGAGTAAGGAGTATACCTACCCGTTTGTAATAAGGCCGCCCTGGTCAAAAACCTGGTGGTTCAGGACGCTCTTGGTTATATTTGGATTGTTGGTATTGTACAGCATTTACCTCTGGAGAACGGCAGCGCTGAGACAAGGTAAAAAAATACTTGAGAAAACAGTCGAGGAGCGTACTGCTGAGGTATTGCACCAGAAGGATGAAGCCGAAAAACAACGTACCCTTGTTGAAAAAAAGCAAAAAGAGATACTGGACAGTATTACCTATGCAAAACGTATCCAGGAGGCTATATTACCCTCCGAGGAGGTAGTGAAAAGCTATTTGCCGGAATCTTTCATCCTTTATAAGCCTAAAGACATTGTTGCCGGTGATTTTTACTGGGTTGAAAAAATGGAAGAGCTTCACAGCGTTATATTTGCTGCTGCTGATTGTACAGGGCATGGGGTTCCGGGGGCCATGGTCAGCGTTATCTGCAACAATGCGCTCAACCGGGTGCTGAAAGAGTTTAAACTAATCGAACCTGACCAGATTTTAAATAAAACCCGTGAGTTGGTAATTGAGCAGTTCGAAAAAAGCAACGATGAGGTGAAAGATGGGATGGATATATCTATCTGTGTATTAAATACTTCCACCAAGCTGTTACGCTGGGCTGGTGCTAATAACCCGCTTTGGATCGTCAGGGATAACAAGCTTTTGGAAACACGTCCGGATAAGCAGCCAATTGGTAAATATGCTGAAAATAAGCCATTTACAGCACATACCATCCAGCTTCACAAAGGGGATGTTATCTATATTTTTACGGATGGTTTTGCCGACCAGTTTGGGGGCAGAAAGGGTAAAAAATTCAAAATTGCAGCCTTGCGGGAGCTGCTTCTGAAAATGCACAGCAAGCCTTTAGATCAGCAGAAACAGGAAATTGACACTGTGTTTGAACAATGGAAGGGTGATCTGGAGCAGGTGGACGATGTTTGTATAATCGGGGTTAAATGCTGATCTTTCTATCTTCCTGGAGCTCAAATTTTTTTTCGCAATAATCTATAAAATCTATAGTTTTTGTGGGATGTTATGAAAAATATATTTTAAATATCTGATTATCAATTGTTTAATAGCTAAGATTTATTTGTTTTTTGGTTAAATAAATATTAATTTTGCGCAAAATTTTTGTGAAAATTGAGTTCATTTAACCTTAAACATTAAAAAATTGAAACAAAAACTACTCGTAGCACTTTTTCTTGGTAATATGGCATTTGCGCAAAGCAACCAGGGACATCAGTTGTCTGCCATCCATCACCCGGACTCCCCTGTAAAACAACCTGCAGTTTCCAACATTAAAAGAGGAAACGAACGTACGCGGTTGGGCTTGTACAAAACCACACCTGAATATGCACTTTCTGATAAACAGGTGTATTATCAGCAGCAGCTTGCCAAACACCGTCCGGTAAAACCACTTTTGAAAAGCGAACGCGCCATTAACCTCCTGGACAGCACCTATGCATGGCGTTCCGATACAGTAACGGGGGTATGGCAGCGTTCGGCTAAATTTACATACACATATGATAGTAACAATTACACAATAACAAAAGGTTCTGAGGTTTGGGACGGCTCAGCATGGCAAAAAAGCTGGCAATACGTTTATACCAATGATGTTTATGGCAATCCAACAGTTCGTTTGTACCAGGTTTGGAATGGGACAGGATGGGACAATGAGCACCAGTACATTTGTACCTATGACCAATATTACAATATGCTGAGCGAATTGTACCAGACCTGGAATGGTACCGGTTGGGATAACGAAACTCAGTATAGTTCCAGCTATAGTTCCTTGAACGACTGGCTTGGTGATTTGTACCAGGAATGGAACGGCACTTCATGGGTGAATTTAAAACAAAGTGTTCTTACGTATGACAATAACGGCAACAGAACCAGCTGGTTGGAGCAAACATGGGGTGGCAGTGCCTGGGTAAATGACAATGTTTCAAATTACACTTATGATGCCAATGATAATTGCACTACTTATGTGTATCAAATTTGGAATGGGAGCAATTGGGTGAATGATAATCAGGAATTGTACACTTTCAATACAAATAACATTCGTACCAATGATTTGCTTCAGGAATGGACCGGTTCTGCATGGGTAAATACATTTCAATACAATTATGTTACCGATAGTAATTCTGATTTAATTGATGTAGAGTATCAGGGCTGGAACGGCACAGGCTGGGACAATATTTCCAAATACACCTTCACATGGGTATCGCATCTTAAAGTTACAGATATATACCAGAGCTGGAACGGAGCTGCCTGGGTTAACTTTGACCAGTTTTTATATACTTATGATTCCAATGACGATGTTATAAATAACCGTTATCAGGTTTGGAACAGCAGTGCCTGGGAAAATTATGATCAGTATGTTTATACCTATGACCCTAATGGTTACTACCTTACCGATTTATACCAAGATTGGAGACAGAACGACTGGAGAAACATTGACTCGGTTCACTATTACAGGCAAAATACTACCGGGATTGACAAAGTTGTTGATAACCAGGGTTTTGTCATTTATCCAAACCCTTCTAGTGATGTTTTTTATGTTAAAACTTCCAGTGAAAGTGGCCTGTCTGCTTCCATCAGCATTTACGATACTTTTGGTAAGCTCATCATGAAACAGGATGCCAACCAGCAACCAGTTGTTGAGCTAACCAATTATCCTGATGGTATCTATTTTTTAGAGTTTATTTCAGGAAACAAACGCAGCAATCAGAAAATAATTAAACAGTCAAAATAAGAAACAGGTTTTTCTCAACATAAAAATTATGAAAATGATTAAAAATATAAAAACAATATTAGTTGGTCTTGCAATTGTTATAATTGCTGGTTCCTGCCAGAAAGAAACCACTGTTTCACCAGTTATGGATGAAAACAGCGCAGCACTATTTACTACCGGTAAAATGGAAACAGTAGTAGAGGATTTTGAGTCAGGTGTAAAAGAGTCGCCATCCAATGCTTCTGTTACTCTCACAAAAGGTTCATGGCAGTTCAGCAATGCTACCATTGTTTCATCAGGGTCAGGAAAAGTTGCTCATTTGAACCCTGCCGGAACATTAGCAATGAACTATGATTTCACAAATGGCGTTTCAGGCGTATTGATTGATTATGCAAATGCTGGTAACGGAAACAGTACGTTTGAACTGTGGGTTTCTACAAATGGTGGTTCATCCTGGGAAAAAACAGGAGATGCTATAACGTCCAGTTCTTCTACTATGCACAATACGGCATTTTATATGGATTATCATGGTAGTGTTCGTCTTCAGATTAAAAACACCGGTGAGGGTGAGCTGAACATTGATAATTTTACAGTACAGGACAATTCAGCAGTTGCTACAAGGGACAATAACATCGCCCTTGGAAACCCCAGCAACGCTGTTGCAAATTCAAACTCTCCGAATAACTACCTGTGTGTTAAACCACAATATACACTTGGTTATAACAGCTCCAAAGGAAATCCTAAATGGGTAAGCTGGCACCTGAGCACAGCATGGAAAGGAAATGCACCTCGTGTGGATTGCTTCCGTGGTGATGAAACCCTGCCTTCTACCTGCTACAAAACAACTGCTGCAAATTATAATAACATTGGCTTCGACCGTGGTCACCAGTGTCCTTCTGACGACCGTGACGGCAGCAGTGCCGATAATAAAAACACATTTTACATGACCGATATGCTGCCGCAGGCGCCTAACTTAAACCGTATCACATGGCTGGCACTTGAAGATTATTGCCGCACTCTTGCTTCCCAGGGCAATGAATTGTACATTATTTCCGGTGGCTATGGCAGTGGTGGAACAGGAAGCAATGGTGGAGTAACCACAACCGTAGCGAATGGTAAAGTGGAGGTCCCTTCGCGCTGCTGGAAAGTGATCGTGGTACTTACCAATGGCTCTAACGATAAAAACCGTATTACAAACAGCACCCGCGTAATTGCTGTAGATATGCCAAATAAACAGACCGTAAGCAGCCAGACCTGGGGTAGCTACCGTGTTTCCGTTGATGCTATTGAAGCGGCTACAGGCTTGAATTTGCTGTCAAGTGTGGCCACTGCTGTTCAGAACAACCGTGAGGCTATTGTCGACAACGGCCCAACACAGTAATCCTTAAATAAAATAGTGGATTTAGAAACTCCCTTTTGTGATATACCACAAAAGGGAGTTTTGTTTTAAAAATGTTTTGTGCGTTAGGCCATCCAGAATTTATTTCAGGATCTGTGCGTTGCTACACCTGGAACCACATATTCAATTTTCAATAGTTCAGGGTAATATGGCTTGAATCCCACAATTTATTTTCGTATCTTTGATAAGATGTGCCAACAGGCAGCTCATTCCCTCAAATGCTTACTCAACTCGTTTTTGCAACAGCAAATAAAAATAAGGTCGCGGAAATTCAGGCATTGATTCCTTCCCATATTCAGTTACTCAGCCTGGGTGAAATAGGTGTTACCGAAGACATTCCTGAAACACAACCCACCATTGAAGGCAATGCATCACAAAAAGCATTTTATGTGTATGAAAAATACCATAAAAACTGCTTTGCCGATGATACCGGTCTCGAGATTGAAGCGTTGGATAACCGGCCCGGAGTACTATCAGCACGTTATGCTGGGGAAGCAAAAAATGCGGACGACAATATGAAAAAAATCCTGCACGAAATGCAGGGAATAACCAACCGGAAAGCGCGTTTTAAAACCGTTATTTCGCTTGTGATAGACGGTAGAGAGCTGCAGTTCGAAGGAATAGTAAATGGAACCATACTTACTGAAAAACGCGGAACAAAAGGGTTTGGCTATGACCCGGTCTTCGCTCCGGATATCTTTCCCCTCTCCTTAGAAGAGGGGGTAGGGCAGAGGTCCTTTGCTGAAATGGACCTTTCCGAAAAAAACAAAATAAGCCACCGTGCCCTGGCAGTTAATAAACTTGTTGAATATTTGAACCGCCTGGGCTGAAATGCCTCCCCGCTTCACGTTAAATTTGTAGGAAAGCGATTTCAAATTATTAATGGTATAACCAATGGTACTGTGCGTAGTCTTCCGATAGTTATCGGAACTGGGCCAGGTTGAAGACTGTGGGAAGGGCTAACAGGTCTGGTCAATTGAGTTAAACTGTTGTAAAAAATTAATCTACTAAGTTTCAATAAATATTATGAAAATAGGAATCATTTTTGGAGGTTTTTCTAAAGAGCGTGAAATATCATTTGCCGGTGGAAGAACCGTTTACGATAACCTGAACAAATCGTTGTTTGAGGCTGTACCTGTGTTTGTGGACAGCTTTGGCAATTTTGTTCTGCTCGACTGGGAGTTTGTTTACAAGGGCAGTATCCGTGATTTCTATCCTCCGGCAGAGTTCATTCCCTCTAAAGAAGGGGATTTTCAGATATATGCAGAACAGATTGGTAAATTATCGCCAGCACAACAACTGGAGATGATCAATAAAATCGGGCGTAAGATTGAACCGGGTGATTTAAAAAATCATTTCGATTTTGCCTTCTTGTGCCTGCACGGTCCGTATGGTGAAGATGGCCGTATCCAGGGGCTTTTTGAATACCTTGGAATACCTTATTCCGGTTCGGGGATTCTACCATCTGCTATCGGTATTGATAAGAGTGTACAAAAAAAAATGATGGTGAGTGCAGGTTTCAACAGTCCGGCATTTTTTTCAATTGACCGGAAAAGTTATATCGAAGGGAACTGCAAAGGAATTTTTGACCGGGCCAAAAAAGAAATTGGTTTTCCCATCGTTATAAAGCCGGCCAACCAGGGCTCTTCCATTGGTGTTACCATCCTAAATGAAGATGATAACTATAAATTTATGGAAGCTATTGAAAAGGCTTTCTTCACAAAATGGATAGATGCAGCTGAATGGAAAAAGAAAAGTACTGCTGAAAAAAATGAATTCATTCGTGTTCTCGCGGATATACGTGAAGGTATTGGAATGCCTGTAGCTATTGATACTCAGGTTATTTATCACCCTGCGGATTTAGTGGCTTACCTGGATAAAGCTTTTGAAAAAAATACAGAAGGTCTTGTTTTAGAAGCACTGGATGGCGAAAGTAAAGTGCTGATAGAAGGATTTATTGAAGGGAAAGAGTTTTCATGCATTGTTGTTCAAACTAAAAGCTCTTTGAATTCGGGAGAGGACAGGGGAGAAGCTTTAGCACTTCCGCCAACAGAAATAAGAAAGGGTAAAGAGCTGTTTGATTACCGTTCAAAATACCTTCCGGGACTGTCACGTAAAATAACCCCTATTGATTTGCCAAATGAACAGATAGAGGCTATTCGTAAAGAATGCGAGCGATTGTTTCATGCACTGAATTTTGACGTTTATGCGCGTATCGATGGCTTTATTTCAAAAGAAGGCAAAATATTTCTGAATGATCCCAATACCACATCCGGTATGATGCCATCCTCTTTCTTCTTCCATCAGGCAGCGGAAATCGGGTTGAACCCATCACAGTTTTTAACATACATTATCCGTACCTCCCTTGTACAGCGGATTGCAGCGAGCAAGAACAGCAGGGCTTTTGACCAGTTGCTTGTAAACCTTGATAAGGCAATTAAAGAGGACAAAGCGGCTAAAACCAATAAAATAAAAGTTGCGGTATTGCTGGGTGGTTATTCCTCTGAGCGCCACATCTCTGTTGAAAGCGGACGAAACATTTATGAGAAGCTGGCATCTTCAACCAAATATGAGCCTGTGCCGGTTTTCCTTACTGGTAGTGCTGAGGAGCATATTCTTTACCAGATCCCAATCAACATATTGCTGAAAGACAATGCGGATGATATTAAGGACAAGATCGACAATTACAAGGTACATGAGCTTGTAAAACAAATAATCACTGAGGCATCAGCTATTACCGATAAGTACGCAAGTGCCGATAACCTGGCGAAGCCAAAGCGTTTATCGTACGAAGAGCTTGGCAGCATGGTTGATTGTGTGTTTATTGCATTGCATGGCCGTCCGGGCGAAGATGGTGCTGTTCAGGCAAAGCTGGAACAGATAGGTTTGCCATACAATGGTTCCGGTGTGGAAAGTTCCCAGATTACAATTGATAAATACCGGACCAATGAAATACTTCGTCAAAATGGTTTCCTGGTTGCAGAACATTTGCTGATAACAGAGGACAGCTGGAACACGGATAAAAATGAAGTGTTGAATGTGTTGAAGGGAAAAATTCATTTTCCGTTTATTGCAAAACCTGTTGATGATGGCTGTTCATCAGCAGTCCGGAAAATTAAAACTCCGGAAGAGTTTGAAGCTTTTGCAACGCTCATTTTCCGTAAACAGGAAACATTGGATAGCAGTGCTGCCCATCTGCTCCACATCAAAGACAAGGAAGAGTTCCCTCGTAAGCAGGTGCTGCTTGTAGAAGAGCTTATCAGTAAGCGCGATGCAAAGCATTTCCTTGAGATTACAGGCGGGATGCTCACCAGGTATGATGCGCAGGGTGGGGTGGTGTATGAGGTGTTTGAAGCATCCGAAGCATTGAGTGAAGGGGAAGTCTTATCATTGGAAGAGAAATTTCTTGCCGGACAAGGCCAGAACATTACTCCTGCAAGGTATTCAAAAAATGCTGCTGAACGCCAGCAGATATCGGAGAAAGTAAAACGAACCCTGGGTGCTGCCGCAAAACTGTTGAATATAAACGGTTATACGCGTATTGATGCTTTTGTACGCATTTACGATGTGAACCGTGTTGAGGTGATATTCATTGAGGTAAACTCTTTGCCTGGTATGACCCCGGCAACCTGCATCTTCCATCAGAGTGCTATCAACGGTTATAAGCCTTACGACTTTATTGATAATATTCTGAATTTTGCTTTTCAGAAAAGAAAGGCTGTGTTGAATTAATCTTAAGAGTCCCGTAAACACTCCCTTTTACAATGATCAAAATAGGTATAACAGGCGGTATAGGCAGCGGTAAAAGCACTGTGTGCAAGGTGTTTGAATTGCTGGGTGTGCCTGTATATTATGCTGATAATGCTGCAAAAGAGCTGCTGGAGAATGATTCGGATGTTAAGGATAAAATAGTTACTGTGTTTGGCAGAGAAGCGCTTGACGAAAAAAATGCAATCGATAAAAAGCGCCTTGCAGCAATTGTTTTTAATGACAAGCCAAAGCTGGAACAGCTGAATGCCATTGTACATCCTGCTGTTGCAAATAATTTTAATGCATGGCAGAAGCAAAATTATACCGCTCCATATCTTGTAAAAGAAGCAGCCATATTATTTGAAAGTGGCGCTTATAAAGGTGTGGACAGAGTGATAACTGTTGTGGCACCTTTAGAAATAAAAATTGCGCGTGTTATGCAACGCGACAAAGTCGATCGTGAACAGGTAGAACAACGTATCAAAAGCCAGCTCAGCGATGAAGAAAAAATAGAACGTTCGCAATATGTGATTTATAATGACGAACAGGCACTGTTGATTCCGCAAATTATAAAAATACACAATGAGCTTTTGCTCCTCCATCAGGCTTAAATCCCTTTAGAAATCCGTTTTTAATGCGTGTATAATAATATTTTCGCAGTTAGCGAAAACTTTATTATTTTGCAGCTAAATTTAAACGTTTAAAAACCATGGAAAATCAAAATCAGGGAACACCCAATCCACAACAGGTAAATCAGCAGTTTAACCAACATTTTGGCCAGTCCTTTGGTCAGCAGCAATTACCAAATTCCACAGCAGTACTTGTTTTGGGTATTGTTTCAATTGTAGGCTGTTTTTGTTATGGCCTTATAGGGCTTATTTTGGGTATTATTGCATTGGTGCTTGCTTCAAAAGCGAATACTATGCTTGAACAAAACCCTGGTATTTATTCCGAAGCATCTGTGAAAAACCTGAAAGCCGGAAAAATATGTGCAATCATCGGAACCAGCATTTCTGCTGTATACTTTGTAGTGTTAATAATATATTTTATGGTTTTTGGTGCGGCAATCTTCTCTATGTGGGGAAATTTAATGAACCAGTACTAAAGTTCTTTGCTGCATTGTTGTATAATTGAGACCGCTTAGTAATTATCAGGAAGAATTCAATCGGCAGGACCAGCTGGTCCTGCCGAATAGTTCTTGCGTATTACCATTGGGAATCATTTCGGTTTCATTATTGCATATAAACCAGGTCATGTTTGCGCTCTGATTAGCGTGCTGATGGTTGTTGGCGTGGGAACATATGCTTTTGTTCTTGTTTCTGAATTTGTGTCCACGTCATCTTCGTTGCTCCATCTAACTCAATAGGAATATTAAATGCATGAGATTGTAACCTGGCTGGAAAACCACATGTTACCTTGCTTTTACAAGCAATTTACTGGTATCAATTGCCCCGGGTGCGGTATGCAGCGTTCATTTGTTGAATTGTTGAGAGGAAATATTTACGCCAGCCTGAGTTTGTATCCTGCCCTGCCATTTGTTTTTCTTACACTTTTTTTAACAGCTGCACATCTGGTTTTTAAATTTAAGCACGGAGCAGCAGCTATTAAGTATTCTTTTATTGTTACAACATCCATTGTTATGGTGAGTTATATTATACGGCTTTTATGAAAATACTTCAGGTATCACAGATACAGGCAGCAGATAAATATACAATAGAGCATGAACCCATTACTTCTGTTGGTTTGATGGAGCGTGCCGCTTCTGCGGTGGCGGATGCCCTGGAAGAACGTTATAGTACTGATACAATTTTTAAAGTTGTTTGCGGGCTCGGGAACAATGGAGGTGATGGTTTGGCGATAGCACGCTTGCTGCAGCAGCGTTTTTTCAATAATGTGGAGGTATACATCCTCGGGAATACATCAGAGGCAGCGGATGAGTTTAAAACCAACCTCCGGTATATCAATACCGATAAAATGCTGGTTCAGTGTATTCAGGCACCGGAAGAATTGGACCATCTGAAGGTAAAAGTTGCTGAAAAAGGGAAGAATGTTGTATATCTGGATGCGATACTCGGAACCGG
>JAGVJJ010000071.1 GCA_020051175.1 Bacteroidia bacterium | reverse complement strand
CCATGCATTTATTGAACCGGCAGAGGTTGTAGAGCTATCGGAGAATACGGTGGCAGTCCCGTTACATACTTTACTGCTTCCGAAATTAGCGACAGGTTTAGGCCTTACAAACAGTGTTTTTGTAATGGTATCCTTGCACCCGAAAGTAGAGGTAGTGATTAAACTTACATTGTAAGTTCCTGTTGCAGCATAAAGGTGGCCACCTGTGACAGTTTGCTGGTTCAATAAAGGCGAACCATCTGCAAAATTCCAGCTCCAGGCCTGTATTGTATCGCTTGCAGGTATTGTGGATGCTTCATTGAATACGGTTTGATTCCCATGGCAAGTGTTTATTGGAACTGTAAACTGAGCCACCGGCAGAGCATGTACTTTTATTGTTTTATACACCGTGTCCCTGCAACTGTTGTTGCTTATGGCAACGAGGGTAACTGTATACGTACCTGCAGCAGCATATTTATGTTTGGGGTGTTGAGTTACTGCAGATGAGCCATCGCCAAAATTCCATAGCCAGGAAGACACTGTTCCGGTTGAAATGCCTGATGAATCATGAAAGCTTGCGGAGTCGCTCAGGCAGATGTCTGAAAGCCCGAAATTAGCAACGGGAATCGGGAATACTGTAATAGAACTGGTTGCTGTATCGGCACAGCCAAGATTAGATGAATAAGCAGATAGGGTAATAGTATAAGTTCCGGGTGCAGCATACAAGTGCTTGGGGCTCAAAGTGCTGGAGTCAACAGGGCTTCCGTCACCGAAGCTCCATTTGAAGGAGGCGATGCTGCCAATAGAAGGAGCAGAGGATGTGTTTATAAGGAGCGCAGAATCGGTCAGGCACACATTGCTATATGTGAAGGAAGCTGAAGGCTGGTCATAAACATGAACCAGAGAGCTGACTGTATCTGAGCAGGCATCAGCGGATGTTGCAATCAGCGTAACAGTATATGTGCCCTGTGTAGAATAATAATGTGAAGGACTTGCAGAGCTGCTTGTTGGGCTTCCATCCCCGAAGCTCCATGTGTAAGCAGTTATTGAAGTTGAGTTGTCAATGGTTGAAGTGTTTGTAAACTGCATGGAATCTCCAAGACAAACGTTGTTTTGACTGAAGGCAGCAACGGGATTATAAAATATGTTAACAGTTTTTGTAATACTGTCCGCACAACCCTGGTTGTTACTTACGATGAGTTGTGCCTGGTACTGCCCAGGTGCGGCATACAGGTGGTTTGGACTGGGAATCGTGTTTGCAGGGGATCCATCCCCGAAGTCCCATGACCAGGAAGAGATTGCACCGGACGCAATAGTAGAACCATCGGTAAATGTTGCCGGGCTACCATCGCATTCATCGGTTTTTGAATATGCGGCAACCGGTACATCAAAGGTATGTATGTATATGGTGTTTGTATCTGTCGCATTTCCGCATTCCGCAATAAGCTGTATCTTTTGGATTCCTGCACTGTTGAATACAAAAGGCAATGTATCGATGTTGCCCGGGATATGGGTGCCGTTTACATACCAGCCCTCAAAACAGCGTTTGCCAACGCTTGTGGTGTTGTACAGAAAGACAGTATCGCCTACGCAAACAGTAGTATCACTTGGAACGAAGGTGGGGATGGTATTGCAGTGCTGGCACAAATAAATATCGTTGGGAGTAAAGTTGTTTACAGACACAGTGGGAGTTGCAATAACAGCCGAAGGAACCATTTCACTGCCTCCTGAACCAACACCCGGTGTAACCGTCTGAACAATAGTTGCCGCATTCAGGTCATTACAGCCAGCCTGTCCGATACTATCGGTTTTCATAAACAGGGGGTCAAAATAGGTTGCTCCGAAGCTTGCTGTTACAATAGACAATGCAAAGCCTCCGTCAGGCGCTTCCCGCACCATGGAGCCTTTATCATAAGCGCCACCTCCATAAGCCTTAGACCATTGCAGTGTGCCCATGCTGTCGGTTTTAACAAGATAAGCATCCAGGTCGCCTGCGCCAAAGCTGGTGGTATATCCAAAAATAGCAAACCCGTGGTCGTCTGTTTCAATAGAAAAACGCGGCTGATCGTCAGCAGCTCCTCCATACGTTTTCGCCCAAACGAGTGCGCCATTATTATCGGTTTTTATAAGCAGGTAATCATTGCTACCAGCACCATAACTTGCAGTATTGGCACAGATCATAAAGCCCCCGTCAGCAGTTACCTTTCCCGCTATCCCCCAGGCGCTGCTTCCATCACCGGCTGCACCTCCATATGTTTTGGCCCATTGAAGGTTGCCGGATGCGTCTATTTTCAATACGTAAATATCATGTCCCCCAGACCCGAAGCTCGTAGTATATCCTACGACCTTGTACCCGCCATCGGCAGTTTCTTCTACATAATCACCCCAATCGGAGCCGGCACCGCCATACACCTTCATCCATTGTGTATTGCCATTTGCATCTGTTTTTATAACAGCAACATCTTCGCCCCCAAAACCTAGGCCCGTCATAAAGCCCGACATGACATATCCGCCATCTGAAGTCTGATGCACTGAAAGTCCATAATCAGCACTGGCACCCCCATACACTTTGGACCACTGTATATTGCCAAGGGCGTCTAATTTTAAGAGTTGCATATCGTAATCTCCCTGACCAAGATGTGCAAGTCCGGCAACAATATAGCCCCCATCGGATGTTTGCTGAATATCTTTTCCACCATCTTCGCCCGGCCCACCGTATGTTTTGAACCATTCAGGGTTACCGCAGCCATCTACTTTGTAAACATACACATCGCAGCTTCCTGCTCCGGAAGATTCGTGCTGTCCGGTACCAATAAAACCGTCATCGCTGGTTTCTGCAAGAGCAAGCCCTCCATTCATTGCAGAGGCCTGGAAAGTACGCATAAACGTGTTTAGCACCTGTGAATAGGATGGTGCTATGGCACAGAGTGATAAAACAAGTGCAAAAAAAGGACTTAAAAGATATTTTATAAATGTGTGCATTCCTTGAGCTGTTGCCGAAAAAACCGCTTTCTTTTGACGTTTCAGTAAAGAAACAAAGGTAAACGATTTTATAAGAAAAGACACGTGTTGGAACTTAAAGGTTGCTTTTGAACAAAATAAGTTTCCAGCCACATTCACTGGGTTTGGCGGGGGTTATTATTTCGCTTTTTTGTACAGTGGAACAGTAGAGCACGGTTCACCATACATGATGCTTTTGGCGACAGGTGTTAGAAGGCGCGTAGCTTCCACAAAAGCGGCTATAGGTACAGGGAGCTTGCTGCATCCTTTTATAACAATGCGGGCATCTTTGTAATCATTTATATTCAGCTTATTCAGGACCTCATTGTATAAAATGGTTTCCAGTGTTTCAAGGTTTCCGAAAACGGCTTTTTTCGCAAAAGGTTCCAGCTGAATGGCAAGAAGCATGTATGCCCATGTTGGGACAATGGCATCGGCAGAGCAGGTTACTGCAACGTATTTTCCGGTGTACCTGCTCCAGTTTTCATTTTTTATAAATTCACGAAAGTCTTTTTCCTTCAATATCAGGCCCTGGAAAAGCTGGTCCTTTATATCTAATAAAACACGTTCACCCTCAGGATATAATTCCTCAAGATCGATAGTGATGATACCGCTTTGTGCAACTTTATTTATGATTTCCATTTTTTGTTTAGAAATGAGATGTGAGATTTGAGACGAGAGATACCAGAGTTTTTGTCTCAAATCTCAAGTCTCAGATCTATTTTACATAAACCCTAATTCCAGCTGGGCTACTTCGCTCATCATTTCTTTTTCCCAGGGTGGTTCAAAGGTGATTTCCACTTTGGCTGATCTTATGCCTTCTACTTCGCGAAGCTTCTGCTCTACTTCGGGTGGTAACGTTTCCGCTACCGGACATGAAGGCGAAGTAAGTGTCATTTTTACTCCAAGATTGTTCTCTTCATCAATATTAATTTCGTAAATCAACCCCAGCTCCCAGATATCAACAGGGATTTCGGGGTCGTAACAGGTTTTTATTGTATCGATAACCCTTTGTGCAAGCGGTGTATCGTGTGTGTTGATTATTGCGGGCATTTTTTTAAGTGCTTAAGTTTTTAAGTTAAAAGTCAAAAGGAACTCAATTTTATTTTTGACTTTTGACTTTTTTCTCTTTTTACTTATCAGTTCATTCACTTTTAACTTTAAAAGCGAAAGCATCCATTTTCATTTGTTTAATCATGCTTACCAGTCCGTTGCTGCGGGTGGGTGACAAGTGCTGCTTAAGTCCAATCGTATCAACAAAATCAAGTTTTGCATTTAAAATCTCATCGGGTGTATGGTTGGAAAGTACTCTCACCATAAGGGCTACCATGCCTTTGGTAATGATAGCATCACTATCGGCTGTATAAACAATTTTACCGTCTTTCAGTTCGGAGTGCAGCCACACCTGCGCCTGGCAGCCTTTTATAAGCTTATCTTCTGTTTTGTGCTTTGAATCAATGATTGGCAGGGATTTGCCAAGCTCAATCAAATGTTCGTATTTCTGCATCCAATCGTCAAAGAGCTCAAACTCATCAACTATTTCCTGTTCTGTTTCTTCTATTGTCATAGGCCCCACCCAGCCTCCCCAAAGGGGAGGGGTTTTAACAAAATTATTTTATTTATTTCAGCATTCTTATTGCCTTTTCAAGACCTTCAATAAAAATATTTATCTCTTCTTTGGTGTTATAGAAAGCAAATGAAACACGTACCGTTCCCGGGATACAATAAAATGCAACCAGAGGTTGGGTGCAATGATGTCCTGTACGTACCGCCACTCCCAGTTGATCCAGAAGTGTACCTATATCGAAGGGGTGAATGCCTTCCACAGCAAAGGATAATACACCTGCTTTTTCTTTTGCAGTGCCAATGATTTTAACATCCTTCAGCTTTTTTATTTCGGTTGTAGCGTATTGCAATAGTCCGTGTTCATATTCGGTAATGGCATCCAAACCAATTTCATTCACATAATCAAGGGCTGCAGCAAGTCCTATACCTCCCGAAATATCAGGTGTTCCGGCTTCAAATTTTAAAGGGAGATCTGCATACTCCGTTTTTTCAAAGCTCACGGTTTTTATTGTTCCTCCACCCACCTGGTAAGGTGGCATTGCATTGAGCCATTTTTCTTTACCGTAAAGTATTCCAACACCGGTAGGGCCAAACACTTTATGGGCGCTGAAGCAGTAGAAGTCGCAATCCAGTTCCTGAACATCTACCTTTATGTGTGGCACAGCCTGTGCTCCATCCAGCAGCACAGGAATATTTTTTGCATGTGCAGCAGCAATGATTTCTTTTACAGGGTTTATTGTTCCAAGTGTATTGGATACATGTGCTACAGCAACTATCTTGGTTTTGGGGCTCAACAGCCTGTAATATTCTTCCATCACCAGTTCCCCTGCTTCATTGATGGGGATGGCTTTTAAAATGGCACCTCTTTCCTCACATACCTGCTGCCAGGGAAGAATGTTGGAGTGATGTTCCATTACGGAAACAATCACCTCATCGCCCCTGGAAATGTATTTTTTTGCAAAGGAAGAAGCCACCAGGTTGATGGAATCTGTAGTGCCTTTGGTAAAAACAATTTCATAAGGATTTGCAGCGTTCAGGTGTTTCCGGACAGTATTGCGGGCGTTTTCATAAGCAAGGGTGATCTCACGGCTCAATGTATGAACCCCACGGTGAATATTGGCATTGTCGAACCTGTAGTAATGGTTGAGGGCTTCAATTACCCGGTTGGGTTTTTGGGCCGTTGCCCCATTATCAAAATAAACCAGCGGTTTTCCGTTTACTTTGCGCGAAAGCAAAGGAAAATCAGCCCGGATTTTTTCAATATCAATGCCCGTTGTATCTATGGTTTTTGTGGCGTTCATTTATGTTCTACAAAGTTAAGAATAATTCTAAATAAGGCTTACGAATAAGGAATAAAAACGAATAACGATTAGCGCAGTTGCCTTATAAATGGCGCTTTTTCACAAAATTTGGCAGTTTGTTCCTTTAACAATCGATTTTGAGCCACAGATTCACAGATTTTGCTGAAAAGTTATTGTTTTTGATTGTGTACTTTTGTATCCGTGAAACTTCCGATTTATATGGATTACAATGCCACCACTCCTGTTGATAAGCGGGTGCTGGATGCCATGTTGCCTTATTTTTCTGATAAGTTTGGAAATGCGGCCAGCCGAACACATGCTTTTGGCTGGGTTGCCGAAGATGCTGTGAAAACAGCACGTGAACAGGTTGCCGGACTTATTAATTGCACTTCGCAGGAGATTGTGTTTACCTCTGGTGCAACCGAAGCTATTAACTTGGCTATCAAGGGTGTATGGGAAAACTATCGGTCAAAAGGAAGTCACATTGTCACGGTTAAAACGGAGCACAAAGCGGTGCTGGATACCTGCAGGCAACTGGAGAAAAAAGGGGCAAGCGTTACTTACCTGGATGTGGACAGGGAAGGGCTGGTAGACCTGGCAGAGCTGAAATCGGTTTTAAGGCCTGACACTATTCTGGTTGCTGTGATGTATGTAAACAATGAAACGGGTGTGATACAACCTGTAGAACAGATTGCAGAACTGGTACACAAAAACAACAGCATTTTTATGTGCGATGCTACTCAGGCAGCAGGGAAAATCAACTGTGATGTGGAGGAGCTTGGAATTGATCTGCTCTGCTTAAGCGGCCATAAGCTTTATGGGCCAAAGGGTGCAGGAGCTTTGTATGTAAGAAGAAAAAATCCAAGAGTGGCACTCGCTGCTCAAATAGATGGGGGAGGCCATGAGCGGGGGCTAAGGTCCGGAACACTGAATGTACCGGGTATTGTTGGATTGGGTGCTGCATGTGCGCTGGCAAAAGGGGAAATGTGGGATGACTCGGCCCGGATTTCGAGGCTTAGAACCAGGCTGGAACAACAACTGTGCGATATTGGAAATGTTTATATCAACGGCAGCATTAAAAACCGGCTTTTTAATGTGAGCAGCATTACTTTTAAGGGCATACGGTCAGAGAAGCTGATCAGTAAACTTCCAAATCTTGCAGTTGCAATGGGTTCGGCCTGTACATCTGCTGTTGCAGAACCTTCGCATGTATTAAAGGCTATGGGTTTGAGCGATGAGGATTCATACGGAACCGTACGTTTCAGCCTTGGTAAATATACTACCGCAGAAGAGGTGGAAGAAGTTGTTGGACTGGTAACAACAGCTGTTATAGAGCTAAAGAAATAATGTCCGGGTATTTTACACCCTCACTCCAAAAATACAAACATCGTCCGTTTGTTCCTGTTGTCCTTTCCATTCCATAAAGCGTTTATTGAAGGTTGCTTTCTGTTCCTTCATGGGTCTGTGGTTATGTATGATGAATAGGTTTTCCATTTTTTTGAATCCCAGTTTCTTTTCCTGCGGACCGCCAAACTGGTCGGCATAACCATCGGTGTATATATATATACTATCTCCTTCACATAGCTTAAATTCATGGTTTGTAAATGGCTTGCTTTCCGGGTGATAGCCGATGGGCTGCTTGTCAGCTTTGATTTTTTCCTGATTTCCGTTACGGATGAGATAAAGTGCATTATTGGCCCCGGCCCATTGCAACTCCTTTGTTTTTAGGTTTAGCCTGCAAAGAGATATGTCCATTCCGTCTTTGTTTTCAATGGTTTCATCCTTCTGGCGCAATTCCTTGATAACCCGTTCGCGCAGGCGATCCAATATTTCAGCAGGTGTAAGCAGCACCTCCGACAAAATAATATCGTTAAGAAATGCAATGCCCAACATGCTCATAATTGCCCCCGGAACGCCATGTCCTGTGCAGTCTGCTGCTACAAAATACCAGTATTCTCCTTTTTCAGTGCCCCAGTAAAAGTCGCCACTTACGATGTCTTTCGGCAGAAAAAGTATAAAATGTTCTGGTAAATGCATGCTTACATGTTCCTCTTCCCTCAGCAAGGCCTGCTGTATGCGTTTTGCATACTTTATACTATCGGTAATGCTCCTGTTTTTTTCTTCGATTATCTTTTTTTGTTTTTGTGTTTCGCTGCTGCTGATTTCAATCCGGTGTTTTTGTCTGCGTGTTATGCGGAGGGAACGGAAAATGAACAATGCAAACAGGAAAACAACGAGCAGGAGGGAAGAGACAAGTATGATGATGAAATTTTGTCTTTTAGCTCCAGCCTGCATTTCTACGTCTTTTTTCTCCTGTTCAGCTTTGGCAGCAGCCTCTTTCTTATCAAATTCGTAGTTCATTTCATTCTGAACCAGCTTTTTCTTTGTTTCCTCATCAAGGATCGCATTTTTTATCTCAACGGAGCGCTTATAATATGCGATAGCGTGAAGGCGCATTTGTTCAGCGTTAAGTATTTTGTTTCCTGTACTATCAGGCAAAGGCACACTGGATTTTTCATAAAGTGTACCCAGCGATTCATACAAATCCAACTGCTCGTTTTTAGCATTTACACTATCGGCAAATGCGTGTGCTTTCATTAAATAATCGTAAGCATTTTTATATTCTTTTTGCGCGGTATATATTTGTCCGAGGGCTATGTGGTGGTTGATGACACCATAGTTGTCGGCATTCTTTTTGGATAGCTCCAGGGCTTTAAAGCAAAATATCAATGCCATTTTGTTGTTTCCCAGCTCGGAGTAGGTGCTGCCAATGTTGCCAAACATATTTGCAATGAGGTAATCATCGCCCTGTTTTTCGCCAATATCCAGAGCCTTGGAATAATATTCGCGCGCCTTTTTAAAATCCTTATCTTTAAAATATATGTTGCCTATGTTGGCAAGCTGAACGGCCGAGGTTGATTTGTTGCCCAGGGTGTCGGACAAACGGAGTGCTTTTTCGTAATACTCCAGCGCTTTTTTGTAATCGCCTTTGAGCCAGTATATATTGCCAATGCTTCCGATGTCCCTGGCAATTCCATTTTTGTTTTTGATGGCTTCATCAATTTTTAATGCCTTGAAATAATATTCCAGTGCATTGGCATAATCGGCAGTGGTTTGATAAAAAAAGCCTGTATTGCTATATGCTACGGAAACACCTTTTTTGAAGTAAAGTTTTTCTGCGAGGTTGAGTGCTTGGCTGTTGTAATGCAGCCCGCTGTCATATTCACCTTTGTGAAAATAGTTCCAGGCTAATACATACAGATGTTTTACTTTGTTTGTGTCCGGTTTGTCTGTTTTGATGAGTATGCGTAAAGAGTCGGTGCCCGGGTTTTGCGCGCAAAGCCCAGACCAATTATTAACAATGGCCAGCAGAATGCCCGAAACAATTATATAGCGAAGTAATTTTAATGTCATTTTCAGCTATATTATTATTCCACCGTTGTGTTTTGCATATGTGGTAATTTGCCCTTCATTAAAAACCATAATCTTTTTCAACTTTACAAATGCGTACTTTATAGCTGCTGTACCATTTGTTCTTACCAGCTTCCTGAGCAGCAAGGTGTTCCGTGTTTTCCTTCCATTTTTTTATGGATTCAAGATCGGCCCAGTAAGAAACGGTAATGCCTATTTCTGCCCTGGCCGATTCCGTGCCCAAAAAACCCTCCTGCTGGCGGGCAAGTTCTACCATCCGGGCAGTGGTACCATGGTATCCCAGTTCATTCTCTGTTCTGACAGATGTAAATATAACTGCGTAATAGGGCGGTTTAGGTGTTGAGGCAAATACAGACATGGTAAATTCAGGGTTACAGAAGTTTTGTTTTAAAATAAATAAAAAAAACACTCCCTTGTTCACAAAGGAGTGTTTTCCATAGTTTCAACAGGTATTAATAGTTCCCTTTTGCTTTTACCCCCAGCTCAATTTTCTTTAAAGCCGTAATATATGCACCAATACGCAACGATGTTTTATACTGCTGTGCATTGTTCCATACGTGCTCGAAAGCTTCGCGCATGGAGCTGTCGTGCTTGATGTTTACTTCTTCCTCAGTCCAGTAGTGGCCATAGTTGTTTTGCACCCACTCAAAATAAGATACAGTAACACCACCACTGTTTGCCAGGATATCCGGCACCACAATAATTCCTTTTTCCTGTAAAATGTGATCTGCTTCAGCTACTGTAGGTCCGTTTGCACCTTCAACAATAAGCTTCGCCTTGATGTTTGCAGCTACTTCCTCTGTAATTACGTTCTGAAGCGCTGCCGGTACAAGTATATCCACATTTGCAGTAAGCAATTCTGTGTTTTTTATTTCAACACCACCAGTAAAGCCTTTCAACACCCCACCGTTTTCTTTGGCGTAGCGTATAGCGCCCTGGATATGGATGCCTTTTTCATTCCAGATGGTAGTTGTGTGATCCCCGATGGCACATACCCTGATACCCTGAACACTTAATAAAAGTGCAGCGTTCAGCCCTACATTTCCGAACCCTTGTACGGCAGCTGTAACTTTTTTAGGATCAATGTCCATTTTTTTCAATGCAGCAAGTGTAGCAACCATTACACCACGGCCGGTAGCTGTTTCACGTCCCATAGAACCACCCAGTCCAACCGGTTTTCCGGTAACAACCCCCGGGAAATTTCCACGGTATACCTTGTTGTATGCATCTACTATCCATGCCATTTCACGGGCGCTGGTACCCATATCCGGTGCCGGTATATCTTTATCCGGCCCAAAAACATCTGCCAGGGCAGTTGTATAGGCTTTTGTCAATCGTTCCAATTCGCCAATGCTCATTTTACGCGGGTCACATTTTATACCACCTTTTCCACCACCATAAGGCAGGTTGGCAACGGCACATTTAAATGTCATCCATGCAGAGAGGGCCTTCACTTCATCATCGCATACATCCATTGCATAACGGATTCCGCCTTTTGATGGTCCAAGTATTGTGGAGTGAATGGTTCTGAAGCCTTCAAACACCTGAATTTTACCATTATCCATCATTACAGGCAGGCTTACTTTTACCTGCTTAAGTGGGTTTCTTAAAACAACAGCAACATCTTCTGATAAACCATAAATTTTTGCTGCTGTATCCAGCCTTGCCAGAACGGCATCAAACATACTGCTCTCGTGTTGTTCTGTTGCTGAAGCGTTTGTTTTTGTTGTCATACATATTTTATTAATTCCGCACGTTTGTTTCACCGGGCCGGAATATATTAAGGTGTGCGAATTTACTAAATTATTATATCGAAAGAAAGACAAATAGGCAAATAACAGATTTTGACCGCTTAAAAATCATGCCGTGATTGTATTGCAAAAAGCTGCTTAAAAACAGGAACACAAATGTGTAAGTGTCTCATTGTTAAATATTTGATTTGAATACTCGACCTGCGATAATCCATCTGTTCAAAATGCCCATAAAAGTCATCATTTTTACATTGAATAGGATTTTTAGGTCTTTATCAGTAAATTTATTTTAAATTTGAGCAATTAACTAGTAATAAATAAGTTAGCCTTCTGAGGAAACGCGTATGCGATTTAATAAACCATTAAAACTGGCAATCATTATTGGGCTAACCGGGTTAATGATCATAGGTGTATTGTTATTCCTCGAATACAAATCGATTAGTGTTGCCTCTGATAACCAACAGCTTACGGTTTTGAATGCCAATTCGGGCCTTTATACGTTCTATGCACTGGCAATTTTTATTATTGGTGTAATTTTTACGTTTTTCAGTATCATGGCTTACCGTATCCTGAAAAAAAAAATGGAGGTAACCGATGCCTTGATTTTAAGCGAAAAGCGTTTTAGGACAATTTTTGAAGAGGCGCCATTAGGTATTGCTTTGGTAGAAGCGGATACCGGTATTATAAACGATGCAAACCCTAAGTACCTTGAAATTTTGGGAATTAAGCTCAATGAGCTTGGAAAAAGGAACTGGATGAGCCTTACCCATCCGGATAATATGCAGGAAAGCCTGCTTTATAAGGAAAAAATTAACTTAAATACCCTTAAGAACTTCAAACTCAAGAAAAAATACAAAAGGCCGGATGGAACAGTTGTTTGGGGGAGCTTAAGCGTATCAGCAATCGATACAAGGAAACAAACACACCCTCTTTACCTCTGCCTTCTTGAAGATATTACAGAGCAGAGAAATGTGGAGGAGAAAATAAAAGAGGTGCAGGACCGGTACCGGTCTCTGGTCGATAATGCCACGGATATTATCATTACTGTGGACCTGGAAGATAGAATCACCTTTATAAATTATGCTGCAGGTGGGTATACACGGGAACAGATTATTGGTGCCAATGTATACGATTTTGTGTCTGAAGAGTATCATGAGCTGGTAAAAGAGACGCACGATGCGGTAAGAAAAAAGAAAACGAGCAGGACGTATGAAACAATATCAGTTGGACAGGATGGTGTTTCCAGGTGGTTCCTTACCAATGTAAGTCCGGTACTTAACGATGAGGAGGTGGTAGGACTTACCCTTTTCACAAAAGATATTAGCAGCCGCAAACAGACAGAAGAGGCCTTAAGGGCATCAGAAAACGAGCTGCGTAAAATTTTCTCCGTGATGGAGGAGGTAATTTTTGAGCTCGACAGAGATGGTAAATACCTGAAGGTTGCCCCAACCAACCCGGCACTTTTGTATAAGTCGGCCGAGTTTCTGATGGGAAAAACAATAAATGATGTTTTTCCTGAAGAAGAAGCCCGTTTTTTTATTGAACAGCTAAGATTATGTCTTGATAAAAACAAGCCGGTGCATGTGGAATACAATCTTACCATTAACGGAAAGAATATTGTTTTTGAGGCTTCGCTTTTACCACTAACTGCCTTAACAGTACTTTGGGTAGCAAGGGATATAACATGGCGTAAAGAGGTGGAAAAAGAGCGCACTAAAACCCAGATTGATTTTGAAGATGCACAACGCTTAGCCAAAATAGGAAGCTGGGAGCTTAACCTGTCTACTTTTGAAGTAAAGTGGTCGAAAGAAATGTACAGGATTTTTGAATTTGAATATCCTTTTCCCGGAAAGCTTTATGATGCCTATAAAAGTGTTTGTGATTCAAATTCTCTGGATGTAATAAATCTGCTTTTAAAAAATGCAATGGAAAAAGGGCAGGGCTTCCATAACGAACACCGGATTACCTGTAAGAGCGGTACTGTTAAATACCTTTCCTGTATAGGGGAGGTGGTAAAGGATGTGACGGGCAAAGTGATTGCTGTGAAAGGAACCGAACAGGATATTACAGAAATGAAGCAAATACAGGATCTGCTAAAAGAAAAGGAGCAAAACGATTCCCTGATCCGATATGCAGCCCAGTTGCCGGGTGCAATGTACCAGTTTCGTTTTTTCCCGGACGGCCACTTCTTTTTCCCATTTGTTAGCGATGGCGCCACCGAATTATGCGGTTTAACAATTGAAGAAATTAAGAAGGATGCTGTTAAGGTTTTTTCCCTTGTACTGGAAGAAGATTTTAATAGCCTTATTGCTTCCATTCACCGCTCGAAAGATCAACTGGAATATTGGACGCAGGAATTCAGAATCCGTCACCTTACAAAGGGGGTGCGGTGGATAAGAGGAAACTCAAGGCCCGAGATGCTGGAGGATGGAAGTGTGCTCTGGCATGGCTATTTTAATGACACTACCGATTTTAAACTGGCGGAAGAAAGTTTAAAAATCAGTAAGGATAGGTTGGAAGCTGTATTTAACGGCTCTAATGATGCAATTATGCTTCTTACAAGAAAGGGCTTTTTTGACTGTAACCCTAAAACCCTTGAAATGTTTGGCCTTACCGATAGAAGTGAATTTATTGCACGTCACCCATCTGACCTTTCGCCCATCCTTCAACCTGACGGGCAATCGTCAGTTACAAAGTCGAAGGAGATGATTGAACTAGCATTTGAGAAAGGCTTTAAACGTTTTGAGTGGATGCATAAAAGAAAAAGCGGAGAAGTGTTTCCTGCCGAGGTCTTATTATCCGCATTCGGCTACGGGGAAGAGGTGGTTTTGCAGGCTACGGTTCATGATATAACCGAAAGAAAAAATGCAGAAAGAAAGTTGAAGCAGAATGAAGCACTTCTTTCGAGTATTTTGCAAACCCTTCCTGTGGCAGTGTTTGGAAAAAATATTAAAGAGAATTTCCGGTTTTCGATATGGAATAAAAAGGCGGAAGAAATTTTCGGGCTTAAGTCCGAAGATTGCATTGGAAAAACGGATTATGATTTTTTTCCTAAAGAAGATGCGGACTGGTATCGGAAAAAGGATATGGAGGCGAGCAGAATAAATGGTATTTTGGATATTCCGGAAGAAGTAGTGATGAATAAGGACAAACGTGTAATTGTTCATACTAAAAAAATCGTTGTAAGGGATTTGCATGGAAATCCCCATTTTTTGCTTGGTGTTTCTGAAGACATTACGGAGCAAAAGGAGGTAGAAGAAAAAATCAGGAAAAGCGAGGAAAAATACCGTTCTGTGGTAAAAAATGCTGTGGATATAATTATAATAATCGATGATAAAAGCAATATACAGTTCATTAACCATTCTACAACAACCCAGAATATAATCGGGAAAAGTATCTATGAATTCATATTGCCTGACTATGCAGATCTGGTAAAACAAAAGCTTAAAAAAGTATACGAAACCAAGCAACCGCAAAGTTATGAGATAAAAGGCACTTCGGGCGGAACTACTGCTTGGTATTCAACCAATGCCGGCCCTATATTCTCCGGCAACGAGGTTGTTGGGATTACTTTGATTGTAAGAAATATTACCGAACGAAAAGCAGCCGAGGAAAAAACCAGGCTTTCACTGAAGGAAAAAGAAATACTTCTGAAGGAGGTCCATCACCGGGTAAAAAACAACCTTCAGATTATATTAAGCATCCTTAATTTACAGTATGCCAACATATCCGATACTAAAACGCTGGAATTGTTGAGGGATGTGAGGAGCAGGATTAAGGCCATGTCATTCATACACGAGCTCCTTTACCAGGCAAACGACTTTTCAAACATTAACTTTTCAGAGTACATCAGCAATATAAGCACCAACCTCATCTATTCATATACACAAAAGGAAATTGAGCTGAAGCTGGATGTTGGTAGTGTTTTCCTTGATTTGGACAGGGCTATCCCATGCGGTTTGATCGTCAATGAATTGCTTACAAATGCTTTAAAGTACGCGTTTTCGGATCAGGAAGAAGGAGAGGTTTTCATTTCGCTCAAGCAAACGCCTGATTTTATTCAGCTGGTGGTGGCCGACAATGGTAAAGGTTTCCCATCAACCATAGATTACAGAAACACTGAATCGCTTGGCATGCAGCTCGTAATGACGCTTGTACAGCAGTTGAGAGGAGAGATTACCCTTGATAATTCCAATGGTGCAAAATACACTATAGTGTTTAGCAGTAACAGTGCATCATAGCAATTTGCTTCATACCTAATGCAGCGGTTTCTTTTTAATCATTCCTCCCTTGGTATCGTTAATGCTGTTCATTATAACGAATGCTTTCGGATCAATTTTTTCTATCTCTGATGTGAGCCGTGATACTTCGAGACGTGTGATAACGGTAAATACTATATCTGTTTCATTCAACTGGTGGCCACGTTTGCCGTAGCCCCGCTTTCCCTGGTAAATAGTAACTCCGCGTCCCATCTTTTCTGTTATCATTTTCCGTATTGTTTCGCTGTAGTCTGAAATAATGGTTACCCCGGTGTGCTCTTCAATACCTGAGATAATGAAATCAAGCGTTTTAGTAGCAGAGAAATAGGTTAGTATGGAATACAGTGCGGTTTCCATCGACAGAACAAATGCAGCTACTGAAAAAATAACCAGGTTAATAATAAGTACAACATCGCCCATTGTAATGCTTGCTTTACGGCTGATGGTAAGGGCCAGCACTTCTGTGCCGTCAATAACTCCACCGCCCCTCATTGCAAGCCCAATCCCCGCCCCCAGGAAAAATCCGCCAAAAATGGATACCAGTAGCTTATCGGAAGTGATTATCGGGAAGGTCACAGTGAGGAGACAAAGCGCCAGCCCGCATATAGCAAGCAATGTGCGGATAGCAAAGCCTTTATCCACATTTTTATACCCCAGAAAAATAAAGGGAATATTGATGATCACCACAAGCATTGGCAGTGGCAGGTTTGTTATTTCTGAAACAAGAAGCGATATACCCGTTACACCACCATCAATAAAACCGTTGGGAAGCAAAAAGCCCTTAAGCCCAAAGCTTGCAGATAATATTCCCAATATAATAAGTGTGGAATTTACAATTTGCCTACGTATATGCATTTTGAATATGAAAAGCTCTTTTCTGCTGGGTTCATAGTTGGGGTCGTTTTTGCGGGCTGCATGCCTTATAATAGATTGCTGAATGAGTGTTTGCCATAAAGGGTTCATGTGTGTATATGTTTTAATAGCCCCGCAATGTTAGTGTTTAAAACATTACGGGGCTGCATGGTGATTTTAGTTCATTAAAAATTTTGCACCTATAAGCAGTGCTACAATTACAATTGTAAAAACAACAACTGCACCAATCCCACCACCTTGTTTTTCTGAATCATTATCAATGTTTTCCATAACTAAGAGTTTTTTAATAATTACTTTCTTCATTCGTGGAGGCAGGTGTTTGTACTTCATGCAAGCAGCATAGTATGCTTTATGCAATAAGGGTATGCCTGCTTTCCACGTAAATCTATAGCCAACATGGTTATAGTAATTGCAAACATTCTTTTAGAGATGTTCTAGCGAAGCTTTTAATCAGATAATGATACTTCTGACGGAAATGTATAAAGGTACAGGGCCCAGATTGTTGATGCGCCTGGAGTGGTAGGACTTAAAATAAGCAGCTGTATGTACACAAACTTTTTTAGGATCAAAGGGGATGCCGGTTTTTTTAGATAGCTTAAGCGTAACCGGGCCCGCAAAGCTTCGTTCGTATAATTTTAAAGCCTGTAATATGCCCGGGGTGCCACTTGTATTTTCAAGATCAAGCAGCGGTTCGTGTTTCTGGGCAATACATGTCCCTTTCTGATAGCCGGAATCAGGGCTGATGGCAGAACTTTTAAATGGCTGTGCATTCAGGTAAAGCAGACAGAACAGAAGCAGTACATGTTTAAAATCCGCCATAAAATAATAGATTTTTAAAACATAAATTTAAGCAAAAAAAAACGAGAAGGGGAGAAAATGTATCAGGCTACAAATTTCTCCGGTCCTTCCCGTAAATTGCAATACGTGCCAAATGACACACTCACAAACAAAAAAATGAACCTTTGCGCTGCCTGTCAGACCTTGTAACCTATAAAACAAAGCCCTTCAGACGGAATTGGTAACAGTTTTTTATTATTTTGACACTATTGCTGTTTCTTTAATAATTTATTTCTTCTGGATTAGCTTAAACAGCTCATCCAGCTTTGGAGAAAGGATAATTTCCGTTCTCCTGTTTTTTGCCTTACCTTCAGCGGTCTGGTTGGGTGCAACAGGAAAAAATTCCCCTTTACCGGATGCCGTCAACCGCTTTGGCTCAATTTTATAATCATCTGTCAACAAACGTACTACCGAAGTCGCCCTCGCAGCGCTCAGGTCCCAGTTGTCTTTGTAAACAGCAGTTTTAATAGGAACATTATCTGTGTGGCCTTCAATCAGAATATCCACTTCTGTATTTTTATTCAAAACTTCCGCCAGTTTTTTCAATGCATCTTTTCCCTTGGCTTCAACATCAGCACTGCCCGATTTAAACAAAAGTTTATCAGACATGGAAACATACACTTTTCCGTTTTTCATTTCAACCGTGAGTTCATCAGGGTTAAATCCAAGCAGTGCGTTTTTAACTATTGTATTGAGCCCGTTTACCAGTGAATCCTGCCTTGCAATTACCGATTGCATTTCCCTCAGCTTTTGCTCCCTCTCTTTTAAAAGGGCTTCTTTTTTTTCCAGCTCCCTGGATTTATTTTTTAAATCCTCGTTCAGCTTGGATACCTGCATATCAGATGTAGAAGAAAGGCTTTCGTACTCCTGGTTCAATGCTTTATAATCGGCTTGCGCCTTACGCAACTGGCTTCCAAGCTTTGTGGTATCAGCCGCTAAGGCTTTGCTTTTATTACAAAGTTCATCGCGTTCCACAATTGCATCTTTATAGCGTTGGGAAGTTGTGAGCTCGATCAGCTTTTTTTTCAGGCCATTTTGTGCCTTACAATCACCAACAATCAAAAAAGAAAGAACGTTTACAAAAACTATAACCGAAATTCTGTGAAGCATATTTCTTCGTTCAGAAATAAAAGTATTTATTGACAAAAATAAGGTGTACATAGAAGTGGAAAATTAAAATGGAATTAAATTTTGATGCCAATTTATTTAAATTCGGAGTGTTAAGGCAAGTTAAAAAATCATAAATCCGGAAGCAATTCAATGGTTAACTGTTAATTGGCTCTAAAACAGCGGGTTGGGGTTAACAACTTGTAAATTTTAAAGGGGAAAAGTTACTTTTACCATGGTAAAAGAATTTACAACAGAATCAATATTGAGACTACCATTGTGAAGTTGCACAATTTTCTGGGCCAGTGAAAGGCCCAAACCGTGACCGGAATATTTTTTTGCATTGTTGCCCCGGTAAAAGGGCTGAAAAATACGGTGCAGCTCGGATGGCGAAATTCCTATCCCCTGGTCTTTGATTTTAATCTCAACGGCATGGTTTCCTGCCTCAAATGAAATATTCACATCTTTGCCCGAAGAAAATTTACAGGCATTTTCAATGATGTTTGTAAAGGCTGTTTTAAGAAGCTGTTCGCTCCCCAGTAAAATAAGCTTGGATTCATCTTCCGGGAGGTTTGAAATCAATAGGTTAACCTTGTAGTTCGGGCTGCGTTTCATCACCTCGTTTCTTACCTGCCACAGGAGCTCGTCAATTCGTATGTTGTTTAGTTTCAGACCGCTAATCTCCATGTTGGCATGTGTAAGTTCAAGTAACCCATTTGTAAGCTTATTCAGGCTGCGTGTATCGTCCAGGATACTTAGCAAAACGCTTTCGTATTCTTCCGGGCTGCGTTTTTTCATAAGAGATACCTCTATTTGCCCGGTAATAGCGGTAAGTGGTGTGCGCAGTTCATGAGAGGCGTTGGACACAAAGCTTTTTTGAATTTTAAAGGCCTCTTCTATACGGTCGAGCATACGGTTAAATGTTACTGCCAGCTGAGCAATTTCATCTGTACCGTTTCCTTCGTTAACACGCTGGTTAAGGTTTAATGCAGTTAACTTATCTACTTCGCTAACCACTTTGGCTATAGGCCGGAGCATCCTCCCCGAATAAAGCCACCCGGCCAGCATTGTGGCAATAACGCAGACCAGGAGTCCGCCAATCAGGATAAACTTCAGATTGCGCAATTTGCTTAGTCCGTAAATGTCTAGTGCTGAGGCGATTACCACATAATCATTTCTTTTGCCATCATAAAGAATAGCGAGCGCCTCTTTTTTTCCTTCACGAAACCGTATTTCTTTTGTAGCCCTTACTTTTTCAAGGAACGTGGCCGGGTATATTGGCTCAATTGCTTTGGTAAAAGCGCTGGTATCATTATCGTCATAAACCTTTTCATTTTGGGAATTATAGATGATGATCCTTCGGTGTGCAAGTGAAACGGTGTTTTTATCAATGATTTTTAACAGGTCGTAGCTTACCTCATCAATTTCAATAAGGAGCTTAGCGGTATTTACAGCTTTTTCTTTCAGTCTTGTAAAAAACTGCTGCTCACGGTAACTTGATGAAAAGTAGTATATCGAAATAGCAAATAAGATCAATATAGATGCAACAATAAGCGTAAAGTACAGCGCAAACTTTGTTCTGATCTTCATTTTCTTTATTCTGATTCTTTAAGCACATAACCCATCCCAATTTGCGTGTGGATAAGCTTTATAGGATAATCCTTGTCTATTTTTTTGCGTAAAAAATTAATGTAAACATCAATTACATTTGTGCCTGTATCAAAGGTAATGTCCCATATTTTTTCTGCGATCTCACCACGTGAAATAACACGGCCTTTATTGCGCATCAGGAACTCCAGCAGTGAAAACTCTTTTGCTGTAAGCTCTATTTTGGTGTTGTTCCGTTTAACGGTTTTAGAATCGGTATTCAGCTCTAGATCAGCGATCTTTAGTACATTGGCATTGGATATTGCCGCCTGATTGCGCTTTAAAAGTGCTTTGATGCGTGCCAGCAGCTCCCTGAATTCAAAGGGTTTCACCAGGTAATCATCCGCACCGCTTTCAAATCCCTGCAGTTTGTCTTCTGTTGTTCCGAGGGCAGTGAGCATTAAAATAGGCACATCTAAATTCTGCCGCCTTATTTTTTTGCAAACTTCATAGCCGTTCATTTGGGGCAGGTTAAGATCAAGAATAATAGCGTTATATGTATTTTGTATAGCTGTTTGAGCACCAGTGGCGCCATCGTTTGCTATATCTGCAAAATAACCGTTTTCTTCAAGTCCAACCTTGATAAATGAAGCAACTTTAGGCTCATCTTCGATAATTAATACTTTTGTCTGGCTCATAAAACAAAGATGTTGCTTATTTAAAGATAATAAAAATGAATGGTGCCTTTTTAATCTTTTTTTAATTTTTAGAAACTTTTATCAATTTAAGTTTTGCCGAAAACCAGATACAGGCCTTTTGTCTGACATTTTTGAAATAATCCGGTTCAGGTTTTGTTCTATTTCAAAAAATAAAGTAGGTTTGTAACATAACGATTAATAAATAGAATAAAAAAGCGATGAAAGTAGCAGTTGTTGGTGCAACCGGACTGGTAGGCACAAAAATGATGCAGGTGTTGGAAGAGCGTAACTTCCCGGTAACAGAATTAATCCCTGTAGCCTCAGAAAAATCGGTAGGTAAGGAAGTACTGTATAAAGGAAGAAGGTACAAGGTGGTTGGTATGCAAACAGCAATAGACATGAAACCCGCTATCGCTTTGTTCTCTGCGGGTGGGGGCACTTCGCTGGAGTGGGCCCCGCTTTTTGCTGCTGCAGGCATCACCGTAATTGATAATTCTTCTGCCTGGAGAATGGATCCGACCAAAAAGCTCGTTGTTCCTGAAATTAATGCCAGCGAGCTTACAATTTCTGATAAAATTATTGCCAACCCAAATTGTTCAACCATACAAATGGTAGTGGCCTTAAACCCGCTCCATAAAAAATACAAGGTAAAGCGCGTTGTTGTTTCCACTTATCAATCGGTTACAGGGACTGGTGTAAAAGCGGTTGAACAGCTCATGAATGAAAGAAAAGGGATTAAAGGCGAAATGGCCTATCCGTATACGATTGACCTGAATGTTATCCCGCAGATTGATGTATTTACGGAAAATGATTATACCAAAGAGGAGATGAAAATGGTGAATGAAACAAAAAAAATCATGGACAGCTCCATCCGTGTTACTTCTACTACCGTTCGTATTCCTGTAATGGGCGGCCACAGCGAAAGCGTAAATGTTGAATTTGAAAATGAATTTGATTTAAACGAAGTTCGTGAGTTGCTGAATTCCGCACCAGGTTTGATTCTGGTAGACGATGTGAAAAACAAAAAATACCCTATGCCTATGGATGCACACGATAAAGATGAGGTGTTCGTAGGCCGTGTGCGCAGGGATGAAACACAGCCCAAAACACTGAATATGTGGATTGTGGCCGATAATCTTCGCAAAGGTGCGGCTACTAATGCAGTGCAGATTGCCGAATACCTGGTAGAAAATAAGCTGGTATAGGGGATAGCATAGATGAAAAAGGCTGTTGTTATTTGTTTTCTGCTGCTTGTTCTCGTGTCCCTATCGGTTATTGCACAGCCTTATGCAGATATTATTGGCTTTAATTGCCAGACGTTCTCATCTGACTACAAAAGCAATACAGCCCGGAAAAATAAAACAGACGATTATTTTTTAAATTTCTTTGTCCCAAAGGAGTTTAAGAATGGCAATACGTTACTTGTAAGGGTTAACAGCGAGTTAATGAGCTCTACATTAACCCCAGACTCCTCCTACTCTTCAACGCTGTACTCTGTTTCCCTGCCTTTGGGCATGCAGTTTGTGTCAAAAAGTAAAAAATGGAAAACAGTGCTAATAGTGCTTCCTAAAATTGCATCTGATTTTAAGGACGCACTTGATGCTTATGATTACCAGTTTGGGGGCATATTCCTTGAAAACTACCAGCACAGTGAGACTTTTAAGGTTAAGTTTGGTGCATACTTCAACCGCGAAGCATTTGGAAACTTTTTTATGCCAATCATCGGCCTTGATTGGAAAGTGAATGACAGGCTGTACATGTATGGCAATATGCCGAATTTCTACAGGATTGAATATGCGTTAAAGAGAAATAAATTGTACGGTGGTTTGGGCTTCCGATCGCTTACACGCTCTTTCAGGCTTTCAAAAGCCGACAATTACGACTATGTAAGGTATAATGAGATTCAGCTGAAATTATTTGTAGATTATTTTGTAGCTAAAAAAATATTGGTATTTGCGGAAGTCGGGTATTCACTCGGCCAAAATCCATGGCAGTTTACATACAGTACTAAGGATGAAACGTTTCGTAACCCCATATATACCCCATTAAATCCCTATCCTGTTTTTAATGCAGGCTTTGCTTACCGTGTAAGGTTTGATTTAACAGAGAAACTCCCAGAGTAGTCGGCTTCTCCGATCCGGAACACAAGAATACTGGCGATTTTATTATTGCTAGTACAGAAAATTATTATACGGATAACGTTTCATGTGCATATCCTTCACTTTATCGTACAGCATTTTTCTGAACTCATCAATATTTTCCTTGTTAGCTGCCGAAATAAAGATACACTGAGCATTGAGGCTGCTCATCCATGTTTTTTTCCATTGTTCCAGGCTGATGTTGTGTTTGGTAACAGGCGAAAGGTCGTCAACATCCTTTTGTTCAAATTGGAAAGCATCAATCTTATTAAACACAATAATGGTAGGCTTGTCACCCGCACCAATATCTGTAAGGGTCTGGTTTACCACATTCATATGATCTTCAAAGCTGGGATGCGATATATCCACTACATGCAAAAGTATATCGGCTTCACGCACTTCATCTAATGTAGATTTAAAGGACTCTACAAGTGTTGTAGGCAACTTACGTATAAACCCAACTGTATCTGAAAGCAGGAAAGGCAAATTTTCTATCACTACCTTGCGCACAGTGGTATCAAGGGTTGCAAATAGCTTGTTTTCAGCAAAAACATCGCTTTTGCTGAGCATATTCATGATAGTGGATTTACCAACATTGGTATACCCTACAAGCGCAACGCGGATCATGTCACCACGGTTTTTGCGCTGTGTTTCCATTTGTTTATCAATGGTTTCAAGGCGCTCCTTCAGCAAGCTGATACGGTCGCGCACAATACGCCTGTCCGTTTCAATCTCTGTTTCCCCGGCACCCTTCATACCAATACCTCCTTTTATCCTGTCGAGGTGGGACCACATTTTAGTAAGCCGTGGAAGCATGTAAATGTACTGCGCAAGCTCCACCTGTGTTTTAGCGTGCGCGGTTCGTGCGCGGGAAGCGAAAATATCGAGGATAAGACGTGTGCGGTCAACTACCTTTACTTTGCTGTCTTTCTCATCATTGATTTCTTTTTCCAGATTCCGCTGCTGTGCAGGCGAAAGCTCATCGTCAAAAATAACAATGTCTACTTTGTTGGCTTTAACAAAAGACTTAACATCATTCAGTTTGCCAGAACCAATAAATGTCCTGGAATCTGGATGTTCAAGTCGCTGGGTATAGCGTTTCAATACTTTTGCGCCAGCAGTATCAGTAAGAAATTCAAGCTCATCCAGGTATTCGGTTGCCGTTTCTTCATCCTGCATCCTGTTGATCAACCCAACCAGTATGGCTGTTTCCTGCTTCTTTGCGGTTTCGTGCATAAAAAAGTTTCAGGTTTCAGGCTGCAAGTTTTGAGTGTTATAACCTGGAACTTGTAACTTGAAACATTAGTATTATTTCTTCAGGCCCTCGCTATATTCCGCTACGGCTTTAATTTGTTCTTCGGTCAAAACTCCTGCAAACGGGGTCATTGCGCCTTTTCCATTTTTTATAATTTCTATACGCGTAGCCAGATCCATTGCAGATGCTGATAAATCCGGTGCGCCCAGAAGCCCCAGTTTTCCATCATCCCCGTGGCAACGCGCACAGCTTACAGAGTATATTTCTGCTCCAACAGTTGCCTTTACTGAACTTGGTTTTTTGCTCATTTCTGCCAGACCGTAGGCAGCTACAATCATTAACAATGAAATTGATGCCAGGGCCTTGTTTTTTTTCTTAAAACCGATCACTGCCAATGGAATAGAGGCAAGTACCACTATTATTTTTATGATCATCAGCGACTTGATTTCAGGGATCTGGGTAAGCATGTATACACCTGTTACCAGGAACAGTGTGGAAATAATCATCTCCGGTATTTTTACGGCTTTTGTAAATTTTGCCAGGCCGTCTTCTTTATTGGCTAGTAAAAGTGCGGTTTTAACCAGGTAAATCAATAAAAATAATATTACTGATAACAAATGTGTATGACGTATTGCTGTTTCCATTTTTTTAAATTGTTTATGACCTCAAAAATAACAAAATCCTGCAATATAAGCTGTGTAGTAAATTTGCTATAGGTTTCGTAGGTTTCGTAAGTTTCGCATTCCGAAAAAAATCGTTTTATTAGTTCGGTTAAGTGTGTAAATTCTCATCCCGAAGCACATTTCGTAAATTCGTGATCATTCGTTATTCGTAACCCGTGAGCGTAAGGTATGTGTGTTAGCAATAAAATGTTATTTTTGTTTAGACCCTGCCCAAGCAGGAACAGATATAAAATATATGAAGAAAGCGGCTTTATTCCTTACCCTGTTGCTCTTTGGCGCTGCTGTTATAGCTCAGGAAACGTTTCCGGTTAATGGTGTTTACAATAAGAACCACTTGGTATATGCTTTTATAAATGTAAAAATCGTTGCCGATCCTGAAACAACCATTGAGAAAGGGATATTGCTGGTGAAAGACGGCTTGATAATCGGTGTTGGGGAACAGCTTCAAATACCTAAGGGGTCTGTGGTATACGATTTAAAAGGAAAAACAATTTACCCCTCCTTAATTGATATTTATTCTACTTATGGTGTTCCTGAAGCAAAAGTTGGGCCCCGTGGGGCAGGCCCTCAGATGGAAAGCAATACCAAAGGGGCATACGGCTGGAACCAGGCTATAAAGCCTGAATTGGAGGCCTATAAAATATTCAGCAACAATGATAAAAGTGCAGATGAGCTACGTAAGCAAGGTTTCGGTACAGTTCTGGCTTTTCATAAAGATGGTATTGTAAGAGGTTCCGCTGCACTTGTTAGTCTTGGCAGCGGAAGGGAAAACGAGCTGGTCCTAAAAGATAAAGCGGCTTCTATGTTGTCTTTCGATAAAGGAACATCCACTCAGGATTATCCATCCTCCTTAATGGGTGCTATTGCTCTTTTGAGGCAAACATACTTGGATGCGAGATGGTATAAGGACGATAAAACAAAAAAGGAATACAACATCTCCCTGGAAATGTTCAATAACCTGCAATCCCTTCCGCAGATATTCGAAAGTGGGGATAAGCTCAACGCATTAAGGGCAGACAAGGTGGGTGACGAATTCAAAATAAACTATATTATAAAGGGCTCAGGAAATGAATACCAGCAACTGGATGCAATAAAAGCTACAAACTGTGCATTCATTCTTCCGCTCAGTTTCCCTGCAGCTTTTGATGTGGAGGACGCTTATGATGCGATAAACGTTTCCCTTACAGAGTTAAAACATTGGGAGCTCGCACCAGCGAATCCTTTCGCTTTTGAAAAATACGCAATACCTTTTGCGCTCACTACAGCAGATTTAAAAGACAAAAAGGATTTTCATAAGAATCTTCGTAAGGCCATCCGCTATGGCTTATCCGAAAAGCAGGCGCTTAAGTCGCTCACTATCACACCCGCGGAGTTGTTGAATATTTCAGATAAGCTGGGCCGTCTTAAAACAGGTATGATTGCCAATTTTATTATTACTTCGGGCAATTTGTTTGATGAAAAAACAATTATCTACGAAAACTGGATACAGGGCAATCAGTATAAAATAAACGATTACAATACGATTGATATAAGGGGTGTTTACGATTTTACTTACGGAAATAAAACTCCCACTCAGCTCAAAATAGAAGGGGAGCCTGACAAATTTAAAGCTACGGTTACATTGGATACGGCCAAAACACCTGTAACCATTAGTGTTCTCGGAAATCTTATTTCTCTTTCATTTAATCTGAAGGACAGTGCCGGCACCATTCGTCTGAGTGGCGATATAAGTACCACACCATTAAAGTTGTCTGGAAAAGGTCAGAACAAAGAAGGCGAATGGCTGAACTGGAGCGCAGTTTACAAATCTTCGGCACCAGCTGAAACCAAGAAAGATTCTGCTAAAAAAGAAACCCCTGCGCCAGGTGAAATATTTTATCCTTTTTGTGCTTACGGAAAACAGGCGGAAGACAGGAAAGGTTTCGATAAAGCTGTGAATGATTTTAAAAACCGTTACGATGCAATATTAATAAAGCATGTAACCGTATGGACCAATGAGCCCGAAGGTGTTCTTAAAAACCAGGATGTGTACATTACTGAGGGCCGTATCGTCCGTATTGCTGATGACATAGGCGCTCCCAAGCTTGCCTTTGCAAAAGTAATTGATGGAACAGGAAAGCACCTTACACCCGGAATTATTGATGAACATTCGCATATAGCGGTTTCAAACGGTGTAAATGAAGGTGCGCAGGCTTCCAGTGCGGAGGTAAGAATTGGCGATGTGATCAATTCTGAAGACATAAATATTTACCGTCAGCTCTCCGGTGGGGTAACAATGGCTCAGCTGCTGCATGGCTCGGCCAATCCTGTTGGCGGACAATCGGCCATTATAAAACTGCGTTGGGGCAAATCGCCCGAACAACTGAAGTTTGAAAAAGCAGATGGGTTTATAAAATTTGCTTTGGGGGAAAATGTAAAACAGAGCAATTGGGGCGATTACAATGTTATTCGCTTCCCTCAATCACGAATGGGGGTTGAGCAGGTATACTACGATTTGTTTACGCGTGCCAGGGAATACGCAGAAAAGCAGAAAGCCTACGATGCTGTAACAATGAAAGGTAAGGTCCCTGCAGTGCCTTTCCGAAGGGACTTGGAGCTGGAAGCGCTTGTTGAGATTTTAAATAAAAAACGTTTTATCACATGCCATTCCTATGTACAATCCGAAATAAACATGCTCATGCACGTTGCAGACTCCATGGGCTTTAAAGTAAACACGTTCACTCACATACTTGAAGGATACAAAGTAGCTGACAAAATGAAGGCACACGGAGCCGGGGCTTCTACATTCAGCGATTGGTGGGCTTATAAAATGGAGGTGAAGGATGCAATTCCTTATAACGCATCTCTGTTAAACCAGATGGGTGTAACCACTGCCATTAACTCCGATGATGCTGAAATGGGCCGCAGGCTCAACCAGGAAGCTGCAAAGGCCATAAAGTACGGTGGCATGAGTGAAGAAGATGCATTGAAAATGGTTACGTTAAACCCCGCAAAATTATTGCACATTGATAACCGTGTTGGCAGTGTAAAGGTGGGCAAGGATGCGGATTTGGTGTTATGGTCCGATCATCCTTTGTCTGTTTATGCCAAGGTTGAAAAAACAATCATAGATGGTTTAATTTATTATGATATTGACGAGGATAAAAAACTCCGTGAGGAAATTCAAAAAGAGCGTGCCCGCATCATTCAGAAAATGATCGATGAAAAGAAGGGAGGGGCACCGGTACAAAAGCCTGTTCAGAAAAAACAGAAATTGTATGAGTGCGATTCGATGGAGGAGGACTATCTGGAGAATTAAGAGGAGTGCAATTCAAAAGAAAGGTACTTTCGGGTGATTTGAAAAGACCACCAACAAACAATATAAAAAAATCATTTTTGATCATAAAAATCATAACAATCCGCGTTCCAATAAAAACAAAATGAAACAAATAACTATTATACTATCCTTATTTTCATTCGTAAGTGTGTCCGCCCAAATCCCGAGCACCCTGCTTGTAGGCGGTACAGCCCATCTTGGCACCGACAGCATAATTCAGAATGCTGTAATCGGAATAAAAGAGGGTAAAATAATTCTGGTTGCTACAACATCGTCTGCATTCAATAAAGCAGATTATGCCGAAGTAATAAACACAACAGGTAAACACATCTATCCCGGGATCATTGCTCCCAACTCCACACTCGGACTTACAGAAATCGAAGCTGTTCGGGCTACTAATGATTCCAGGGAAGTAGGTTCTGTATTGCCAAATGTACGTTCCCTTATCGCCTACAATACCGATTCAAAAGTAATCCCCACCGTACGCAGCAATGGCGTGCTAATGGCACAGGTAGTCCCGCGGGGCGGACTGGTTTCCGGCACATCCAGCGTGCTTATGCTTGACGGCTGGAACTGGGAAGATGCTGCTTACAAAGCGGATGATGGAATTCACATCAACTGGCCGCGAATGCAAACACGCAAGTTCCTGGATGAGGACAATACTGAGCTTGGTCCTTTCGAAAAAAATAAAGAATACATAAAGCAGGTGGAAGAGCTTAAAAAGCTGGTTACGGAAGCCAAAGCATATAGTGAAAGCGGCTTACAGTCAGAAAAAAATTTACGTCTGGAAGCAATGAAAGGGATTTTTAATGGTAGCCAGGCGGTTTTTATTCATGCCGATTATATAAAGGAAATAATTGAAGCAGTGAATTTTGCAAAACAAAATGGCTTCAAAAGGATTGCCGTTGTTGGTGGTAAAGACAGCTGGATGATTACGGATTTTTTACGTGAAAACAATGTTGCTGTAATGTTGTCAAGAGTTCACGATTTGCCGCAGCGGGCTGAGGAAGATGTGGACCTGCCTTACAAACTGCCATATTTGCTGCATAAAGCCGGTATATTGTTCTGTCTCAATAATGAAGGCGATATGGAAGCGATGGGTGCGCGTAACCTTCCCTTTATGGCTGGTACGGCAGCCGCATATGGGCTTACAAAAGAGCAGGCGCTTAAAGCAATAACATTAAATGCTGCCAAAATACTGGGTATAGATAAAACAGCCGGCAGTATTGAAGTTGGTAAAGATGCAACACTTTTTATCTCATCCGGAGATGCCCTGGATATGAGGACAAACAATGTGGAAAGGGCATACATAAAAGGCAAAAGCATTGAGTTGAATAATGATCAGAAGGCGCTTTATGAAAAATATAAAGCAAAATATGGTTTAAAATAATTGCCCCGCGATATTCTGAACATTAGCAAAATCCTGTTCATGCTATTTTGAAGCATTCATTTATAGGCGATTTTCTTACCTCAGTATCTGCAACCTGTGCAAATTCAGTTTATTGACTAGTAGTCTTTATAGAAATAACCCCAAATGGAGTAGTATTATTAAACATCCTATTTGACTGAAATTCATTCAAATATTTTATTTCATTAATCTCATTTAATGTTAACTTAGACAAATAGTTTAATCTATCGTCAAATGAAAGCAATTTTCCATTGAGCAAAATAGGAAGTTGGATATCTGATGGATATTTATAGTCATTAATAAAATCCTTTCGTGAATACAATATACTGTCAATTTTATACTCAATATCAAATCGTTTTGAATTAATAAGCATCAATGGTTTATTAGTTTTTATCCCTATTTTTTCTATTTTTTCTTTATCTGTAATTTCTTTATAATTAATTTTTTCAATATGTTCTACTGTAGCGCTTTTATCTATAATTGTCCCGTTTAATATCCTTATAAAACTAGTATCATTTAAATTAATTAAACCGGCTTCATGATCTTTTCGGATAGAATACACACCAGTCTGTGCATAGCTAAATAAGCTCAAGCACAAACAGAAGGCGGAAAAAGTGGATAAATTGTGTTTAGTAAACATTTTAAAAGGTATAAAATTATAGTTCTTTTTTAAAATTTCAGTTTTCAAATACTAGAATTCAAATCCTATTCCGGTGTATGGATTATAATCACACTTTAAAGGCTTAGAAAAGCTATCCGCTTCATTTTGCACGTATGCTCTACAATCTGTGCATATATATCGGAATTCACAATCCTTGCAGATAGATACTTGATCCTTATTTAGACGCCACACTTTTTTGAACTTTTCGTTGATTGATTCCGACAGGTTATCCGTATTGATATTCCCATAAGCCAGTTTCATTGAAGGACAATTTTTAATATTTCCGGATTTATCGATAGAAATTTTTCTGTTCAAGCATGTATTCCATAATTGAGCCTCCGAAAAACTTTTAATATTGAGTGTAAAATAATGCGGTGCAACTATTCCACAGTGACTTTCAGACTCAATTATTTCATCCATAAAGATCATACTATCAAATTGTTTAGTTAATGCGTCCAATACAGAGCTTGGTGTAGAATGGATTATAATCGATTGAATATATTTATACTTTTCTTTAAACTTTAGAAATTCATTATAATCTATATTAGAATATTTAATAATTAGCTCTAATGAATAAATATGTATGTTTTTTAGCACGGAAAATATACCCTCAAAATAAGATATTCCTCTTTCGGAGAAAAATCGAATTTGAATATTTCGGCATCCTAAATCGCCCAATTGAGTCAAAGCTTTTTCTATGTTATATTTACTTTTATTATCGATATCAATTATGGCATTTGTAATTAATGACGGCTCATCCCACTCCTTTATATTTATTTGAGGAAATGTTTTAGGAGAGTCAGTATAAAACAAGTATTCATTTTCCTCTAAATAACTAAAATAATCATATATGTCTTTCGAATGTTCTGGGTAAAGAATGTTAATTTCCTCTATAGAGGAACCGCGCTCTTTTGTAAGAATATCATAAATCAGATTCGGAACAAAAAGAAAAGTCGATCTTTGAACATCACAAACAATACTCCTTTTAGCCCCTTTTACAGGAATACAACAAGAAAATAAAATCGGGACGACTTTTTTAGACATTCTTATTATTATTTTTTGTTTTTATGAGCTATTCTCGAAATTGGTTTATAAAAAGGCTTATAAATAATAACATTAGTCTGTATATCATTAATAGATTGAGTGTTTTCGGAATAAAAAGAAAAATTTGATTGACTATGTTTGAACATTTGCCTAATTGAAAAGGGAAGTAATTTTTCAGTATTTCTTTCAATATTAATTTTTTCCATGTAATAATAAGGTACTTATTTTTTTCTCTAAATAATAATTACAGTTATAAGATAACCAATCCAATTGGCCGTGAGGGTTAACTTCTAAAAAATAATACTCTTTAGTTTTGGAATATATTATATCTAACGACCCAGTATCCAATTCAATTTTTTCCATAAAATTACGAACTCTCTTGGCCACAGAGCCTGGTAATTTATATGGAATCGTTCTGTTTGGCTTTTCGAAATTATAATTACGGTAATCTACTTTTGTTCTATTATCACTTTGAGAAAATATAGCCATGGAATATATATCTCCTTTAATAAAAAAAACTCTTATTTAGAATTGTTTATCTATATATTCTTGCATAAATGTAGGAAAAATTGTTTTTGCAGAATTTATAAAATAATCTTCTGTAACGAATGCCGTACCCTTAGTAGAATAATAATTTTGAGACGAAACACTTATTGATGGAGGAAAAGTTAATGGCTTTGAAATATATTCTTTTCCCTCCCTTTTAAATTTTATCAAATCCGATAGGTCAGATGCCAAAATTGTTTCCGGCACTTTAAATCCAACTTCTTTTGCTGTATATAGATTATAGAGTTTATTATTATCAATTTCTTTTAAAAAACTACCTAAAGAAACTATTATACCTGTCCTGCGTTCAACGAGTTTATAAAAGTAGTTACGCATAACATGCCATTCTCTTATTAAATAGGTGTCTATTTCCTGATTGAATTCAGAAGAAATGTAGTTTGGGTTGCCCAAAACCGGAAGAAATACATCTCCTCGTCTATACCAAAATGAAATGCCGGAATCGAAATCAATATCTATGCACTTACTTTTAAGTTGTATCTGTAACTTCAAAGTCTTACCAATCTCAGCTTTAATAAATAAGTTATCTCCTGAATTTATCCTTAATATTTTATAGTGACCATAATATCTTAAGTATTCAATGACTTTATTTGTTGTTACATCATATATATCACTAATAATTACGATATAATTTCTTTTCTCCATTTTAGAATTAAGCCAATTTTTACAAAAATCTTATTTTAGACGTGGCTTAATAAGACGTGGTTTAACTGCCCACCCACATGGATATTCCGCGGTAGCTGGATTGAATGATACAGCATACACACCAGGAGTGCTCGTTGGAACGGCACTATCTGTACCACAACCATCCTTAGGGCCAGAGTAATATGTCGCAAGAAATTTTTGCGGGTCAGGTTTATTTGTATCTGGCCCTGGCCCTACTTTAACTATACCTTGACATCCGCAGTCTGAACCTTCAATATTTTTCATACGTTTACACTGTTCCCTCTACACAGCAAGGTTTTATAATTTTTGACAAGATTTTTTATGAACTATACTTAAAATTCATTGCCTCTGCCGTTACAACAAACAATTCCGCATTTTCCGTTGAAGCTAAAATGCTGTACTCTGTCTGTAAAAATAAATTGTTAAATTCCAGGACATATTCAAACGTTTCAGCAGTGGCTGTTGGCGTTACTGCAGGCACAGGAATTTCTGTAAAAAGAGTATTCAACGTTTCCGCGGTATTGCGTATAAATAATCGTACCATGCCCGGAGTAGTACTTGCATTGGCTTTTAAAAAGATCCGTTTTATTTGAGCTCCATTGTAAGGAGTAGAATTGGTAAGCAAAATCTGGGACATAAATCCTGTTCCATTTAAATTGGGATTTGCAAGTGCGATACCACTAAAACCTGTTTGTGCCATAAACAAAGTGCTGTCTAAACGTGATGCAGTAGTATCATAAGCAACATCCAATCCTATCGCAATTACATTAAATGTTTCTGCATTTTCTGTAGATGCTTTCAGGGTATCGCCTGACTGCAAAAACAAATCAAGCTCCAGGTATGTTTCAAAACTTTTATCTCGGGAAGATTTCGTAATGTTCGATACCGGTATTTCCCCAATAAGCACCGGATTACTGGCACCCGTATATACAAACAAGCGGATCATTCCTTCGGTTGTATTCGTTTGCGCCTTGATAAAAACGGATTTAATCAATGTTCCATTAGCAGCACCTGTAATTACATCTCCCATTGTGCCTGTTCCATCCCTTCTTGTATTTGCACTGGAAATAGTTACCTGGCCTGTTTTAGCAGTATATTGTGTTTCTTCAGCCATTTAATTAGTTTATAGATTAGATTTAACATGTATTTGGGCTGAAATACAGATATTCGTTGGGTTGGTTACCCAGGTAGGTGTAACCCACTTGATTTCAATATAATCACCCGCTACTACTGCAATATTTAAGCTTGTATTCGAATTAGTGTTTGTAGCTGCACTCATTGTCATACTGCTACTAACGGTTGTATCCGTTGCATTATTGAGCCTTATTGATAGAGTAGATGTTTCGGATGAGCCAAGTGTGCCCAGTACGGTAATATAAATATAGCAAGCGTCTATTGTGCCTGAGGCAGGAATATAAAGTTTACATCTGTTTGCGGTTGTGTTCAAGGCTCCTACAAAATTAGAGCCGAAATAGTATGTCGTAGCGTCAGCAGGGCTAACTGAAACACTAGCAAGTTGTCCATATAAAGTATAGCCCAAAACGTTTCCGGTTGGATAGGCCCAATCCATACCTTCAACTGTTATTGCAAATGTATTCGCATTTTGTGTAGTCGCTAATATTTTATAACCCGCCTGCAGATTAAATCCGTCATCCGGGAAATCTATCTGATGTGCAAAGCTTCTTGCTGTTGCCGTTGGAGTAACAATCGGCACAGGAATCTCCATAAAAAGTCTTGTAACAGTACTCCCGGTATTTTGTATAAACAATCTAATCATACCATCAGAAGTGCTGCTTGTTATTCCTTTAATTATAATGGATTTGATTTTAGAGCCTTTGTATGTTGCTGAAGAACCAGCGGTATACACAGTTACTACAGTACCGGTTGTTCCGTCTAGGTTACTGTTCGCAACAGAGATAGATGACGCAGAAGTATTCGCAGTATAATTAGTGCTTTCTGGTCTTACACCGGTATTGTAAGCCCAGTCTAAACCTTCGGCAATAATGTTAAATGTATTGGCAATTTGCGTGGACGCTTTCAATATTGCACCCGATTGCAAATCCAGATCCAATGGAAGGAAAATTTCAAAACCTTCATCTGCAGATCCCTGGGTAACAATGGGAATTTCAATTTCAGCAATCAGCCTTGCTGTGCCTTCATCTACAAAAAGCCTTACCATTCCCTGTGCCGTAGTACTACCCACAGCTTTAATTGTAACGGATTTCACTTTAGTACCATTCCCTGCCGCTGTTAAAACAGTACCGAGGGTTCCTGTGCCATCCAGGTTTGAATTAGCTGTACTGATTACGGCTAAGCCGGTATTGGCGGTATACAATGTTTCTGCTGCCATTTTTTATGTTTGTTTTAGTTATTGTAATTTATCATAAAGTTTAGTAATAGAAATCAAGTCCTTCAGCGGTAATAATAAATGTTTCAGCATTTTCAGTAGATGCCGTTATACTTACATTATCGGCCAATATAAAATTCAAATCCAGCACTGCGTAAAAACTGTGATCACTAGCTGACTTTGTGACTGCTGGGACTTTTTGCTCGGTAAATAAAAGACTACTACCCCCACTATTCAGGTAAAACCGAATCATTCCCGAAGTTGTATTCACTGTGGCTTTGATTATAATCCGCTTTACTATTGTGCCTAAATTCTGAGGCCCGCCTCCGGTAATAATGGTAGTAATGGTTCCTGTGCCATTTCGGTTTGGATTGGCTGTAGAGATTGAAACGGATTCCGTAATGGCCTGGTATTTTATTATTCCTATAAAACCACCGCCTTAGGCGGTGGTTAGGGTTAACTGCGAAGCTAGTATATTTGCATTATGTCATCAAGCAAATATAAAAAGCT
>JAGVJJ010000037.1 GCA_020051175.1 Bacteroidia bacterium | reverse complement strand
TTTGGCGAGCTCTGCTTTCAAACGTTCAATCTCCACCTGGTTAGTATCTGATTTCGCTTTCAATTGCGCCATACGCGGATCTTCAACAGGAGTTGCTGCTGAAGCTTTTGATAGTGCAAGCTCTGCCCTTAACAAATCAATCTGGGCTTGGTTGCTGTCCGCCTTAGCTTTCAGCTGAGCCATGCGTGGATCTTCTGCTGGAGCAGCAGTTTTTAACTGCGCCAACTCCGCTTTAATCTGGTTCATAACTACCTGGTTGCTGTCTGATTTAGTTTTCAGCTCTATCATACGTGCATTATCAACACTGCCAGTTACCGATTTAGATGCTGCAAGCTCAGCTTTCAATAAATCAATTTGAGCCTGATTGCTATCCGCTTTTGCCTGCAACTGCGCCATACGCGATTCATCTACTAGCGGTGTTGAAACAGCTTTTGCTTTTGCAAGCTCCGCTTTCATGCGCTCAAGCTGTACCTGGTTGCTGTCTGACATAGCTTTCAGCTGTGCCATTATCACAGGATTTTCCGTGTTTGCTGTAGTTGTTGCCGGAGCACTCTTCACTTTTGCAAGCTCTTGTCTCAACTGCTCCAGTTGCTGCTCATAGTTTTCTGTTTTTGCTTTCAGCTGTGCAATTGCAGCATCGTTGGCCGCATTTGATACAGAAGCTGATGTACTCCTGTTAGCGCCCACAGAGGCTGCTTCAGAACCGGATACAATATCATACTGACCTTCCACTTTCAACACTTTGAACTCCGTTCTGCGGTTTAGCTTACGTCCACTCTCCGAGTTGTTATCCGCTATTGGCTGACTTGCACCGTAACCTTTGTATGACAGACGGTTCTGGTCGCAACCCTTACTCACGAGATAATCCATTACAGCTTTTGCACGCTGTTGTGAAAGCTCCTGGTTGCCGGATGCCGAACCAACATTATCAGTATGTCCGGACACTTCCATTTCAAGTGACGGTATCTCCTTTATCAGTTTAACCGTTTGATCCAATTCTGCATACGATTCAGGCTTTAAGGAAGCCTTGTTTAAATCGAACTGTATGTTGTTCAACACCACTTTTTTGCCCACCTCCAATTTCTGCATGGTCACATCCTTCAAACTCCACTCATAGCCAGCTGTTTCAGGAACTGATACATTTACAGGCTTATATAAATAACCCGGCTTGTTAAATACAACATCGTATGTTTGTCCGGCAGGTACTGGAATACGCACCGTTCCATCGGCATTGGTAAATGGCCTTGCAACCACCTGGTTGTTGGATTTATTTACAACCTCCACCTGCGCATCATTCACCGGATTGCCCTGTTCATCCACCAGGCGGCCTGAAATATAGGCCAGAGGCTTGCCGTCAGCCGAGGTAGCAGGATCACCCGCTTTTGCTTTCGCAAGCTCTGCTTTCAACCTTTCCACCTCAGCTTTGTTACTGTCCGCCAACGCTTTCAGCTGGGCTGCAACAATACTGTATATTGTATCCCTGCTGGTTTTAGAAATAGTCAGCGTATCTGTGTCCGATTCATCCGATCCTTCAGGACCTCTGTATTTTTTCCTGTCGGCAAACGTATATCCTAAAAGAAATTCGGACGTAGTCCCCAGATATGAACGCACTTTATTTACACCAATATCATAAGCATACCCAATGCTGAAGTTTTTATAACGTGCGCCTGCGCTGATTGCAAAAGCATAATTACTGTGGAAGGTAAGCCCTACCCATCCCTTGTTTTTCCAATCAACCACACCATTTAAGTCATACTGAAAAGGCCCGCCCTTAACAGCTCTCACCATCAACAAAGGATATGCTGTGATCCCTTTTTCTTTTACAAGATCGAATTCATATTTGATAGTACCGTGATAGTGCCTTTTGAAATTGTAATAGCTGTTATCGTCATTAAGAATGGTGTATTTAACCCTGTTTCCAAGTACCTGTGGAATTGCAAAGCCCACGGTCAAACGCTTCCACACATAAGCAACCCCTATATCCGCACTGAAAACAGTTCTGCTTTTTGACTGCTGGTATAAGAAAGGGTCATTATTATCTTTGATTACAGCTTTAGAAAAATCCAATTTATTTCCCAATGCCCCCATTGCCAGTCCAAACAATACATGGCTGGAATCGTTGAGTTTCAGTTTGTAGGAATAACTTCCAAACGCCCCAACCCGGCTTATTATATCCGTTACATCTGTATACACTTTCAAACCCAGTCCGGAGTTTCTTGAACGCATCGGGCCATCCACTGTCAGATAGCTGGTTTGCGGAGCGCCTGCCAGACCGGTCCACTGGGAGCGGTGCGTTAGAAAAGCGTTGATATAATCGCTATTACCTGTAAAGGCAGGATTTATCACAAACGAGTTGGTATAATACTGGCTGCTGAAAGGCAACTGCTGAGCAAAAATCCCTGCTGCTTTTCCCCGGAAAGAGGATAAGCCGCCAAACCATGCCAAGAAAGAAGGCATGAAGAAAATTGCGACAAGAAGGAGTAAACTTTTCTTTTTCATTTATCTTTTATTTAGTCCTGCCCTTTATAAAGAGAAACAAGCAAACACATATATGCGCTCCTTATCCTTTATTTTAAGGGTGAGGAGCTGTGTTATTTTTCGTTTAATATTGTTATAGGACCTTTATAAATTGTATTTGCACCAGGTAATTTTACAAAATAATAATAGGTTCCATCCGGCAACGGCTTGCCATTTTTATTGGTACCATCCCACATATTGTCGTATGCCGCTGAATAGAATACCTGCTGCCCTTCCCTGTTTATAACAATTACTTCGGTTCCCGGGAATTTCTCCAGGTCGCTGATAACCCATAAATCATTGAAACCATCTCCATTTGTGGTCAAGAGATTGGTAATAACAATGTTATTAGGGTCCGCCAATACCGTTATGGTTATTGAATCAGAGTTCACACATCCATTGATATCAGTGGCCGTCAATATATACATTGTTGTAGCCTCCGGAGTTGCCACCGGGTTAGCGACACCAGGGTTTGTAAGGTTTGTAACCGGAGTCCAGGCATATACAATACCGCCCTGTCCGTTCAGAAGAACAGAGCCACCTTTGTTTATAGTTGTATCATTACCAGCGTCAACAGCAGGTAGCGGGAAAATAACCACCGCCACAGAAGCTGTATTTGAACAAGAGCTAACTGGGTCTGTAACCGTCAACAGATAGTTACCGGAACCAGAGTTGCAATCGTTAACTGTGATGCTTTGTGTGGTTGCAGCCGAAGCGCTCCACAGATAAGCAAGTCCGGGCATACCACTCAATGTAACACTGCCGCCACAACAGAACGACATAGAACCACTGGCTGTTATCTGTGCATTTGGAAGCGTATCTGTAATCACGTTTACAGTAGACGTATCCTTACATCCGAAGTTGGAAATCACCACGAGGCTTGCTGCATACGTACCCAATGCCGGGTAGGTGTGCTGCGGACTGGTAATTAATGAGGTATTGTTATCACCAAAGTCCCATTGGCTAAATTGTATTGATCCGGCTGCAACAGAAGACGTATTTGTAAAGGTTGTAGCTGTACCCAAACACACTGTATCTGCTGTAAACGCAGCCACCGGTTTAGGATAAACAACCACAGCAGCAGCAGGAGTGGTATCTGCAGCACATCCCTGGCTCTGGACAATAGCCCTGTAAATAGTAGTGTCTGCAAGATTGGTATAAGCAAGTGAATCGTTCAGGTTCAATGTGTCTGTCCAGGTAGTTCCACCATTAATGGAATATTGCCAGCCAAGCACTGTGCCTGAATGCCCGTTAAGAGCAAGGATTCCACTGGTTTCATTCGGGCAGCCGGGAGTAGCACCAGCAATAAAGCCTGCATCAGAGAAACCAGTAACAGTAATTGTATCGTTAGAAGATACAGCTGGTCCGCAAACGCTGTTCTGAACCACAGCATGGAAGATGGTTGTTGTGGTAAGATTTGTGTAAACCTGTGATGTACTTGTATTGTTGATATACACCCATGTATTCCCACCGTCTATCGAATATTCCCAGCGCAACACTGTTCCTACATGACCGCTGAGTGTAATGGTATCGTTATTCGCTCCGCTGCATACAGTATCATTCGGAGTTACAGTACCGCCAACAGAAAGCGCATTGGGGTCAACTGTTATACGTGCCTCTTCAGAAACAGCTGAAGCACATGTAGCAGTCAACATTGCCCTGTACCAGGTAGTAGTCGTAAGATTGGAATATGTCTGCAGCGGTGTTGTATTTGCAATATTGATCCAGTTCATACCACCATCTGTTGAGTATTGCCATTGCTGAATTGAACCCACATAGTTTGTAAGCACTATTGTATCACCATTTGCACCAGAGCATACAAGTGCATCAGGACTAGCAATACCGCCCACAGCAGACAGATTTACAACTACATTTACAGCAGCAGTATCGGTACAACCCAAAGATGTTGTACCTACTATGTAATATGTTCCGGTAGTTGTAATAGCAGTAGAATCAGCTACGTGGATTGTGGCAGCAGCATTTGTATAATAGTTAAATGTAAGTCCTGGTGTGGAGCCAGCAGTAACGGCAGGCTGAGTAAGGTCTATGGTCAGAGGCTGACAGACAGGTGTAGGGTCAGTAATAACAACGGACGGTGGTAGTGCAATTGTCAGCAATACACTGTCGAACGTTGCGGTACATACACCAGCAGGATCATTTGTAGTAAGTATTAAATAAACGCTAGTTGCAGCAATATCACCCGAACCTGCTGTATAAACTGCATTCAATAAGGTATTGTTATTAAATGTTCCATCACCGGAAGTACTCCATGTTGCTGAAGTGGCACCACCCGAGATTGCCCCGGAAAGAGTATATACTCCGCCAGAACATACCGTATCGTCAATTCCCGCGTTAGCCACTGCAGCAGGGTTAATGGTAAGAACCATAGAATCTACGGCAGGGGTACAAGGACCCACAGGATCATCACTGGTAATAAATAATGTAACAGTACCATTTGAAATATCGGTTGAACCAGGTGTATAAACGGCATTTACAAGTGAAGAATCACTGAAAGTGCCATCGCCATTACTGGTCCAGGTAGAAGCTGTGGCACCTCCGGAACGAGATCCCGCCAGTGTATAAGTTGTTCCCGAGCAAATGGTATTGTCGGCACCTGCACTAACAACTGCAGGAGGCTTTACAAGCAGGAACATGCTATCCGTAACAGGAATACAAGCTCCCACTGGATCATTTGTAGTGATAACAAGGTAAACGCTTCCGAGCGTTGAGTCTGCCTGACCAGGTGTATATATAGCATTTACCAATGAAGAATCATTGAAAGTACCATCACCAGAGGTAGTCCATGTTAACGATGTTGCACTACCACCAATTGCACCTGCAAGTGTGAAAGTACCATCAGCGCAGATAGAATCATCAGCACCAGCTGTAACAGTTGGAATCGGATCAATCGTTAGCACCATTGAATCAACAAGTACCGGGCAAGGGCCTGCCGGATCATCGCTGGTAATAATAAGTGTAACCGTACCACTGGTAACATCCGTTACACCAGGAGTATAAACAGCATTCACAAGTGATGAATCGCTGAATGTACCATCCCCGGTGGTTGTCCAGGTAGAAGCCGATGCACCGCCCGTTCTTGAACCGGCAAGTGTTAGTGTACTACCTGCACATATTGCAGCATCTGCTCCCGCAGAAACCGTTGCAGGCGGGTTGATCACAAGTTGCATGGTATCAAAAGCCGCAGTACAAACACCAGTAGGATCATTCGTGGTAAGAATCAGGAAAACACTGCCGTTTGCAGTATCTGTTACCCCCGGAGTATATACTGCATTTACAAGCGATGAGTCGCTGAAAGTACCATCACCAGAAGTGGTCCAGGTGGACGTAACGGCACTGCCACCAATAGAGCCTGCTAAAGTGTAGGTACTTCCGGCACAGATAGTATCATCGATCCCGGCACTTACCAATGGTGCCGGGTCTATTGTTATAATCATTGTATCTGTAACGAAAGAACAAGGACCCAAAGGATCGTCAGTTGAAATAACCAATGTAACAGTATGATTTGTGGTATCTGTTACCCCGGGGGTATATACAGCATTCACAAGTGAAGAATCGTTGAATGTTCCATCACCCAAAGTTGTCCAGGTTACAGAAGTTGCACCTCCGCCCATTGTTCCGGCAAGTGTATAGGTACTTCCGGCACAAATAGTAGTGTCTGCACCTGCAGCAACAACTGCCACAGAGTCTATAATGATTGTGCGTAAAGCTGTAACCACCCCACATGATGTACCCGGGTCGTTCGTGGTAAGCTGCAAAGTGATGGTATCTGCATAATTTGCAACAGGCGTATATATTACAGTATCAGGCCTGTTTGTTGGGGTAACAGTTCCTAATGTTCCACCACCCGAAACAATAGACCATGTACCCACTGTTCCAAAAGGTCCGCCAACACTTGAACCGCTCAGTGTAATAGGAGTAGCAACAGGTGACTGGCAGAACGCATCAGGGCCACCGGCTATAGCAATAGCAGCAGTATCAATACGTATAGAACGATCAGAAAAAACAGCTCCACACACACCAACAGGGTCATTGGTTGTTAAACGCAGTACCACAGGCCCCAAATATCCAGGAGCAGGTGTATAAGTAACTGTATCCGGCATATTCGTTGGCGTAACAGTATTTAAACTTCCACCACCGGAAATGATTGACCATGTACCAACAATTGCAAAAGGACCACCAACACTGGCACCGGTAAGCATTATCGGAAGCGGAATAGCTGTCTGGCAAGCACTATCCGGTCCACCGGCAGTAGCAAGTGCTGCCGTATCAACTGTAATTGGATAAACCGGAGATGGAGGCCCACTACCACAATAATTGGTACCAGTAACAGTAAGATCGCCTGAAGTAGCAGAAGGAGAAAAGAACAAGCCGGTTGAATTGCTTGCCGGGAAAGGTGTTGCAGGCCCACCTGAAAAGCGGCTCGCACCAGTACCTGTATAACTCCAGGTGTACCATGCAGTAGTGTCAGGATCCAGGCCAGCCGTGAAATATGGGAAATTAAAGGTATTCTGGCAAACTGGTGTTACACCTGTAATAGTACCAGCTGGTCCGGGAGTAGTGCTATCAACACGTACAATCACCGTTTCACCGGAGTTGGAACATCCGTTGGCAGTAGTTACAATATCATAAAAGGTATATACAGCAATACTTGTATCGCTGAAAATGACTTCACTTATATTACCAGAACCCGATGAAGAAACCGGAGTAATGTGATCTACAGAATCCCTTGACCAGGTAAAAGTAGAACCCGGCACTGTTCCTGTTGGGATATAACTGAAGGTGCTACCGCTGCAAACCCCGGTTGACAAGCTGCTGCTCAGGAAAGGTATAGGTGTAACTGTGATTTTAGCGTAAGAGGAAGAATCGATAGGGCAAGTGAGGTTCTTTACAATAACACGGTAATAAGTGGTATCCGCCAGGTTATTGTACGTATAGCTGGTACTGCCGGCATTACCAATATTTGTCCAGTTGATCCCGTTAAGTGAGGACTCCCACCTTAATACATTTCCAGTATGAGGCCCAAGATTTAAAGTTCCGCTGTTTGTTCCCTGGCAAACAGTATCACTTGCAGTAACAGCACCACCAACAGATGCCTTATTTGTTACAGTTGTAAAAGTTGTATCATTACTTTGGTCTGCATCGCCTGCAAGACCGGATACATAACACACAAAATTGTAGGGTCCCGGTGCAGAAAGGTTAGCAGATGTAGAAAAGTTATAGGTGTATGTTTGTCCGGCAGGTAAACTGGAAATGGTAATACCAAAATCGGTTACCGGTGCCCCTCCATTTATTGTATAGGAAAGGTTAAAAGAAACGTTACTAAGGTCAGTTGAACCCACATTTTCGAGTCCGACAGATACATTTCGGTTAGCAGATAATGCACAACCGTCAGCACCGGCAAAGAAATTGGAAACCGACAGGTTGGTCTGGGCTTCAGCGATACCGGCAATAGCAAGTAGAGGAATTAAAAAGAGTAAAATTTTTCTCATCAGAGTATGGTAAGTTTTTGATTTTAAAACAATTAAGTCAGAGATTTTATTTTTATAACAACCGCTGTCATCCGGGTAGCATCAATTTTTAACTTTTACGTGTAATTTAACAAAATAGTTCTGTGACTCGCAAACAACCAAAGATATTAAAAAAATGGCCTTCAGCCTTTACCGGAGACTACTTTTCACATATTCTTTGAAGCCTAAAACTGAATTAACAGCCTTATTGCCAATTTACCTGCAACGAAATTATATAAAGATGGGTGCTAAGAAAGGTGAGCTAATAAATAAAATGAACAGCGGAGTGTTAATATCGGACGGTTTAACCCTTTTGGAAGAATGAAAAATTAACATTGCCATATTTGCGATGCTCAACAAAAAAAGGGTGTTCAGCAAAGGTGATACGTTCCCCATGCTCAATAATCAACCAGCCCTCCGGCTTCAGCATATCTTTACTTAAAACACTTTCAGCAAGGGACTGAAATTTATCGGGGTCCATATCGTAAGGGGGATCTGCAAAAATAAGGTTATAAGTATTGAGGTTCTTATTCAGAAATGTAAAAACATCTGATTTTATAACCCTTACCGCATCTTTCATTTCAAGAGCGACAATGGTTTTCTTAATAAATTCACAACAGGCGTAACTACTATCCACACTGGTCACATCCGTACTACCCCTTGAAACAAACTCAAAGGTGATGTTGCCTGTACCGGCAAATAAATCCAACACTTTGAGGCCATCAAAATCAATATAGTTGTTCAGAATATTAAAAAGGCTTTCTTTTGCGAAATCGGTAGTGGGCCGAACCGGTAGATTCTTAGGCGGGTGAAGCATTCTTCCTTTGTATTTTCCACTTATGATTCTCATTGTTTAGCCAGAGTCGGAGTTTTGGTTATTGGTTATCTTTTGTTATTTGTTATCCGTTATTAGTTTACTATAACCGTTAACAGGATAACAGTAATTGGTGCAAGGGGCTACAGATAACTATTAAAAACTGTAAAAAAACTGTGCCGTGGCAAAGTCTGCAACTGATAGCTGTATTCGGCAGTATCTGTGCGTTCTCCCATTTTTACAGTGCGTATATAACGAAGTGCTAGGTTATAGAACTCAGAATTTTTTTCTACTTCTCCTATAAACACTGCTTCCTGGGTTTCGGGGTTCATCTGAAGCTGCTCATATATGAACAACAGGTAATACAGAAAATCGTCCGGAGTCAGGAACTGAAAGGTATTGTAAAACAGCAGTCTTTTTCCTTCCAGCACAATAGCCTCAAAGCGGGATGGATGAATATGAACAAACAGTTTTTTAGAAGCCTGATTTTTATTTTGCCCTAAAAGGCTTTCCAGTAGCACTGTGGAGCAGTGATGATATACAGGGCGTACAAATTGAGTCTCCAGCTTATCTTTCAAAACCTGCGGTATTGCAAAGATGTTTTTTGCATCCAGGTTTTTTATATCGTCAACCCCAATCCAGTCTGTAGGTTCAATGGAAGAGTTGAATTTCAGGTATGCGGCTTTTTTACTTTCTTCAAAAAGAGGGGAAGGCACTATAGTTGAATGGTTGCTCACAACAATGCAGGTTACCTGTTTGTACTTCGGCAAAAGAAGCTTGCTTTCAGCGCTAAGCACAGTCCACAAATCGGTAACCATATCAAAGCTGAAGGCATCTTTAAAATGGTAGTTTTCCAGCGCAATGAATTTGTTCTTCTGAATTTCCTTCACCGCAAGCTGCGCCCCATCCAAACCAATCTGTACCACCAGCTGATAGCCCAGTGCCCTGGCCTGATCAAAAGCTTCATCAACAAAAGCGGTATGGGTGGTAATTTTATTATTTAATTCTGTAATCATATGTACTAATTACTAATCTGTACGAATTTACGAAAGATAACTCAATGAATGACTGATTTATGCTAATACGAATGCTAGTACAGATAAAGAATATATACGAATTTACGAATCTGCGCGTGTTATAATTGTTATAATACTATAAAACATAGCATAAAGCAATTAACATCCATTGCCGATCAAATAATTCGTAAATTCGTATATATTCGTTACATGTATGGGTCCGCAGGAGTTTAACAGCATTTTATTAAAGAATTTTCCATTTGAAACTACTCCGGGCCAGCGCATCCTGCTTACCAAGCTATCGGATTTTATGCTGGGACCCGATCCGGGGAAACTGTTTGTTTTAAAGGGATATGCGGGCACCGGCAAAACAACAATCGTGCGTTCGCTGGTGAAGAGCCTGCCCCTGATAAAAGGGAAAGCCGTGCTGCTTGCACCAACCGGGCGGGCAGCCAAAGTGCTTACCAACTATACCAAGCAGCAGGCATACACCATACATAAAAAAATTTATTACAGAAAACCTACCATTGACGGTGGACTTGCTTTTCAGCTGCAGCAAAACCTACACCAGGATGCCATTTTTATTGTGGATGAGGCTTCCATGATTTCCAATACGGGTGGCTTAAGCGGTGGCGGCATGTTTGGTAATGGCAGCCTGCTGGAAGACCTGATCGACTATGTTACCAGCGGTAATAATTGCAAGCTTTTATTTATAGGCGATACGGCACAGCTTCCACCGGTAGGCCTTGATGTGAGCCCGGCCCTTGACCTTGAGTATCTGAAAGCCACATTTTACTTCTCCATCGAGTCGCATGAGCTTACGGAAGTGGTGCGGCAAGGTGAAAATTCAGGCATACTCTCAAATGCTACTGCCATCCGCAACCAGATAAAGAATGATGAAGGCAGCAAACCGCATTTTAACCTGGCTCCATTTACCGACATTTCGCGTATTGAAGGAGGCGATCTGGAAGACGCGTTGAACAAGGCATACGATGAATATGGTGCTGAGGATGTGATGGTGATTTGCCGTTCCAACAAAAGGGCGAATATTTTTAACCAGCAGATAAGGGCCAGAATACGATGGCAGGAAGATGAGCTGTCATCGGGTGATTATATGATGGTAGTGAAAAACAATTATTTCTGGCTACCCGAAGAATCGAAAGCCGGGTTTATTGCCAACGGGGATATCATACAGCTTCAGCGCGTTGGGAAGATACAAGAAATGCATGGATTCCGTTTTGCAGATGTGCGTATGCGACTGGTGGATTATCCGGATGAACCGGAGCTGGAAGTACGGTTGCTGCTGGATACCATTATGAGCGAAGCCCCTGCCCTGTCACAGGCCGATAATAAAAAACTATACGAATCCGTATCAATGGATTATGCAGATGTGGCTGACAGGAAGCTCAGACTGAAAAAAATAAAGGAAGATGGGTTCTTCAATGCGCTACAGGTTAAGTTTGCTTATGCGGTTACCTGCCACAAAGCGCAAGGCGGACAATGGCCCTGTGTATTTGTAGAGCAGGGTTATGTAACCGATGAAATGATAAATACAGAATATTTACGATGGCTGTATACCGCAGTATCAAGGGCTACACAGCGACTGGGGCTTGTGAATTTCAATAAGGAGTTTTACGAGGGTTATGAATAACGGTTGCGGATAAACGAATGGTTACGAATTTACGAAACGGAGACCTAATGAAAACAAGTGTTAGACAAATACGCAATAAGGGGTTATACCCATAAGTAAATCACTCCAGGCTCAGCAACTACTCCTGCTCACTATTCCGGAACCCTTGCATGTATTGAAACTTAGGCATGTCAATCACAGTACCGTCACGGTCTTTGGCTTTTATATTATCGAAAAATATTTTGGTGCTGTCATCGGCCCTGTCCAAAAGCTGCTGCATATTGGCACTTAGTATGGGTCCTGTATTTTTCTCGGAGTGGAAAATACCTCGTATGGTTACTGAAATTTTAAACTCAATTACTGCAGTATCCAATACATTGCCATATTGATCGATACCCACAAGCCTGAAATTGATATTGTCGTATTGTGTTTTTATAAGATGTCCCTTTTTCTGGACCTTAATGGTACCAACGTATTTATTCTCTTCCTGGGAAAAAGAAATAGTATTCAAAGCCACAGATAAAAGAAAAAGGAAAAAATATTTTTTCATGATTTTGCAATACTAAAAAAACGGCTAACGGGGCACTATTGTTATAATTTACAAAACAACGTCAAACAGTAACAAATAAAGTACCAAACACAGGCCAAAATACAAAAATCTGATATACAACCGGCTTTATACTAAAAGGGGGCTGCCTAAACAATAGACAACCCCCTTTTTTATTTGCTTACAAAAATTATTCTGTAATAACCATTCTTTTTGTCAGTTCAATTCCGTTAGATGTTTTCAATTTATAGAAATAAACACCTTTTGATAGGTCTTCGATCCCTACACGAACCTGGTAGTTGCCAGGATGTTTTTCACCTTCAACAACTTCTTTTACTTTTTTTCCTGTTACATCATAAAACGCAATACTTACAGAAGCAGACTTTGCAAGGTCATATTTAATTAAAGTAGAATTATTAGCCGGATTAGGAATATTCTGATACAAAGTAGCAGTTTTATTCATTTCGTTATCACTGATACCAGTGATATCATTGAAGGTAACTTTAGCCCATATTTCCCAGTCCTGGGCCTGGAACCAACCAGACGAACCAATTGGGCTGCCATAACCAATGTTCCGGCAAGCGGCAATTGTAGGAATGTTTGGAGGAAGTTGCATATAAGAAGTAGGAAATGGAGACTGTGTAGTAGTACCTTGTCCTGTTCCATCGTCTACAGCTGATCCGACAACACCCATAGAATCTGCATCAGGAGCATAGTATCTTAGAACGATACCCATTTTCGCACCGGCAGTAGTGGTATAAGCAGCTTCAATTCCAGCAGTAAATGTAGCACCGGCACCTAACCAGTTCCCGCCAGGAGATAATGAAGTAGTTGTTATAATGGTATCTGCCCATTTAACTGTAGAAGTAGAAGTTAATGCACCGGCATTTGTAGCCTGAACCAACTGCACTACCACCATGTTTGTATCGCCACTGTTGTTTTCATGCGACATGGTTGCAAAAACACTATCAATTGTATATGTATAATTACTAGGGTAAGCAAACTGAAAATCTAATTCATTATCGTCATAGTTGAATATTCCCTGGAAAGGTGTCAAAGACACACCGATGTAGTTAATTGCAGTATCGGCAGAGGTAAAGTTTGAGTTAAACTGCCATACAAAAGACATGTCATTATAATTCTGCCAGGAATAATCTATATAACCGGAAGTAATGGCATTTGAATTTCTTTCGTTAGCAGACTGCTGATTCGCAAAACGTGCAGCTTTAAATGCATTTTGATTCTCCACTTTGTGGGCAGGTGTCAGTGTTTGCTGTGCGAACATATTGGCAAACAATAAAGACGCACCTGTTAGTAGTAAATATTTTTTCATAGGGTATTTTTAAATGTTAGTATTTTTTTAAGATTTACAAATTTAGAAAAGCATATTTATAATTACAAATATTAATGCTCATTTTTAGTAAATATTTCTCTGTTAGGCAGGCAATAATCGGCTACTTAACAGAAGATTCCTGTGCCAACAGCCAAATCAACGTATTGTTTGGTATTAAAACCCATAAAGGCCAGGGAGTGGGTATAAAACAAAAAAAGCTCACCTTTCAGTGAGCTTTTTAACTAAAAGGTATTGATGAATTATTTAATCACCACCATTTTCATAACGTTTGCAGCAGCTTTATTTACAACTAAAGAATAGTAATAAACACCTGCAGGAAGCTGATCTGCATTGAATTTCAAAGCATGTCTTCCGGCAACCTGGTTGCCTTCTGTTTGCTCAGCAACTTTTTTACCTGTTAAATCATACACTTCAAAAGCAACGTTTGCTGATTTCTGAAGTTCGTAATTTACAGTAGTTACGTTTGAGAATGGGTTAGGAGAGTTTTGTGCAACTTTAACACCATTAACGAAAGCGTTTTCGTTAATTCCAAGGCCAGCAGCAACCATTAAAATTTCATCAAGGTACAATACATCCATATCGTTTGCATCGTGCTGGAAGCCGATATAAACTGACTGCATTTCATACGCAGGAGGGATAACGGCAGTCCTTAACACCCAGGTAGTATCTGTAGCAGCAGTAGGCGATGGAGATGCATCTAATTTTGTGTAGAACGGAGCATCAGCAAAGTCCGAGAAAGTGATTGGAGAAGAAGCAGATGTTGTTGCATATACTTTGTATCCATCCCTGTATCCTGGATTTGTTCTGTCGTACCATTTAAGGATACCACCTTCAGCCAAAGTAATAGGCCCGAACATAAACCAGTTGTTTGCCTGTCCTGCAGGGTTAAACCAAGAAGTTGCAGAAATAAAGAAAGCTGAATCCACGTTGGAATCTTCCCACGGGTGGTAATAGTTGTTATTTGTTGGGTTCATAGAACCGTTTAGGCTGGAATCAGTAGAATAGTACAAAGCCCAGTCCATATCTGCTCCAGCGTTGTTTGGTGTAAGAGCGTCAACGTCTTCAAACTCAACCTGGAAAGCTGAATTATCATTTGGGTCAACAACATAAGTTTCAGGAAAAGGCATGTACATTAAAGTATCGCCAACTGCAGCGCTTAAATGAACGCTTGGATTAACTTTAAGTTCATGAACATTTTTAGCTCCTGTTCTCAAAGATTTTTGCTGGGCATTTGCGCCTAAAGCAATTGCTGAAATCGTAATAAGGGTGTAAATTTTTTTCATCTTAAACGTTATTTTATTATTATTAAATTATTGCAATTTTTAAAAGCAAGGGTGCAAATATAGGTATGGAACTTGAAAATACCAAAACCTACGCACTAAAGTTACTAACAACACCAATGGAATAAACTGATAATCAACCATTTACAAGCTCAGCATCTGCATAAGATTCAATGGGTGGACAAGCACAAACCAGGTTTCTGTCACCATGTGCGTTGTCAACACGTGCAACACTTGGCCAGAATTTGTTGTCCTTTACCCATTTTAAAGGATAAACAGCTTTTTCCCTGGAGTAACTGCGTTTCCAGTCATCAGTAATTACAGCTTTCGCTGTATGTGGAGCATTTTTAATTACGTTATCCAATTTATCTGCAGTGCCGGCAGCAATTTCGTCAATCTCCTTCCGGATATTGATCATGGCCGAGCAGAAACGGTCCAGCTCTTCTTTTGATTCACTTTCGGTTGGTTCTACCATAAGGGTATCGTGTACCGGGAATGCAACCGTAGGAGCATGGTAACCATAGTCCATCAACCGTTTTGCAATATCCCCTACTTCAACACCTGCTTCGCGTTTAAAGGCAACGCAATCCAGGATCATTTCGTGGGCACAGCGGCCATTTTTTCCGCTATAGAGCGTAGGGTAATGCCCCTTCAGCGATTCTTTGATGTAGTTGGCATTTAAGATTGCTGTGCGTGTGGCTTCAGTAACGCCTTCCCCACCCAGCATTTTAATGTATCCATAAGAAATCAAGAGAATCAAAGCGCTACCGAAAGGAGCGGCAGATACGGCATGGATTCCCTGCTCACCACCGGTTTTGACCACTGCATGAGAAGGCAAGAAAGGCACCAGTTGTTTTGCAACCCCGATAGGCCCCATACCTGGTCCGCCACCACCATGAGGGATTGCGAATGTTTTATGAAGGTTCAGGTGGCATACATCGGCTCCGATGTTGCCCGGACTGGTTAAGCCCACCTGGGCATTCATGTTGGCACCGTCCATGTACACCTGACCACCGTTTTCGTGGATGATGTTGGTTATCTCAATAATACTTTCTTCGTAAACCCCATGCGTACTCGGATAAGTAACCATCAGGCAGGCCAGGTTATCTTTGTGCAGCGTTGCCTTTTCACGCATGTCATTTACATCTATATTTCCTTTTTCATCGCATTTCACCAACACAATTTTTAGTCCGCACATAGCAGCAGTAGCAGGGTTGGTACCATGAGCAGACGTAGGAATAAGCACAATGTTCCTGTGTCCTTCACCGCGCGATTTGTGGTAAGCCTGTATAACCAGCAATCCGGCATATTCTCCCTGGGCACCGCTGTTGGGCTGGAAACTCATTTTGGCAAAGCCTGTAATTTCACTTAATGATTTATCAAGGTTTTCAATCATTTCCTGATAGCCCAGCGCCTGGTCAACCGGTACAAATGGGTGCATATTTGCAAACTCCGGCCAGGTGATTGGCATCAGCTCTGCAGCGGCATTTAGTTTCATGGTGCAGGACCCCAGCGAAATCATGGAATGCGTCAGTGACAAATCCTTATTCTCAAGACGTTTGATATAACGCATCATTTCCGACTCAGAATGGAAAGAGTTGAAAACAGGATGAGAAAGTATTTCCGATTTACGAGTATTGATTACAGCTTTTTGTTTGAAGATAATTTCCTCTGTAATCAAGGTTGCTTCTTTGCCTGCAGCTTCTGCAAACACTTCGATGATTTTATTCAAATCGGCAGCATCAGTAGTCTGGTCAACCGAAACGGTGATGGCCATGTCCGTATATCGCAAATTGATTTCAGCAGCTTCAGCCAGTTGTTTTATCTGGGCAGTAGAGGAACCGGTAATTTTTAACGTATCAAAAAAAGCACCCTTTTCAACCGTATAACCCAATTTTTCCAGTGCGCCCGCTAATGTAACTGCCGACAGGTGTACCTGCTGTGCAATCCCTTTCAAACCTTGCGGTCCGTGGTATACCGCATACATGCTGGCCATAATAGCCAGTAAAGCCTGCGCAGTACAAATGTTAGAGGTAGCTTTGTCCCTGCGGATGTGCTGCTCGCGGGTTTGCAAAGCCATACGCAATGCGGGGTTACCCTGCGCATCAACGGAAACACCAATGATACGGCCAGGTAAAATACGCTTGTATTCTTCGCGACAGGCAAAGAATGCTGCATGAGGGCCGCCATAGCCCATTGGCACGCCAAAACGCTGTGTATTACCAACAACCACATCAGCGCCCCACTCGCCAGGAGGGGTTAATAATACAAGGCTTAATACATCAGCAGCGACAGCTATAGCTGTTCCGTTTGCTTTTGCTCTTTTCACAAAATCAGCATAGTCGTGCACCTTCCCATCGGCTGTAGGATACTGAAGCAATGCTCCATAAATATCTGTATCCAGTGTTAAGGTATGAAAGTCGCCAATTACCAGCTCAATGCCCAATGGGGTTGAACGTGTTTTTAACAAATCTATGGTTTGAGGATAACACTCATTGGAAACAAAAAATTTGTTTGCCCCTGCCTTTACTGCTTCGCGGGAGCGGTTGCTGAACAGCATGGCCATTGCTTCGGCAGCAGCCGTAGCTTCATCCAGAAGAGATGCATTTGCAATTTCCATCCCTGTTAAATCCATAATCATGGTCTGAAAATTCAGAAGCGCCTCCAGGCGGCCCTGAGCGATCTCGGCCTGGTAAGGAGTATAAGCTGTATACCAGCCCGGATTCTCAAGTATATTCCGCTGAATAACCGGTGGAACAATGGTGTTGTAGTAACCAAGCCCGATATACGTTTTGAAAACTTTGTTTTTCGCAGCAATGCCGCGCAAGTGCTTGTGGTAATTATATTCTGTCATGCCGGCAGGAAGGTTCAGCGGCTTTTTTAAGCGGATTGCAGCAGGTATTGTCTGGTCAATCAATTCATCAACAGAGCTGGCGCCAATTTTTTTCAACATGGCCTTCACTTCACTTTCACGCGGACCGTTATGACGGTTTACAAATTTATCAGTAGTAATCATTTTAGGGTTTTTAAAAGGAATGCAAATATACTGAAAAAAAGTGGCATTTGGAAGTGCTTAAAGGAAAAGCAGCCTTACTTTTTCACAACACAAGCAACTGTCTTTCAGATATTTATATTCAAAAAAGGAAGGTTGTTCAAAATTTTTGGGGAAACAGCTTTACGTACTTAAGTGTTTCAAAATTGAAGTAATTGGTTTTGCGATAGAAAACAAGCCCAGTCTTAAACCAAGTTCACTGCGTGCCGTTATAGCTTCAGCGACAACGTGCGGTGGCACAGACTGACCTCGCACAGCTCAACCAATTAATTCAGGAGATTCAGAATATCCTGAAATGTATTTTCATCGCTGGGACGTTTGGCATTGGGGTCAACGACATTGCCTTTTTTATCAATGAGCAAATATCTTGGGATACTGTTAATTTGATAATACTTTGCCACAAACGAATTCCAGCCCCCCGGTGATAAGCCATGAACGCCTTCCAGCTTGTAGGTGCTTAAGGCCTTTTTCCAGATTTCCTCTGTATTGTCAATGGAGATATAGAGGAACACGATTTCTTTCAGCTGCTTTTCGCTGAATTTTTCATGAAGTATTTTACTATACGGAAACTGCTCCCTGCAAGGGCCACACCAACTTGCCCAAAAATCAACATATACGACCTTGCCTTTAAAATCTGCTATACTGAACTCTTTGCCATCCACCCCCATCAGCTTGAATTCAGATGATGCTATATCCAGCTTGCCATCCTTATCCTTTGGCAACTTGGTTTTCATCCATTTACCAAGGTTCTCTTTTACAATGCTGGTATATTCAGCAGTTTTGTCCACCTTTTCCATTTCTGTATAAATGCGCTTTACGGTTTCAGGATTAACCTTTTCGCCCATCTCCAGAAGAAAATTAGAGAGATAATACAGAAAAGGAACTCCTTTCAGGAAGTCACTGGCCACCACATACTTTTTTTCTGCTGAAAGTGTAAAATCCTTGAACTTATTGAAGCCATTTAATTCGGATGCAAAGTAGGTCACAAAGCGGGTTAAATAGCCCCTGTATGCATCACTTATCATTGCTTCTTCGTCACTTGCTTTTTTCTTATCGATACCCTCCACCATAACAGGAGGCAATGGGCTAACGGTTAAAATAGCGGTACTCTTGTTGGCATTTACTATTGGGAAAGACAAAAGCTGATGCAGGTAATTGTATTTGATATGTTTTTCTATGTATGCGATGAACTTCGGTGATAAATCCGCTTTGGCGGCATATTCATTTAAAAATTTTCCGTGCTTTTTATTGTTATCAAAAATCAGCATTTCAAACTCATCCACGCCAAGAGATTTCATTTTTTCTTCCATTACAGAAGATGTAAAATCGTTTTTAAACTGTTCGTTCAGTTTTTTATAAAAAATATTGTTGCCTGCGCCTTTGCCAGAGAAAATCACTGTTTCCGGCAGGCTGCCGGATTTGAATTTCACATTCAAGTTGTCTTCAGGTTCCAGGTATAACCGGATGGTCTGGTTGAGGTAGCTGAATTCAATTATCCTGTTCCTATCGAGCTGAAGCTCCAGTGTAAATTCATTGTTTTGGACAGGCACCATGAATTTAGAGAACTTTTTTCCGACATAAGTTTTATCAAATGAAATCACTACCGAGTCTTTGGATGCATTTTCAATTGTACCTGAAATGATTGTTTTGTGCTGCGCTTGTAACAGAAGCGGAAAAACCAACGCCAGAACGGGGATTAAAATTTTAGAATACAATCTGCGATTTCTCATTTTCTTTATAAAACAAACTATTCGTAAGCCAATTTATTTTTTCTAAGCACTAAAAAGGCAAAGCGCCCAAATCAACATTTCCACCTGAAAGAATGATGCCTACCTTTTTATATTTAAATTTCTCCTTTTCTTTCAATACAGCAGCAAAAGCAACAGCACTTGAAGGCTCCACAACTATCTTCATTCGCTCCCAGATAAGCCTCATAGCAGCAGTTATTTCTTCTTCGGACACAGTAATTATATCCTTTACGTGCTGCTGAATAATGGGAAAGTTTAAATTGCCCAGATTGGTCCTCAATCCATCAGCTATTGTATTTGTTGAAGCATTGCTTTCAATTTTACCACTTTTTAACGAGCGGAAAGCATCATTTACCTGCTCCGGTTCAGCCCCATAAGTGAGGCATTGCTTACCAAAAAAGTGAGCTGCAAGCGCTGTGCCGGAAATAAGTCCGCCTCCACCTACGGGAGTAAACACAGCATCCAGCAGGGATTGTTCTTCCAACAATTCCATACAGGCAGAGCCTTGCCCTATAATTACATCTTTATTATCATAAGGGTGAATAAAAACCGCACCTTTATCAGTTTCCACTTTTTTAGCTGCAGCTTCCCTCGCAATAACATTGGGTTCGCATTCAATCACTTCGCCACCATAGCCTTTTACAGCATCTTTTTTAACATTCGGGGCATTGGATGGCATTACAATATAGGCTTTAACACCAATATTCCTTGCAGCCAAGGCCAGGGCTTGGGCAAAATTACCTGAAGAGTGTGTTACAACACCACGTTTTCTCTGTTCTTCAGTAAGCTGCAGGACCGCATTAGCAGCACCTCGCATTTTAAACGCCCCGATACGCTGAAAGTTCTCACATTTGAAAAAAAGCTCAGCACCAACAAGCTGATTCAGCTGGGATGACGTTAAAACCGGAGTGCGGTGGATATAAGGTGCAATACGGGCGTGGCATCCCGACAGATCGGTTTTCTGTATCATTAAAATCTGAAGTATTATAGGTTAAAACAGTAAGAACCTCAACTTTCTTTTTTTACACTTTGAACGTGCAAAATAACCCACATCGTAATTCAATTCAAGGATCATCATGCCGGTGAGCGGGTTGGTTGGTTTATAAGATGGATAGGCATATCCAACCGGAAATGCATTTTGTTTTCCAACGCTGCTGATAATGTCCGTTAATCCGTACGTAGCCCTGAAACCAATGGTAACACGAAAATTTTCCGTTCCCACAAGATAGCCACCAAAGCCAAATGCAGCAGCATAATACGATTTTACCATATTGGAAGCCGCATCGGTTGCAGGGGTAGCGGACATTCCTCCATCGTTCATTTTCACCCCTGAAACCATTGAGTATTGTGGCCCAATCTCAATATAACCTCCATCAGAAGCTTTGCGGTACATCAATAAAAAATCGAGCGTATTAAATTTCACTCCACCGGAATAAACCGTCCGGGGGCTATCTGAAATCCTGCTGTAATTGTATTTTTGTTCAAACGCTGATGAAGTAACATCAACGGTAATGGCATGCGATTCATTAAAATTTATTCCAATTTTCCCACCAAACATATATCCAAAAGAAAGCTTTGGAGAAAAGCTATGATCGCTGTAATAGTTTGAATTTATCAGAAAGTTTACACCATAGCCTCCTTTTAAACCGGCCTCCAGCCATCCTCCCTGAGCCATTGCCAGGTGTGCGGTAATAAATAAACTTAAAATGAGGGTAATTTTTTTCATGTTCTGTTGTTTTCTGTAAATGTTCTGACAATTTTCCTTACCCAAATTTAGCATTATCTCCGAAACCAATACTATTGTGAACGGAAAAAAAACAGAATTTAAAGCTTACGGAATAATTTGTAAAAATAGAATTTACTGCCGGCATGCCAATCAAACAATGACGCTACTTAATTCCTTCTAAATTTTTGATAACAAGCTTGTGATGGTGCTCTACATGGTATATTGTAAAATAAAGCATTTCGCGGAAAGTAAGTTTTCCAAGCAAGGGATGAGGCAAAATATATTTATCCAGCTTTTCTTCAGAACATCTTTCTACCCGCTTTCCTAAAGCATAAACGGTTTTTAAAAGTTCACTGTTTAACCTTTTTTTCTGGTGAAGCAGAACTGCTTTTGGTACAAAGCGGCCCGATGCAGCACCGCCACCGGCAAGCTTGGAGTGGTACTTTTGGATAAGCTCGTCATACCCTCTGGAAGGCCGGTTTGCTTTACCAAACAAAAGTGAAGGGACAAATGCCGGAAGCCTGAATGCCATCAATACCGGTGAAACAGAACGATAAATATGGTCTAATTGCTGTCCTGCAGTCCACTTCGAAGTGGGTGCAAACATAAACTGTTTGTCATCCAGTTTTTCAATGAGTGAAATAAAATCGTTGTGGTTTTTGGTTAAGCCTTGAATAATTTCCTGTTTATTCATTGTAATAAAATTAAAGAAAGCGTGTTGACTACTACATACTAATTTAGACCAATGTACTAACAAAAAAACTTAAAGTGCGAAGCCTCCTGAAATTAAAACAAGGACAACTGAGAGTGCCTGGAGGTCAGGATTTTAGGCTTTGTGATTACAAAATCATTACCAATGCCAAACACTTCAGTTTCCATATATCTTGAGGCTACGATAACTGAAGTCCGGCCTGCACGCTGCGCAAACAGTTCCTGCACCATGTGTGGGGAATTGTTTTCTTTTGACAGATGCGACAAAAACAAATGGCTCATGAACTCGGGTTTGTGCTGGGTAAATAGACTCAATGCCTGCGTGTTTGACAAATGGCCCTTATCCCCACTAATCCGCTTTTTCAAATAATAAGGGTAATGCCCTTCCTCCAGCATTTGCTCATCGTAATTAGCTTCCAGGAATGCAGCATGGCATTGTTTAAAGTAATGAACCACCTGCTCACAAGGCATACCAATATCAGTAAAAACGCCCACCTTTATCCCTTTCCTCTCTACTATAAAGCTATGTGGCTCAGAGGCATCGTGAAATTTTTTGAAACCAGTAACCGACAGTTCGCCTATTGCAACAGGCTTTCCGGCCAGGAAAGGCCGAATGAGCTCCTCCTCCAGTTCCAAACGGCTACTGCGCAGGGTGGATGGCGTAATATAAACAGGCAACCGGTATTTTTTTGAAAGCACTTCCACCCCTTTTATATGATCGGTGTGCTCGTGGGAGATGAAGATGGCTTTTACCCTTGACATTGGCAGCTTTAAACGTGCCATCCGCTTTTCTACTTCGCGGCAAGAAATACCTACATCCACCAAAACAGCACTGGCATGATCGCCAACATAATAGCAATTTCCATTGCTACCCGAATTAAGTGATGAGGTGAATAATAACATAGTACAAAGAAACTGAATTCCCGGAAGATAAATTGTTAAAAGTCCGGGAAAATTTATACAGATGCCAAAACGACAACACCTTAAGCTGGAATAAAAACACCTGTCCCTTTTCTACACTCATTACACTTACACTTAGCCTACAAATACTTTGTTTTATCGAATACAAAAAACAAGGCCTGCGAGCCAAATTACTTTTGACGATCCGAAGATGTGTATACCTGAGCTTTAATATCAAACAAAACAGTGTAATGATGACAATATGATTACGAACGAAACCGATGGTATTATAAGGGCTGCGCCACCGCAGAAATCTGAGATAACGATTATCCGGATTTTGATTTGTTGTGGTATAGCCTGTATGCTGCTGTTTACTTACTGGTTCATCAACCCTGACCATATTGGCTACAGTGCATTGTACTGGCTGCTTACATTTGCATTGTCATTCAAGCTCATAAAAATGATCCATGAATGGTACCACTACTGGAGCCCGAGTGTTCCGAAAATGCCTGTATCAAAAAAACAATGGACCGTTGATATACTCACCACCGCCTGTCCGGGTGAACCAAAAGAAATGATAATCCGCACACTGCGTGCAATGCAGGCTATACACTACCCGCACACCAGCTATCTTTGCGATGAAGGAGATGATACGGAACTAAAAAAAGTATGTGAGGAACTTGGTATTATTCACGTAACGCGTATTGAAAAAACGAATGCGAAGGCTGGTAATATAAACAACGCGCTGCTAAAGGCCACAGGCGAAATATGCCTTATTCTGGATCCCGACCATGTACCGGTACCTGAATTTTTGGATCGTGTATTGCCTTATTTCGAAGATGAAAGCATCGGCTTTGTGCAATGCGTACAAGGGTATGGAAACCAGGACGAGAGCTTCATTGCACGTGGCGCGGCAGAGCAAACCTATCATTTTTACGGGCCGATGATGATGTGCATGAACTCCTATGGTACTGTTCAGGCTATTGGTGCCAACTGCACATTCAGGAGAAAGGCCTTGGATTCTATAGGAGGGCATGCGGCAGGACTTTCAGAAGACATGCATACTGCAATGCAACTGCACGCAAAAGGCTGGAAATCGATTTACGTTCCGGAAATGCTTACACGCGGTTTAGTCCCGGCCACCTTGTCCGGTTATTACAAGCAACAACTAAAATGGTCGCGTGGTACTTTTGAACTGCTGTTCAGGACATATCCTAAGCTGTACAAAAATTTCACATGGAGACAAAAAATTCATTATTTCACAATACCATTGTATTTTCTATTCGGGTTAATCAATTTAATTGACATAGTCATTCCTATACTGGCACTTGCGCTTGCGGAAGCACCCTGGGAAATAAACATAGAACATTTCGGAATGTTCTTTTTGCCATTATGTGCATTGTCAATGGTAATACGGTTATATGCGCAACGATGGCTGCTGGAACAGCATGAACGCGGCTTTCATTTTGCAGGAGGTATATTGCGAACTGCCACATGGTGGATTTTTCTGATTGGTTTTATATATACCATTTTTAATATTAAGGTACCTTACATACCTACACCGAAAGAAGATGAGCACCAGAACTATGTTGCACTCAGTGTGCCAAACTTTTTAATTTTATTAACAACTACGCTTTTTGTTATTTATGGGCTCTCAATTGACTGGACACCATATAGCATAGCCATGGCCGGGTATTCTCTACTAACAGCCTCAATGCTTGGTTTTACGGTGATAATGAGTCAACAAAAAACATTGTTTACTATAAGTGCAGCGTGCAAAAAAATTCCAACTGTGTATACGATCACAAATTTCACTGTTTCACTTTTTAATAAATCGCAGCAGGTAGCTTATCATTTTCTTAAGAGCGGAGCTATTGTGCTATTACTTTCCGTATCCATTGTATTTTTGAGCTATAGCAACCTTGAAGAAAAAAATGTTGCAAACGATGCTATTGCAAGCAAAGAATTAGGAAGCTTCTATCTAGGAACAACTCTTGCATCAGAGGAAATAGAAGAAAGCAAAATCAGACTCACAGAACAAATGATTGGTGTAAACTTTAACGTCATCTCATTTCAACAAGAATGGCAGAAAGAAAGTGAGGAGCCATTCGCACTGCAAACAATGAATGTGATAAGAAAGCGCGGGGCAATACCGTTTATAGAATGGTATCCTGATGCTAATAGCACAAAAGAACTATGGAAAAATCTGAAATCAGGTGAATATTCAAGCTATCTAAAAAAATGCGCGACATTTTTCAGAAGCTACAAAGACCCAATATTTATTAGCTTTAAAATAACAGCTTCAAACAATGAGAAACAACCTTCAGAAGATTTTATTAACTCCTGGCAATACCTATATACTTTTTTCAACCACACAGGTGTTTCAAATCTAACCTGGGTATGGTGTCCGACCGATGCCCAACAGCAAAGTTTCTACCCAGGAGAAAAATTTACAGATTGGATTGGGGTCAGCTGCCTTAACTACGGAAGCAAAAAAAGCAGCAAGGAATATTACTCGTTCACAGATATTTATGAGCCTGTCAGAAAAAATTACGGACAACTGAAAAAGCCAATAATGATAACCCAATTCGGTTCTGTTAAAGGATGCGATCAGGCATTGTGGTATAATGAAGGGTTCGAATACATTCAAAACAAATATCCGGAAATACGCTCCATTGTAATATTTAACAATGTAAAGAAATTTGAATTTATAACAGACTCCGTTACATCCTTGTTTGAAGCGGACTTTGCACTGGAGGGGATTACTTCAGAAATCGTTGGCACACAATTCAAAAGCGACAATTTTATGGTAAAGAGCTTTGCAGGAGTTTCTAAAAAATTTAATACACCTGACTACAACTATAAATCAAAATTTATTAAAGGTGAACCCGGAAAATTTGAGTTGCTTATTAATAAGCAACCTTATTACATAAAAGGCATTGCTTATAATACAGCCCATGACTGGCGCGATGGAAATATGCCACTCACAAGAAGACAAGTAGTAAAAGACTTTCAAAGGATAAAAGAGATGGGGGCCAATACTATACGGAGATATGGAACAGGTATTTACGATAAAAACATCCTAAACATTTCAGAAGAGTATGGACTAAACGTTCTATACGGGTTCTGGTTCGACCCTAAAATTGATTATTACGCAGACTCAACGAAAGTGGAAGAATACATTAAAGAGGTTGAAGAAAGTGTAATTCAGTACAGGAATTACCCATCTGTTATAGCATGGTCCTTGGGTAACGAATCATGGGGGCTACTGAAACACAAATATGCGAAGCCTTATCTTGTAAAGGTCAGAGAATCATACGTTCAGCTTATCGAGCATCTTGCGCAACGTATTCACGCGCTGGATCCAACAAGGCCGGTACTGACCTGCATGGAGCACGAAGAACATCAGCTACCGGGCGAAATTGCAACATTCAGGGATGACGCACCATCCATTGATGTAATTGGAATTAACTCATATTATAAGGAACAAATCAGCACACTCAATCATGTTACATGGCAATTTGATTCATTAAGACCTTATCTTGTTTCTGAGTTTGGGCCGAATGGTTATTGGGATCCAAACTACAACAAAACAAGCAAGCAGGATATAATTGAGGAAACAGATGCAGAAAAAGCTAACTGGTACAAAGAGCAGTGGACAAATTATGTAGAGGCTTACAAAGGCAACAACATTGGGGGAATAGCCTATTGCTGGCACGATAGAATGGAAGGCAGCTATACGTGGTTTGGAATAACTGACTATAAAGGTCGTGTCAAGCCCAGCTATTATGCACTAATGGAAGTCTGGACAAATAAAAAAGGAAATAATTTTGAACAATATAGCATCGTTGGACCTTCACAAATTGAAGCAGGAAAAACCTATACATTTTCTGTTGTAAATAAAAAAGGAACCACCGACAATAAGGTATATGAATGGCGCTTGTTAAAAGATGAATATCTTAAACAAATTGATAATATAGAGCTTACAGAAAACCCATATACCGTACAGGTACAAATACCCAAAGAGCCATCAAAATACAGGTTATATGTGTTTGTTACGGATAAAGAGAACGGGCGTGTGACAACATCTTCCACACCTATACAAGTATCACAAAGGAAACTTTAATGAAGACGATTCTATGGATAGCGGGATTTTTCTTTTGTGTTTTTTTTTCAAAAACAACACAAGCCATCTCACAGGAAATCCGCTATTCCTCTGCTGAAGCAACTGAAGTTTATATTGTATGGGGAATCAACAACTGGCAACTGCCAGAAAACAGAAACATTCCCAAAGGGAGTTATATAAAAGACAATCTGGTATACAGTCCCCTAACACTAATAGAAGACAACACTTTCGCAATAAACCTCGAGGCTAACCCGGGAACTGTAATAGACTACGTTTTCTGGATAAAAAAAGGATTGTACGATAAGGCTGCTGACATATGGGATACGAACGCACCGAATCAAAAAGACTATCATACTTACGTTACAAGCAATGCCATCACACTTATAGAATCGCAAGTTAAGGTCAAGCCCAAAGAACCTTTGAGCATCCTCGATTTTGCCTATCCCACATTGACATATAGCCTTATTTTATATTGTATTATTTACCTCCTTTGGAAATACAGAAGGGCGCATGAATTTAGAACCCGCCCCGAATTAATTATTATTTGAGCTGCTTTCAGCTTATTCGTTGGGCTGTTCCTGATACGTCCATCAGTACTAGGAATCGGCTGGGAATTTTTCAGTTCACCTATTACCTATATAGGGCAGGCCTCCTGGGCAGTATTTTATGATTTTATTTTTATATGCATTTTAACACTTCTATTTCTTCTGCTATTATTCATTTTAAAAAACAAGCCCTGGGCACAAAAACTAACCTGCTACTGTTTTGTAACCTTGTGCTGCTTCTCATTGATCGTTGGATTGCTAAACATCCAGATTATTGACATGCTCGGGAAACCCTTTAATTACCAGTGGCTGTATTATTCAAACTTTCTTAAGGGTGCAGACGCACAAGCCGCCATTTCAGCCAATATCAACTCCTCTTACATTTTCCGACTCGCATCAATATGTATAAGTGCAATTGCTATTGGACTGATTGCTCTTAAAACATTTAGCTTTTTATGGTATAATATTGCCTGGCATAAAACAACAATTGTGCTTCTTTTGCTCACACTAATTGGCTATAGCATTACCGCACAAAAAAAGTTACAGGCACAACAATGGAACTATGAGCGCCTGGCAAATCCAATCACAGCCTTCATCGAATCTGTAAATCCCTTTGCTGAAAACCCGGATTTATTTACGATGAAGGTTTCCGATAGTTTAATTTTCAGAAAAGAAAATGTAACCCCAAACAATTTGTCTGTACTGCCAAACAACAAAATAAAAAACGTAATTGTTTTTGTCCTGGAATCTACCCCTGCTGAATATATTCAAACTTATGGAAGCAAGTACCCAGTAAGTCCAACCATTAAAAAATACGAAAAGCAATCCATTACATTTGAAAACATATATGCACATGCACCTGCAACCAATATGTCAATGGTTTCTTTAATCAACTCAATATATCCGTGGCTCTCTTATAACAGCCTGACACAAGAACATCCTGATTTTAAAATACCAAGCATAAGTACAGAGCTTCAACAACATGGTTACAGAACCGCATTCTTTAATTCCGCTGATAACCGTTATCAGAAGGCTGACGAATATCTTTTAAACAGAAAATTTGAGCGAATATCCGATTGCAATCATAATTCATGTGATAACCAGAAGTTTGAATACACCGATGAAAAGAAAAACTTTTTGAATGGAAAAGACGATGCATGTACCGGAAAAGAAATAATAGAGTGGATTAAACAAGATACCAGCCAACCATTTTTAGGAATAATGTGGACCTATCAAACGCATTATCCCTATTTCTTTAATGGCCCTGAAATTGTTTATGAAGCCAACAACACATTATTTAACCGCTACCTCAACGCCTTGCAATATGGTGATTCGGTACTAGGAAAATTACTTGAAGATTTAGAAAGGCTTCATTTGTCAGAATCCACATTGATAGTTGTGGTTGGTGACCATGGAGAAGCTTTCGGAAGACATAATCAAACCACTCATGGACGTGAAATTTATGAAGAGAACATGCATATTCCATGCATCCTTATAAATCCCGCATTTCAGGGAGAAAGAAAAAAGGAAATTGGCGGCATGGTTGACATATCACCAACAATTATGAATGTGCTTGGATTCGAAAGCCCTGCTGAATGGCACGGAACAAGCCTGTTGTCAAAAACACCAGAATCACGCGCCTATTTTTTTGCGCCATGGTCAGATTATTTATTTGGCTTCAGGGAAGCTGATTATAAATATATTTATAATGCAACCCTCAATGAAACAGAAGTATATGACATAAAAAATGATCCCTATGAGGAGCGCAACCTGGTGAATGAAAAAATGAGTAGCGTAAATATCGCACACCAACGCTTAGCTTCGTGGGCACAATATGTAAATTCCGAAACCGAAAAAATTCTTAAACACTAAATCCTGCAAGCCATTCTCACGTTCCTATCGTAACATCACCACTTCAAGTAGAGAACAAAGCTGCCACTTAATAGAGAGAAAGACAAAAATTTAATACACTTAACCCACCCTTCACTCCATTTATTTAAAATATGCGACTAGAACGCATGTGATAAGTAAAAGTCAAATCTTTTCCTCAAGACATGTGCTCTCGAACTCTTTTGGCATCACTTGAAAACATCAGTGTGAGAAGGGCATTTCAAGCGGACTCGCGACATAACACTTTCGTACACATTCTGAATAGAATTTACTATTTTCAGGATTGAACCAATCGATGCTGTAATAAAATAAAACAAAAAATAATCGTGCGTTATCGTTTCACATAAAAAGGCGCGTTGGCCGTAGCAATATGGTTCTTGCCATCATAAGCGGTAACAAAAATACGATAAGGACCTTCCTTTGAAGGGGCTTTAAAAGACAGCGCTTTGGTCTTGCCTTCCAAAATAAGTTCTGGCATTGGCTTTGGCTTGGCTTCAGCATCTCCACCTTCTTTTTTTTCAGTGCTCTCAGGATAAATCTCCCAATAATAATAAATCGGATCTTTATCAGGGTCATTTGCATCTGTATAAGCCATGTGGGTGGAACCTGGCTTTAAATAAACACCTTTGTGAGTGGCCAGGTTATCAATTCCAATAGGTGATATAAGTGGAGCTTTGTTAGTTCTTTCCTTCCCCGTCCATTCTTTTTGCAACACATCAATTACACCGGTTTCCTGGCCATCCTCCGAAAACAGACTCAACAAAGTATGCGTACGTGCCTGTTTCCATCCCCAGTAGTAGGCATAGCCCCCAAGGCAACGATCCCGGTTTTCAAGAATTCCCGTTTTGTAACGTTCGGAGCAGACTTCTGCCTTTTGTGTACTTGTTTCTTCAATGAAAGTGCCCCAAGGCACCATATCAGACTCCCAGTAGCCTGAAGGCCCCCACTCACCTATCAGATAAGGGCCTGTCCAACCTGCTGCAGTAATATCTTTCCTAACCGGAGCAATCCATTTAAATGCATTGATAGAAAGTACATCCAGATCGGGACAACGTTTCTTTATTTCTTTGATGTGTTTTACTGGTACACCTGCAAGCATTGTAGTTGTAGGATGATTCGGATCCACTTCATGAATGTATTTTGCTATATCGTTTACAGCATCCCAAACCGCAAAATTATTAGCGAACTGGTCAACCTCATTTCCAACGCCCCACATCAACAGAGCTGGATGATCCTTTAATAAAAGTATATCCTTTTTTATACGTTCAAACTGTTCCTTAACAGCCTTCTTATCACTATAATTAAAGCCTTTTCGTTCATGTCCCAAATCGAGGCCTAATGTAACTGTTAATCCAAGCTCCTGGGCTTTATCCAGATAAGGTTTTGCACCCTGTGTGCTCCACAGGCGTATGGAATTTCCACCACACTCCTTCAGCTTATCATAGTAATCGTAACCACCGGCACCTTTAATGTAATAGGGTTCACCGTTGCGGTATAGCTGATATTGTTCATTTTCCTTCTTAATGGTAACCACAGAAGGTTTATTGCTGTCGGGCAGCCGTTTAAATGCAAGACCAGCAGTTGAAACAACAATAAAAAACAAGATAAGTTTGTAATTCATATTTTTCAGGTTTGTTTTTTCATATTATATATAAAAAAACATACCCGATTCAGTCATTACTTAGGTGCCTGGTTTACTAATAGCCAGAATATCCCCAATTCAGTCACCACCTTTGCGAAATTTTCGAAAACCACCGGCTTTACCACATAAGCATTCACACCCAGCTTGTAACTTTCGTCCAAGTCTTTGTCTTCCTTGGACGAAGTCATAATTACCACTGGAATACTGGCAGTACGTTCATCTGCCTTAAGCGCCCGCAGCACTTCCAGTCCACTGACCTTTGGCATTTTCAGGTCCAGCAATACGAGCTTAGGTTTATCAGCGACAGTACGGCTGGCATATTTGCCCTTGGCGAAAATAAAGTCAGAGCCTCTTCCCCATCCTGAAGGTGGATGATGCTGTTACCTAAATTATTTTTTTTAAGCGATCTTATTACAAGGTTCGCATCCTCGAGCGTATCCTCTACAAGAAGCACTTCAATATTGTGTAAATCATTTATCATATAAACTAAATTTATGTTCTAGTCAGGTAAAGAGAATGAGAAAGTTGCGCCTTTATTTAATTCTGCGGTAGCCCACACTTCGCCCCTGTGCTTTCTAACGATACGCTGCACCATTGCAAGCCCAACACCAGTGCCTTCGTATTCGGAAGAGGAATGGAGCCTCTGGAAAACCCCAAAAAGCTTATCATAGTATTTCATGTCAAAGCCTGCCCCATTATCTTTCACATAATAAATCACCATCCCATCCTTTTTGTAACTGCCCACTTCTATTTCCGGTTTTTCTTTTTTCGATGAATATTTTACGGCATTGGATAAAAGATTGTAAAGCACCTGGTTAATCATGCTACCATCTCCTTCGGAGTTGTGCAGTGCATTTAAAGTCCATTGAACAGGGCTTCCTGTATAGTTAACCATAACATCCCGTACAACAGAACTTACGATACTGTCCATATTCAATGGCACTTTTACGATGTTTTGTTTTCCCACCCTCGAAAATGTGAGCAAATCATCAATCAACATCCCCATTTTAGCTGCATTGCGGATTATAATATCAACAATTTGCTTCCCCTCATCGTCAAGATTAGCGGCATAATCCTCAAGTAAAACCTTTGAATATCCATTAATAGCTCTTAATGGCGCCCTTAAATCGTGCGACACCGAATATGAAAACGAGTCGAGTTCTTTGTTTGCGGATTCAAGCTCCGTATTAAAATTACTTAGCAACCTGGTATGTTTTTCCAGTTCCTCAACCAGCGCATTCAGTCCGGCTGCAATAGCATCCAGCTCATCCCCTTTATCAGTAAGTTTGAGGGTTTCTGAAAAATCCATCCGGGTATATTTGAGCAAGGCAGATAAAATGTCGTTGATACGTTCCCCATTTTCTTCAATAAACTTTGTTTTGCTTAGAAGAAGGTCATTTGTTATCCGGTTTTGTTCATTCAACCGGTTTGCCGTAACAATATTGGATGTAACATCTTCCACCTGGTGGATGATGTATATAACATTGCCTTGCTGGTCAAGTACAGGCGCATTCCTGGGGTTCCAGAATCTCGCTTCAAAACCACCACCAGGCAATGGGATATCGTATTTCTGAATCGGCATTGCGTGCAAGCGCTTTTCCTTTATTACATATTCAAGCGATTTCCTGAGGTTACTAACTCCGGTAGCTTCCAAATCAGCAGGATTATCAGGAAATACTGTAAACAAATGATGCCCCACAATTTCCTCTCTTTTGGTAAGTGTTGCACTCAGGTAGGTATCGCTTGCATCCAGAATAGTAAACGCAGCATCCGGCTCCAGCAAAAGAAAAAGATTGGAAGCAGATCGGAACAGGGCTTTATAATCAATATCTCTATCCATAAAAAATTATGCTGAACTATAAATACTGTTGCAACCAAATTTTAGCCTCAGCTTCAGTCTTAAACATTTTTGTGGGATAAGGCTGAGTTTTTAAGGTAAAAAATAAGTTCGCCAACATTGTTCCTAATGCCGAGTCAGAAATCATTGCAATGGCTTTAATAAATTTCGGGAATTCTTCTGCCACATAGTCACGAAGCTCGCTGGAAGCTGCCGTAGAATGCGTAACATCCACGAGCATACAAATTTTTTTATCGCCTATGAGTTTTTTGAATTCAAGCAATGATTTTTTTGTTTCTTCCAATGAAAGAGGCGGGGCTTTTTTTGAAATGGAGTACAAGATACCAGTCTCGTCAAACCAAATGGTGGAGGTTGGCCATTCTATCACTTTAGTGTTTTCAGGTTTTACCAGCATACAAACTGTATTTTTTTGCCAATTATACAATTTTTATAGCCAAATATCCCTCAAAAAGTATGTTTTTTTATCAAAATATCTTATTAGAGAGTAATCCATACGCTATCTAACGTATCCAGCCCCAAAACACGAACTTTTAAATTGATAATACAGACTTACTGACTGTAAAATAAAGGCATTGATAAGTATTGATGAAAAGAAACAGAACTGATAAGTACAGAATTGTGCCAGGAAATCAGAAGACATTTCGTGTATAAATGCAAAAGGGGCTTCTCTTTATCAAAGAAACCCCTTTTTGCGGTCCGGACGGGACTCGAACCCGCGACCTCTGCCGTGACAGGGCAGCATTCTAACCAGCTGAACTACCGGACCTAAATTCTTATTTCGAATTAGGATTGCAAAAGTAGTGATTTTTTTCATTCCAGCAAACATTCTGCCGAAAAAAACATTTTTAATACGTGCCGGGCCTGAATATCAATTATTTAACATTCGCTTACGGTTCATTTGTGTACTTTTGCACGTAGTAAAGCCATAGTAACTGGTTCATGAAGAATTTTTCACCCAAATTTTCACTTTTGCTCATTGCATTTGTAGTATCAGCCTGCACTACATTGGTTGTTTACCTCATTTTTCCTGAAGGCCCTGTTGATAAAGCGCTGCTTGTAACAATCTGTTTTATTGCATCCTTTATTTCTACCTTGCTTTTGCTTTTTTTTGTTCAGCTTCTTGTTTTCAGAAAACTGGACCACCTGCTTATAACCGTTAAAGAATTCCGTTTACAAAGTGATAAACCCGGGATTGAGCTGAAATACAAAAAAAATGAAATTGATAACCTGGAAGCCGAGATTCTTGCCTGGGCAGACGACAGGAAGAACGAAATAGAACGAATGAAAAAACTCGAGGTGTATCGCAAAGAGTTTCTGGGGAATGTTTCACACGAGCTAAAAACCCCTATTTTTAATATACAAGGCTATGTTCTGACCCTTTTGGATGGTGGACTTGAAGATCCCTCCATTAACAGGAATTACCTGATAAGGGCCGAAAAAAGCGTGGATCGCATGATTACTATTATTGATGACCTGGAAGCCATTTCGCAATTGGAAACTGGTGAATTACAGTTGGACCCCGAACGCTTTGATTTAATAGCTCTTTTCAAGGATGTGGTGGATGCACAGGAGATGAAGGCTACTGAAAGAGGCATTGTACTAACCATGCCCAATGAAACCAAACCGGTATACGTGCATGGCGACCGCTTTAGGATACGGCAGGTTTTGGTAAACCTGATTGTAAATTCAGTAAAATATGGCAAACCAAATGGTACAACTAAAATTCGCATATACAATGCTGGCGACAATATATCTGTGGAAATATCTGATAATGGTATTGGCATTGCCAAAGAACATCTGCCACGTTTGTTTGAGCGCTTTTACCGTGTAGACAAGAGCCGTTCCCGGGAGCAGGGAGGCACTGGCCTTGGGCTTGCTATTGTTAAGCATATTATTGAAGCGCACAACCAGACAATAAGTGTAATGAGCACCCAGGGGGTAGGAACTGTATTCTCATTTACATTGAAAAAAGCATAGCAATTGCAGATAGCGAATCATTACGAATTTACGAATCTTGTTAAAAATAAAGAGTATGTAGAATAGCAATTTATTGGTGCCTATTGCCAACTGATAAATTGCCAACTGATGAATATATGGCGAAAAGAAAACTGAAGAAATTTGCAGAAGTAAACACGTTTAACAATTGTTTTTTTCTGTCGTTTGAAGAATCACGGGCGGAAGGGCTGCCTTTAAAAGGCAAATGGCGGACAGAATATTTTAAAAACAACAACCCTATAGTTTTGGAGCTGGGGTGTGGTAAGGGTGAGTATACAGTAGGCCTTGCAAAACGATATCCGGATAAAAACTTCATTGGTGTTGATATAAAAGGAAACCGTATCTGGACAGGTGCCAAAACAGCGGTAGAAAACAAAATGAACAACGTTGCATTTATCCGTACACGTATTGATTACATTGATACCTGCTTTAGCTCAGGCGAAGTGGATGAAATATGGATCACATTTCCCGACCCGCAACCTCAAAAAACCCGCGTTCGTAACCGTTTAACAAATATGATGTTCATTAACCGTTACAGGAACATCCTGCAACCGGGCGGCCTTATTCACCTTAAAACCGACAATGAACCTTTCTACGATTTTACACGTGAAATAATTTCGGAAAATAAGCTGCAGTTGCTTGATGCCACCAATGATCTCTATGCCGATACAACGCAGCGTGATGAAGCCCTGACGTCCATCAAAACCTATTATGAAAAAAAATTTTCTGATTTGGGTTTCAAAATTTGCTATCTTCGATTTGGGGTTTAAGGTTTCTTGTTTAAAGTTTAAAAGTTTAAGGTTTATATAACGCTGTAACCAAACCGAAGCACTAATAAACCAGAAACAATGAAACAGTGAAACAGCCCACCAATGAATTAATCAAAAAATGGAAAAGCACTATGATTTTTTTAAAGATGTTTACGAAGTAGTTCGGCTTATCCCAAAAGGACGCGTAACCAGCTATGGAGCTATTGCAAAATATCTAGGAACTGCCCGTTCCTCCCGTATGGTTGGCTGGGCGATGAATGCAGCGCATTCTCAGAAAAAACCAGTACCGGCACATCGGGTGGTAAACAGAAATGGTGAGCTTACAGGTAAACACCACTTTCCTACGCCAACATCAATGAAGGAATTGCTGGAAAAGGAAGGTGTTAAAGTTGTAAAGGACAAAATAAAAAACTTTACCAGGCATTTTTGGAACCCGACTGTTGAGCTTGCAATATAATATGCTCAACAATAAATTCTTGCATTGCTGCAAAAAAGCTTTGGTATAGAGCCTTGCTATTAAATTTTGTTGAATTAGCATTGGCCATTTTATACACTTGAATACACCTAAATTTGAACTTGGTATTTGAAAGAACTATAAATTTTAAAGATATTTTTAAACCATGACCTTTAATTTTTTTGACAAATTAGGTAAAAAAGGAGTGTGGCTTTTTACAGCAATCTTAGCGTTATTGTTGTTTATTATTTTCAAAGACTTTATTCTTCAGGAAAAGGTTCTTTTGTATACGAATTACGAGGGCGATATGCTGATAACATACCTTCCCAATATGTTGCTGCTTTCAGAATATTTGCACAAGTACGGTTTTCCTTCATGGTCATTTAGTGCGGGATTAGGACAAAATATTTTTACGCACTCAGCCATTGATCCTACAGATTTCATTTCCTGTTTATTTCAAAAAGAAAGCATTCCCCATATACTTGTTTACAAAGAATTATTAAAAAACATATTAGGGGGTATACTATTTTTCAAATATCTACGATTATTAAACCTTAGCAATTATACTGCAACAATTGGTAGTTTATGTTATTCGTTTTGCGGTTACATAACCATATATGTTGGAGCACACCCTCAATTTTCATATGACTTTCTAATTACGCCATTATGGTTGCTTTGCTTTGAATTACTTTTCAAAAAGAACAAATGGTGGTGGTTTTGTTTACCGGTTTTCTTATTTACGTCAAAACCTTTCTCTATTTACACATCAGCGATTTTTATGCTTCCGTATATTTTATTTCGTATCTATCAGACCTGTGAAAAATTTGACACTGAAATCGTAATGCCGCTTTTGGGAAAACTCATGGGAGCATCATTAATAGGGATTGGGTTGGGAGCACCTTTCCTCTTTGAAACACTAAACGTAATGCTCAATAGTCCGCGAGGTGATGGAACCAACTCTTATACCAATTTTTTAAGCAACGTACCTGTTTTTCAGATTGCCCCACAAGCATATCAGGGGACTGGAATTTTGCGATTATTTGCCTTAGACATTATTGGAAAATTTACAAATTTTCACGGCATAGGCTCTAACTGGACTGAAAGTCAGGCTTTCTATAGTGGGCTTCCCTGTTTGCTCCTGATCCCTCAGCTATTTCAGTTTCAGCGTAAACGGGTTCGTATTTTCTCACTAGCACTTTTAATTTTATGGCTTGTACCTTTATTTTTTCAATATTTCCGGCTTGCGTTCTGGTTATTTACCGGTGACTATTACAGGACCTACAACCTTTATGTAAGCATTGTACTCATTCTTTTGTCAATGCTTGCATTAGATAATATCATTAAAACACGAAAAGTAAATTTAATAATATTGGTTATTACCTTATCCACGCTTCTTTTAGTGGTTAACTATCCTTTTTTTCCGGAAAGCGCGGTAGATAGCAATCTCCGTTTATTTGTAATGCTCTTTTTGTATTTATATGCATTGTTGCTATTCCTAATTGCAAGAAAAAAGGATGAGTATATTTTCAATTATATTTTTCTAGTAGTACTACTATTTGAGCTCGGTTATTTCTCTTATAACAGTATTTGCAATAGTAACAGAGTTGCTGTTACAACAGCTTCTTTGAAAGAGCAAATCGGATATAACGACTACACAATCCCTTCTGTCGATTTCCTGAATAAAACAGACTCCTCCTTCTACAGAATAGATAAAGACTATGGCTCTTATCCTGTCGACAACTGGTTTGACAGCCAAAATGATGCAAGAGCCCAGAATTATTATGGAACTTCAAGCCTGAGTTCATTCAATCACAAATACTATATCCGCTATTGGTTAACGATGAACGTTATTGGAGGAAATGAATGGGAATCGCGCTCATGTGCAGGTTTAAAAAATCGCCCGATTTTAGAAGCATTGAACAACGTAAAATATTTTTTTTACAAAGGAGTTCATAAAAATTATTTCCGTGATAAATATACTCAGAACTGGCGGACCACTCACGATAGTATTGGTAATTTTGGTGATGTAACAGTATTAAAAAATAAGTTTTGGCTGCCACTTGGCTATGCTCATTCTTCGTATATCAAGCTTTCGGAATTTATTAAATTACCCGTACCACAGAAAGATTTTGTCAGCACACAAACGTGCGTAGTAGAAGATGAAGATGTTACAAAAATTTCCGCTGTAATACCTGCTTATAATGCCAGCGAAACAAATTCTCTTCAACAGAATATAGACAAGCTGCGACAAGGAACTTTTCAAATTACTGAATCTAATAAATCTACATTTATCAAAGGTAATATCCATGTTCCAAAAGCTTCAATGTTATATCTTTCCATTCCGTTTGACGAAAGCTGGCAGGTAACCGATAATGAACAGCCAACAGAAAAATTCATATTAACAAGCGGGATGACTGGGGTATTACTTTCGGCTGGTAATCACAAAATAGAACTTCACTATACCAACATCCATATCAGACGGGGGGGGTGGATTACCTTTGCTACTTTACTTTTAATTGGTGGACTGTACATTTATAAAAGGAAGCTTTTAAACAATAAATTCTTACCATCCTGATACAATAACTTTTTTAAATTTATGGGGTCTCCCAAATTTTCAACTTCAACTAAAAATTACCTACCTGAACTGGACGGTTTACGCTTTTTGGCATTCCTTTTTGTATTCATAGGCCATTTTCATGCATTTTCAGATATTCCTTTTCTTTCTATATTATACAAATATGGCTATATCGGAGTTGATTTGTTCTTTGCACTATCTGCATATTTATTTACAAAGCTATTAAGTACAGAATACAGAAGTACAGGCAAAATCAATTTAAAAAAATTTTATATCAGGCGGGTACTTCGTATATGGCCATTGTATTTTACATTTATTTTACTTTCAATTGGAATACTTTTTTGGGCAGGTGCAGTATTTACTCCTAAACTTCTTAAGTTAATTGGTACCTACCTCACTTTTTCATATAATATATTTCTTCCCTTTTTTGGCCGGCATATTCCGCTACCACATGCGGGACACCTTTGGACAGTTTGTTACGAAGAACAATTTTATCTGCTTATACCTTTTCTTATTCCTTTACTCATACGAATGTCCACAAGACAAAGGATTATTTTATTTATATCTTCATTTGTTCTACTTAACTGTATTCGCTGGTGGTTCATTGAGAAACAAATGCCTTTTCTTTTTATTTATTTTCTCCCTGTTACGCATTTTGAAGCAATACTTTTGGGTATCGTTGTCGGTTTTATGAAAAGAGGCACCTTCAAAATGGCAATCTATCCCATAATATTAGCAATACTTAGTATCTATTTATTCATCGCTCTTACTTTTTTGCCAGACATACAAACTGTTTCCTATTTGTTATTTATTTCATACTCCCTGGCGGGCTTATTTGCTGCCGTATTGTTGTATGCAATTTTAAACAGTGGTTATTTGAAAAAAATATTTTCCTACCAACCTTTAGTTTTTTTAGGCAAACGATCGTATGGATTATATGTTTATCATACATTCGCAACCAGTGTAATAAGTGGTTACTCTGACAATCTATATCTTTCTTTTATAATCGCGATGTCGTTTACTATTGTCTTATCAGTTGTTTCATACAAGTTTCTGGAAACGCCATTTTTAAAGTGGAAAGAAAAATTTGTAATAGTAAAGTCACGCCCAATTTAAAAATTTAAAGAATCGAATTTTTATGCCATTATATTCGGAGTATTTGTTTTACTATTTCCCAAAAAATTACTTAAGTCTAATTATTGCTTCTTCTTGTCGTTGCATGTTAAAGCGTAATCAAAATTGTATAAATCAAATAGTAATGATAAAGAATGGATCACAAAATAAATATCCCAACCGACAGACGCACCTGGGAGGACGAGATAGCAACATACTGGTTTGAAAATGGAGTACTTATTTCACTTTCCAAAAGCCCAAGGCGCACAATTGCAAATACATCCGGTAATGTTTCTCTTGTAAACAGATAACCGGGAATAAACCTGTTCCGTTATTAATATACTTATCTGATAGTCCGGTACCGGATAAAGAAACACGCAAGTACTCAACAGAGCAATTACCTGTCATTTATAAAGCAATGGCAATGATTTCAAAACCTGGGTTATCGAAATTTATAATGAATATTCTATTCAGATTCAAGCCCCCGCCAATACCGATGAAGAGCTTTACTGATGATGAAGAAGCGAAAGAATGGCTAAAGCAATTTATCTGACAGGTATCCAACTTTACGAATCACTGACACACATTTAAACTCCAGGCAAAAACAGAGAGGGCCTTCTTCTGTAAAAGAAGGCCCTCTCTTATTACTTAAAGCATGATATTATGCCATCACTTTCTTACCAAGCTTGGCCTTCAGGTTTGTATCCAATACAGATAAGAAATCTTCTGTATTCAGATAATGTTCACCCAATTTCACTTTGTTACCATGGATACACACAGCTAAATCCTTCGTCATTTTACCAGACTCAACCGTTTCAACACATACCTGCTCCAAAGCCTGGCAGAAGTTGATTAACTCCTGGTTGTTATCCAGCTTTCCGCGAAACTCCAAACCACGTGTCCATGCAAAAATAGATGCAATTGGATTGGTTGAGGTTGGCTTACCAGCCTGATAATCGCGGTAGTGGCGGGTTACAGTTCCGTGTGCCGCTTCAGCTTCCATTGTTTTTCCATCAGGGGTAACAAGCGTAGAAGTCATTAAGCCCAATGAACCAAAGCCTTGTGCCACAGTATCGGATTGTACATCACCATCATAATTTTTGCAAGCCCATACAAAGTTTCCATTCCACTTCAATGCAGAAGCAACCATATCATCAATCAAACGGTGCTCATACACGATACCAGCAGCCTCAAATTTAGCTTTGAATTCTTTCTGATAGATTTCCTCAAAAATATCTTTGAAACGACCATCGTATTTTTTAAGGATGGTATTTTTGGTAGAAAGGTACAAAGGCCATTTCTTTTGCAATGCAGTATTAAAGCAGGAATAAGCAAATCCTTTGATGGATTCATCGGTATTGTACATGGTTAAAGCAACACCATCACCTTTGAAATTGAATACTTCAAAAGATTGTGGCGTACCACCATCCTCAGGAGTAAAAGTAACAGTCAGTTTTCCTTTTCCTTTTGTTACGAAATCTGTAGCGCGGTACTGATCACCAAAAGCGTGGCGGCCAATACAGATTGGTGCCGTCCAGTTTGGAACGAGGCGTGGAACATTTTTACAAACAATAGGCTCACGAAACACAGTACCATCGAGGATATTACGGATAGTGCCGTTCGGTGATTTCCACATCTGCTTTAATTTAAACTCTTCTACACGTGCCTCATCTGGCGTGATAGTAGCACACTTAATACCCACATTGTATTTTTTAATTGCTTCAGCAGCATCAACGGTTACCTGATCATTTGTAGCATCGCGGTGCTCAATTCCTAAATCATAATACTTAATATCCACATCCAGGTAAGGAAGGATCAATTTATCCTTAATAAACTTCCAGATGATTCTTGTCATTTCATCTCCATCCAATTCAACCACAGGGTTGGCTACTTTTATTTTGCTCATTTTGTTAATGGTTATTTAGTTATTGAGTTAATAGTTCTTGGTTAATAATTAACAGTTATAATACAAATATAAGATTTTGACCAATAATAGTATGCCTGCATACTGTTGTAATTTTAAACAAATACAACATATTCCATAAGATTAATACCCGAAAATATCCGGCAAAGAAAGGAAGCTCACTTTACCATACTTTTCAAGGGTTTTTAAATCCAGGTTATCCTTTTTACCAACAACAAGCACATCGTATTTTTTATTTTTCAAATGGTTCTGCTCAAATGCTTTCACATCTGCAAGCGTCATTTTGGGCACATTTTGGTAAATATCTTTCCGGATGTCATAATTCAAGCCAAGCTTCACAGCATTTTCGTAATTGAACAAGATACCTGATTTTGTAATCCTTTCGGAACGGATGGCCTGCAATACAGCTTCTTTGGAAGCTTTAAAATTATTTTCCGACTCTGGCATTTTCTCAATAAGCTCCATCATTCCTGCCATAGCCTCTGGTAATTTATCGGCCTGTGTACCAATGTAGGAGAACACATAGTTACATTCTTCCTTTTTCGATGGTGCACTGTAGCTACAATACACAGAATATGCAAGGGCTTTGGATTCACGCATCTCCTGAAAAACTACAGAAGACATCCCACCACCAAAATACTCATTGAATATGCGGCTCATGGCAGCATTCTCTTTGTTGTATTTACCATCTTTCGACAGCAGGATTATTTCAGCCTGTTTCATGTCGTAATCCACAACATACACATTTCCGGAGGCATCCTGCTCTTCAAATTTCAAAGGCTCCGGCACGGGGGCAAGCACTGCCGGCACTTTATGCATCCTGTTCATCACACCCAAAAGCTCGTCCGGTGTGTTGCTTCCATAATAAAGGATACGGTGCTGGTAAGAAGTAAGTTTATTGATGATATCAATAAGCTCTTTGGAACTAAGCTTTCCAAGCTCCTCTGCCGACAAAATGTTTGTGTAGGGTGATTTTTTTCCATACTTGCCATATGAGAACAATGCACCGTACAATATTTCATATTTGTTCAGCTTTGCATCCTCACGCTTCTTGAGCACATCTGAAACAAGGTTTTTCAGGGCCTCATCGTTCGGCTGCGCATTTTTAAGCAAATCCTCAAACAGTTTTACAGCTTTTTCAATATTCTCTGTTAGACCACGAATGCTCACCCACACATTGTCTTCACCAACATATACATCTACGGAACATCCCAGCTTGTAAAGCTCCTGTTGGAATGCGGCTGCAGACAATTCTTTGGTGCCAAGGTATTTCAGGTAGTTAACCGCAATATCCAGCTTTTTATCATTGTTAGTACCCATATCCAGCACATAGTACATGTCAAATGTTTTGTTTTCTGTGTTGGCGGTATAAAGCACGGGAACTCCACCTTCGTTTAATTTCAGGTGTTTTATATCCACCGTATAATCAAGGAAAACTGGCTCAATGTCTTTCACCACCGAATTTTTGATGTTCTTTACAAAAGCGCTTTCATCATTACGGTTAACATCTACAGGCGTAATTTGTGGTTTTATCACTTTCTGGATATTGTTGTCCACTCCGGTACGCTTATATACCACCACATAGTTATTTTTATAATTTGCTTTTGCAAAATCCATCACCTCCTGCTTTGTAATCTTCGAAAGGCGGTCAATCGTACTTACATAGTCCTGCCAGTTTCTGTCAGTAGTAAATGCTTCCACAAAGGCAGAAGCACGACTGCCATTTCTCTCATACATTTTGGTTTCTTCCAGCTTCATGTCAGTGATAATAGCGCTCAGCATCCACTCGGGGAAATCCCCGGTTTTAAGCTTATTGATTTCCTCAAGCAACAGATCTTTCGCCTGCTCCAGGGATTGTCCCTCTTTAGGTGCAGCACCAAAAATATGAGCCGAATAGTCTTTACAAACCATATCAAAAGAGTATCCTTCAAGCACTTTTTGCTGCTGGTTCAAATCAAGGTCAATCAGTCCCGCCTTTTCGTTGTAAAGTAGCTTATTGATAAGCATTATCATATCAGCATCTTTTGTAGATGCGCCACCAAAGCGGTAACCCAGCATTACCCTTTCAGCATCAGGTCCAATCACTTCTTTAATGACTGGTACAGTGATTGGCTTTTCAATAAATGGTTCATATACCGGAACAGGCTTGCTTTTCATGGCTCCGAATTTTTCTGCAATTACTTTTATTGCTTCATCGGGGTTAAAATCACCGGATAAACAAATGGCCATGTTATTAGGCACATAATAAGCATTATAATATTTTTTAATTTCAGTGAGCGAAGGGTTTTTCAAATGTTCGATAGTACCTATGGTTGTTTGTGAACCGTAAGTATTGTTTGGCCACAGACCAGCAAAAAGCGCCTCCCACGCTTTGCGTCCATCACTGTCGAGTCCACGGTTTTTCTCCTCATAAACAGCTTCCAGCTCGGTATGAAACAACCTCAGAACCGGATTACGGAAGCGTTCAGCTTCAATAGCTGTCCATCTTTCAAGCTGGTTGGAAGGGATATCGTTCACATACACCGTTTTCTCCAGTGAGGTATATGCATTGGTTCCTTTCGCCCCAATATTGGTAAGCATTTTATCATATTCGTTTGCAATGGCCAATTTGGATGCAACTCCGGAAATGCTGTCAATCTGGTGATACAAAGCTTTACGCTGGTCTTCATCCTTGGTTTTACGGTATTGTTCATACAGCGCTTCAATCTTATCCAGCTCTATTTTTTCTTTTGCATAATCTTTGGTACCGTATTTATCAGTCCCTTTAAAGAGCATGTGTTCCAGGTAATGCGCCAGACCGGTAGCATCCTTCGGATCATTTTTACTGCCTGCCTTTGTAGCAATGTAGGTTTGGATGCGCGGTGCATTTTTGTATACAGTCATATAGACCGTTAAACCATTATCGAGCTTATATATACGGGCATTCAAAGGATCGTTGGGAACACTTTCATATTTCAACGGCTTTTGTGCATAAGAACCAGGAATGCCAAGCGCCAGGAACAGCACGGAAACCAGAAAAAAAGAAGATAGGATACGGTTTTTCATATTATAAAATTTATTTACGTAAAAATACTACTATTTGCAAAATATACAATATCAGGATACACGATACTTATCGGGGCGAATAAGCGAATACACCAGCTCATCGTAAAAACGGTTATTGTGAAAAACATAATCCCTGAAATAAGCCTCTTTTATAAAGCCGGCTTTCTCAACAAGTCTAACAGATGCAACGTTCTCGGGCCGGATAATTGCCTCAATTGAATGCAGGTTCACTGTATTGAAGCCGTAATCCAGCACCGCTTCCAAGGCTTCGTACGCTATACCCTTACGCGTATATTTATTATTAAGTACATAGCCCACCTCAGCCCTGAAACTTTCCTGTTTAAAATTCACATAACCGATAACACCGATGAGCTTATCTTCCCCCTTTTCAGTAATGGCCCAGTTGATGCGCTCGTTACTGCTTGTAAAGCCTGTTATCATTTTAATGACTTCAGCAGCATCGTTCACTGTTTTTGCAAGCGGCCGCGGGATATATTGCATGGTTTCAGAGTTGCTCCTTATGTCAAACAAATCATATTTATCACTTTCCTGCAGATTGCGCAACACCAGGCGTTTTGTTTCCAATACCGGGAAAGGATTAAAATTTATATTCAGCATTTTGTTATTTTAATATTTTAATTCACAGGCACTACCTCTGCCTTTGCAGATTTTCAATATAACCCGGGTTTACTTTATATCCCAGGCTTTGAGCCTTCAGGGCATCATTCAGTGCATCCGGGTAGTGCTTCAGTGCTTCATTTATAACAGCACGGTTGAAATAAGCAGCATCATAAGACGGATTATACTTTATAGCAAGTGTATTATCCTCCAAAGCAGCCAGGAGGTTATTGAGTTTGTAGTTCGAAAAACCACGGTAAAAATAATAGACAGGGTTAGTCGGTTCAGCCTGTATCAGTTCATTTAATTCCACGATGGCTTTCTCATAATCTCCCTTATCAGCATAAACATAAGCCCGGTTTTGCTTGGCAGCCTTAAAGCCCGGCTGCATGGCCAGCACGGTAGAGTAATCCTCGGCAGCTTTATCAAATTGACGCATAAAGCTATACGTAATACCCCTGTTAAAAAAAGTCTGTGGGTCCGTTTTATCCAGTTCTATTGCTTTTGAATAATCATTTAAGGCCAGGTCGAATTGCTTTTTCAGGCCATATATATTTGCCCTGTTGATGTATACCTTGGCATTATTGGGATTCATTTTTATTGATACATTAAAATCCTGAAGTGCCCTGTCATACTCATTTTCAGCCACCCGTTTCTGCCCCTTATCATATCCCACTTTGTTTACAAGATAACTTCCACGGTTGCGGAATGCCTCACTGCTTGGGTGATTGCGAATAGCGTTAGTCCACAAGGTATCGCTGTTTTTCCAAACCTTAATTTGTTCTGCACTGAGCCAGCAGGAAAGCACTGCAAACACAATGATTAAACCACCACAAAGTTTTTTCCATAATCCGAAACGCGTTTCAGTCTGCTCACACAACCAGTTAAAACCCATAGCAACAGGGAAAAGCAGGCCAATATAAGGTACATAAGAATACCTGTCGGCCATAATCACCTGGCCCACGGAAATGAACTGAAGCACCAGTGCAACAGTAACACAATAAAACAAAAAGCCAAACACCAATACCCTGCTGCGTTTCACCATCAGTAAACACCCAATCAGCAGTCCTGCAGCAATAAACGGAACTATATAGAAAATAACGGGCAGATGCCCGTCAATAAGGTTAGGGTATGGATAAAAACAGGACAAATTAAGAGGCAAAAACAACTTAACAATATAGTTTACCAGTCCGTACGAAGCGAAGGATAAACGCTGCAGCCATGTAAATGTATCAATATCAGCTATAGCACCGGCCTGCACACGGGATGCAAGCATACCAAACACAAATGACAGGATAAAGAATGGAACCTTTTCCAACCATACATATTTGTCAAACTTTCTGCCTGTGTAATAGTCCACCAAAAGCAATACAAGCGGAAGCACCACTGCCATTGCCTTTGACAAAACAGAAACTACAAAAAGCAGCAGAACAGCCAGGTATAGCAACCACCTTTTATTTCCAGTATTATTAAGGTATTTATAATAACACACCAGGGCACTCATGAAAAAAAACGTGTACAAAACATCTTTACGTTCCGATATCCAGGCAACAGATTCCACGTGCATGGGATGAATTCCAAAAAACAAAGCCACAATCCCCGCAACCAGTACCTTTCTTCCACTTAGCAAATAAATGAACCAGAATACCAGGACTACATTCAGTAGGTGAAACAATAAATTGGTGTTGTGGTAGGTTTTGGGATTAAACCCGGAAAGCTTGTAATCTATGGCAAGCGAAAGTATGGTAACCGGATGGTAGTTATTCGAAACGGTGCTTTCAGTACTAAATATTTTTTTGACATTCTCTGCAGAAAGCTTTGTTATTAATGGGTTTTCAGCAACATATACATTATCATCCCAATTGGTGAAGCCATTTTTTAAAGATGGAAAGTAGACAATACCGGTAAGCAGCACAATACCACATAGTAACAAAAACGCCTGTTTTGTGCCGGATTGAGATGCTGAACTATTACCTCCGGCAACCTTTATCCTTTCCTTTTTTTTGTTACTCATAGTATTGATCGATCCTTATCTGTTAATACCCATGAAACACAGGGAATTCTTAATTCAGGTTAAAATGCTTCGAAGCCATTTCCTGTATAGCAGTACCAATTGCAAGCGATGCAGTAGCTGCAGGTGAAGGGGCATTTAATACATGGATCACATTACCGTTCACCTCAATCTTAAAATCGTCAATCATTTCACCTTCCGGAGCCAGTGCCATCGCGCGAACCCCTGCCCTGCCCGGTTTTAAATCATCCAGTTCAAGACTCGGTATCAGTTTGCGCAGGCGTTTCAGGAAATAATTTTTAGAGAATGCTCCCCTGTACTCGTCCAGGCCAAACTTCATATTTTTTGCAAAAAACTTCCAGGTTCCCCCAAATGCAAAAGCATCAGCAGTATCCTTCAATGAAAAATCCGTTTTGCCGTACCCCTCGCGTTTAAACACGAATACTGCATTCGGTCCACACTCCGTACCTCCGTGAATCATGCGTGTAAAATGCACACCCAGGAAGGGATACTTAGGATTAGGAACAGGATAAATAAGGTTCTTAACCTTGCTAAGGCCTTTGTCCGTTAAATCGTAATAGTCGCCACGGAAACCGACAATTGCAGTACTTATTTTAGCGCCTTCTTTTTTTGCAATACGGTCGCTTTGCAAACCTGCGCAGGTAATAATGTATTTCCCTTTGAATTTTCCTTTCGGTGTAACCACTTCGGTATAATCCGCGTGCTTTACAAAGTCTGTAACTTCATGTTCGGTCAACACCTTGCTGCCCGGGAATTTCGCATGTATCAGCTCTACGTATTTGCGTGAAACATCTGCGTAATCAATAATTCCGGTGCAGGGTACCCAAAGGCCGGCAATACCCACACAATATGGTTCAATATCTTTGATTTGTTTTGCATCAATTTTTTCAATGCCCTCAACCCCGTTTGCTGTGCCATTATTGAATACCCTGTTCATGTGTGCCAGCTCCGATTCATCACTAGCCACTACAATTTTTCCACATATATCGTGCGGTATTTTGTGTTCTTTTGCAAATGCAACCAGTTCCCTTCTGCCATCAACACAGTTCTTCGCTTTATATGAGCCCGGCTTATAATACAACCCGGAATGGATAACACCTGAATTATGTCCCGTCTGGTGTGCCGCAACTTCCTTTTCTTTCTCAAGAACCAATACCTTTTTGCCGGGATATTTTAAGTTAATTTTATAGGCAGAAGCCAGACCCACAATCCCTCCCCCAACAATAATAACATCAAACTGATTTTCCATACAATTAAAATTTTGTCCAAAAATACTAAATAAGTTGGAAGTTAAAAGCTACAGGAACACGGATTATAGGCACAAAACAATGATTTATACTATTGTAACCCGAAATTCATATTAATTGGTAATTAATAGGTCAAAAAGCATTAAATTTGCAGTTCTAAATACCAGAAACAATGAGAACAATTGAATTTCGTGAAGCACTCCGTGAAGCAATGAACGAAGAAATGCGCAGAGATGAAAAAATATTTTTAATGGGAGAAGAGGTTGCCGAATATAACGGTGCCTATAAGGTGAGCAAAGGGATGCTAGCAGAATTTGGAGCAAAGCGTATTATTGACACCCCGATTGCCGAGCTCGGTTTCGCAGGTATTGCTGTAGGAGCCGCTACTAACGGACTACGTCCTATCGTTGAGTTCATGACATTTAACTTTTCACTGGTAGCTATTGACCAGATAATAAATTCAGCTGCAAAAATGATGAGCATGAGTGGCGGCCAATTCCCGGTACCTATCGTGTTCCGCGGCCCAACAGCTTCTGCGGGCATGCTTAGCTCTCAGCACTCACAGGCTTTCGACAACTGGTACGCTAACTGCCCAGGATTAAAAGTAATTGTTCCATCCAACCCGTACGATGCCAAAGGCCTTTTAAAATCGGCCATCCGTGATAACGACCCGGTTATTTTTATGGAAAGCGAGCAGATGTATGGCGATAAAGGTGAAGTACCTGAAGGAGAATACCTTATCCCAATTGGTGTTGCAGACATCAAGCGCGAGGGTAAAGATGTAACCATTGTTTCTTTTGGAAAAATTATCAAACAGGCTTTGAACGCTGCAACAGAACTTGAAAAAGAAGGTATCAGCGCTGAAGTAATTGATTTACGCACCATCCGCCCGATTGATTATGCCACAGTTATCAATTCCGTAAAGAAAACAAACCGCCTTGTTATTGTGGAAGAAGCATGGCCATTGGGTTCTATTGCTACTGAAGTAGCATTCAAAGTTCAGAGAGAAGCTTTTGATTACCTGGATGCGCCCGTATTACGCGTAACATGTGCCGATGTTCCTTTACCTTATGCTCCTACACTTATTGAGGCATCATTGCCAAATGCAGCGCGTGTTATCAAAGCTGTAAAAGAAGTGATGTATGTGGCGAAGTAAGCCACAGCTGACCATTTTTTATACTTAGTTTTTTCGGAGCTTTTTACCGGACAATAATGATATTACCCGTGTATTGGTGGCGTTCCTTGTATATGTCTTTGGTGACAATATCATACACGTAGCTATCCTGTTGTGCTACTTTCGCGCTTTTTAATGGTTTTCCGTCCCAGTGCTGGTTTATGTCAGTGGTAGTAAAAACAATGGTGCCCCAACGGTCAAAAATATCCATCTTAAATTCCATGACACCTTCTCCTTTGCAGTAAAATTCATCATTTTTCCCATCATTATTTGGTGAGAAGGAATTTGGTATGTAAAAAGTATAATCAGTGTATATTTCAAAACATTTCTCAGTGGTATCTATACAGCCTGTAGTATTTGTAACGGTCAACAAAGCACAATAACCACCTGGTTCGGAATAAATATGCGATGGAGAACTTTCAATGCTGATATTCAGCAAGGAATCAGACAGTGTATCACCAAAAACCCAGCTCCATGAATCTGCACCGGTTGAATTATCAGCAAAGGCTACTTCCGGCTCCATTATATTGAGGGATTCAGGAACAATGAAGTCTGCAACAGGCCTACCACCCAGGTTTATCATATCCGGTAGCGTTACCAAAGCGCTGCAGCCATTGTCTGCAGCAACAGTCAGGGTTATGGAATATGAACCCAGCTGGTTAAAACAGTGCTGCGGCTGCTGCAAATCCGAAGATTGACCATCACCAAAATCCCAGTTCCAGGAAATAATTGAACCATTGTTTACTGTTGATGCATCTGTAAAATTGGTACAGAAAGTATCACAACCTGAAAGCACATCCCCGGAAAATAAAACAGAAGGAACTGCATTTACATCTATTGTGCCCGTAGCTGTTCCGGAACAACCATTGCTTGTACCTGTTACTGTATATGTTTCAGTGGAGGATGGGGATTCGGTTATAGAAGCCGTTGTTGCGCCTGTAGACCATATATACGTATCAGCACCGGTTGCAGTAAGCGTTGCAGGCTGACCGGAACAGGTTGCAACGGAATTAACCGTTATAGTTAATGCGCCACCAATAGTAATCGTTCCTGTACCCGTTCCGGAACAGCCATTGCTGGTGCCGGTTACGGTATATGTTTCAGTGGAGGATGGAGATTCTGTTATAGAAGCCGTTGTTGCGCCTGTAGACCATATATACGTATCAGCACCGGTTGCAGTAAGCGTTGCAGGCTGCCCGGAACAGGTTGCCACGGAATTAACCGTTATAGTTAATGCGCCACCAATAGTAATCGTTCCTATACCCGTTCCGGAACAGCCATTGCTGGTGCCGGTTACGGTATATGTTTCAGTGGAGGATGGAGATTCTGTTATAGAAGCCG